>JBBQZR010000043.1:0-54673 GCA_038207515.1 Lysobacterales bacterium | reverse complement strand
GGCTTGGTCGCGGCGCGCATCCTGTACACGCAATGAGAACGAGGCGGCCCTAAGCGCCGGGTTGTCCTGAAGCACGCGGGCAACCGCGTCCGACAAGGTAAGTGATGGCATCGTCGAGGCCGTTGATACGACGGGCGCAGGTACGGGTGTGCCGGCCGCCAAAGCAGCCAACGCAGGACACGCCACAACGGCGAGTCCGATCCAAAGGAAACGGAACACGGAAATTCTCCGATCAACAGATGATGACCCGCGCGCGATGCGCACGGTAAAACGGCAGCTTTAGAAGCGGCCGCAACGCCAGGGGGAATCAGGCGATCGGAGGTCGGAAGGGGTTGTCGGGCGGACTATCGCCCGGGGCGCGGTCGGGCCAGGACACAACCGGCTGTGAGACGTGGGGCGCAGCGGCCAGAATCCATGCCGCGGGCGGCAGACCTGGGCAGCTGCTGCCGATGTGATTGTGGCCCAGGGTCAGCAGATCCTTGAGCGGGTCACCACTATGGGAGTGCCCGTCCTCCTCATCGGTCGCGCCGTTCTCCGCCGACGCGCTATTGCCGGCATGCGCATCTGGTTCGACTTGTGAGTGCGCCGTGGCGGAATGCCGATGGCTGTGACCATGGGCCTGTGCGGTCGCTTCGAACAGCATCAACCCCACCAGCGCTATCAAGGCAAGCAACGTCAACGCACCGCGTCGACTGCTCGTCTCATTTCGCTGAGGGTAGGAAGAACGCATATCGCCGCATGGTAGACGGGGTTGATCCAGTCATGCAATCCGGAAACGGCACGGCTGGCGACCCCCGGGCGAAAGAGGAGCCCGCAAAAAAACGCGAGTCTCTCTTAGTGCCGGGTGCGCCGCGCGGCGATGCGCAGCCCGCTGCCGCGGTCTGCCAATGATTCCCGCCGGTTGAGCAATGCTCGCGCCGGGCGTTGACGCCAGATTGACGGCGGCGCCGTCACCGTCGGGCTCATGGATATCATGAATCAATGGTGGGTCGTCGCCGGTACGGCCTATGCGATGGTGCTCGGCGGCGTCATCGGCTACGAGCGCGAACTCAAGGACAGGCCTGCGGGATTCCGCACCCACATGCTCGTGGCCGGCGCGGCGACCTTGCTGATCGAAATCGGCGAACTGCTGATGTTCGATTCGCGCTATCGCGGCAGCACCTTCATCACCATCGATCCGCTGCGTCTCGTCGAATCCGTCGTTTCTGGCGTCGCCTTCATCGGCGCCGGTACCATCTTCGCCGCACGCTCGGGCGCCACGGTCGCCGGCATCACCACCGCGGCGTCACTGCTCATGGTTGCCATAGTCGGCGTCGCGGTCGGTTTCGGCTATTACGTGCTGTCGCTCGCGGTCACTTTGCTGACGCTGTTGGTGCTGACCGTGCTGAATTTCGCGGATAACAAAAAGGCGAAGCGCGGCAATGGCGGCAATCCGATCGCGGAGCCCGACGCGAAGCCGTGATCCGCGGCTAGCCATCCTCGACAATCTGCAGCAACGTCGCGGCATAGTCCGGTGCCGTAGGCTCGTGCATGAAATACACGTAGGCGGTCTTCCACGCCGTGGCGCTCAGGCGTTTCCACCAGGCCTTCAATTGCGGCTTCGTATACGTTTCCAGGCGCAGCCTTACGTAGCCCCAGTTTGCGTTGTCGAGCAATGGCGGCGCGCTCGCATCCTCGCGCTCCGACACGCAGAGCGTCGCGCCCGCGTCGGCGAGCGCGGCATAGACCTCGTCCGCGAACCAGCTGTCGTGGCGGAACTCGAACGCGGCGCGGTGATCGTCCGGCAACTGCCGCAGGAAATCCTGCAGGCGTGGAAGATCCTTCTTCATCGCTGGCGGCAGCTGGAACAGCGCAGGTCCGCGTTTGCTGCCGAGCGCGCCGATTGCCGCATAGAACGCATCGAGCGCCTCGTACGCGTCGGGTTTGAGCCGGGCCTTGTGCGTGATCGCGCCGGGTGCCTTGATCGAGAAACGGAAGCGCGCGGGAACGCTCGCCGCCCAGCGTTCGACGTTGGCCAGCCGCGGCATGGCATAGAAGGTGTTGTTGAGCTCGACCGTCGGCAGGCGCTCGGCGTACCAGGCCAGCATCGCGTCGGACTTCAGTGTGGCGGGATAGAACACGCCTTTCCATTCCTTGAACGAATAGCCGCTGGCTCCGGCATACAGGCGTAGCGACATCGGCAGGCTCCGCGCGTGGGCCTCATGGCCCGCGGCGATCGTCGCGCAACACGGAGGTCGGGGCCAGTGCTGCCGCTTCGCCGCGGGAACTTCGAACTCGTCGGTGAAGATCGTATCCGCGAATTCAAACGCGCCTATGTCGCAGGCGGCCTGTCCGACGCCGTTGCCGTCGAGAGGGCGTGCCCGATCGCATGGCTTCCGCTTTCTCCTCAGGTCGCGTCGTGGAAGATCAGTCCCAGCGTGAAGCGCCTTCCTGAGCGCACGCGGCTGACGCCGTGCCGCAGCGTGACGCGATGGCTGCCGCGCGCGCCGCTGACCGGCCGGTGGCTCACGGCGAAGACGACCGCATCGCCCTGCTGCAGCGGCACGACCTCGGCACGCGACTGCTGGCGCGGACGCTGCTCGGTCAGCACGAATTCGCCGCCGCTGAAATCGCGGCCGGGCTGCGACAGCAGGATGGCGACCTGCAGCGGAAAGACGTGTTCGCCGTAGAGATCCTGGTGCAGGCAGTTGTAGTCGCCGCTGCCGTATTTGAGCATCAGCGGCGTCGGGCGCTGTTGGCCGGCTTCGTGGCAGCGCGCGAGGAAGTCCGCGTGCGACGCTGGATAGCGCACGGGGTTATCCAGGATTTCGTTCCAGCGGTTCGCGGTGGCGACGAGGCGCGGATAGAACGCCGCGCGCAGATCCTGCACGACTGCCGGCAGCGGATAGGCGTAATACTTGTACTCGCCGCTGCCGAAGCCGTAGCGCGACATGACGACGCGGCTGCGGAATGCGGCTTGTTCGTCGTAGCGCGCGGTCAGTGCCGCGCATTCCTCTCCCGACAGCAGGCCGGGAACCAATGCGTTGCCGTGCGCGTCCAGCACCTCGGACACCGTCGGCCAGGGCAGGGCGGCGATACGTTCGGCGAGCGGGGCCTGAGTTGCTTCGTCGGTCCTTGGTGGAGAACCGTCCTTCGGAATGGTGGCGTCCACGGCTTGCTGCTCTTGATGGCAAAACGTGATCGTAGGCCGCGGCGCTGGCCGGAACCATCCGTTTCTTGCATGCAGCCGCATCGACGTCGTTGAAGTATTCGCTCCAGCACCGAATTCCCTTCGCCGTGTGCGACGCGGCGCAGCTGCCGCGTTGATTTGCCGCACGCCCCGGCGCGGACCGCTCAGCATCCTGGGCGTCATTGCAGGACTATGAAAAACCGGTTCGGCGCTACGATTTTACGTTCCTGTTACGCCCACGGTCGGTATTGCATCTAGTTTGTTTACGCCGCCCAGGCAGACACTTTCCCCGCTCCATTCCGGAGTCGAGAAAGAGTCTCTGTGGCGATGAAGGCTACTGCCAAAAATTATCTCCGTGCCGCGATGGCTGTAGTCGCCGGCTTTGCGGCCCCGTGTGCCTGGGCCGTCGACTTCAGCGGTTCCGCCACGCTGACGAGCGACTATGTGTTCCGCGGCATTTCCCAGACCCAGGGCGACGCGGCTCCGCAGGTCGGCGGCAAGCTGGCGTTCGATTCAGGTTTCTACGGCGCGGCCTGGGCGTCGACGGTGGACTACGGCGATGCCGTCGGCAGCGATGCCGAAGTCGATCTGGTCGCCGGCTGGAACCGCACGTTTGCGCAACGCTGGAACCTCGACGTGAATCTCACGCGCTTCACTTATCCCGGTACGCGCGAGCCGCTGAACCTCGACTACAACGAGGTCATCACCACCCTGACGCTGGATCAGCGCTGGTGGGCGATGCTGGGCTGGTCGGAAAACGCGCTGGCCACCGGCGAGCGCGGCATCTACCTCGAAGTCGGGGCCAGGTTCCCGATCACCGATGAGTTCCGTCTGGAAACGGTGGCGGCGCATTACGACCTCGACGATGCCTACGGCGACAGCTACAGCCGCGCCCAGCTCTCGGCCGTCTACGCCCTCGGCAGCGTCGATCTGCGCGCTTCCGGCCATTGGACCACCGACAGCGCGAAACGCATTTTCCCGGGCGTCGCCGGCAGCCGTTTCGAGGCTGCGGTGACCTGGAACTTCTGACCACAGACCGTCCGCACGCGCGTGGCTTTTTCCACTTTAAAAACATTGCACAAGGGGGCGCCATGAGCGCATTGACCGTTTTTCTCCTCCTCCTGAGCCTCGCGCTCGGGGGCTACCTGCTGGTCGCTCTGCTGCGGCCGGACAAGTTCTGATCGGGAGCGTGCCGTGGCTGAAGTGATTCTGATTCTTGCCCTGTCGGTGGCGCTGGCCTGGCCGCTGGGGCGCTACCTCGCGCGCGTGCTCAAGGGCGATGCGAGCCGCACCGATGTCGTGTTCGCGCCGATCGAGAGCATGATCTACGGTTTGCTGCGCGTGGACCCGCAGCAGGGCATGACCTGGCGCGGCTACGCGCTGGCCTTTCTGCTCAGCAACGCCGTGCTGGGCGTGTTCGCCTGGCTGGTCTTCATGTTCCAGCATCTGCTGCCGCTCAACCCGGACAACATCCCGGGCATGCGCTGGGATCTTGCGCTGCACACTGCGATCTCGTTTCTGACCAATACCAACCAGCAGCATTACTCCGGCCAGGCGCAGCTGTCGTATCTGTCGCAGATGATCGGCATCGTGAGCCTGCAGGTGCTGACGCCGATGATGGGCCTGGGCATTGCCGCGGCGATGCTGCGCGGCCTGTTCGGCGGCCGCAACGCCGCCACCGCGCAGGAAGGCGAGGCGCGCGACCTGGGCAACTACTGGGTCGACGTGACGCGGCTGACGCTGCGCGTATTCCTGCCGCTGTCGCTGCTGCTGGCTCTGGCTCTGACGATGCAAGGCGTGCCCAGCACGTTCGCCGGCGCGAAGACGGCGCAACCCATCGACACCAGCGCCGGCATGACTGAGCAGACCATTCCGGTCGGCCCGGTGGCGGCCATGGTCGCGACCAAGCAGCTGGGCACCAACGGCGGCGGCTGGTATGGGCCCAACAGTGCGGTGCCGCTGGAGAATCCAACCCCGCTCGCGAACGCGCTGGAGATCATCGGCATCGTGATCATCCCGCTCGCCGTGGTGTTCATGCTCGGGCCATTCACCGGGCGGCGCCGGCTCACCGCATTGGTGTTCGGTGTGATGGCGACGCTGTCGCTGGTGTCGGTCGGCGCGGCGCTGTATTCCGAACAGCAGCCCAACGCGGCCACGACCGGACTGGCCGCACCCGGCCCCAACCTGGAAGGCAAGGAAGTGCGCTTCGGCGCATCGGCGTCGGCCACGTGGGCGGCGGTGACGACCCAGACCTCCAACGGTTCCGTCGACGCCATGCACGACTCGCTGAATCCGCTCGCCGGCACGGTCGCGCTGACGAACATGCTGATCAATGCGATCTGGGGCGGCATCGGCTGCGGCATGGTGAATTTCCTGGTGTTCCTGCTGCTGAGCATCTTCATCGCAGGCCTGATGATCGGGCGAACACCGGAGGTCTTCGGTCGCAAGCTCGAAACCGCCGAGGTGCGCCTGCTGTCGTTCCTCGTGGTGCTGCAGAGCCTGACCATCCTCGGCTTCACCGCGCTGGCGCTGGTGATCCCGGATGTGGCCGGCAACTCCAATCCCGGTCTGCACGGCATCGCGCAGGTGTTCTACGAGTACACCTCGGCCTACGCCAACAACGGTTCGGGTTTCGAAGGACTCGGTGACGCGACCTACTGGTGGAACCTCACCGCGTCGGCTGCGCTGCTGCTCGGCCGTTATCCGTGCCTGATCATTCCGCTGATGGTCGCCGGCAGTCTGGCGCGCAAGCGCCAGGCCCCGCAGACCTCGGGCAGCCTGAACATCGAGACCGCCACCTTCGGCGCCACCATGATCGCCGTCATCGTGCTGATCACCGTGCTGTCCTACCTGCCTGCGCTCGTGCTGGGCACCGTAGGCGAGCAACTGATGCTCTCGAGTGGCTGATCGCCGACTTAGGGCGTCCAGCAAATGCTAATGCAACTTGCAAAGGCCGTGAAAGGCCCTCCCCTTCAAGGGGAGGGTTTGGGTGGGGATGGTGTTCGCGCGACTTGGGGACGTGGCGTAAAGCGCTGCATTCGCGCTTGCACAGGCGCTTTTCCCGCCGGAGCAACATCAACCCCATCCCCACCCAACCCTCCCCTTGAAGGGGAGGGCTTAATGCTCTCGGCATACCGAATTCCGAAATATTCAGAGTTTCCATAAATCGCATCGAGAACAATCATGCAAACCTCATCCCGTCATGGCGTCAAGGCGCACGCGGCCCGCTTCACGGCGCAGGCGCTGCAGGAAGCCGTGCGCGACGCATTCATCAAGCTCACGCCGCGCACGGCGATGAAGAATCCGGTGATGTTCGTGGTGCTCGTCGGCACCGTCATTACCGCGGCGCTGTCGGTGCAGGCCATCGTCAAGGGCCAGCCGTGGCTGTACCCGATGGTCGTCGCCCTCATCCTGCTCATCACCGTGCTGTTCGCGAATTTTGCCGAGGCCGTGGCGGAAGCGCGTGGCCGCGGCCAGGCCGCCAGCCTGCGTGCGGCGCGCTCGCAACTCGTGGGCCGGCGCTGGCGCAACGGCCAGTTCGAATACCTGCCCGCCGCCGAACTGCGCCCGGACGACATCGTCGTGGTCAGTGCCGGCGAGCAGATCCCGGCCGATGGCGAAATCGTCGAAGGCGTGGCCTCCATCAACGAGGCGGCGGTTACCGGCGAATCCGCTCCGGTTCTGCGCGAAGCCGGCACCGACCGTTCCGGTGTCATCGCCGGTACGACCGTGCTGTCCGATGAGATCAAGGTGCGCGTCACCGCACAGCCGGGCGAGAGCTTCCTCGATCGCATGATCGCGCTGGTCGAAGGCGCGCAGCGCCAGAAAACCCCGAACGAGCTGGCACTCACGGTCCTGCTCGCGGCGCTGACCCTCGTGTTCCTCATCGTCGTCGTGACCTTGCCCGCGATGGGGCAATTTGCCAATGTGCACATTGACGTGGTCGTGCTCGTCGCGCTGCTGGTCTGCCTGATTCCTACCACGATCGGCGGCCTGCTGCCGGCCATCGGCATCGCGGGCATGAACCGCGCGCTGGAAGCCAACGTGATCGCCAAGTCCGGCAAGGCCGTGGAGCTGGCCGGCGACATCGACACGCTGCTGCTGGACAAGACCGGCACGATCACGCTGGGCGACCGCCGCGCGACCGAATTCACCGCGGTCGGCGGTGCGCGTATACCAGATCTGCGCGAGGCGGCGTTGCTTGCATCACTGGCGGACCCGACGCCGGAAGGCAAGTCGATCGTCGCGCTCGCTCAGGCACAGGGCGCGAGCGCCGGCGATACGAGCGGCTCGGTGTTCGTGCCCTTCAGTGCGGAGACGCGCATGTCGGGTGTCGATCTCGGCGCGCGCCACATCCGCAAAGGCGCGAAAAGCGCGATTGTGGGCTGGGCAAAGACCGTGCAGGTAGCCATCCCGTCCGACCTGGATGCGGCGGTTGATCGCATCGCCCGCGGCGGTGCCACGCCGCTGGTCGTCGCCGACGGTAGCCGCGTGCTCGGCGTCATCGCCCTGGCCGACATCGTCAAGCACGGCGTGCGCGAGCGCTTCGCCCGGCTGCGTGCGATGGGCGTGCGCACCGTCATGATCACGGGCGACAACCCGCTGACCGCGGCTGCTATTGCCGCCGAAGCCGGTGTCGACGATTTCATGGCCGAAGCCAAGCCCGAAGACAAGCTCGCCCGGATCCGGGCGGAGCAGGCGGAAGGACGCCTCGTCGCGATGGTCGGCGACGGCACCAACGATGCGCCGGCGCTGGCGCAGGCCGACATCGGCCTGGCCATGAACTCGGGCACGCAGGCCGCGAAAGAAGCCGGCAACATGGTCGATCTCGATTCGGATCCGACCAAGCTGCTGTCGGTCGTGGAGATCGGCAAGCAGTTGCTGATCACGCGCGGCGCGCTGACGACGTTCTCGCTCGCCAACGACGTGTCGAAGTATTTCGCCATCATTCCGGCGATCTTCGTGGCGGCGATTCCGGGCATGGCGGCGCTGGACATCATGCACCTGTCCGGACCGGTCAACGCCGTGCTGGCCGCGCTGATCTTCAATGCGGCCATCATTCCGGCGCTGATCCCGCTGGCCCTGCGCGGCGTGTCGTTCAAGCCGGGCAGCGCCGAGTCGCTGCTGCGCCGGAACATGCTGGTGTTCGGCGTCGGTGGCGTCGTGCTTCCGTTCGTCGCCATCAAGCTGATCGACCTGTTGCTCGCCGCCGTCACCGGCGCGCGCTGAAACGATTCTGGAGAAAGCCATGAATGCTGTGAAATCCACAAGTATGCTCGACAACGGCGGCGGTGGCGCCTGGCCCGCGCTGGCCGGCAGCGCGCTGTTCGTCGTGGTCTGTGGCCTGGTTTACCCGGCCATTGCCACGCTGCTGGGCGGATGGCTGTTTCCGCATCAGGCCAACGGCAGCCTGATCGAGCGCGACGGCCGCGTGGTCGGATCGAGTCTGGTCGCGCAGCCATTTGCCGACGCGCGCTATTTCCAAACGCGTCCCTCGGCGGCCGGCTTCGACCCCAAGGCCTTGTCGGGCAGCAACCTGGCGAGCAGCAATCCGGCACTGCGTGAACGCATGGCCAGGGATTCGGCCGCGGTGGCGGCGCGGGACGGCGTTCCGGCACTATCCCTGCCTGGCGACCTGATCACGGCGTCCGGTTCGGGCATCGACCCGCACGTGTCGCCGGCCGGTGCGCAACTACAAGTGAAGCGCGTGGCGCAGGCGCGCGGACTGCCGGCCGATGAAGTCGCCGCGCTGGTCCATAGCCATACCGAGAAGCGTACGCTGGGCGTGCTCGGCGAACCGCGCGTCAACGTGCTGGCGCTGAATTTGGCACTGGACGCGCGCAGCTCGAAGAAGTAACCCTGCTGCATCGCCGTCGTCGTCCAGTGCATTCCCCAGCGCGGCGCGGCGGCGATGCGCTTTCTTACCCGTGACCTGCGAGCGATCGCGATGCCCGAAGCGCCCACTGCCGACAACCGATCCCGCCGCGCCAAGGCCGACGCCCTGCTCGAGCAGATCGAACGCGAGGAAGCCGGCCAGCTCAAGGTGTTCCTCGGCGCTGCTCCGGGGGTGGGCAAGACCTTCGCGATGCTCTCCGCGGCGCGGGAGCTCATGCGGCAGGGTATCGATGTCGTTGTCGGCCTCGTGGAAACGCACGGGCGTGCCGAAACGGAAGCCTTGCTGGACGGTCTGGAGTTGCTGCCGCGCCGCGCCGCGACCGGCGACCGGGCGCACGACGAGTTCGACATCGATGCGGCGCTGGCACGCAAGCCGCAGCTGATCCTGGTCGACGAACTGGCCCACCGCAACGTGTCGGGAAGCCGGCACGAGCGGCGCTACCAGGATATCGAGGAGTTGCTCGGCGCCGGCATCGACGTCTATACCACGGTCAACATCCAGCACCTGGAAAGCCTCAACGACGTCGTGCAGCAGATCAGCGGCGTGCGCGTGCGCGAAACGGTACCGGACGCGTTCTTCGATCGCGCGAGCGACGTGGTGCTGATCGATCTGCCGCCGCGCGAGCTGATCGCGCGCCTGCGCCAGGGCAAGGTCTATCTGCCCGAATTGGCCGCGAGCGCGCTCGAACGTTTCTTCACCGCGTCCAATCTGACCGCGCTGCGCGAACTGGCCGTGCAGGCGGTTGCCGATCGGGTCGACGCCGACCTGCGCGAATACCAGGCCGCGCAGGGCAGTGGCCCTGTGCCGGTGCGCCGCCGCGTAGTGGCCGCCATTGACGGCAGCGAGAACAGCGAATACCTGGTGCGGATCACGCGGCGCATCGCCGAACGCCGGCACGCGCCGTGGACCGTCGTCTACGTGGACGCCGGCCGTGCCGGCAACGACGCGGACCACCGCACGCGCCTGGACACGGCCTTGCGCCTCGCGCGGCGTCTGGGCGGCACCACCGAAACCCTGCGCGGCGTCGACGTGGTGGACGAACTGCTCGGCTATGCGGGCCGCAACGGTGTCGCGACCATCGTCATCGGCCGCACGCGTGAGCGTCCGTTGGCGCGTCTGTTCAACCGCACGCTGACCCAGCAACTGCTGATGCGCGGTGCGCATTTCGAGCTCACGATCGTCGCCACGCCGATGGCACGGGCCCGCTCGCGTCGCGCGTTGCTGCAGACACCGAAGGCGCCGTTGCGTGATTACGGTTTTGCGTTGGTCGTATCCCTGGTGGCCCTCGTGCTGGCTCATCTGGCCGACCGGGTCCTGTCGGTGTCCAATCTGTCCCAGCTGTTCACCGTGGCGGTGCTCGTCGTGGCGGTGCGTTCACGCATGAGCGTCGCGGTGTTCAGCGCGATCGTGTGTTTTCTCGGCTACAACTTTTTCTTTGCGCCGCCGCGCTACACCCTGGTCATCGCCAACGGCAGCGATGCGCTGACCGTCGTTCTGTTTCTGGCGACCGCCTTGATCTGCTCGCGTCTGGCTACGCGGCTGTCGCTGCAGGTGCAGATGCTGCGTGAGGCCAACGCGCACGCGGGAATACTCGGAAGACTGGGGCGCGAACTGGCGGCGGCGGCCGATGCGGGCCAGGTCACCGCGATCGGTGCGAAGACCCTGGCGCAGGCGTTCGACGCCGAAGTGACCGTGCTGACGCCCGGTCCTGACGCCGGTCTGCTCGCGACCGCGGCGGCAGCGCCGCCGTCCATGACCCTGAGTACGACGGATCGCGCTGCCGCCGACTGGGCCATGAACCACGATCAGCCGGCCGGCCGCTATACCGACACCCTCAACGCGGCGACCTGCTGGTTGTTGCCGCTGATCGACGACGGCGCCCGGCTCGGCGTGGTCGCGATCCGCTTCGAGGCCGAGGAGACGGTGTTGTCGTCGCAGCGTCGCGATCTGATCCAGGCCATCACCCATGACATCGCCCAGGCGCTGGCCCGCACCCGTCTCGCCGACGCGCTGGAAAGTGCGCGCTTGCAGGGTGAAACGGAGCGCCTGCGCGCCGCGCTGCTGTCGTCGGTGTCGCACGATCTGCGTTCGCCGCTGGCCGTCATGCTGGGATCGGCCGAGAGCCTGCAGCGTTACGGCGCGCGTCTGGAGGAAACGGAGCGCAATGAATTGCTGGACGGCATCGTGTCTGAAGGCCAGCGCCTGGATCGCTACATCCAGAACCTGCTCGACATGACCCGGCTGGGTCATGGCACGCTCAAGCTCGCCCGCGACTGGGTGGCGGTCGACGAGATCGTGGGTTCCTGCGTGCTGCGCCTGCGCAAGATTTTTCCCGAGGTGCGCGTCGAGCACGGCGCGCCGGTCGACGAGCTGCCGCTGCTTTACGTGCATCCGGCGCTGATCGAGCAGGCCCTGTTCAACATTATGGAAAATGCGGCAAAATTCTCGCCACCCGGCGTGCCGGTGCGCGTGAGCGCCGAACAGGTGGGTCAGGAAATCCGCATCGACGTGATCGACGCCGGCCCCGGCATCCCGGCCGAGGAGCGCAGCCGCATCTTCGACATGTTTTATTCCGTGGAACGCGGCGATCGCGGCAAGCATGGTACGGGGCTGGGCTTGTCGATCTGTCAGGGTATGATCGGTGCGCACGGCGGGTCCGTCGAGGCGCTGCCTGGTGAAGGCGGGGTCGGCACCGTCATCCGCATTACCCTGCCGCTGTCGGGCGTGCCTATGCCCGCGGCGGCGACCGAGGACGAGGTGTGATGTGCAGCGATGGCAGAACCGCGCGTGCGCTGCGGCGGGAGTCCTCGCATGACCGGGGCCGGCCCCGCATCGATTCTCATCGTGGACGACGAGCGGCAGATTCGCCGCTTCCTCGAGATCAGCCTGCAGGCGCAGGGCTACGAGACCTTGTCGGCCGCGAGCGGGGCCGAGGCGCTGACGCTCGCGGCGACCCGCCGGGTCGCGCTGGTGGTGCTGGACCTCGGACTGCCCGACATGGACGGGCAAGAGGTGCTGCGGCGTCTGCGCGAATGGACCGCGATGCCCGTGCTGGTGCTCTCTGCACGCGCGCACGAAGCCGAGAAAGTGCGCGCACTGGACGCAGGCGCCAACGACTATCTGGTGAAACCGTTCGGTGTGGAGGAACTGGGCGCGCGCATCCGCGTGCTGCTGCGGGCCTCGGCGTCGCCGACCGTACCGGTCGTATTCGACGACGGCCGGTTGCGCGTGGACCTGGCGCGGCGTGAAGTGCACCTGGATGGCGCCACGATTGCGTTGCCGCGCAAGGAGTTCGAGATCCTGGCCCTGCTCGTCCGCAACCAGGGCATGGTAATCACCCAGCGGCAGATACTCGTCGAACTCTGGGGCGCCGAACATGTGGAAGACACGCACTATCTTCGCGTCGCGATCGGCCGGCTGCGCCGCCGCCTGGGTGATGAGGCGAGCGCACCACGCTGGATCCACACCGAGCCCGGCGTCGGCTATCGGCTGATTTCGCCGTAGTAGCTCGGAACGAGGGAAGCGGAGTGAGAGACGCGTAGCAGCAATCAAGCGCTTCCGCTCACTCGTTTCTCACGCCTCTTCATTCATTCCTGCGTATCGCCACGCATCACGACTCGACGTCGTTGAAGATCCGGTCCGAAGGCACAAGGCCGTGCCACAGGCCGCTGCTCGTCGTGAGGACGAGCCGGCGGTGGTCCTGCGGCTGCTGGCGCAGGTCGTAGACGCCGTGCACCGGCAGGCCGGTGCTGAGTGAAGTCCAGTTGAAGCCGCCGTCCTCGCTGCGCCAGACGCAGCCCTTGCTGCCGTTGACGGCGATGCCCGCGGCATACACCACCTGCGGCGCCGCGCTGTCGATCTGCAGATCGCGCACATCGCAGTCTTTGAGTTCGATGCCGATGCCTTTCCAGTTCTCGCCGCTGTCGACGCTGAGATGGATCTGCGAGGACTGGCCCGCTTCGATCGTCGAGGCGTACAGCACACCGGGCTGGCGCGGATGGATTACGAGCGCGAACACATCGCGCGTCGTCGTCGCCGAGTCGCCGACCTGCGGCAGGCCGGCGTTGCGCGGCGTCCAGGTCTGGCCACCGTCGTCGCTGCGGAACACGCCGCTGGTGATGGTCGGTGTCGGCGTGCCGGCGCTCCCGTCGTCATAGCCGACGAACACCGAAAGATACAACGTGCCGGTGGCGTCGATTTCGAGATCGGCCGGATGGAGTCCCTGAAAGAACGTGCCTGCGTAGATGTCGTCGGGAAGACTCGTGCCGACTGGCATCCAGTTCGCGCCGCCCTGTGTGCTCTTGATCACGCGGAAGCGCCGGTCGGTGCCCGAGCCGTTGCTCAGTGCATAGACGGTGTTGAGCGGACCGGCCGTGCACGGACCCTGGGCCGGCGGATTGGCGCAGGAGCGCGGATCCAGCAACAGCTTGCGGACCGCGCTGAGGCGCACGCCCGACTGCGGTGACCCGTTGACCGGTGGAATACCTTCGTCGAGCGAGAGCCAGTTCGCACCGTTGTCGACGCTCTTGAAGATGCCGCTGCCCGGCGGTGGAAAAGAAAGGCGCACGGTTTCGCCGGCCGCATAGATCGTCCGCGCGGTCGGCGTGGCGTCAGTCGTCGGATCGAGCGCCAGCGTGCGGATGAAATTGGCGCGTCCCGTCAGTGTTCCTTGCCAGCTTTGCCCGCCGTCGGTACTGCGGAACAGGGCGGGCGCGCTGCGGTCGCTGCGCAGGCGACCACTCCAGATCCAGTTCGGATCCGTCGACGACAGCGCGAGTCCGCGCCGCGGTTCGGCCTGCAGCTGCGTAATGCTCGGTACCCACGTGGTCGCGGCGCTGTCGAGTGCGATTACGCCGACGCCGCGCGCCGTGGCCAGCACGCGGTAGCTGCCGCCGTCGGGAACGGCGGCCACGTCGGCGAGGCCGACGCTTCCGTTGGTTGCCAACGGCAGGCCGCCGCCGCAGGGTTGGGTCGTCAGGAAAAAGTCGCTGCTGCGAAAGCACTGCTGGCTGTTCATCGCGATGAGCTCAGCGCCGCCAGAGGCGGTCTGCGCCAGCCGCGCAGATTCCAGCTCGAAGCGCCGCGTCCAGGTCGCGCCCTGATCGGTGCTGACGAACAGTTGGCTGTCGAGCGCGACTACGGTGGTCAGTGCGTCGAGCATCACGATGTCGCTGACGCTGCCGTTTTCGGCCAGCGACTCCAGCGGCGACCAGGTCAGGCCGAGGTCGGTGCTGCGGTAGACCGCGGCCGTTCCGGTAGCGCGGAGCGTGACGCCGGCGAGCAGGTGCAGGCTGTCGGGATTCATGCGCAGGACCCCGATCAGCTGTCCCGCGGGCGGAAGCCCCTGCACGGGCGTGGACGTCGCGCCGGAATCGCTGCTGCGGAAGGTGCCCAGATACGACGAATAGATCACGCCACCGGGTATCGCGAGCATCGCGGTGACGTTGTCGCCGCCGACCAGACGCAGGCCGGTCGGCGTCCAGCTGTCGCCGTTGTCCTCGCTGCGCATCAGGCGCACGCCGGCTTCAAACAGATAGTGGCTCTGCGGCGAGACCACGCTGCGCGAGATCAAGCCACCGTACGTGGTTTCCAGTGCCAGACCATCGCCCGTTTCCTGCCAGTGGCGTCCGGCATCGTCGGACTTGAACAGTCCGCCGGAGGTCAACGCGAGGACGCGACCATTGCCGCCGGGGGAGGCGACCAGCGCTGAGACTTCACCGCCGTCCGGACCGAGACGCTGCCAGGGTTCCGCCTGCGCGAGCGGGACGATGGTCAGAACGAGCAGGCGCGTGGCAGTGAGCAGAAGAAAACGGGTCATCAGTTCGGAATTCGTGAGGTTCAGGTGCGGATCCTAGCCTGCATCGCGGCTGGCCTGACACTCCGGCCCGTTGCAACACGATCGAAGCAGGCGTCCGCTTTTCGCTGCGCCGCCCGATTGGCCGCACTCTGAACGCCATGACGTGTCGCTATGCCTGAGACTGGGAGCCACCATCCTCGGCCGCACCCGCACGTTTTCTACCCATGGAACTCATCAAGAAGCTTGCCGTCCTCGCGGACGCGGCGAAATACGACGCGTCCTGCGCGTCCAGCGGTGCGGGCAAGCGCAATTCCCTGCGCAGCGGCGGTATCGGCAGTACCGAAGGCATGGGCATCTGCCATTCCTATACGCCGGACGGCCGCTGCGTATCGCTGCTGAAAATCCTGCTGACCAATTTCTGCATCTACGACTGCGCCTACTGCGTCAACCGGGTCAGCAGCAACGTGCCGCGCGCCCGGTTCACGCCGGCCGAAGTGGTCGCGCTGACGCTGGATTTCTACAAGCGCAACTACATCGAAGGCCTGTTCCTGTCGAGCGGCATCATCCGCAACGGCGACTACACGATGGAACAGCTCGTCGCAGTTGCGCGCAGCCTGCGCGAGGAACACAAATTCCGCGGCTACATTCATCTGAAGACCATCCCGGAAGCCTCGCCGGAGCTGCTGGCCGCAGCCGGGCTCTACGCGGACCGTCTCAGCATCAACGTGGAGTTGCCGACCTCGGAAGGCCTCGCCGCACTCGCGCCGGAGAAGGATCTTCCGAGCATCCGCAGCGCGATGGGGCAGTTGCGCTGGCGCATCGACGAAAGCAAGGAAGCGCGCGGCGGCGGCGCGTCCGGCGCGACGAAACCGAAAACCTCGCCGACGAAGAAATCTCCGAAGGCGCCGCGCTTCGCGCCGGCGGGGCAGAGCACGCAGATGATCGTCGGAGCTGACGCCGCGGACGACCGCACGATCCTCGATGCCAGCGCAAACCTGTATGGCAATTTCCGCCTGCGGCGCGTGTACTACTCCGCGTTCAGCCCGATCCCGGACGCGCCATCGCGGCTGCCGCCGCGTGCGCCGCCGCTGGCGCGCGAGCACCGGCTCTATCAAGCCGACTGGCTGCTGCGCTTCTACGGCTTCGAGGTCGAGGAGATCGCTCCGCGCGTCGGCGCGGCAACGATGCTCGATCTGGACATCGACCCGAAGCTTGCCTGGGCGCTGCGGCACCCGGAACGGTTTCCGGTCGACATCAACCGCGCGCCGAAGGAAATGCTGTTGCGCGTGCCCGGTCTCGGCACGCGCAACGTCCAGCGCATCATCGCGTCGCGGCGCAGCGGCGCGTTGCGGGCCGACGATCTGGCGCGCTTGCGCGTGCCGCTGCGCAAAGTGCTGCCGTTCGTGCTGCTGCCGGATCACCATCCGCAGCAACAGCTGGACGATCCGCGTCGCCTGCGTCAGCAGTTGCAGCGCCCACCGACGCAGATCGGCCTGTTCGACTGATGCGGTATGCGGCGGCGGTCGATCCTGCCTGGTCGCTCGACGCCTGGCGCGTCGCGGCTCGGGCAGGGCTGCGTGGCGCGGTCGCCCCCGAACTGATCGACTGGCCCTGCGACGCCCAGGCCGCGCTGCTGCCGGCGGCACCGCTGCTCGACGCGCCGGTCGTGCAACCGGCGCCCTCGGTGCCGGCCGGCTTCGTCGAACTGGCCGACGCGGTGCTGTGCCATCGCGACCCGCAGCGTTACGCCTTGCTCTACCGGGTGCTCTGGCGGCTCCGCCACGGCGAGCGTGGATTGCTCGATCGCGCGAGCGACGCGGACGTCAACCGTGCGCTGATGCTGCGCAAGGCGGTGCAGCGCGATATGCACAAGATGAAGGCATTCGTGCGCTTCCGCGCCGTGCCCGGAGAAACCGACGCGTTCGTCGCGTGGTTCGAGCCCGAACATTTCATCGTCGACCGTGTCGCGCCATTCTTCGTGCGCCGCTTCGCCGGCATGCGCTGGGCGATCGTGACGCCGTATCGCCGCGCGTCGTGGGATGGCGAAACGCTGGTGCTCGGCGACGGCGGGCGTCGTGACGAAGCGCCGGCGGATGACGCGAACGAGGAACTGTGGCGCACCTACTTCGCGCACATCTACAACCCTGCGCGCGCGAACCCGCGGATGATGCAGCAGGAAATGCCCAAGCGTTACTGGAAGCATCTGCCCGAAGCCCGGCTCATTCCCGAGCTGCTGAACCAGTCCGCTGCGAACGTGGAGGCTATGCTCACGCGCGAGGCGTCGGCGCCGCGCCGGCGCATTCCGGTACCTGCGGTGCCGCCGCCGCCGGTGGTCGCCGACAGCCTCGCGACCTTGCGTGATGCGCTGACCCAGTGCCGCGCCTGCGAACTGTGGCAGCCGGCGACGCAGGCCGTCGCGGGCGAAGGTCCGCGCGAGGCGCGCACGATGCTGATCGGCGAGCAGCCCGGCGACCGCGAGGACCTGATGGGCCGGCCCTTCGTCGGTCCCGCCGGGCGCCTGCTCGATCGTGCGCTCGCGGAACTCGGCATCGATCGCAACACGCTGTTCCTGACCAACGCCGTAAAACATTTCCGGTTCGAGCAGCGCGGCAAGATGCGCCTGCACAAGAACCCGCTGCGACGTCATGCGGAAGCGTGCAGCGGCTGGCTCGCACACGAGCTGCGTCTGGTCGCTCCCTCGCAAGTCGTCTGCCTCGGCGCAGTCGCCGCGGTTGCGGTGTTCGGCAACGGTTTTCGTCTGCAGGAACAGCGCGGGCAATGGTTCGACCTCGGCGGCGGCCGGCGCGCGATGGCGACCGTGCATCCGTCGTGGATCCTGCGCCTGTCCGATGCGGTAGAGCAGGGCGCCGCTTACGAGGGCTTCGTGCATGATCTGCGACTGCTGTGCGGGCGCGATGGCGAGGACTCCGGAATCGCCTAGCGCGGCATTCGCGGCGTCTGGCCATAGCGCCGGAACGCTGTCATCGGCCGCTGCTGGTCCGATGCATTGCCAGCGCGGTCTGACGTGGATCAGCCGGCGTTCCGTACGGTTCCGCAAGCGCGGCGGCGACAGGAAATTTCCGATGGCAGGTCCAGGAACGGACGACATGAACACCTGCCGGGTGAAGCTGTTCGACGCACGAGGCAGGGACATCGCGCTTGAACGGAAGTTGACAGAGTTACCGCGCAACGAGCATCAGCAAGAACTGTCCGGCCCTACGCCTCCCAGCAGACCATCAAGAAGTCTTCCTCACGTCGTCGACCGACGTTCCGGGCAACCGGTTCGAAAGTTGCGCAACATCGATGTGAGTGGAGAAAGCACCAATTGCCGCTATCTGTCAGCAAGAGTGATCGCCTTGTATGGTGTGCTTTCCGCGCGTCGCGGACGTTCCGAAGCTCGCTATCCGGGCTGCCGTATCCTCCAGCAGGATCACGATGCCGCGAACGCAAAGGCGATCGCGGAACGGGTATTGGCACTGGACCCGGGCAATGCAACGGCGCGAGAACTGCTTGAATGAGCGAGGGAAAGACGCAATGAGCAACGTCGACACAGTGAACCTGATAAACATATTTTCGCTGGATCTGTCGGCTTCCAAGGCGACTGTGCCCGCACCGATTTCGGATGAAGAGCTGGAAGCTCAAGGGTTGACTCACCCGTCGATCAAACAATTGCACTGGATAAAAGCATCGATTCGCAGCTTGGCGATTATCCCATCCGGTTTGACGATTTTTGCGTACTGCACGGGATTTACCGCTGCTTACGTCCTCGGCTCCCTGTTGTTCCTGAATGCGCTTCAATACATAGGTACGGTTTACATCGAGCGCGTCAATTGGAATCGCAACCGTCCCGACCTTTTTTTAGGATGGTCGTTCGACGCTAAAGCGGACGACGGTCTGCTGCCTATTGCTCCTCTTCTGTACGAACTGCTCGCGTGCTTACGACCGGCATTCGGTGCCGTGATGCTGCCGTCTCCGCCCGATACTGCTCTCGGCAAGCAACAGGAAGCTCAAGGTAATCGTCTGGTGTATCTTCCTGCGGTGACGGTACGGGATCCGGAACGATGGAAGTCGGCTGTCAGCTGGTTGCTCACGCGCGTTCGTGCTGCGGTTTTTGATTTGACTGGAAAACCGGGTGCGAATGTTCAATGGGAAATCGATGAGGCAGTCCGAATACTTGGTGCTGATGCCGTGCTTCTCGTCAAGTGGGATGAAGCGGGAAAGGTGTCCGCTTGGATTGACGGACGTAGGCTCCCCATGCCCAAGGAACTGGACGAGTTGGAACCCGTCCATCCATCGGAAAGGCTTGACGCAATCGCGCAAATCCTGGCGTGGTGCGCGTCCCATCTGCCTTTGTGCGCGGAAGAGTACGTTGCCGCGCAACGTTGGAACCGGATCTGGCACCTGGAAACGGTCTGGTCGTATTGGTGGATACGATTGTTCGGCGTCGCAATGTTGTTCTCCGCAGGCTGGTTGGTCTTCCAGATTTTTCTGGATTTCTGAAGCGACTACTTGCTCGCTTGACCACGCCACCACCGAAGAGGCCGGCGCCGTTGCGCGATTGCGCATGGTGCTGCGTTTATGGAAACTGCGGCGTAGTAGCTTCGGGGGTCGCCTGTGTCGCCGTCACCCACTCCAGCATTCGAGGGCAGCCGCCTCGGCTCGCCGCTCATGGTTATCGCGCGCCCCGAAATCAGGGAATGCGAGGAACTCAAGCAGCCGCAGCGATTCAAGACTCGCGACGGGATCGTGGCGGGACGCAAGGGCGACTTCGCGATTACCGCCTACGGCGTCGAGCGCTACCCGATCCTGCGTGACATATTCCTCGGTGCCTATGAAGAGATCGGCCGCGTTGGCGACGACATCGTCGCGAAGCGGCTGATCCATGTGCGCCGCGCGTGGGAGGTGCTCGACGACAACGCGACTTTCGACTACGGCGACGGGCGCGGCAAGGTCGCCGTGCCGCGCGGCAGCTGGCTGTATCAGTCCGACGAAACGGACTTCGGCACCACGCATTACGAAGTCAAGCACGCCGGTCATGTCGAGGCCGGAGCCGAAGCCAGCATGAGCGGCATCGACTGGGGCGGGCGTCGCGACCGGTGGGTGCTGATGCTCGGCATGCTGCCGTGCGTGTTGTCGCTGCTGGCGCTGTGCGCCGTCCTGGCCCCGACGATCGCGCCTTCGTGGAGCTGGCTCGCACAGGCGCTGATTTGCCTCGAGGTGGCGTTGCTCGTGGCGGGCGGTATCGCGGTCGTCGCGATCAAGCGTCAGCGCTGGATGCTCAAGGCGTGCGTCCAGTCCGCGCTGGACCTGGGCCGCGAATTCCAGGCGGCCGCACGATTGCTCGGGCAGCCCGAGTCGACGCATTTTCCCGGCATGGCCTTGTGGCGAGCCGCGCAGTCACCGCAACCGGTGAGCACGGCGGATGCGCACAATCTCCTGCAATCGCTGAAAGCCGCGCTGGCCGGACGCCTGCACCGATTGCGACAAAGTATGGAACAGGCGCACAGGCGCGAATTCCTGGCGCGGTGGCTGACTGTTGCGGCCGTGGCCGTCGTACTGGCGGCCAACGTTTCGCTGATCCGCGGCAGTCATTCCGTGCTGGCGGAGTTCGCGGTGATCTGGCTGCCGACCGTGGTCGCCGCCATGCACGGTTTCGACTTGCGCCGCCGCTCGGCTGAGCGGCTCGCCGCGATGCGGGCGTTCGCCGACGAGCTGCGTTTCGTACAGACGCGCCTCTACGAACGCGAGGGCGCGTCCGTCGAGGAACGCGGCGCGGTGCTCGTTCTGCTGTGCCGCGCGGCCGCGCGCTACGGGCAGCACGAATTGCAATTGGCGCTGGCCGTGGAGGCGCCGCTCCCGGTGTAGGCGCGACCTTGGAGCCGGGCGACGGGCGTACCGGCCTCTTTCCTCCGCGCAAACGCGGGACAACGCATCGGATCTGCAGCTATGGTGGATATTGTGCTGGTCTGCGAGGAGGTCGAGCGCGAGCGGCTGATGCCGCTGGCGCGCGCGCTGGCCGCGAACGACTGCAGCGTCGATTGGGGGCCCGATACCGCCGTGGGCACCAATAATCCACAATTCGACCTTGATGAAGCGGCCTGCGTCGTCGTCGCGTGGACGCGCGAGACCGTCCGTTCGGAAGCGGCGCTCGCGCAGGCGCGCAGCGCACATGTCCGCCGCAAGCTCGTGCAGACCTCCTGGGACGCGTCCGAGCCGCCGTTGTTCTTCGGCAAAGGTCTCAGTATCGATTTCTCGACGTGGTCGGAAAGCACCGACGACGATGCTTTCCGGGAAGTGCTGCGTCGCGCGCGGGCGCTCGTCACGATTGCCGACAAGCAGCGCGTGCGAATCCGCGCCGAACGCGAAGTCGTCCGGCTGTATGCGGAGGCGCAACAACTGGCAAAGGAGCGGAAGCGCGGCGCACGCCGCGCTTTCGTGATCCGCAGCGCGATCTTCGTGGCCAAGGCCGGCGCGGTCACCGGTGTCGCGATCGGCGGATCCCGCCTATGGCTGAATCGGCACACGCTCATGCCGAGCGCGCGTGTTACCGGCGCCGGCAAGCGAGCGGGAATCGCGTCCGTTCGACTGGCCGCTACCGTCGATGGCATCGGCAACGGCGTCGCGCGCATGGACGTCGCCGCCGGCGGCAAATACATCGCCGTCACCGAAGAGGGAGGCCGTCTGCGGGTCTACGCGCTGGAGGAAGGATACGTGCGCACGCTGTTCGTCGGCGACGAATCGGTGCGGACCAGCGCGGGCTTCTCACCGGACGGCCGCAGGCTCGTCGTCCTCGGCCAGTTCAATAACCCCGATCTCAAGCCGCTGCCGCCGAAGGTGCGGCGGCGCAATTCTCGCCAATTCCACTATGTGCGGCTCGTGCATCCGGACGGTGCGATTCTCGGCAGGTTCAAGGGACACGAGAACACCGTCACGGCGGCGTCGTTCTCGCCGGACGGAAAGCGCCTCGTGACGGCGAGCGATGACGCGACGGCCCGTGTGTGGGACGCAGAGACGAGCGAGCCGATCGCACTGCTGCCGCATGACGAGGCGGTCCGGGACGCGAAGTTTTCACCCGACGGCGCGAACATCGTCACCGGCACGCGTTCGCGCGTATCGATCTGGGACGCGAACACGGCCACGCGCCTCTACGCCAGCGATCCGGTCCCGGTGATCGGAGTCTGGTACTCGCGCGACGGCGCGCGGTTCGCGACCCGCGGGTTGCTCACGCTTCAGGTCTGGACCGTGTCGGACCATCGCCTGCTGCGCGAACTGCGTGTCGAATCACCCGCCGATTTCACGATGCCGGCCGGCGGCCGCTGGCTCGTCACTGGCAGCCGGGACGGCGCCGGCTTGCTTAGCGATGTCGAGACCGGCGAGTTGCTGGTCTCGGCGGCGGGATTGCGCTATGCGGTCGCCGCGGTTGCGGTTGCGGGCGACGGTCGCTGGTTCGCGACCGGTGGCGGCTCTTCCGACGGCATCGCCCAGATCTGGGAAGTCGTCGTCGCATGATGCGGTGAGGGATTTTTTCGACCGATCAGCGCTCGGTCATCCAGCCGATCATGCAGCGGTAGGTCGCGCCGTTGCACGCGCCGAAATACACGCGCACCACGCCGGACAGCTCGCAATCGATGCCGCGCACGCTGCGTAATCGACGGCGCGGAACGTCGATGCCGATCGCCGCGATCAATTTTTCCTTGGCGTCGTCGGGCAGGGCCGGGTGCATCAGGAACTTCGCCTTGTAGGCGTTTCCGCGATGCAGGATTTCCGTGATCTCCCACTCGACGCCCGGCGTTTCGTCGAGGCACACCAGCACCAACGACGACCTTTCGAGGATCTGCGCCATCTCCGCCTGCCACTGGCTCGACGCCAGATAGAGCCGCGGCACTCCGAACGGCGCAGCAGTTTCGTCGGGCCGGCCGATCGCGACGGTCTGCGGCAGGCGCGCGAGGATGATTTCGTCGAGCGATCTGGGCAGGTCGATCGGCAACGGCAGCGGCGACATCGAGCGCGCACTGGCCAGCGCAACGCTGTCGTCCCGGAATGAACGCAGGAAGACGGGCCGGTCTTCGACGGCGGTTCGCTCGCCCAGCCGCGGCGGCGGAAACCGGTGGCGAAAGTACTGGCCGAGCGCGCAACAGGCGAGCGCCGCGAGGACGCAAACGACGACCGCCACGACCGCGCTGGCATAGACCAGCGAATAGAAGGCCTCCGCCGGCGGGTCGGGTCGCTGCCGGAAAACCAGCAGCGCCAGCGCGAGCAAGGCCACGAAGCCCGCCAGGCTGCCGATCGCGTGCAGCATTTTCGCCGACAGCATCAGCAGGCGCGCGCGGGCACCGCGGTAGAAGCCGGAGTCGGGCACGCCGAGCCAGTAGAACAGTCGTTTGACGTCGTCGTCGTAGCTGCCGCCGTTCGAGAACGCGCGCCAGGATTTGTTCGCGCCAAACAGCAGCAAGCCGGTCGCCGCGAGCGTCGCCTGCGCGAACACCGAGGCGAACAAGTACGTCAGGAGTGGAAACAGCGCGATCGCCGCTGTGCCGTACGGCCAGGGTTTGCGCATCGATGCGTAACTCCACATGTCCGCAATCGACAGCGCGAGGTATTCGACCAGGAAGGTACCGGAAAGCAAGAGCACGATCGCGCCGCCTGCCAGCCGGATGAATATCGTCGGCGCAAAAGCCGCGGCGCCGACGCAGACGGTGCCTAAGGCCGTGCTGAACAAGTCGCCGGATGCGAGCACCGAGAATATTTCGCGGCGCTGGATCATGTCTGCCACGACGAAGCCGAGCAGCAGCAACACCCATCCCACGTAGCCCAGCATCGCCAGCAGCCACAGGCCGTTGCCGAGCGGCCCGATGCGATCCAGCGCATCGCGGCAGAGCGCCGGCACGAACAGGTTGACGGGGCGATATTTTCTGATCGGGCTCATCCTGACTACCGGATCGGTTGCTGTCCGTGCGGCAAAGCTTCGCACGAACCGGCCAGCGCGATTTGCCAACCATGCGCTTGCACTCGATGATCGCATGCGGGGCGTCTTCCTGCGTGCGTAGAAACACTTCGACTACGGCCAAAGGTATATCTGTACGACCATCCGGCGCTGCTACAGTGGGATCGGAGCGTGATTCTGTGCCCGGTAATCGTCGGCAGCTTCGAGCTGTTCACCAGCCAGATCGCGCTGCAGACAAACGACTCAACGCGCCTGCTGTCCTTCATCGCCGTCGTGATCGGCGCTGGCGGTGATCGCCGGCGTGCTGGCATGAACTTCGATGCGCCGTCGTTCCAGACCAAGGCGGCCGGCTTCTGGACGGCTGCTGGCGCCATGGCGCTGCTGGCCTCGGGTTCGATCACGCTGGCCAGGTACTGCCGCTGGTTCTGACCTGCACGTGCGAGGCGGGCTATGCTGTTTCGCTTACCGTTTTATTTTTAACGTGGAATTGAATACGACGAAACACCGCGCACGAAGCGTGCGCGGTGTTTTCAGGCCGACGTTTGTGAGATTTGCGTCGGCGTCATTGCCGTCCGGCTTGGTTCAATGCCGCTTCAGCATTTCGTCGCGCGCCTGTTCGGCACGGGACGCACCGATAGCGGTCTCGACCTGCTTGACCTCTTCCGGCGGCGGCAATACGGCCGGCAGACCCAGCGACTTGATCCACAACTCGCGGCACCAGCCTTTGGTGTGGTAGAGGTGATGGTCTTCGTCCTTCTCGACCGCCTCGTGGGCTTGCTTGAGCACCTTCGTGGCCGGACCCGAGGAATTTTCGGCGACGTGGCCGATCAGTTCCCAGTTCTGGTGATCCTTGGTCTCGGCCAGCACCACGCACTCGCAGGCCACCAGTTCCGCGGCCGCGGGATCGCCTGCGGCCTTGGCCATCTGCATGGCCTGAACCAGCGAGCGGCCGATGTGTCCGACCACTTCGCGGCCCGGCGGCCGCGCTTGCGCGTCGAGCTTGAGCGACTCGAACACGTTCAGCAGCACTTTTTCGTGCGTCTTCGTCTCATCGAGATATTCGTGCCATTCCTTGCGCAGGTCTTCGTTCACCGCGCAGGTGATCGCCGTCTCGTAGATCTTGATGCCGCCCTGCTCGGTTTCGAGAGCTTGGTACAACAGTTCTTCGACCTGGGCTTGGTCGTATTTCTTGGCCATGGTGCGCTCCGTTGGGGTTTGAGGATTGGCAGAGACCCGCAAGCATCAAACGGGCCACGAGCAACCTTTTGATTTCCAAAAGATACTCGACGGAAGGCTGCGGTGATTTGCATGGGCCGGAGGCTGCTGACGTGCAACGCGCAAGCATGGTGGCTCGGGCGTCATGACGGGCAGTTGCTGAAGCTGCTAAGGGGCTAGAACAACCTTGCGGCAGTCTCCTGCTTTTCATTGAACACGTCATATCCGCGCACCGCGTCGGCCAACGGCATGCGATGCGAGATGATGGCGCTGGGTGCGAGGTCGCCGCTCTCGGTGTGATCGAGCCGCCTTGTCGAACGCATCGCCGATCGGGAAGCCATGCAGCCAGCCCGCGTAGACGCGGGGGATGCTGACCACGCCGCCGGGGCTGAAGCGCCACCGGGCTTCGGTGACCGACTCGACGCTTCACCAACCGCGCACTTCGCCGCGCGCAGGATGCGGGACGGTGTTCCGCACCGTCCCGTGCCGCGGTCGCGGTGCACAAGGAACGTGTATGAATCCCGATGTGGTGGGTTGGGCGGCCTCTGCCGTTCTGATCGCAACGCTCGTACAGCAAGTGATCAAGCAGGCGTCGGACGACTCCGCACGCGGTGTTTCGAAATGGCTGTTTGCCGGGCAGATCGCCGCGTCGATCGGATTCATTGCTTACAGCGCGATGGTCGACAATCTGGTGTTCGTGCTGACGAACACGTGCATCCTGATCACCGCTATCGTGGGGCAGGTGATCACTGCGCGAAAAAAACGCACTGGATGACGCGCGTCGGCCGGGAGAAACGCGTGACATCGAACAGCCACGATCACCCTTGGAGAGATGTTCGCTTTCGGATGCCTGAATCACGGACGTAAGCACCGCAGAAGCCGGACGTTTTCCCTCCGGCCGGGATAAGGCCTGGGTCCCACCGTGAGCGCCGACGATTCCGCTCGGATACGTGCCCTTGCCGCCGAATCTCGTCGGGCTGGTCAAGGAATCTTGGAAGCGCTGACAGTGCGAAGCTCCTGGGCGGGTCTTTGCGACCCGCTCAGCGAGTGCGTCGCCGTTCCAGCGAATGCAGCAGTTCATCGCGAAAAGGCAAGTCGTCCTGATGGCGCAGAACCGCGATGAGCCCGGCAATGTCCTGCTGAGCGCCGAGCTTGTCGGCAAGGATCGTCAGCGTCGCCGCTGCAGGCATGGTGTCCAGCGCCTCGCTCAGCACCCAGCGTGCTTCGACGCGCACGGCGGCCGGCATGCCTTCGTCGCGCGCGATCTCCTGGAAACACTCCAGCTGCAGGCGCAGGCGACGAATCCGCCGACGCCATCGGTGACGCACCGCGGTGCGCGGACTGTCCTTCGCGTCGCGCTCGGCCTTGCGCATGCGCGCAGCACTCTCGCGCAGGGCGAGAATGATGTCCTCGCAGGTTAGCGCGCTGAAAGAAACGGCAGTCAACTGGTTGACCGCACGCAACGCGCGCTTGCGCAAGCGCGCAAAGGCCGGGTCATCGGCCAGCATCGTTGCCAGCAGCTCATCCCGCTCCTTCTTCAGCGCGGTACGCAAGCCGCGCCAGATTTCAGCCTCGCTGCCTTGCTGGCGCATCGCGGCAGCGGTCTCCGTGACGACATGGGCGTCCCGCAACCGCGACAGCTTCTTGCCGATGCCGCGAATGCTCGTGGCAACCCGCGAGAGCAGGTCAGCATCGACACGCACGCAGAGCGCCAGAATCGAGCGGAACCGGCGCACGGCTTTACGGGCTTCGTGTATCGCCCGATGTGGATGCCCGCCACGGTGCTTCAGATGCTCATCGATCCGATAGAGCTGCGCGAGCATGGTCGCTTGCAATGCCGTGCCCAGATCGGCGGGCTCAACGGAATCCTCGGAGGGGGACGGAAGCAGGGTGTCTTCCACGGCGTCGTATACCTCGGGGTCGAACTGCAAGCGTAGCAATTTGTTCAATGATGTACACGGACACGCGGGCTGGCGAATTACGCATCACGTGGCTTTCTGGCGCGATTCACATCCATTTGTGCGGTCATCCTCGGTAGGGCAACGATATGCCCGGGTCCGCTCCGGGCAGCCCGGCTTTCGATGAACTCACGAAGGTCAACCGGTTGTTTCGCGCCGTCGCCCAGTTCAGCGCACGGTGCAGATCGAGTTCCGGATGGGCTTCCTTCAACCGCAGCGCCTCTTCCGCAATCGCCTCGTTGATGGCAAGGCGTTCGAACGAACGCAGGAACGCGAGCGTCGGGCCGTGCTGGTCCGGTGGAGCCAGCGCCATGGTCTCGAGCCAGGTCAATGCACTGATCGCGCGGTGAGGATGTGCGTCGACGGCACGCGCGGCACGGCGATCGCCGCGCAGATAGTCGACGAGCACACCGGTGTCGATCAGCACGCTCATGGCGCCTTCGCCCGTCGCTTGCCGGGGCGCGGAGCGTTCGCCTCGCGCCACAAGCCGAATCCTTTCGCAGTGACTTCGGTATGTTTTTCCAGCAGCGCGCTGAGGCCTCGCCGTACCGCTTCGGCACGGGAAATCGCGAGCTGTTTGCACAAGCGATCCACGGCGTGCAGCTGGGACTCGGGAATGTCGATGATGGTGCGTGGCATGCCGTCTTTCACTGCGCCAGAAAGTCGGGATGCTGGAACTTCGCTTCGAGAAACTTGCCGTTGGCCAACAATGCCTGAGCATCGCTCTGCGCCACATTGGCGACGATGTCGCGCAAGGTGGTGTCGAGTAGCGCCAGCTGCGTTCCGAGAAGTTCGCGCGCTGTCCTGCCTTGCTGCAGCGGCTGCGTCCTGCGAAAGACCGGCGGCAGGGAAACGTAGTTGGCCAGGGTCTCGGGCAGATAGCGAAACACCGTCTCCCGCACCGTAAACGCGTTGCCGTCGTGAGCGGCCGAGCCGGTCAGCCGCGGCAGCACTTCGATGACCGAGGTACGCACGCCATCCAGATGCGCCGCCATCTCCGCCGTGAGATGCGGCCGTGCCGCGGCGATCAGTGCATCGAGCCGAGCTAGCGTTTCCTGCGTGGTCAGACTGTCCTGGATCGTGCGCTCCAATGCCGGCGAGCGCGGTGCTGCGAGGTAGCCGGCTGTATAGAGTCCCAGCGTGATCGCAAGCCAGCCACGATCGATGACGCCCGTCAGAAACAGCCCCGGTCCGGCCAGCGCGAGCACACAGCCGGCGATGTTCGCATTGCTGTAGAGCCAGAGCAGCAGACGAAGGCGGGCGGATCGCGGCGTCACTGGTAGCCCCGGATTTCCTTGAACACGGTGGCCAGCGAAGCCGTGCGTGCGTCGAACGTGCGTCCACCCGTCAGGTCAGCCAGCGCGCGCAACTCCGTCGCATCCGCCTCGCCGAACAGGATAGGGAAAATGCGCACGCGGGCCGCACCATAGCGTTGCCGGAAGTCGGCCGGATCGATGCCTTCGTTGTTCTCGCCGTCGGTCAACAGCACGATGCTGACGTTGCGCTGCGCGTCGGCGGTCCTCTCCGTGGCCGCGATGTCTTGCGCTGCCGCCAGCGCGGAATAGATCGCCGTGCCGCCGTCTGCAATGAGTGCATCGGCGTAGTCGCGCACCTCTTTTTCCGCCTGCGCGAGCGTGGCTTTCTCGAACGCAACGGTGTGCGAGGGCGCCACACGGGAAGAAAAGGCGACCAGCACGACGCGTTCGCGATTCTGGAAACGGGCGATACGCGCGCTGAGCGTGGTCGTATCGGCGCCGCTCAGCACTTTCAACGCATCGCGCATCGCGGTCAGGCGTGGGCCACGCATCGAGCCGCTGGTGTCGAGGACGAAGATCGATGTCGACGGACGCCGCCACTCGCCCTGGTAGGCCTGCAGCACGGTATCGATGACGTCCAGCTGGTTGGGAAACGCCAGTTCGGCGACGGCTGTGGTGGGCAGGCTGGCGGCGAGGCCCGCGTCCGGATTCGCCGGACGCAAATAGGCCGGTTGCAGTACGTCCCGCTGAAACGCCACGCTCTTGATCGCGGTCACGATTTTTTGCCACGCCTCGCGTTTGCCCGCATCCAGCAGCATCAGCGGGTAGTCCGCAGTGATCACCCCGTCCGTCGGGTAGACGAGCAGCAACTGGTCATCGGCGGCCAGCTTTTCGTTGAGACGTAATAGCACGGCTTCGTAGTTGACGATGCCATCGACTGCCGCCGGATCCTTCGCGAACGTTTCCGCCAGCCAGCCGGAACTGCCGGCGGTGATGGTCTGGCCGGACAGGAAGTCACGCAGCACGGTCGCATCGATGTCGGCAATGGTGAGGTCTTCGGTCTTGTGCGCCGCGGCCGCGGCCACCGCGAACAGCGCGCTCATGCCGGTGTTGGAGCTTGTGGGATTCGTCATCGCGTAGCGGAAATTGCCGGCCTTGGCAGCCTGCGCGATGTCGTTCCAGGCCGGTGTTTTCGCGTCCCAGCCCAACGCCCGCGCTTTGGAGGTTTTCACGCCGAGCGCCACGCGGGAATAGAACAACTTCTCGCGCGCGACCGGTTTTGTACGCAGGGCGAGCGTGGGATAGGCGCCGTTGGGCGGAAGGATCGCGTCGAACCGTTCGCCCGCGTTGGCGCGGTCGACGATGTCGAGTGTGCCCGCGTAGGAAATGCTCATCTCGACGCCCGCCTTGCGCGCGGCCGCCAGCAGCTGAGGTTCGATGTCGCGCAGTTCCGAACCGGCCAGCACCGTAAAATCGGCCGACCTTCCCTGCGCCGTCGCCGCTGCGGGTTCCTGCGCGTCCCGTCCGTTGCCGCAGCTGGCGAGCAACGCGAGCAGCAGGCTGCTGAGCAGCCAGCGCGCTGCGATCACAGCACCACCTCGTTGCTTCTCGCAGGCCCGGCCGCCGATTCCTGTCGGCGTGCCCGTTCGAGATACGTGCGCGACTTGCCGACTTCCTCGGTCAAGGTATCGACGGTGCGCTGCATGGCATCCAGGGCTTTGACCTTGTAGTCCGACATCGCGTCCATGGCCTGGTACACATTCTGGAACGCCTGCTGCAGCTTCGCGATTTCGATCGTGCTCGACGCCGCCTGCTGATGCACGGCGGCGCTCTGGTCGCGCAGCAGTTCGCTGGTCGAGGCGATCAGATTCCCGGTAGTGCTGTTGAGCGCGGTGATCTGATCGAGCACGAGTTTCTGGTTGCCCAGCGCCTGGGCCACGATAACGGCCGTGCGCAGGGCGGCTACCGTGGTAGTGGTCGCGCGGTCCACGCCCTTGATCAGCTCCAGATTGTTCTTGCGCACCAGATCCAGTGCGAGATAGCCCTGCACGTTCACGCTCAGCTGAGTCAGCAGGTCCGTGACCTTCTGCCGGGCGTAGAACAGCAGCTCTTCGCGGATCACGCGCGCCTTGTCAGGATCGGTACCGTCCAGCGCCTGCGCGCGTGCATCCAGTTCGGTATCGAGCTGCCGGCCGAGGTAGATGTATTTTTCCAGCTTTTCCATCAAGGTCCACAGATTCACCTTTTCCTGTTCCACCGCGGCGTTGTCGCGCATCAGCTCGTCCTTGCCGTGCTTGAGCGCGGCGACGATGGCATTCAGATGGTTCTGCGAGCTTTGGTAGCGATCGAAATAGTCCGCCAGCTTGTTGCCGAAGGGGATCAGACCGAGCAGCTTGCGCGGGGCGAACAGGTCGCCCTGCCGCGATGGGTCGAGCGACTCGATCGTGCGACGCAGGTCGATAAGGCCGTTGCCGATCTTCGTGCTGCTGCCGAAGGCGCCGCTGGAAAGGGAACTGACCGATCGTTCGAGCAGGCGGTTGGAGACGCTCGAGGAAGCTTCGATTTCCTTGTTGCCCAGCGCGTGCAGGCGTTCGGCGGTAGCGCGGAACGCCGGATCGTTCTGATTTGCTCCGGCGACTTCCGCTACGAAGCTGCGCACTTGCGCGTCGAGGGCGTGCACGTCCTCGGGCTTCAATTTTATTTTTCCGCTGGCCGAATCGACCGGCACAACGGCTACGGCCTGGGGCGCTTCCAGTGCGAATGACTGCGGCGGTGTCAATTCCACCGGTGTGGGGTTGGGACTGTTCATGCGGACACTCCGTCGGTGCGGATCACTGGAAGTGGGTTTCGACGTCCTGGATCATTCGCTCCAGCCATTCGTGGCTGGGCGGGTCGATCACGTCCACGACGACCTCGGGCACCTTGATGCCGCGCTGCGCCCAGACCTCCGGACCTTTGACATCGCCGGCGGTGCGATAGCCGTAGTCGTGGGCCAGGCTTTGCAGGCCGGCATCGTTTTCGAGCGCCGCGCCCAGGCGCGCGCCGGATGGCGTATACGGCACCAGCACATGCTTGGAGAACACCGTCGGGCGCGGATACAGCACGACCATGTCGCCCTTGAGGCGGTCGGGATGCTTCAGCCAGAACTCGACCATCTGCGATTCGTACACCACCAGCAGCGGCGCCTTGCCCATGCCGAGGGCGAGGTAATCCTCGAACGGCCCGGCCGACGACGATTCCTGGAAGCCCTGGCGCAGGAACAGCGGCGTGACCTGCGGCAGCACGCGCGCAAGATCGGCCTGGCTCTGGACGATCTGCTGATCGTTGGCCACGTAGCTGGCCAGCGCCAGGTACATCGCAGCGCTGTTGGAGGTGCGCACGTCGGTGGAGTTGATCAGCACCGCCTTGCTCGTGGCGAAAGCCGTGCTGTCCTTCAGGTCGCGCCAGCGCGCGCCCTGCTGGATCAAGGTCATCAGCTTGGGCATGTCCACCACGTAGTAGAAATCGCCTTCGCGCTGGGCAATCCCGTTGGCCACCAGGATGTCGGCAATCGGCCGCCAGCTGGCGAACACGATGGGTGTGTAGAACGGCGTATAGACCGTTGCGGCTTTGGCCTGCCGCTGCAGCGAGGCTGCCGCTGGCGCGCCCGAGGGAAAGCCGAAGTCGAATTGCTTGGCGTCGTAGCGTGTGGCGATGGTGCGGGAGCCGGCTTTTTCCGCCGCGACCGTGATGCCTTGGTCGGCGAGGATTTTCTGCACCTTGGGATCGGCGAAGAAGCTCTCTTTTTCCGAGCCGATCAGCCCGCGTGCCGTGATTTGTCTGGCGGCTTCCGCGGCCGTCAGTTCGGCTGACGAGCGGCTGGTCTGCACGTCGATGTTGGAGCGCCAGATTCCCGCCCCGACACCCGCCAGCAGCAGCACCGCGGCTGCCGGTGCCAGTAGCCTACGAGCGTCCATTGCGAAGCGTCGTTGGTGTCATGGCGCGATGTCATCATCATCTGATGACGATGCCGTGACAGCGCTCCGCACTTGATTCTTTCGAACCCGGATGCGCTGACCTTTCACTGCGATACGGCTCGGTTGACCGGCGCTCCGGTCATGCGCAGCCGGTCAGCCACTCCTTCCTGCCAGGCCGCGCGGCATGGGCGAAATCGAAAGCGAGCTGGTATCTGGTCGCCACGGATGACCGCATGATCCCGCCGCCGATCCAGCAGATGATGGCCAAACGCGCCGGCGCAACGATCGTCGAGGCTCCGGGTAGTCATGCCATCTATGTGTCCAGACCCGAAGCGGTCGCCAGGATCATTGAACAGGCAGCTCTTGGCAAAAAGTAACCCGGTAGAGAACGGCGACCGGCCAAGCGCCCCGCCTGTCGGGGCGCAGCCGCGGCGGACGCGCTGCTCAAGCGCGGCGCATGCGGACCGGCGGTATCGATCGGCAAGTCGATGGTTACGGTGCGGTGTCGACCTCATCGTCGCCGGCGGGCGTCGCGGCGCGTTCGGTTTCGGCCAGCATGCTCGCGTTCCAGATTTCGAGCTGGCGCGAGCGAAACGGCTGGATCCACTCGGCACGATCAGGCGCACGCGGATCGGACCGCGCCGGATAGCGCACCACCATCCCGTCAGGATGCGCCCGCGTCCAGGCGGGCAGGTCGCGCGTGTGGATGTCGTCGATGGGCTGGGCGAGACGGCCGAGGAAATGAAACTGGCCGGCATAGCCGCCCAGGTTCGCGACCGGCCGGCCAGCGGCCTGGGCGAGCGCGATCCGCGCGGCAGCGGGGCGCAGGTCGAAATTGCGAAACAGGCTCTGCGCGAACAGCACCTGCGCGAGCACCGCCGCACACAGCGTTACCGTGGAGATGCGTTTCACATGATGGCGATCGTGCGGCCCGAGCAGCAGCAGGGCACCGAGCAGAAGGAAGCCGGGCGCGAACCAGCCGCCGACGCCGGCGATGTCGCCGAGCCAGCGCGGCCCTCGCTGCGCATCGACGAGACCGGCCGACAGTGCCAGCAGGAACAGCGCCAGTCCGATCAGCAGCAGCGCGAGCGGCCACGCACTCCAGCGCCGGCGCGCGAGCGTCGCCTCCGGCAGCGCGCGCGCGAGCACCAGTGCCAAGGCCATGCCGGCGGCCGGCAGCAACGGCAGCAGGTAGTAGACCTGCTTGCCGGAGACGAGGCAGAACACGCCGAACGTCGGCAGCAGCCAGCTGGCGAGGAAGCGGCTTGCGTCGTCGAGGCGCGGACGCTGCGCGAACATCGCGCGCCAGAGCCGTGGCCACAGCACCCACGGAAACAGCAGCACGAGCAGCATCGGCAGATACCAGTACAGCGGCCGCGCGTGGTCGAAGCTGTCCACGACACGGCCCGCGGTCTGCAGGAAGAACAATTCGTTGCGATATTCCTCGCCGCCGGCCAGGCCGGCCGGCAGTGCCCAGGCGAAAAGCATCGCCAAGCCGGCGACGACGGCGATGCCGCCGCGCAGATACCAGCCCCGGCGATCGGCCCGCGCGTACTCGCTCCACCACGGCCCCAGCAGCAGCGGAAACGCGACGTGCAGCAGCATGACCGGACCCTTGGTCAGCAGACCGGCGCCGAGGGCGACGGCGAACCAGCCCCAGCGTGGGCGTCCGTGTATCGCGCACAGCGCCAGCACGACGCACAGCGCCAGCAGCGTCTCGTACATGATCTGCAGGCCGAACAGGAACGGATAGGCCAGCGCGATCAGCAGCCACGGCACGCTCGCCGCGGCCGCCGGCTGCAGCACGAGCACGCGCCGCGCCAGCGCGGCCGTCGCGGCGAGCCAGCCGGCGCCGATACCGACCTGGAGCACGCGCGGCCAGACGTCGCTGACACCGAACACGGCCCAGCCCGCATGGATCAGCCAGAACAGCAGCGGCACCTTGTGGCTGTACGGCTGGCCGTTGATGTGCGGCACGAGGAACTGGCCGCTGTTCCACATTTCCCAGGCGACGGCCAGCGTGCGTGTCGAATACAGCGGCATCGGGCCGTGCTGGAAGATCGCGAGCAGCGCGAGGCAGGACCACAGCAGCAGCCAGGCGGGCGGGAGATGCGAAGCGCGTGAGGGCATGGGTGACGTGCGTCGTGAGTGACCCTGCAGGCAACGGCGACGGCGGCCGGTCGGTCGCCATCGCTGCCATGCCGGCAGATATCATAAAGTAAAGAAAGATACAATCGCCAAGGCGGGCGGGACCGGAAAACGCGCGGCAGAGTTTCGTCGGACAGGTGTAAAGCCGTCTCAGCCGAATCTCAGGCAAAGGTTAAACGCGGTGAAATGGGTCAAAATCGGCGCAGACTTCCGGAGCTGATGGCTGGCATGAACGAACCCCGCAGTGTCCTGCTGGTGGAAGACCAGCACGACATCGCCGCGAACATCTGGGATTTCCTCGAGCGGCGCGGCTATCGCGTCGACCACGCCGCCGACGGCGAGGCCGGCATGGCCGCCGCACTGCGCGGCAATTTCGACGTGATCGTGCTCGATCTCGGCCTGCCTCGGCTCGACGGGCTGGACCTGTGCCGCCGCCTGCGCCAGACCGACCGGCGCACGCCGGTGCTGATGCTGACCGCGCGAGACACGCTCGACGACAAGCTGCGCGGCTTTGCCGAGGGTGCGGACGACTACCTCGTCAAGCCGTTTGCGCTGCGCGAGCTGGAAGCGCGCATCCGCGCGGTCTACCGGCGCGGCCAGGTCTCCTCCGATGCGCCACTCGTCGTCGGCGACCTGCGCTACGATCCGAACACCCTGCGCGCGACGCGGCAGGGACGCCACATCGAACTGACGCGAGCCCAGTCCGTCATACTTCATCAGCTAATGCGGCATTCGCCGCAGGTGCAGACCCACCAGGCACTGATCGCCGCTGTATGGGGCGAGGAGGGTGGCGATCACGCCGCACTGCATACCCATGTCTACGAATTGCGCAAGGCGGTCGACCGTCCGTTCGGCGAAGCGCTGATCCGCAGCGTGCACGGCATCGGCTATCGGCTGGAGAAAAACTGATGGGCCGCCCGCAGACCCTGCGCCGGCGCATCGCGCTGGCTTACGCAGGGCTGAGCCTCATGCTCTCCCTGATGTTCGCGGTAGCGTCGATCTACCTCAGCGAAGACTACGAGGAGATCGTCGTCAACGAGATCCTGCTCGGGCAGGCGCAGGACTACGCCGAGCGGCTGCGCGAGCAGCCGGATCTCACGCTGCCGCGCACCCACCGGCTCAACGGCTACCTGCGCCGCAACGACGGTAGCGGCTACGTGCCGCCCGAACTTGCCGACCTGCCCCCCGGCATACATGAAGTCGAAGACACGACGGAACCCGGCAAGCACGCCGGCGTGTTCGACATCGACGCCGGCCGCCTGACTTTCGTCATCAATCTCGATTCGATCGTGGGGCTGGAGCGCTACCTGCTCTGGTTCACGCTGGCGGTCATCGTGTTCGGCACGGCCACGGGCGGCTGGGTCGGCTGGCTGCTCGCCGGCCGCACCATACAACCCGTGCGCCGGCTCGCCGCCGCGGTCGACGCATTGCCGTCGCGGCCACAAGCCACCCAGCTGGCGCAACTCGTCGGCGACGACGAACTGGGCCGGCTCGCCAGGGCGATCGACGCTTACCAGTCGCGGCTCGTCAGTGCCGACGCGGCCGAACGCGCGTTCTTCGCCGACGCCAGCCACTAATTGCGCACGCCGATCGCCGTGGTCCAGGGCGCGGCGGAAGTGCTGCTCGACGAAGCCGGCGTGCAGCCGGCGCAGCGTCGGCGCCTCGCGCGGCTCGAGCGCGGCATGCAAGAGCTGACCGATCTCATCAATGTGTTGCTCGGACTGGCCCGGCGCAGCGCGTATTTCGCGGGTAGCGTCGATGCGCGCACGCTGCTGGAGGAGAGCGCGGCCTCGCTGGGCTCGGCGCTGGAGCCGGGACTGCTGCGCGTCGACATCGAAGCGGCCGGCAGCCTGCATGTGCCGCGCGTGGAGGCGGTGCTCGCGCTGCGCGGAATACTGCGCCGGTTGCTGCCACCGGGCGCGGGCGGTGTAGTACGGCTGCGCGCGCACGGCGAACGCATCGAGCTGCATTACAGCGCGCCCGCGACCACGCCGGTAGCGCACGAGCCAGATGCCACGCGCAGCGACCGTCATCTCGGCCTCACTCTGATAGGACGCTTCGCGCAGCACCTGGGCTGGCGGCTCGAAGAAGATTCCACCGACGGCGGCAAACGCCGCATCGTCGTGCTGCTGCCCGCGGCGGAGATGGCCGATCCCGTGCGTTGACGCGCGCCGATGATGGCGTATATGCGGCCAAAGGGTAGCCGGTCAACGCCGCGACTTTTGCCAATTCGTTGAAATCCACCGGTTTTCTTCATCGATGCGAAACAGGTGATCCATGCAGCTGCCGCAATGGGCGTTTTTCGCACTGGGTTCGGCGGTCTTCGCGAGCCTTACCGCGGTCTTCGGCAAGATCGGCGTCGACGGGATGAACGCCAATCTCGCGACCTTCATCCGCACGCTGATCATCGTTTGCGTGATCGCCGCCATCGTCACCTGGCGCGGCGAATGGCAGCCGGCGTCGATTCCACCGCGCAGCGGAATATTCCTCGTGCTGTCGGGCGTCGCCACCGGACTGTCCTGGCTGTGCTACTACCGCGCGCTCCAGCTGGGGCCGGTGAGCCAGGTCGCACCGGTCGACAAGCTCAGCGTCGCCTTCGCGATCGTGCTGGGGATGGTCTTCCTCGGCGAGACGCTGACCTGGAAGCTCGCGCTCGGCGGCGCGCTGATAGTGGCTGGTTCGATCGTGATCATGCTCGCCTGACGCGACGGTGGCGGTCAGTTCTTCGCGTGCGGCATTCGCTGTGCTCCCGTGCGCCGTTCGACCGCACGCAACGTTGCGCACGCGAGCAACGCGATGACGGCGCCGATGCACCAGGCGGCGGCGACGTCGCTAGGCCAATGGACGCCGAGCACGAGGCGCGACAGGCCGACCAGGCCAGCCCAAACCAGCGCGACGGCGAGCGCGCCGGGTTGCGCACGCGGCGCCATCCGGCCGAGGCAGAAAACCAGGCTGACCGCGATGGCCGTGGCAACGAGGGTGTGCCCGCTCGGAAAGCTCGATCCCCAGTAGTCGTCCGCTGGCCACAGCGTCGGCCGTTGCCGGTCCACGACCGATTTCATCAGGTAGACGCAAAGCGCCGCGGCCGTCGCGGTGGTTGCGAACAGCACCGCTTCGGAGCGGCGCCGGCAGGCGAACATCAGCAGCGTCAGTGCAATGGTGGCGGGAACCAGCGCGTACCACGAAGCCGTCATCGTCGTCAGCGAGAAAAATGGTACGAGTGCGTCCGGCACCGTCGCATGCAGCCATATCAGCAGCGTCCGGTCGATGTTCGACGAAGTGCCAGTGATGGCGTCTTCGCCGACGTCGACAGCGACGATCGTGAGCAGAAACAGCAGAGCGGTCGTGCCGGGCCGCACCCCGGCCGTATCCGCGAGCGCCGGCCAGCTGCGCCGAAAGCGATGTTCGACGATCAGATAGCCGGCAACTCCGAGCAAAAGCGCGAACCCACCCTCCAGCCATTCGCTCATGCGGTTGCCGTGCGGGGCTGCTCGGAACGGGCGAGTTCTCGCGGATGCATCGCGTCAGCGGGGAAGGGCCGTACCGGCGCGGCTGGCCGACAGCATGCCGTTGCTGAAGAGATAGCTGGCCGTCTGGTAGTAGCTGATCGCCTCGTCGGCGAGCGTCGCATCGACGGCCACGTCCGGCTGGACGTTGTTCTTCTCGTAGTCCGGCCTGACGCTGCCGAGATGACTGCCGGGCGAGAGTTCGATGAGCTGGTCGTTGCGCAGATAGCCCAGTCGCTGGTAGTTGCCGATGAAGGCCCGTTCGCGCCCGGGTTCGAGGCGGAAGATGTCCGCGCCGAAGAAGCGGCTGCGGTAGCTCATGCCGAGCAGGCCCAGCACGGTCGGCGCGATGTCGACCTGGCCGATCAACCGTTCCATGCGTGCGGCGGGCACGTGCCTGGGCGAATAGATCAGCAGCGGAATGTGATAGCGGAACACCGGCAGGCTGGCGATGCCGCCGGACGATGCGCAGTGGTCGGCGGTGATGACGAACACGGTGTCGTCGAACCAGGGCTTGCCGCGCGCGCGGCGCAGCAGGTCGCCGATGGCCCAGTCGGTATAGCGCACGGCGCTTTCGCGCTTGCCTTGCGGTGCATCGATGCGGCCTTCGGGAAACGTATACGGGCGGTGGTTCGAGGTCGTCATGACGTGCGCGAAAAACGGCTTGCCCGCCGCGTAGGCGCGGTCGAACTCATCCAGCGCCAGGCTGTAGAGGTCTTCGTCGGCGACACCCCAGATGTTGGCCTGATGGATCTTGTCCGGGGCGATGTCGCCGCGGTCGTGCACTTCGTAGCCGTTGTTGCCGAAGAAGTAGCTCATGTTGTCGAACGCGCCGTAGCCGCCGTAGAGGAACTCCGACACATAACCCTTGGCGTTGAACACCGTCGCCATGCTGAACAAGCCTTCGTTGCGCGGCCGTTTGACGATGGACTCGCCCGGCGTCGGCGGCACCGACAGCGCCAGCGCTTCGAGCCCGCGTACCGTGCGCGTGCCGGAAGCGTACAGACGCGTGAACATGAGCGATTCGCCAGCCAGCCTGTCGAGTTCCGGCGTGAGGCTCGGGTTCCCGCCGTAGGCGCCGGAATAAAACGCCGACAGGCTTTCGATGCTGATGAGCACGACGTTGAGCCGGCGTTCGTCGCGGTCGGCGCGGATGGTCCGCGTGATGTCGAGCGGGTCGTCGCTGACGAACTCTGCATCGGGCGTCTGCAGCAGGGCGCGAAGGTTCGCGAACGCCGTTGCCTGCGGCAGCGTCTTGTAGAACCGCGGGTACGACAGCTCGCTGGAGCGTACAGCGGCGAAGAATTCGTAGATGCCGTTGCCGGCGAGCTGGTTGACGTATTCGTTCGACGTCTGCTGCTTGAGGTTGCCGCTGACCGCGAACGCGGTCAGCGCCGTGACGAGCAGCCAGCCCAGCGCCACCGCGCTGCGCGAGCCAAACGTCGAGGACGTGTCCTCGGGCCGGCGCCAGCGGCGCCCGAGCAGGAAGATCACCGCGGTCGCGAGCAGGATGCCCGCGATGATCGTGCGGACCGGATAGGACTCGCGGATATTGCCGACCACTTCGTTGGTGTAGATCAGGTAGTCCACGGCGATGAAATTGAAGCGTGTCTGGAATTCGTCCCAGAACGTCCATTCCGCCCCGGCGACGAACAGCAGCGCGAACACCAGCACGAAACACAGCACGGCGAGTACGCCGCGGCCGAACCGCGCCGTATACCAGCGCCTGGGCATCAGCCACAACAGCAGCACCAGCGGCCAGGCAAAGTAGATGAACGTCAGCAGGTCGAAGCCGAAACCGACCAGGAACGAGAACAACCAGTAGCCGGGTGATGAAGGGAGGCCGTCGCCGGTTGCGATCAGCAGGGCCAGCCGCGTAAACGTCGAAATGCTCAGGAAAACTGCAGCAAGCCATGCCAATGGCCGGAATCGCGGCCATACAGAGCTGATCGTATACAAGGGATTTCCTGAATTTCGCGCGCGACCGCGCCACTCGCGACAGGGTCGCTGCGTAGGTGTAAGGACGCCTCACGCGAATCTCAGGCGTTCGTTAACGCCGGCCGAGCGCACTGCATCCGACGCGACCAACAGGTCGGTCGACGACCGGCCGAACCTTGCCGTGCGTGTATCGATAAGTGATTTTTTACATGTTTATGAAATAGAGCCCAGCAATAACCTGCAAGCTCCACGCATTGCGCCGCCACAATTCGCTTCGAAAAGAGGACGATTTAACAGGAGGCTGAGCGTCTCCTTAGAGCGGCTTACAAACGCTCGCCGATAGTGCGGCGCAGCCGAATCCTCCGGCGTCAGCCTCACTCTCATGTCTCTCATCGAACCGCACGCGAACCCGCGGCTTTCAGGCCGGATGGGCGGGACCAACTCGGCCGGCGTTGTCGACTTGCCCGCGCAGGGAGATGCGCGAGGGTCCGGTGGACTGCGCCCGGCGGTGCCGCGTGTGCTCTACGGGTTGCTCGTGTTCGCGTTCCTTACGCGTCTGTTCACGCTCGGTCTTTACCCGCTGACCGACAACACCGAGGCGCGTTACGCCGAGATCGCGCGCAAGATGGTGGAGACGGGGCAGTGGCTCGTGCCACAGATCGATTACGGCGTGCCGTTCTGGGGCAAGCCACCGTTGTCGATGTGGCTGACGGCCGTCTCGTACGAACTGTTTGGTGTGAACGCGTTCGCCGCTCGCTTGCCGTCGCTGCTGCTGGGCCTGGCCGTCTGTTTTCTCGCTTACCGCCTTGGCGCGCAATACCAGGGTAGAGAATACGGCTTGCGAGCAAGCATCGTCGTGGCGACCAGCCTGTTGATGCTGGTCAGCGCGGGCGGAGTGATGACCGACCCGGCCATGTTGTTCGGCACGACCCTGTCGATGGCCGGCTACTTGTTCGCCGTGACCACGTCCTCGCCCAGATGGGGCTATCTGTTCTTCGTGGGGCTCGCCATCGGACTGCTCGCCAAGGGGCCGGTGGCGACGGTACTCACGGTGCTGCCCATCGGCGTATGGGCGGTGCTGACCGGGCGTGTGGCCGAAAGCGGACGCCGTCTGCCGTGGTTGCGCGGGAGCGCGCTGCTCGCCGTTCTCGTGGTGCCGTGGTATTGGGCTGCGGAGATGCAAAGTCCGGGATTTCTGCACTATTTCATTATCGGCGAACACCTGCAGCGTTTTCTGATGCCGGGATGGAAGGGCGATCTCTACGGGGTAGGGCATGCGTACCCGCGTGGCACGATCTGGCTGTATGCATTGCTCGGCACGCTGCCGTGGTCGCCCTGGCTGATCTGGCAGCTGCTTCGTCGCGGCGCGGTTCAGGCACTCGCACCCCTGCGCGGCGCTGACGGCTGGACGCTCTACCTGATCTGCTGGATGCTCGCGCCCGTCGTGTTCTTCACGTTCTCGCGCAACATCCTGCCGACCTATTTCCTGCCCGGCCTGATCGGCTTCGGCCTGCTCGCCGCGCAGGTATGGCAGGCGCAGGCTGCGTCGCCTGCGGCGCGGCGCACGGGCTGGCTGGCGCTGGCGACGCCGATGCTGGCCGTTGTGCTGCTGGTCGCGTGGGCGCAATCGGGTTTTCAGTCGCAGCAGGACATCGTGGCGGCGTACCGCCAGGACTCCGTGAAGGAAGGCGCGCTGGTCTACTTCCGTCAACGGCCCCATTCCGCCGAGTTCTATTCGCGCGGGAAGGCCGCTCGCGTCGATGACGCCGACGCCATGCGCGCCTACCTGGTGCGTGTGCCGCGTTCGTATGTCGCGACCGAGGTCAACGCGTTGGACTTGTTGCCGCCCGACCTGCGCGCGCAACTGGACGAAGTCGCGGTTTCGCGCACAGGCAAGTACGTGCTGCTGCGGCACCTTATCGGAGCGCCTCGGCTGCCTTCGGCGGAGGCCGTGCGCGGCGTGCCGGGTGATACGAACGCCAGGCATCCGGCGGGAGCACACCGGTTGCGCACGTCGCGGGAATAGTCGGCGTGGCATTGCATCGACGCATACCTCTGCTAAAGAGGCGTTGCAAGCCACGAGGTCCAGTCCCGCAACGTTGTGTCGACACGAGGGCCCGACGAGGCGTCTTTGCGGCGAAACCAAGACCGCCGCAATTGCTGCCCTTGTCTCAGCGGGAAGACGACTGCGGCTTCGGTCCGGTGGGCAGTTCAACGGAAGCTCACGCAGGTGACCGTCAACGGTGCTGGCGAATCGCGTTGCCGGTACCGGTGCGTCGTGGTCGCGGCGGTTAAGGGTCTGCGGAAGCGGCGGACGGAACTTGGGCGTTGATGCAAGCGATCTCATTGCCCGTCAACGCCGGTCCGCCGCGCCAGCAGATGTGTGCGCGGCTTCGGAATCCGAGGCGAGGGAAGGTGGCAGCACGACGCGGAAAGACGTTCCGGGTTCGCTGTCTCCGACAACAACGGTCGCGTTGTGGACATCGGCGATGGCTTTCACCAAGGCTAGCCCCAGTCCGTTGCCCAACCGAGTCCTGGACGCATCCAGACGCACGAATGGCCGGAAGATGCGTTCGCGCTCGCCGGCGGGAATGCCGGGGCCGTCGTCGTGAACGATGGCAACAAAACTCTCTGCTTCACGGGCCAGGGTCACGCGGATACGAGTTCCCGAGGGCGTATGGCAGATGGCGTTTTCAACGATGTTGACGAGCATCTGTGTCAGCAGGTCACGGTCCCCTTCAACGAAGATGTTGGTCTGGATGTCGGCGGTCAGCAGGTGTGCGGCATCCTCGGCAACGGGTACGAGTGCATCAACCACGGTCCTGAAGACCTCGCTGAGATCCAGGCGCGCAAAGCTGCGCCGCGGCGAGCCGTCTTCGATGCGCGCAATCCGCAGCAGTGCAGCGAAGGTGCTGAGGATCCCGTCGACGTCGCTCAGGCAAGCCGCGATCATGTCGCGTTCGCTGGATCCCTCCGCGGCAGCCTCCTGCGCCGACTCAAGCTTTTGACGCAGGCGCGACAGCGGCGTGCGCAAATCGTGCGCGACGTCGAGCGACACTTGGCGCAACCGTTCCATCAACTGCTCGATGCGGTCGAGCATTTCGTTGACGTGGCCGCCGATGCTGTCGAACTCGTCGTTGCCCGGTGTCAGGATGACGCGGCGCGAAAGTTCGCCCGCGCCAACCGCTTCTGTAACCGAACGCAGCGCATCGGTCCGGGCTCGCAGTCGGCGACTCACGATCGTGCCGCCAGCCACGGCGAGCAGGAGGGTCAGCAGACTCATCCAGCCGAAGAAACCCGCGTAGAGTTCTTCCAGCTCGGTAAGTAAAAACGTATCCCGACCGACCGCCAGCCACCGGCCATTGGGGAGCGGTTGTGCGAGAACCAGCAGGCGGTGCTCGTCCTGATCCGCGACCGGGGTTGCCGCATCCGGGTAAAGAATCTCGTGCCAGCCAGCGCGCAGCTCTGGCAGCACGAAATTACCCATCAGCAGCTTTCCGTCCGCAGCGAACAACGCATACCAGCCGAGGCGCGCCTCGTCGTTGCCTCGATAGCGCAGCACGCGCTCCACATCGGCCGTGTCTCCCGTGGGATCCTCGGCCACCAGCGCCGCGAGTTCGCGCTCCACATCGAGGTGCAGCTGTTTCCGGGCATACGCGGTCATGCCGCCGTAAAGACCCGCGAACAACACCCCGGCAAGCGCGAGGAAAACCAGCGCCTGCAACGCCGCCAGCCGGAGCCAGAAACGGGGGCGCCAGTCAGCGAGGTTCACGAAGGCTGTATCCCATGCCTCGGATCGTGTGGATCAGCTCCGGGGCCGAGCCGCGACCAATCTTCGCTCGCAGTCGGCTGATGTGCGTCTCCACCACGCTGGTCTTCGGATCGAAATGGAACTCCCACACATGTTCCAGAAGCATGGTGCGGGTGACCACGCGGTCGGCGTTGCGCATGAGGTATTCAAGAAGCTGAAACTCACGTCCCTGCAGGTCGATCGCGTGACCGTCGCGCACGACGGTACGGCGTACCAGGTCCACCGTGAGGCCTCCGATGCTCAACGTGGTCTCTATCGACGACAGCGGCGGCCGACGCGCCAGTGCCTGTACGCGTGCGATCAGCTCGCTGAAAGCGAACGGCTTGGTCAGGTAATCGTCGGCACCGGCGTTGAGCCCTTCGACACGCTCCGCGGTTTCGCCAAGCGCTGTCAGGACGAGGATCGGCAGGGCGTTCTTCGCCCCCCGTAACGTGCGCACGATGCTCAGTCCGTCCAGGCGCGGCAGCAGCCGGTCGATGACGGCCACGTCGTAGTCACCCGTGCTGGCCAGGTACAGGCCGTCGCGGCCATCGGCGGCGATGTCGACCACGTGCCCGCCCTGGCGCAAGCCTTTCGCGAGCCATTCGGCCGTCTGCTGGTCGTCTTCGATGATCAGGAGGCGCATCGGTGTCGTGGGCACCCCGGGCTGGACTGGCGTCAACGGTAGCGCAATCGCTGGCTAAAAATGTTTGCTCCACCCGATCATGAAGCCGTCGGGCAGGGCGTTGAGGATCAGGGGTTGGTCGCGGCCGTGCGCATACCATCCGAATGCGGCGCCGACCGCGAGGCCGGCGAGCACGTCGCTCTGCCAGTGCCCGCGGACTTTCATCCGCGCGACCATGTCGTAGGCGGGAAGCACGCCCAGCGCGTAGACGGCCGGATGCTCGTCGCCATATTCGAGGATGAACGGCGTGACCGCCGCTGCCATCTGCGCGACTTCACCGCTGGGGAAGCTCTGATTGCCGCGGCCCTTGAAGAAGGCGTTGGGATCGTCGGTCCGACTCGGCCGCTCTCGCGAAAATGTGAACTTCATGACCTGTGTCGTTGCGCCGGACAAGGCCATGGCGTCGACGGATTGCCAGAGCGTGCGGCCCAGACGACTGTCGCCGCCCTCCCACAGTGCGCCGCCCAGCACCGCAACACCCACGCCGATCTGCAGATCGTTCTGGATCGATCGGCGCCAGATGCCGCTGTTGTCGTAGTTCAACCGGTGGTCGATGCCGAAAGGGCCGCCGCCGGCCGACGCAACGGGCGCGACCGACAGGCACGCCAAGGCCAACGCGATGCGTTGCATACCGTTCACTGAAGTTCTCCGCAACGAGCCCTGCCGGTTGGCGGGTTCTATCGGAGCAAGCCTACGAAGCGGGCCTTGTGCCCAGCATTCCACGACCTTACGAGTTCGTAAGGTGTTTGCCGGCAGATCGGCTTACCGATTGGTAAGAACCGGGACAGCCGGCGTGGAAATACGTCCGCCAGACTGCATCGCGTCGACACAGCGTCGGAGTGAGCGGTGCGTACAGGCACGCGGTGGATAGGTATGACGGTTTTCGCAGGGATTGTCGGGTGCGTTGCGTATACGCCGCGTCCCCTCGATCTGACGGCCAAGCGCGCTTTGCTGGCGGAGGCGTCGCTCGACGACGAGGCCACCGCTCGTTTGCTGAATCGATGCGGCATGGGAATGCCCGCGCTCTACCACGAATGGAAGAAAGCGGAACTCACGTGTGTTGCGCTCGCGCGAAGTCCCCGCATGAGCGCGGCACGTGGCGCGGTGGAAGAGGCGCTGGCGGGTGTGATCACCGCGCGTGCACGTCCCAACCCCACGCTGTCGGTCTCGTTGGATCACACGGCAGGCGTTTCCGCCTTGCCGTGGCTGTGGGGGTTTGTGCTGGATGTTCCGCTCGACGGTGGTTCCCGGCGCAAGTTGCGCATGGCCTCCGCTGACGTTGCCGTGCAGGCGGCACGCCTGGACTACGCAGAACAAAGCTGGGCGCTGCGCCGTGACCTGCATGCCGCAGTCCGCAGCATGCTGATGGCGCGTCAGCGCGCCGACGTGGCCGAGCGGATGACCGCCGCCGCCCGGGACTGGTTGGCCGCTATCGAGGCCCGGATCGGCGACGGCGAGGCGGCGGCGGCCGAACGGGCGGGTCCGCGGCTCGCGCTCTCCCGCGCGCTGGGCGAGCAGGTGCAGGCCCGCCAACGCGCCGATGAGTCTTCCACGCGCGCAGCCGTGGCGCTGGGGCTGTTGCCCAGCGCACTTTCGTCGGCCCGATGGCAGCAGGCGTGGACGCTGCCGCCACCGCCTGTTGCCGATCTCGACACGTTGCGTCGAAGCACGCTGGCGCGCCGCGCCGACCTCGCACGCGCGTTGCGCGACTACGACGCCAGCGAGCTGGATCTGCAGGGCGAGGTGAGAAAGCAATATCCACAAATATCCATCGGGCCGGGTTATACCTTCGACCGCGGAGCGCGCAAACTGACTTTCGCGTTGAGCGCCACGTTGCCGCTGTTCGATCGCAACGCCGGTCCGATCACGCAGGCCCAGGCCCGGCGGCAGGCCGCGGAAGGCCGCGTGGACGCTGTCCAGGCGACGATCGCCGCGGATATCGATGGCGCGGTCACCGGCCTGGTCACCGCCGAAGCCGCGCTGGCCGCTGCGAGCGAACAGCGCACGGCGAGCGCCAGCGCGTTCGACCGGCTCCGGCGTGCGCGCGACGCGGGGGCCGAAGACCGTGCCGCGTTGCGGGCCGGCGAGGTCGACGTGCTGGACGGCCAGCTCGCCGAGATCACCGCGCTGGAGTCCGAGCTCACCGCTCACGCCGCGCTCGAAGATGCATTGCGCCTCCCGCTCGATGACGACGAGCGCGCGTTCGCCCAGTCGGTTGCCTACCGCGAGGATCAATCCAATGAATAAAAGCCGCGGCGTTCAACTCGCGCTGTGCCTGGGGCTTGCCTGCGCATCGGTGGCGAACGCCGAGGTGTCGCTGACTCCGGCGCAGCACGACAACCTGGGTGTGCGGACCACCATAGTGACGGCGTCGACAGCGTCCGGGCGGGTGTCCGCCATCGCCCGGGTTGTAGATCCCTTGCCATGGATCAAGCTGGAGGGTGACTGGCGCGCCGCGGTCGCCGTGGCCCAGGCCGCGCAGCGCGAAGCCGAGCGTTCGCAGCGGCTGCACGCCGACGACAGCAGCGTGTCGGGCCGAGCGCTCGAAGCCGCGGACACTCAGGCTGTGGCGGAGAGCGCGCGACGCGACGGCCTCGATGCGGAGCGCCGCCTGACGATGGGTGCAGGCTTGGCTGGCATGGACGATGCGGCGCGCCGGCGGTTATTCGACGATCTCGCCAGGGGACGTGCCCGTGTCGTGCGCTTCGAAGCATTGGACGACGAACCTGCGGGCACCGTGTTCGACGGTGCAAGCCTTGAGGGCGGTGCCTCGGCGCCGACGGTTGAATGGCTGGGACGCGCACCGCAGGCCAACCCGGCCAATCTCTCACCGGGCTTTTTTGGCATCGCGCACGGGATCGACGCGTCGCCGGGCGAGGTGATTGACGCCCGGCTGCACAAGGCCGGTACGCAGCTGGGCGCGCGCGTACCAGCAACGGCGCTGCTGCGCTGGAACAAGGCAACCTGGGTATACCGGCAGCGCGACGCGCAGACGTTCGTCCGCACGGCAATCACCCTGGTAGGCCGGCTGGACGACGGTGCGTGGCTGGCCACCGGTGTGGAAACCGGCGACGCGGTCGCGGTGGCCGGCGCCGAGGCGCTGCTGAGCGCCGAGCTTGCCCAGGCGCCAGCCGGCGAGGTGCCCTGAACATGCTGCGCTGGTTGGTATACGCGACCCTGAACCGCCCCGCGTGGGTACTCCTGTCCGCGGCGGTGCTGGCGATCGCCGGCGCCGCTGCTTTGAGCCGGGCCCGCTACGACGTGTTTCCGGAGTTCGTGCCGGCGCAGGCGGAGGTGCAGACCGAAGCGCCCGGAATGGTCGCCGAGCAGGTCGAACAGCTGGTCACGCAACCGCTGGAAAACGTCTTGAACGGCGCGCCGCAGGTCGCCGCGGTGCGCTCCGAATCGACGCCGGGCCTGTCGGTCGTCACTGTGGTGTTCACCGCTGACGCCGACCCGTTCCGCGCGCGCCAACTGCTGGCCGAGCGGATCGCCGAGGCCGCAGCAAGCCTGCCGGCGGGCGTGAAGGCGCCGACGCTGAGCGCGATGACATCCTCCACGATGGATCTGCTCAAGATTGGCTTCGTCAGCGAGCAGTTGCCGCCGGCGGCACTGCGCGCATTGGTTGAACAGACCGTTCGGCCCCGATTGCTCGGCGTTGCCGGTGTTGCGCGTGCGACCGTGTTCGGTGGCCTGGTGCACGAAATGGACGTCCGGTTGCGGCCCGAGCGGCTGCGGGCTTTGAACCTATCGCTGGACGACGCACTGGCCGCGGTGCGCGCGGCCGGCGGCGTGCGTGGCACGGGCTTCGTGGACACCCCGAATCAGCGCGTCGTACTCGAAACGGAAGGGCAGGCCGACACAGTGGAACGGCTCGCTCAGGCCGTGGTGTCGAACACGAACGGCCGCGCCACGTTGCTGGGCGACATCGCCGACATCGAGGTTGCTGCGGCACCCGCGTTTGGCGACGCGCTGATCATGGGCAAACCGGGCGTACTGCTGGTTCTGTTGAGCCAGTTCGGCGCGAACACCCTCGACGTGACGCATCGCGCCGAGGCAGCGTTGGCCGAGTTGGGGCCCGTGCTGACAAGCGCAAGCGTGCGGGTGACGCCTGCCCTTCATCGACCCGCGACGTTCATCGAAACCGCGCTGACCCATATGCGCGATGCGCTGCTGCTGGGTGGGGGGCTGGTGGCTGTTGTCCTTCTTGTGTTCCTGCGCAACTGGCGCACGGCGCTGATCTCGTTCCTGACGATCCCGTTGTCGCTGCTGGCGGCGGTGCTGGTGATTTCGGCGATGGGATGGACGCTCAACACGTTGACCCTTGGCGGACTGGCGGTCGCGCTGGGGGTCGTCGTGGATGACGCCATCATCGATGTCGAGAACATCCTGCGACGCTTGCGCGGTGCGCCACCGGGCGCCGACCGGCGGGCGGTCATTCTCGATGCGTCGATGGAGGTGCGCCGCCCGGTGTTGCTGGCCACGGCGGTTGCCGGGCTGGTGTTCCTGCCGGTCGCTGCGTTGCCGGGCTTGCAAGGCAGTTTCTTCGCGCCGTTGGCCGTGGCGTTCCTGATCGCCGTGTTCGCATCGCTCGTGCTGGCGCTGACCATGGTGCCGGCGTTGTGCTTCGTGCTGCTGCGCTCCGCGTCTCTTGAGCGCGAACCCTACTGGCTGCGTCGCTTGAAGCTCGCCCATCGGCGGGTGCTGCGTGGCCTGTACCGCCGCTCGGTCGTGCTGTGGGTCGTGGCGCTTGCCATCGGCGTCCTCGCGGTGGGTCTGTTGCTGCGTCTGGACACCGAACTGCTGCCGGCTTTCCGTGAGCGGCATTTCGTGGTGCAGCTGCGTGGCACGCCAGGGACCTCCTTGAGCGCGACGTTGCGGCTCGGTGCGCAGTTGTCCGGGCGGATGCTCGCGGTACCCGGGATCGCGACCGTGTCGCTGCAGGCCGGCCGCGCGACCGCCAGCGAGGATGCCTGGGGGCCGGAACGCGCCGAGGCACATGTGGAATTGTCGCCGGATACATCGGGCGCTGACGAAGTGCGTATCGAAGCGGCCCTGCACGCGCTGCTCGCGGATTTTCCCGGAGTTCAAACCGAAGTACTGACGTTTCTGGGCGATCGTGTCGGTGAATCCTTGAGTGGCGAGGCGGCGCCGTTCGTGCTGAACGTGTTCGGCACGGACCTCACCCTGCTCGATGAGTGGGCGCAGCGCATCGCTGACGCGCTGCGGCCGTTGTCGGGGGCCGGCGATGTGCGCGCGAGCGACTCGGTGCTGCTGCCTTCGGTCCGTGTGCGTCTCGATCCTGCACACCTTGCTGCGCATGGCTTGCGCGCGCTCGACGTGCTCGATGCCGTGGCGACGGCAGTCAGCGGCAACGTGGTCAACCAGATTTACGCGGACGGCCGCACGATCGATGTGCGCGTCGGTGTCGGCGAGGGCAATCGGACGGCGCCGGAGTCCATCGGCGACGTGCTGTTGCGTGCTGCGGACGGCCGGCTTGTGGCGTTGCGCGGCGTCGCCGAGGTTTCCTTGTCCGAAAGCCGCGCGCTCATTTCGCACGAGGGCGCGCGGCGGCGGCAAACGGTGACGGCGTCGCCGGCGCCGCAGGACGCTGCGCGCGTCGAAGCCGATGCGCGGGCGGCGGTGGCGGCGCTGGGTCCGCTGCCCGCGGGGATGTACGTGGAAATCGCCGGTACCGCGCGCGAAGCCGCTGTTGCGCGAGCGGATCTGGCCCGCTACGGCGTTCTTGCTGCGATCGCGATCGTAGTGCTGTTGCTGCTGTCGTTCCGGGAGCGCCGCAGTGCACTGATCATCCTGATCAATGTGCCGTTTGCGCTGATCGGTGGGGTGCTCGCGCTGGCGGTATGCGGGGAGGCGCTGTCGATGGGTGCGCTCGTCGGGTTCATCGCGCTGTTCGGCATCAGCGCGCGCAACGGCATCATGCTCTTGTCGCACTACGAGCATCTCATGTGGAACGAAGGGATGCGCTGGAGCCGCCACGTGGCGTTGCGCGGCGTACGCGAACGTCTCACGCCCATCCTGATGACGGCGTTGGTCACCGCGCTCGGCGTGGTGCCGCTGGCGTTGGGCAGCGGCGAGGCCGGCCGCGAAATCGAAGGCCCGATGGCGATCGTTCTGCTCGGCGGCCTGCTGTCGTCTACCGTTCTCAATCTGCTGGTTCTGCCGCTGGTCGCCGCGCGTGCTTTGCGTATGCGGCCCGAACCGGGCTATTCCCGGTTGCGCGGCAGTGTCCTGCCGCAAAAAAATCCGGGCTGACGACGTGGTTGCGGTCGTCGCATCGGTGCGACCGACGCGGCGCAGCACCTGTGCGCAGAGCAGGCTCAGTCCCAGCGACAGCGTCACGGCGAGCGCGATCCAGCCGCTCATGCGCATGAGTTGCGCGAGCACGGTTGCGGTGAAATGCACCCCAGCGCGCTGCCCGCGAGCTACTGGCCCGCGTAACGCGTCGCCGGGGGTATGACGCAGCGCGTGCAGTGCGTTGGCGAGCGCGCACAGCAGCAGCCCGATCATCCATGGCAGCGGCGCGTGCCGCCGCTGCAGCAGCCAGTCGGCCAGCGCCGCCAGCGGCAGCAGGGCGATCCAACGCCAGCGAACCTCGATCGGTGACTCATGCGTCAGCGATCACGATGTCTCCGCACCAGCAGCGCGCCGCGGCAGCCAGCGGTGGCCGAGTTCATCGAACCACAGATAAACCACCGGCGTGATGAACAGCGTGATCACCTGCGACACGAGCAGTCCGCCGACGATGGCCACACCGAGCGGCTGGCGCAGCTCCGCGCCGGCGCCCCAGCCCAGCGCAATCGGCAGCGCACCCATCATTGCGCACAGCGTCGTCATGAGGATCGGCCGCAGGCGCAGCCGGCAGGCCTCGCGTATCTCCGCGGCGGGCGTACTGCCGCGGCGCTGCGCGTCGATCGCGAAGCCGATCATCATGATCGCGTTCTTTTTCACGATGCCGATCAGCAGCAGCACGCCGATCATGGCGATGAAGCTGATCTCGAGCCCGGCCAGGCGCAGCGCGAGGAATGCGCCCATCGCGGCCGAGGGAATGCCGAGCAATATCGTCAGCGGATGCACGAAGCACAGTGCCGCCAGCGCGAACCGGCCGAAGCGCGCCGCATACCAGCGCTGCGGCATCAGCCACAGCAGCAGCACCAGCGGCCAGGCGAAATATACGAAAGTCAGCAGGTCATAGCCGAAGCCGACGAGGAATGCGTAGAGCCAGTAGCCCGGCGACGCAGGGATGCCGCTGCCGGTCGCGATGAGCAGCGCGAGCCGCGTCAGCGTCGAGATGCCGATGAAAACCGCGGCGAGCCAGGCCAACGGCCGGAATCGCGGCCAGGCGGAAGCGATCGTATACAAAGTACTTTCTCGGATCGGCGCAGGAGGGCGCGGGTTGCGACAGCGTCGCCGCGCGCCTGTAAGCCGGCCCCACGCAGATCTCAGGCGTGCGTTGACGCGGCTGCGAGCCGCTGTCGGAAAGCGACGTCCGGGTTGATCTGGATCAACAGCGACACGTCGTATTCCGGCGAACGTGTGGCATGCGCGGCTTCCGTTCGCCGGCTCGATTCGACGGCTTTCGTCCCGCTGCGCAGCAACGCCGACGTCGCATGCCGACGGCGGCCGTGTTCATCCGACCCGGGAGTTGATCCATGAAACTGCTTATTGCTGCGGATGGCAGCGAGCACAGCCGCCGAGCCGTCAGCTACGTCATCACGCATTGGCTGGCGCTCGATCCCCAGCTCGGCGTGGTTCTCTGTCATGGCGATCCGCCGCTGACGCCGCATGTGGCCAATGCGCTCGGGCGGGCCGAGGTCGAGCGCTACCACGCCGACAACGCCGCCGACGCGCTTCGCGACGTGCAGGCGGACTTTGCAGCGGCCGGCATCGCGGTGGAAAGCCGCACAGCCGTGGGTGATCCGGCCGATGTGATCTTGCAGGCGCAGGTGGCGACCCAGGCGGATCTTCTCGTCATGGGTTCGCACGGGCGCGGTGCGTGGCGCAACCTGCTGCTGGGTTCAGTCGTTACGAAAGTACTGGCTCACAGCCCTGTTCCGGTGCTGGTCGTGCGTTAGCGGGATGTTGAGAAACGCGCCTTTGCCGGTTTTTCCGATCGGACGGCGCGGGCGAACCTCGCGCTGTTCTCCGCGGACCATTCTCGTGCGATTCCTGACGTGACGCAGGCTGTCTCCCAACGGCGTGCTGCGTCGGCCTTGCGTAACTCCGAAAAGTGCCGCCGCTGCGGTCGCCTCGTGAGGCTGAAGCGCATTTACAACGCGGCGCTGCGGCGTCAGGCGGCGGCAGGCACAGGGAAGTCCAGCCAGGGCAACACCGCTACTTCGATGCGTGACTGGCCCTCGGCTGCCGTGGTCGCGGCCGTCGGGTAAGGGTAGGTGTTCTCACCGAAGCGGGCGCCCAATTGACGCCACAGCGTCAGCGCGAAACCCGAGCCGACGACCTGGCGCGTGCCGTGCGGCCCCGTGATGTCGTAGGTTTGTCGTTCCCCACGTAAGGGTCGCAAGGCGTCGGCCACATTGTTGGCGAGCAGGGCGAGGCGGGGTTGGCTGTCTGCGGTCGTGAGTGGCCCAAAGCGCAGGCCGTGGTCGAGAACCGCGCGGGTTTCGGTCACCGAAAGCTGCCCGTCGAAGCGTCGCAACGCGCACGCCGTCGCTTCGGTGCCGACGGCCGCGCCGCGCTCCCGCGCCAGCTGACTGCTGGCAACGAGGCTGGCGGTGGCGAACAGGCGCGCGGCCTGCTCGGCCGCCGCGACCCCGCTCGCGCCCGTGTAGTCGGCGCCCAGCAAAGCCACGGCATCGGCCAGGCCAACGATGCCCAGCCGCAGCGGGGCGCCTGCGCAGCCGGCCGCGAGACGGACGTCGTCCATCAGGCGCAGCGCCAGCAGCACCGTGGCGGCAAGTGTTTCGACCTGTAAGCCGGCGCGTTCGGTAAAGGGCAGGGAGACGAAACGCGCGAGATTGATGGTGGCGCTGAGCCCGTGGCCGGGCCAGGCGAAGCCGGGGGTGCCTGCGCCGACGAGAATGCGTTCGTCCGGCAGTAGCCGCCAGCTGCTGATCGCGTCGCCGATCTGCTGCTCATGCTGCGCCGGCTGGCCCGGGGCCAGCGACGCCAGTGCGCCCGTGACCCGCGACCATGTCGCGTCGATGGTCAGGTCGCGCAGCTCGTTGCCTTCGCGCCAGCGAAACCAGGCGTCCCAGGCCTCGACCGCAACCGGGTCGACGAAAGAGGTTGGTGTGGCATGCACGCCGGAGCGATAGCGGAACCCGTAATCCATGGGCGCACTATGGGATTCACCGGCCAGTGCCGATGTTGAGCCATGTCAATTCCCGGCGACGTTACGCGCTGTTACTCACCGTTGCCGGCGCGTGGTCACCGCGCTATTGGCGATCGCTAGGCTTGCTCCCGTAGCTAACGCCGTCGCCGACCAGGAACCGCCATGACTGCCATGACCACTGCCAACCCCGTTCCGTTTCCGTCGTCGACGCTGCGCCTCGTTGCAGATTCGCTCGACATCAACGCCTTGTCGGCGAACATGACGGTGCTGCGTCGTCGGGTGCGAGGCGGCCAGCCTGTCTACCGGGCCGGCCAGCCGTTCCGGGCGCTGTTCTTCGTCCATGCCGGGTTCCTCCGCCGCAGCGTCGCGACGGCGGACGGGCGCGAGCAGGTGATCGGATTTCCCATGCGCGGCGAACTGCTGGGTGTCGAGTCCATCGGCAGCAGCCACTATTCGGTCGACGTCGTCGCCCTTGACGACTGCGAGATCATCGAGCTGCCGTATCCGGCCGTGCTCGACGCCTGTGCCACTACGCCGACCCTGCAGGGCGCACTGACGCAGGCGCTGGCGCAGGAACTGCGTCGCGACCAGTATTGGATGCTGACGCTGGGAACACTGAACGCGGATCAGCGGGTGGCAGCCTTCCTGCAGGATCTTGCCGCGCGTCATCGCGCGCTCGGGTTTTCCGCCAGCCATTTCGTGCTGCGCATGAGCCGCATCGACATCGCGAGCTTTCTTGCGCTCAAGCACGAAACGGTCACCCGTGCCCTGTCTCACCTGGCGGCCGCCGGCATCATCGCGGTGGAACGACGGGAGATCCGGATCGCGTGCGCCGAACGCCTGGACCGTTGCGCCGGTGGTACCGAGCTGGCACGGTGCGCCGCCTGAATCCGCAGGCTAGCAGTGACGGCGCAGGGCCGCATGTGAGGCGCTCGCCAGTTCTTCCTTGCGATAAGGCTTGCGCAGCAGCGGAAATTCGTGCCGTGTCTCCGTGCTGCCCAGTTCGTAGCCCGAGGTCAGCAGTACCGGCAGTGTAGGACGCAGTACACGCGCTGCATGGGCGAGCTCGATACCATTCGTGCCGCCGCCCAATACCACGTCG
>JBBQZR010000042.1:0-55207 GCA_038207515.1 Lysobacterales bacterium | reverse complement strand
CTCGTTGCGCCGGACGGCACGCTGTACAACATCCACAACCGCACCGGCGGCGGCACCGACAACATCAACAAGACGGTCACGCTGAACGTGTCGAGTGAAGCGCTCAACGGCACCTGGAACCTGCGTGTCAACGACAACGGTGCGGGTGACGTCGGCAGGATCGACAGCTGGAGCCTCACGTTCTGACGGTAACGGCAGCGTAGTTCCTGACACCACCGCGACCCCGGCTCATGCCGGGGTCGCTTTGTCCGTCGCAGATCCACCGTACAGGGACAGACCTGCCGCTTCCAATGCCGCTTCAACGACCCGCCACCGGTGTCGCGCGGCATGATCGCCTGAAGTAACGCGACGGCCCGCGTTCCGCCGTCGGCATGAGCGTCGACGTCAGCGAAAGTATGCTCAAGCGATGCACTATGCGAGACTGCCGTTGCCGAAAGGCCGATTAAGCTGCCGGCGTTGAAGTCAGTGCTGGACCAGCTGCTGGCGGCGCGCATAGTGAGGGTGAGGCTTCCCCATGCATATGATGAGCTTTGTGCTCGTTGATCGCGCTGCTATTCTTTGTTCGCGTTACATTTGGACATCGGTTCATGATCAAGTCCCACGAGCGCGAGAAGCTGATCGAGGCGACGCTTTTCTTCGCCACGCATACGCTCAACTGCGGCAAGATCAAGCTCATCAAACTGCTCTACTTGCTGGATTTCGAACACTTTCGCCAGACTGGCCGAAGTGTGACCGGCATGGAATATCGTGCCTGGAAAATGGGACCGGTTCCTCCAGCATTGTTTGCAGAGTGGGAACAGCTGGAGCCTGATTTTTCCGACGCCGTCGAAATTCATCCGGAACAGGTCTTCGACTATTTTCGCGAACGCGTCGTTCCTAAAAGAATATTCAGCGACGCGCACTTTAGTCGACGCGAACTGCGACTGATGGAGCAGCTTGCGCAGAAGTTTTATGACGAGCTTTCGCGTCCCCTGATCAATTTCACTCACCGCGAACTTGGGCCATGGGCCATGATCTGGGATGACGGACGAGGGAACCAGGAACGCATTCCCTACAGGCTGGCGCTCTCCGACTCGGATGCCGATCGCGAGGTGGTTCTTGCAGCTGCCGGCGACTGGCAGCGTATCCGTACTGCACTGCGAGCAGCTGGCTGAGCGAATCGGATATGGATGTTGGCGAGATTTACCGTCACGCGCAGTTCTATGTTGATGCCAATGGGCAACTGTGCCCGAAGTATCTGGTGATTCTCGCGGCGCCGCATAACGACGATATTGTCGTGCGACTGTTGCCGAGCCGTTATGACGGCATCCGACCAGAGCAGCCGCCTTGTCACCATGGCGATCCCTACCCGGGATATTTTCTGGGCGTCCCAGGCGAACCGTTGAATCGGAAGACCTGGCTCGATCTGCGGCCATTCGACGATCTCGACACGGCGGACTTGCAAAGAAGTCGGGCGAACGGGCTTCTTACCCTGATCTGTCGATTGGCAGGTGCACAACTGCGTGCTCTGCTTCAATGCGCCGCTGCGGCCGACGATACGACGCGCTCACAAGAGGCACGCATTCGGGACGCGCTGGCCTCACTGATCTGAGGCGCTATCAGTTCGGTTGTGGCGCTGGCTGTTCTCCTTGCCGTAAACGCTGCCGAAACCGGGATCCTGTGGGTCTCGCAGACCCTGCCCTGTTCGTGCAGTCACTGGACGAGCAGCTTGCGCCGTCGCGCAGCTGTGCAGCCGAAGCAAAGGACCGGGTTTGCGCCGTTGCGTGGTAATCGCGACAACGATTCGCCGCAGTCGCTGTCGCAAGAAAAATGCGCGGAAAAACTACATACGCCGCAATGGCAGCGCTCGCCGGATTCAGATCCGCCGTGCCGGATCGCTAAGTTCGAGTTCGCGCAGCACCACGCCGGCCTGGGTGCGGTTGCGCACGCCGAGGCGATCGAAGATCGCGGTCAGGTGTGCCTTGACGGTGCGTTCCTGCACGTCGAGGCGATCCGCGATCTGTTTGTTGAGCAGTCCTTCGGCGACCAGCACGAGTACGCGGAACTGCTGCGGCGAGAGGCTGGCCAGGCGCGCGGCGAGATTCGCGTCCTGGGCCGAGGACTGCGAGCGCGCGACGCTGCTGCGCAGCGTGGCCGGCAGCCACTGTTCGCAGGCGAGGACGGTGCGGATCGCGTCGCGCAGTTCGTCGAAGCCCGAGCTTTTGGGCAGAAAGCCGGCGGCGCCGTGATCGAGCGCGCGGCGCACGACGCGCGGATCGTCGTTCGCCGAGACCACGACGACGGCAACGCCGGGATACTGCGCGCGGATCGCCGCGAGCCCGGCCAGTCCGTGATTGCCGGGCATGTGCAGGTCGAGCAGGACCAGGTCGATATCCGGTTCGCGTTCCAGCGCCGCGAGCACGCTCTCCAGCGAATCGGCTTCACGCACCTGCAGTTCCGCCACCGCATCGGCGGCGGCGCCGCGCAGCGCGGCGCGGAACAGGGGGTGATCGTCGGCGATCAGCAGGGAAGGCATGGCGGGTCCACTGTAACAGTCGCGGCTGCGACGCAACGCGCGCCGCTACTGCACGGTCCAGCCGCCATCGACGGTGATGGTATGGCCGGTGATGTTGCGCGCCGGCGGCGAGATCAGGAATGCGGTGATGCCGGCCAGCTCGTCGAAGCCGATGAACACGCCCTTGGGCATGGGCTTGAGCATCACGTCGCTGACGACCTGCGATTCGGGAATGCCGCGCGTGCGTGCCTGGTCGGCGATCTGCCTGTCGACCAGCGGCGTCTTCACGTAGGTCGGGCAGATCGTGTTGATCGTGATGTCAGAGTTCGCGGTTTCGAGCGCAATGACCTTGGAAAAGCCGATCAGTCCGTGCTTGGCGGCGACATAGGCGCTCTTGAACGGGCTGGCGACCAGCGAATGGATCGAGCCGATATTGACGATGCGGCCGAAGCCGCGCTCGCGCATGCCGGGCAGCAGCGCGCGGGTCAGGCGCGCGACGCCGACGAGCATGACCTGGATCAGAAAATCCCACTTGTCGATCGGAAATTCTTCGAGCGGCGCGACATGCTGCAGGCCGGCGTTGTTGACGAGGACGTCGACCGGACGCGTGACTGCGGCCACTGCCGCTGCGACGCTATCGTCAGAGGTCACGTCCAGCACGAGTGTCTCGGCCGAACCGCCGGCGGCGATGATCTGCGCGGCGACGGCGTCGACCGCGGCGCGGTTGAGGTCGGTCAGCACGATATGGTGGCCGGCCGCGGCCAGTTCCGTGGCGATGCCGGCACCGATGCCGCTGCCGGCGCCGGTGATGAGGATGCAGCGTTGGGTCATTGCGAGGTCTCCATGCCTTAAGAAACCGCTGAACAAGTCCTGGCACGATCGCTTTTGTACTCAGCACCAGATCTCCACAACCCCGCCAAATGCCTGCTACGCAGGCATTTGGCCGCCCCCTTGACTCAAGGGGGCTCCAGAATCAAAAGCCGATATCGACTTGTTCAGAGGTCCCCACACTAGCAACCTGGCTGGGCGCTGGCGTGGTACGAAAGTACGATAGCCGAGCATATCCGGCTTGGTAGGGTGGGCGAATGACTATCGCATCGATGCCGCGCGTTTCCGCCCTTGCCCTGACCATCCTTCTGGCCGGCTGCGACCGCGCACCGCCACCGCCGGCGGTGCCGGCCGCGACCGCTCCGCCCACTGCCAAGACGGCGCCGCAAGGCGCCGCGGAGACGACAGCGATGTTCACCGCGCAGCGCATCAGCGAGCACCGCGACGGCGACGACCTGCTCAGCGCTGGCCTCGGCCTCGACGGCCTGCGCACGATGACGCCGCCGGCCTTTGCCAATCCCGACGCGCCAACAGCGGCGGAACTGCGCCGTCGCGCACTCTGGAGCAACTGGCGCGGGATTGCCGACCTGACCCCGGCCGGTGGCTTCGGCACGGTTTACGGCGCCGTGCCCAGCGTGCCCGGGCGCGAGTTCCAGGCCTTCGCCACGCTGCCCGGCGCGAAGCAGCCGCATCGCGTGCTCACGCAGATTCCCGATGCGTTCGACGCAAAGAAACGCTGTCTCGTCGTCGCGGCATCGTCCGGCTCGCGCGGCGTCTACGGCGCGATCGCGGTCGCCGGTCCGTGGGCGCTGCCCAAGGGCTGCGCGATTGCCTACACCGACAAGGGCGCCGGCACGGACTATTACGACCTTGCCGAAAAAAGCGGCGTGCGCATCGACGGCACGCGCGGCGGTGGCGACGACCTGCTCGCCTTCAGGCCCGACGGCACGGCCGCGAGCGGCATCGCGTTCAAGCATGCGCACTCCCAGGACAACCCGGAAGCCGACTGGGGCCGGCATGTGCGTCAGGCCGCCGAATACGGTCTGCAGGCGCTGGCCGAAGCCCTGCCGCAGCAGGCGCCGTTTACGTTCGACAACACGCGTGTGATCGCGGTCGGCATTTCCAACGGCGGTGGCGCGGTGCTGCGTGCGGCGGAACTCGACGGCAAGTGGCTGGCCGGCGTCGTTGCCGGCGAACCGAATGTCTATGTCGACGCTCAGGGCGCGCGCGCACTCTACGACTACACCACCGAAGCGGCGCTGCTGATGCCCTGCGCGCTGCCCAAGCTCGGTCTGCCGGCCGTGCCCGACATCGACAAGCGTTGCGCGGCGGCGGTCGCGTCCGGTTTGATCCAGGGCGCCGATCTTCCCGCGCAACAGGCCGCGGCGTACGACGCGCTGCGCGCGAACGGTTGGACCGACGAAGCGCTGCGCGCCGGCTCGATCAGCGTCGCGTTCGATCTGTGGCGTGCCGTCGCCGTGACTTATGCCTCGACGTATGGCCGCTACGGCGCCGGCGAATCGCCGTGCATTGCCGGGTTTTCCGCCCTCAACGCCGACGGCACTGTGCGCGCGAACACCGCCGCGGAACGCGCAGCGTGGTGGTCCGATGCGAGCGGCATTCCGCCGGGCGCCGGCGTCGCGTTCCAGGTTGCCAAGCCCGGCGAGCCGCACGATGCGCTGAACTGCCTGCGCGCGCTGTGGACCGGCAGCGATGCGGCCGCGACGCGCGTCAAGCAGGGCATCGCCGCGACGCGGGCCGGCCCGCCGCGCAAGGACCTGCCCATCATCGTGCTGCACGGCCTCGACGACGGCTTGGTGCCGGCCGCGTTCAGCAGCGCGCCCTATGTCGCGATGGCCAAGGCCGGCGGCGCGGACCTGCGCTACTGGCAGGTACGCCACGCGCAGCATTTCGATGGCTTCCTCGGTCTGCCGCAGTACGGCGCGAGCTACGTGCCCATGCTGCCGTATGTCTACATCGCGCTCGACCGCGTCTGGGCCCATATCGACAGCGGCGCGGCGCTGCCGGCCGATGCAGTCATTCAGACCACGCCGCGCGGAATGGGCAAGGCGCTGGAAGCGAGCCATCTCGCGATGCCGCAGTAGCAGGCCGTTGAGAAACGGCCTGCTACTGCGATCCAGAATGGATCGCGCGAGAGCCGATCGCGTAAGCGATTGATTCTCGGAGAACGTGGGCAAGCTCCGCTTGCACCGTTCGATTGAGAAAGGAGTTTTCTCTCTTTCTCAACAACCTGGTAGGCGTCGCAACCGGCGGATGCGGCATCGCACCAGCGCGCTCATCGGCCGATTCGCCGCTGGTTCCCTGCCGTGCCGCGTGTATCGTCGAGGCTCTGCCCGTCTCGACGGAAGATCCCATGTCCGAACGTCATGCCCGCTGCAGTTGCGGCGCACTGCGCATCAGCGCACGCGGCGAGCCCGTGCGTATCTCGATGTGTCATTGCCTCGCGTGCCAACGCCGCACCGGCAGCGTGTTCGCGGCGCAGGCGCGCTTTCCGCGCGATCGGGTACACATCGACGGCGACGCGCGCGAATACCGGCGTCTCGCAGACAGCGGTAATACGCTGTGCTTCCGCTTCTGTCCCGCCTGCGGCGCGACCGTTTATTTCACGATCGACGACGCGCCCGACCTCATCGCGATTCCGCTCGGCGCTTTCGCCGATCCGCAATTTCCGGCGCCGCGCATATCGATCCATGAGTCGCGGCGGCATGCGTGGGTCTGCGTGCCGGATGGTGCGGAGCGAATCGAATGAGCCTCACCGGACTACCGCGCGAGAACGCGAACCCGTGGGTGAGCCTCCCCACGAGCGCGCCCTTCGTGCTCGCTGAGGACCGCGTTTTCGTCGATGCAGCCAACGCACACAAGCAGCCGTACTCGGCGGGCTGGCTGCACACGGGACGCTTGCCGGAGCCGAGGTCAGGCCCACGCAATGCCCCGCTGGTGATCCTGCAGATCAATCCCAGCTACCGCACCGCGGACCAGGCCGAGCCGCTGCCGCCCGCGGACGTCGAGAGGCAGCGTGCTGCCCTGGCTGACGAATACGCGCCGCATGGATGTCTGGAACACGGCGACGCCTGGTGGATGCGCGCATTCGCGAACCCGATAGCGCGCTTCGGACGCGAATCTGTCGCCCGTCGGGTCTGCTCGATCGAATACTTCCCATATCCTTCGTTGCGCTTCGAGCATGCCCACATCCGGCTGCCTTCGCAGACGTATCAGTTCCAGCTGGTGCGCGAAGCGCTGGCGCGGGATGCGCTGATCGTGATCACGCGCGGATTGCAGCTGTGGCTCGGTGCCGTGCCGGAACTCGCGGCACGGCTCGACCGCAACGTGCTGCTTTCGAGAAATCCGCAGCGCGTCTCGCTCTCGCCAGGCAACCTGCCGGACGGCGGTTTCGAGCGCGTGCTGGCTGCGCTCGGTTGACGATACGTCACCGCAGACCTGATGCAGCTGCCGCTGCTGAGCACCGCATCGGAATGCCGGACCAGGTAATTTTCCACCTCGTCCCAGAAGCCGCCATCGTCGCGGACCTTCTTGCAGCGCGAGCAGATCGCGACGAAGCCGCTGAGCGTGCTCGCTTCGCCGAGCGCGGCGGTCAGACGCGCATTGGATTCGGCCGGTTCGCGGCAGAATTCGGCCAGGGCCGAGTCGCGCAGGTCCGCATCGTCGAGCAGGCAGTCCAGCCGTTGCCTCGGATCCACCGCTGTCAGCCGCTGACCGGCACGATGAAGAACGGCAGGGTCACTTCTTCCTTGAATTCCTCGATCATTTCGAGCGCACGCTCGTTGTCGTCGGCATAGCTCCAGCGCACCGTGGCCTGGCGTCCGCGCCGGTGCGCGGATTCCAGCAGGTCGAGCAGGTCCATCACGCTCTTGATGCTGCTGGTGTTGAGATACGACAGCGCGAACTCGGCCACGATGGGCGTATTGCCTTCGTCGACGAAGCGCGCGACCCAGGTCAGCAGCGGGCGGAAATATTCGAACGCGTTTTCCGGATATGACTCGCCGGTGAGGCTGAGCACGCCGCTCGCCGGATCGAAATCGACCGCCGGTGTCGAGGGCGTGGCGCTCTGGTGCAGTCTTTCTAGGCTCATCTCAGATCTCGATGCACAAATTGAAATAGGCGCGGCCGTCGGGCAGCGGCGTGAAGCCGTACTCCAGCGGTGCGCTGGCGCGGCGCGCCATCTCGATCAGGCCCAGGCCAGCTCGTTCGTCGGGAGCGCGCTCACGGCGCAGCTGTTCCTTGCAGGCGGTCTTGAGGCCGGCCTTGTCGAGTACGGCCAGGCGGTCCAGGCGCGCGGCGAGGTCGGCCTTGTCGTCCTCCTCGACCACGTTGCCGGCGTAGATGCGGCAGTGCGCGTCGCGCCGCGCGATCACGACGATGCTTGCGTCGTTGTCGGTACGCCCGGCGCGGCGGCGGCGCTCGCTGTAGTTGCGCACGTTCTGCGCGGCTTCGATGTAGACCGAGAACACGTCCATCATCGCGGTCTTCTGGATCTCGGCGCTTTCGAGGTATTTCTTCACCGCCGTGCCCAGCTCTTCGATGATGCGGTGGCTGAACGAGCCGGTGAAGCTGATCAGGATGCCGGCCTCGCGTAGCTGCTCTTTCAGAGCGAACAAGTTCATGCAGAACTCCGGGGGTACGGGGAAGGGCGATCCAGCGACACGCCGACCAGGATGATGTCGTCGCGTTGCGGCAGTCCGTTGCGATAGTCCTGTAGCCGTTCCTGCAGCGCGGCACCCTGCGCCGCGAGCGGCCGGCCGGCCCCGCGTGCGAGCGCCTCGGCCAGGCGGCTGCGGCCCGGCGCGACGCCGCGCGCGCCGCCATTCTGGTCGAGGATGCCGTCGGTGAACAGGTAGCAGCGTGCCTGCGGCCGCGGCGTGATGTGCTGGTTGGCGAACGCGGTCGCGCCGCCGCGCCGGTAGCCGATGCTGCGGCGTTCGCCCTTGAGCGTGTCGAGGCTGCCGTCCGCCTGCGCGATCCACAGTGCGAGCCGCGCCGCCGCAAAGCGCAATCGGCCGCGGCCGGGCGCGACATGGAGCAGCGCGAGATCCGGTCCGTTGTCGCTGCCGCCGGCCTGGCCGCCGAGCCTGTGCCTAGTTCTTCAGGCGATAACCCGTGCGGAAAATCCACCAGACCGTGACCAGGCACAGCGCGAGGAAACCGAGCGTCATGCCGAAGCTCAGGCCGGCGTTGACGTCCGACACGCCGTAGAAGCTCCAGCGGAAGCCGCTGACGAGGTAGACCACCGGATTGATCAGCGCGACTTTCTGCCAGAACGGCGGCAGCATGGTGATCGAATAGAAGCTGCCGCCGAGGAAGGTCAGCGGCGTGACGATCATCAGCGGGATCACCTGAAGCTTCTCGAAACCGTCGGCCCAGATGCCGATGATGAAGCCGAACAGGCTGAAGGTGACCGCGGTCAGCACGAGAAAACCGACCATCCAGAACGGATGCGCGATCTCGTAGGCGACGAAGAAGCGCGCCGTGATCAGGATCAGCAGGCCCAGGATCACCGACTTGCTCGCCGCCGCGCCGACGTAGCCAATGATGACCTCGATCCACGACACCGGTGCGGACAGCAGTTCGTAGATCGTGCCTGACCACTTCGGCAGATAGATGCCGAACGAGGCGTTGGAAATGCTCTCGGTCAGCAGGGTCAGCATGATCAGGCCCGGGATGATGAAGGCGCCGTAGTCCACGCCGTCGACCGCGCCCATGCGCGAGCCGATCGCGGCGCCGAAGACGATGAAGTAGAGCGACGTCGACAGCACCGGCGAGGCGATGCTCTGCATCAGCGTGCGGCCGGTACGAGCCATCTCGAAACGGTAGATCGCGCGGATCGCGTACAGATTCATGCGCGCGTCCTCACCAGGCTGACGAAGATGTCTTCGAGCGAACTCTCGCTGGAATGCAGATCCTTGAAGTCGATGCCGTTGTCGGCGAGGCGGCGCAGGAGGCCGGCGATGCCGGTGTGTTCGCCCTGAGTGTCGAAGGTGTAGACGAGTTCGGTGCCGTTGGCCGACAGCTCCAGCGGCTGGTCGGCGAGCTCCGCCGGGATCGCCGCGAGCGGGCTTTGCAGTTGCAGGGTCAGCTGTTTCTTGCCGAGCTTGCGCATGAGCTGGGCCTTGTCCTCGACGAGGATGATCTCGCCCTTGCTGATCACGCCGATGCGGTCGGCCATCTCTTCGGCTTCTTCGATGTAGTGCGTGGTCAGGATGATCGTGACGCCGCGCTCGCGCAGGCCGCGCACCATCGCCCACATGTCGCGGCGCAGTTCGACGTCGACGCCGGCGCTGGGTTCGTCGAGGAACAGGATGGTCGGTTCGTGCGACAGCGCTTTGGCGATCATGACGCGGCGCTTCATGCCGCCAGACAGGGTCATGATCTTGGCGTCGCGCTTTTCCCAGAGCGACAGGTCGCGCAGGATCCGCTCGACCAGCGCCGCGTCGTGCGGCTTGCCGAACAGGCCGCGGCTGAAATTCACCGTCGCCCACACCGTCTCGAACGCGTCGGTGGACAGCTCCTGCGGCACGAGGCCGATCTTGCTGCGCGACGCGCGGTATTCCCGGGCGATGTCATGACCGTCGGCAAGCACGGTGCCGCTGGTGGGATTGACGATCCCGCAGATGATGCTGATCAGCGTGGTCTTGCCGGCGCCGTTGGGGCCGAGCAGCGCAAAGATCTCGCCGCGGCGGATATCGAGATTGATGTCCTTGAGCGCGGCGAAGCCGGATTTGTAGGTTTTGTTGAGGTTCGCGACCGAAATGATGGGTTCCACACCGTTTCCCGCGGCAGCCAGAAGCAACGAAGCGTAATCCAAGCGAGGGAGTCTGGGTACATCGGTGTTGATGAATTCGCGTGCGGCCTGGGAGTTTCGCCGCGCCCGCATCACAGATAGGCGGTACCGGTCGTGTCCGTCGCGGCGCGGCTTGCCGCCATCGGGCACTTGATCTACTTTTGACAAAGTATCGCGGGCAGGGGCGAAACGATGGTCAGGGCAGCCGTGTTCATCGGTGTCGACAAGGCTGGCGACCTGCCGCGATTGCGCGATGCGGCGGCCGGTGCGCGACGCCTCCATGACGATGCACTCGTCGCGCAGCAATTCGACAAGCGCGTTCTGCTCACCGATGAGAACGGCCCGGTCAGAGTCGACGATATCTCCGATGCCGTCCAGGCGCTGATCAAGCCGGGCAACCTGAGCCTGCTCCTGATTTATTTCGCGGGCCACGGCATCAATCGCAATCAGGGCGAGTTCTGGCTGCTGAGCGACGCGCCGCAGCGCAGCAGCGCGGCCGTCAACGTGCGCGGAACCGAGTTTCTCGCGCGCTACAGCCGCATCCCGCACGTGATTTTCATTTCTGACGCGTGCCGCACGATGGCCGACAGCCAGCAGCTGCAGAACATCACGGGCGCGGAGATATTTCCCAACTGGTCGAACCCCGGCGACGGCAATCCCGTCGATCAGTTCTATGCCACGGGCCTGGGCAGCCCGGCGCATGAGATCCGCGACCCCGAAGCGGCCGCGCGGCGCTTCACCGCGGTCTATACGCAGGTTCTGCTCAAGGCGCTGCGCTTCGAGGCCGACGCGGCGATCGAATGGTCGCGTGAGGCCGATACCGACATCGCCTATATCCGCCCGCGCAAGCTGCGCAACTATCTCAAGCAGGCGGTCGCCGATGCGATCGCCGCGCGCCAGCTCGGCGACGGTGTGATCCAGGTGCCCGAGGCGATCATCACGTCCGAACCCGAAGCCTGGCTGTCGCGGCAAGGCGGGCTGGTGCGGCCGGCTGCGTCGTCGCCGCAGGGCAGCCGCGGCATCGGCTATGAAGGCGCGTTCGAAAGCTCCCATGAGCCGGCATCGAGCGGTCCGCGCGCGCCGGTCAGCGCCAAACGCGCGCTGGAGGCGCTGGTATCGCTCGCGATCGACGATCCGCGCGCGGCGGCCAGCACGCTGTCGGTTACGGCGGCGGCCGGGCCGGTCGAATTCGAAACCCAATGCGGCTTCAAGCTGCGCGGCGGGCGCATCGCCGAGGCCTATGCGCTCGGCGCGGGCGTGCAGCAAGTCGGACGAGGTCGCGACATCGCGCGCGTCCATCCGACGACGCCGCGGCCCAGCGTGCTGCTGATCTTCGACAACGGCAACGGCGCCGTGCTGCCGGCGCTGCCGGGTTTCATCGGCGCGCTCAACTTCGACGGTGAGGAACTGATCGATGTCGCGTACGAACCGTCGGAGAACACCACGCGCGCCGGCTTCTACCGCGAGCAGGGCCGCGAACTTCGCGCGTTGCGCAAGGTGGTCGGGTCGGCCAGCCGCGACGGCTCGTTCCGCCTGGATGGGGAACAGGCCAGCACGCTCGCGCTGCGCCTGCAGCAGATGAAGGGCATGAACCCGTCGCTGTCGGTATACGCCGCGTATGCCTACAACGACCTGCATGCCGCTGCGCAGCTGCGTGAGATGAGCCAGTACCTCGCCGCCGATCTGGACGCATCGCTGTTCGATGTGGCGATGCTGGCCGGCGAACTCGATCGCAAGACACCGGCGCAGTGGCCGCCGCTGTTCGGCTTCTTCCCGCTGCTCGCACAGGGCTGGGCCTACCTGCGCGCGCGGCGGATCGTATTGCCGCTGCAGGAGGACGACACCTTGCAGCAGAGCCTGACCGATTCGCTGTGGACCGTATTCAACCCGCGCGGTGTCGCGCACCTTCGATCAACCTTGTTTCGCGAGGCACAGCCATGGCAACCCGACTAGTCTTCGTCCACGGACGCGCGCAAGAAGGCAAGGACGCGCAGAAGCTCAAGGATTCCTGGATCGCCTCGCTGCGCAAGGGAATGGCCAAGAGCGGGCTGGAGCTGCCGGTCGTGGAAAGCGACATCCGCTTTCCCTATTACGGTGATGCGCTGTTCGATCGCGTCGAGGACAAGAAACCGGCCGAGCAGATGGCCGAGGTCATCATGCGCGGCGCTGCGGACGGCGCCGCCGCATTCCGCGCCTTCATGCACGCCGTCGTCGCCGATGCCGTTGCGCAGCTGGGGATTTCCGAAGACGACATCGACGAGACCAGCGACGAGACCGTCATCCGCCGCGGCATCGCGAACTGGGAATGGGTGCAGCGTGCGTTGGCGACCATAGACCGCAAAATTCCCGGCGCGAGCGGCAAGAGCATCGCGTTGGCGACGGAGGATGTATACAAATACCTGAAGAAAGACAGTATCGCCCGCGTGATCGACGACGGCGTGAGCGCAGCCATGGCCGACGATACGCCCATCGTCGTGGTCAGCCATTCGCTGGGCACCGTCGTCGCGTACAAGATGCTGGCGAAGCTGGCCGCGGGGCGACGCTGGAAAGTACCGCTGTTCGTGACGCTCGGATCGCCGCTCGGCATCACCGCGATCCGCGACGGTTTCGCACCGATCGGCCATCCGCCGATGGTCGGTCGCTGGTTCAACGCGATGGACCCGCGCGACGTCGTCGCGCTGTATCCGCTGGACCGGGCCAACTTCGAGATCGATCCGGAAATCGAGAACAAGACCGACGTCGACAACTTCACCGACAACCGCCACGGCATTGCCGGCTATCTCGAGGATGCGGTTGTCGCGCGCCGCATCCACGAGGCGCTGGAGAAGAAATGAGGTGAGAGGAGTGAGAAATGGAGTGAAAGCGCGCCGGTATGCCCGGCGCGGACCAGCGTATGTCGAGGTCGAACCATAATCCGCTGCGCGGATCGCCTCAGCCCTTGACGCACACGACCTGACGCAGGGTATGCAGGATCGCCACGAGATCGCGCTGCGCCGCCATGACCTGGTCGATCGGCTTGTATGCGGCCGGCGACTCGTCGATGACGTCCGCGTCCTTGCGGCATTCCACATGCGCCGTTGCTTCACGGTGCTGGCTCAGCGTTATGCGCTTCTTCGCCTCGGTGCGGCTCATCACGCGGCCGGCGCCGTGCGAACAGGAGCAGAAGCTCTCCTCGTTGCCGAGGCCGCGCACGATGTAGCTCTTCGCGCCCATGCTGCCGGGAATGATCCCGAGCTGATCCTTGCGCGCGCTCACCGCACCTTTGCGTGTGATCAGCAGATCGCGGCCGAAGAGAGTCTCGCGCTGCACGTAGTTGTGATGGCAGTTGATCGCCATGCGCGTGAGCTGAAACGACGGCAGGTGCTTGCGCAATACACCCAGCACGGTTTCCATCATCTGCTGGCGGTTCTCCGCGGCGTATTCCTGCGCCCAGTCCACCGCCTCCACGTAGTCGTCGAACAGCGTGCTGCCTTCGCTGAAGTAGGCCAGGTCGCGGTCGGGCAGGTTGACGCGCTGCTTGCGCATCTCGTTGCGCGCCTTTTCGATGAAATACTGGCCGATACGATTGCCGGCGCCGCGCGAGCCCGAATGCAGCATGACCCAGACCTGGTCGGCTTCGTCCAGGCACAGTTCGATGAAGTGGTTGCCGCCACCGAGCGAACCGAGCTGGCTCAACGGTGACTTGTGCGAAATATTCGGATGCCGCTCGACCAGGTTGCGATAGCGCTGTTCCAGCGGACGCCAGCGCGTGATTGCGGAGTTCGGCGCAGAGATCCAGTTGCCCTTGAGGCTGCGGCCTTCGACGGTCATGAAGCCATGCGGCACGGCGCGTTCGATATCGCTGCGGATGCCGTGCAGGTTCTCGGGCAGCTGATCCGCGCGCAGCGTGGTCTGGTAGGCCATCATGCCGCAGCCGATGTCCACACCCACGGCGGCCGGGATGATCGCGCCTTCGGTGGGCACTACCGAACCGACGGTCGCGCCGATGCCGAGGTGTACGTCGGGCATCACGGCGATCCACGGCCCGACGATGGGCAGCCGCGCGAGATTGCGCAGCTGCTTGCGCGCGCCTTCTTCCAGCGGCACGCCTTCGACCCAGGCCTTGATCGGCACGGCGCCTTCGTCGTGGATGGTCTGGTGGGTGGCGGTGTTCATGGTGGTGCTCCCTCCAATCGGGCGGCACGGCTGTCTATGGCGACAAGTACGGTCGGGCTGAGCCCGCTTTCACCCGACTGTGACCGCGGCTGCGCAGAATGCCTGTGCCCGTCGCCGAGTGCGATACCCCGCGCGTGCGGCGCGACCCTTAAAGGAGCATTCAACGATGAAAGTCAGCGAAGTCATGAGCGGCGACGTCGCCATCGTGCAGCAGCACGACAGCATACGCATCACCGCGCAGCTGATGCGCAGCCGCGACATCGGCAGCGTGCCTGTCAGCGCGGATGGCCGGCTGATCGGCATGGTCACGGACCGCGACATCGTTGTGCGCGCAGTGGCCGAAGGTCTCGACGCGGGCACGCCGGTCAGCCAGATCATGTCCGAAGGTCTCAAGCACTGCTACGCCGACGAAGACGTGCGCGATGTTGCGCGGAAGATGGCCGAATTGCGTGTGCGCCGCCTGCCGGTTCTCGATCGCGATCAGCGGCTCGTCGGCTTCGTCTCGCTGTCCAACATCGCCGACGCCGGTGACGCCAGGGCGACCGAGGAGCTGCTTGAAGGCACGGCGCAGCCACACTGAGCCGGCCGCGACGCCACCGGTGACAGCCGCACCAGGGAACCACTGAGCGACGCCGGCCGCACCCTGTTCCAGGCCAGCCGCGAGAAGCGCGCATCGAGCAACGAAGCGGACCGGCTGCGCAAATACCTCAAGCGCTTCGGCCTCGAATTTGCGCAGAGCCGGGCGGCGGCACGAGAAGCGTGAGCGAGTTTTTTCTCACGCTGCCCGATGGAAAAAGAGCGCGAATATCTTCGAGTGATCAGCGTATCGCGACCGTCTGCCGCTTCCACGCCGCGTCCTGCGCGCGGTAGAACACACTGAGCGAAGACGGGTTGTCGACCTGCTTCTCGACCGCGAGCGTGGCCAGATCGATGACTTCGAAGCTGCGTTTGAAGCGGCCCTCGACCTTGGTCTCGCGCGCGGCCAGCAGCTGTGCCTTGCCGGGTACCCAGCCAGCGAATTCGAGATAACCGAGTTCCGGGGTATCCAGGCTCGGCGGCAGCACGTCGATGCGCCAGCCGTCGCTGCCGCGCTGGAATATCCACAGTTCGCGCCACGCATCGAGCGGCTGTACAGCAAGCGCGAGCGCCGTGCCGGCCGCGTTCGCACTCGCCGAGGCGGTCCAGACCAGGCCATAGGTGCAGCGTTTCGCGAGTGCGTTGGCCGCATCGTGCTTCGAGTCGACCAGGACAATGCAGGTCTGGCCCGGCTCGCCCGCGCTCGTCACGACGCGCAGACCCTTGCTTTCGAGCGGTGCCGGTTCCGCGCCCCAGCGCGAAGCGCCAACGCGCACCGCGGCATCGCTGTACGCGCTGGTGTCCTCGTCGGCCAGTTCCAGCTTGTTCACGGCAGCGAGTTCCTGCAGCGCGAGCGCCATGCCCGGCTGCGCATTCTCACCGCGGCGCGCGCGCTGGAACGCGAAACTGGCCTGGACGCCGGCGCTGCGCAGGCGCAAACGGTTGCGCAGGAATTCGGGCAGGGCATCGCGGGTAGCGCGCGCGAGCACGTCGACGCGCCAGCTGTCGAAGTCGTAGCGCGCGGTGGGGCTCAGGTCCGGCGGCACGCATTCGGGCCGCGTCAGCGCGAGCGCGGCGCGGGCACGTTCCTCCTCACTGGCCGGCAGCGCGAGCACGCGGCGGAACGCTTCGCCGTCGTAGCACAGCTGCATGCGACCGTCGCGCTCGACGCTGCGCATGACCACGCCGAGACCGGCAGCGACTTCCAGATGCGCGGCGATGACGGCGTCATCGGCCTTGGCGTGACGCGAGGACGCGCGCCGCGCCAGCCGCTCCGCCATGCTGCCGAGCGCGGCGAACGGTTCGCTGTCGATGGCCTGCGCCGGTACGGCCTTCAGATACGCCGCCACGTAGGCCAGGCCCAGTGCTTCGGCACCCGGCGTATCGCGCAGGAAACGCACGACCGCGAGCAGTTCGGTTGCCTGTTCCGCGGCGAGCGACACGCGGCGCAGTTGCGTGGCGCGCACATAGCCGCCGCGCTCGCGGCGATGGTCGTAGACCTGCAGGTAACCGAACCGCTCGCCGCGGATTTCCAGCGTGTCGCCTTGCCACAGCACGGCCTGTTGCTGCGCCGATTCCTTCGGCGCGGCGCGCAGCGCGACCTGATCCTGCGCGACGATCGCGGTCGGGCTGATGGTGTCGTCGGCGGCCGCGGTGCCGATGCCCGCACAGAGCAGCAGTGCGGCGAGATGACGTTTCATTGAACGAGTCTCCGGAATTTCAGTTGGCGGATGCCGCGCCGGTCTGGTGCGCGACGGTCGTGGCGCCGATCAGGCCGTTGCCGATGAAGCCGCCGTCCGACGGCGGCGGCGCGATGATCACGGACACCTTGTCCGACAGCTTGTCGGCGAGGGTTTTCTGGATCAGCAGTGGATGCTTCGTGATGAGTTCGCCATCGCGCTGCATCTGGTCGCTCTGCACCTTGCCGATGCGCTCGAGGCGGAACACCTCGGCTTCGGCCAGGCGTTGGCGCGAGTCGGCTTCGCCAGAGGCTTCGATGCGGCGTGCCTCCGCATTCCCCTCGGCGATCTTGATGCGCGAGGCCTTCTCGGCTTCGGCTTCGAGCTGGCGCTGCTCGATCTGCTTCTGCTTGAACGGCAGCACATGGCGCATGGCTTCCTCCTGCGCCTTGGCCGCGATGATCTGTTCCGAGGCGGTGGCCTGGGCGGCCTTTTCGCGCGTGATCTTTTCCGCGTCCGCGGTCAGCTCGGCTTCCTTGACCTGCTTTTCCTTGAGTTCGAGCGTGTATTTCATCTTTTCGGTCTCGAGCTCGACCGCCAGCAGCCGGTCCATGCCGGCGCGATAGTCGGCGGGCAGGTCCACATTGCCCAGCAGTACCGAATGCAGCACGATGCCGTCCGCCGCGAGCGTGGACTTGAGCTCGGTTTCGAGTACGTCCTGCAGCTCCTGGCGTTTGGTCGAGAAGATCTCGCGTACCGTGTAGCGCGCAAATACTTTGTAGATTGTCCCCTGTACTGCCGGTTCGAGACGTTCGCTGTCGATGTGTTCGGGCAGCGTGCGCGCGAGCAGATCGAGGCGCGCCGGATCGAGCGTGTAGCGGATCGCGAGTTCCACGCCGAGCGACAACCCTTCGATCGACTGGAACGGCGCTTCGCCGTCGGCCTTCGCGCTGCGCTCGGGCCGGTACATGCGTCCCTGCAGCGGGTATCGGCGCAGTTCGTGGATTCCCGGCAGCACGACGACGATGCCTTCGCCGGTCGCCGTCGTCGTACCGGTCCAACGATTCAGGCGCACGCCAAGTTCGCCGGTGCCGACATTCTCGGTTGGCGGATGCGCATACACGGCGTAGCCGCCGGCGAGCAGGGCCGCCAGCAAAACCATGCGACGGGTGAAAACGGCACGGACAGCCTGCGACAGCCGTGGCGACTGCTGGGACACGGAATGACTCCTCGATGGATGGAACGGGGGGATGCGCCGACCCCGCGGCGCTGGAATGCATTGCAGCGCGTGCCTGAGGAGGCCGGGCGCGCGGGCGAAGGCGGCATGAGGGCGAGTTGTGGCGCGCTGCGGGCAGTGCAGTCGCGCCGCGGGCGAGGACGGAGCGTCGTTGCGCGGGGTGGTTACCGTCTGCGCGTCGCAGCGATTGGACTTGGCTGCTGTCTCGAACAGCCCCGCATGGCCGACGGCCGTCAGGAGTCCGGCGCGACCCGCCGGCCGCGGCTGCGATCAGCCGGTCGAAGCGCTCTGCGCGAGTTCGCGGCACAGCGCCGCGGTCGCCTCGTCGACCGGGAAGCAGCATTCAATATGCAGCTCCTCGATCGTCACGTCGCGCGGCGTGCCGAAGGTCGTAATGGTCGAGAAGAACTGCAGTTCGCGATCATCGCGACGCAGCACCGTCGTCAGCAGCGGCAGTGCCGCGCTGTCGAGTTCGCGCCGTCGCCAGCGTGCGGGAACGCCGGGATAGGCCAGCACTTCGGCCAGCAGAGCCTGCGCGGTTTCGTCGCTGGGTGCTGCCGCGACCGCGCTGTGCAGATGATGGATCAGGTTGCCGGCGACGTCTTCCCAGTTGACGACCGCGGCGCGCAGATCGTCCGGATCGAAGAACTGCCGCAGCATGTTGTCGTGCCGGCTGTCGCGGCCGCCGAGCACGAAGCGGTTGACGCGCACCGCCGCCGCGTTGGCCAGGAGCACATCCCAGCGCCGGTTCAACAGGAACGCCGGATACGGTTCCTGCTGCGCGAGGATCGCTTCGATCGCGCGGCGCACCTGGGCCAGTGCCGGCGTGGCCAGGGCCGACTCCGGATACTTCGGCGCGAAACCCGCGGCGACGAGCAGCGCATTGCGTTCGCGCAGCGGCACATCGAGCACATCGGCCAGGCGTGCGACGAGTTCGCGGCTGGCCTGCGCCTTGCCGGTTTCGACGCAACTCAGATGGCGCGTGGAGATGTTCGCGTCCAGCGCGAGATCGAGCTGGCTCAACCGGCGCGTCGTGCGCCATTCGCGCAGCAGCCGGCCAAGCGCCGGCGCCGCGGGTTTCTGCAGGGTGCTGGTTCGGCGTTGCACGCGCTGGCCTGACTATGAACGGGTAGCCATCGTAGGCAGGTCGCCGCGGCAAGACCATGACTCCGCAGGTCATGCATTCGCCGAGGCCGAGTCCGCACACACATCTGCGGGATTGCCACCGTCCAGCTCGGCGAACGTGCTGCCGCGCGCTTTCGTGCAAGACCGATGGACGCTGCGCAGCGCGGTCGTGCGGTGCGGTTCGGCGACCGCGCAGGAACAGGCAAGCGTCCGCCACGATCCGGCATTCGCTCCGGCGACGTCGGTGTCTAGCCTTGCTGGCACACGCCGCCGCATTGCGAGGCGGTTCAAGCCAGACCAGGAGCACCGTCATGAACAGCACTTCCGTTTCGAAAGTCGTCCTCGTCACCGGCGCCAGCAGCGGCATCGGCGAGGCCACCGCGCGGCATCTCGCGGCGCAAGGTCATCGCGTCGTGCTCGGCGCGCGGCGCGAGGATCGCCTGCATGCCCTCGTCGCCGATATCCGCGCGGGCGGCGGCCAGGCCGCGGCGCGCGCGCTCGACGTGACCGACCTGTCCGACGTGCAGGCCTTCGTCGATTTCGCCGCGCAGCAGTTCGGCGACGTCGACGTCATCGTCAACAACGCGGGAGTGATGCCGCTGTCGACGCTCAATGCGCTCAAGGTCGACGAGTGGAACCGCATGATCGATGTCAACATCCGCGGCGTGCTGCACGGTATCGCCGCGGTCCTGCCGGGCATGGAGGCGCGCGGCCGCGGCCACGTCATCAACATTTCCTCGATCGGCGGCCTGTCGGTGTCGCCGACGGCCGCGGTCTATTGCGCGACCAAGTACGCGGTGCGCGCGATTTCCGACGGACTGCGCCAGGAAACCGACACGATCCGCGTCACGGTGATCTATCCCGGCGTCGTCGAGTCCGAACTCGCCGACAGCATCAGCGACGTGCATGCGCGCGAGGCCATGAAAGGCTTCCGGCGCATCGCGATCCCGCCCGAGGCGATTGCGCGCGCGATCGCCTACGCCATCGCGCAGCCCGACGACGTCGATGTCAGTGAACTGCTGGTGCGTCCGACGGCCAGCCCGTACTGAATCGCTTCGATTCCGCGGCGCGGTATGAGACACCGGCGCGCCGTCTTGCGCCCATGGATTCAGTCTCGCTTTGGGAGTGAATCGATGAAACGCTTGCCGGCTCGCGATCGGGCCTCATACAGCGCGTGTCTGGCGTTGCTGGTGCTGATGCTGATACCCGCGGTCCTGCGTGCCCAGACCGTGCTGCCGAGTCCCGACGTCACCTTCGAAACCGGCGGCACGGTCACGGCGATCGCGGCGCAGGCCGACGGCAAGGTCGTCTTCGGCGGCTATTTCAAGAGCGTCAACGGTGTGCCGCGCAACGGCCTCGCGCGGCTCAACGTGGACGGCTCGCTGGACAGCTGGAATCCGAACCTCGTTGGCGACGGCATCAACGCGCTCGCCGTGGTCGGCACGACGATCTATGCCGGCGGCAGTTTCACGACGATCGGCGGCGCGGCGCGGCGCAACCTCGCCGCGCTCGACGCCACGAGCGCGGCGGCGACGGCCTGGAATCCCGGTGCCGACGACGACGTGATCGCGTTGGCCGCGGGCGCCGGCGTGCTTTACGTCGGCGGCAGCTTCACGAGCTGCGGCGGCGCGGCGCGTGCGCGTCTGGCCGCGATCCCGTTCGCGAGCGCCGGCGCGACCGCGTGGAATCCGGGCGCCAACGGCAATGTGCTGACGCTCGCGGTGTCCGGCAACACGGTCTATGCGGGCGGCGGCTTCACGTCGGCTGGCGGCGTGACGCGCGAATCGCTCGCGGCCATCGACGCGACGACGGGTCTGGCGACGGCCTGGAATCCGGAACCGAACCGCGAAGTGCTGGCGCTCGCCGTGTCCGGTTCCACGGTCTATGTCGGCGGCCTGTTCTTCGGCATCGCCGGCGTCCAGCGTATCGGCGTCGCCGCGATCGACGCGGCCAGCGGCGCGGCGACGTCGTGGAACCCGGGCACGAATGCCGACGTCGGCGCGATCCTCGTCGCCGGCAACACGGTCTATATCGGCGGCAATTTCAGCGCGACGGGCGGCGCGCAGCGCGGGCTCGTCGCGGCGATCGACAGGGCCACGGGCGTGGCGACTGCGTGGAATCCACAGGTCTACGGCGAACCGAACAACTTGAACAAGGTCGTTGCGCTCGCGCAGGCGAACGGCAACGTCTACGCCGGCGGTTACTTCTCGCATGTCGGCGTCGCCTCGCGCCTGGGCATCGCCGCGATCGACCCGACCACGGCGCTGCCGCGCAGGTTGCCGGACTACGCCGGTGGCCCGGTCAACGGCGCCATCATCTACGCCAGCGCGGTCGACGCCGCCGGCCGCATCCTCGTCGGCGGCGCGTTCCAGCGCGCCAATGGCCGCACGCACGAGAACCTCGCACGGCTCAACGCCGACGGCAGCCTCGATACCGGCTGGACGTCGGGCACGACCGGCGGCGTACTCGCGATGGCGGCATCGCCGACGACGGTCTACGTGTCCGGTATTTTCGATCGCGCGAACGGGATACCGCGCCGGCGCACCGCGGCATTCGATCTGGCGACCGGCAACCTGACCGCGTTCGACCCGAATCTCAGCGAATCGGCCGAAGCGCTGGCCGTCTCCGGCAACACGGTCTATGCCGGCGGCTATTTCCTGCAGGCCGGCGGCGCGGCGCCGGCATTCGCGGCCGCGCTCGATGCGACGACGGGTGCGCGGCGCGCCTGGAATCCACAGCCCAATGCCGCCGTGCGCAGCCTGCTCGTGGCCGGCAACACGATCTACCTCGGCGGCAGCTTCATCTCGGTCGGCGGCCAGTCACGCGGACATCTCGCCGCGGTCGACGCCACCACGGGTGCGCTACTGCCGTGGAATCCGCAGGCCGACGGCGAGGTCTACGACCTGGTGCGGTACAACGACACGATCTATGCGATCGGTTCGTTCCTCACGGTCGGCACGCAGTCGCGCATCCGGATCGCGGCGATCGATCGCAACGGACTGCCCACGCCGTGGAATCCCGGCGTTGGCTTCTGCGGACCGGACACCCTCGCGCTTGCGGGCTCCACGCTGTATGTCGGCGGCGCGTTCGAATCCATCGGCGGCGTCGGCTACCGCTTCCTCGCGGCACTCGATCCGACGCGCACGACGAACATCGTGCAGGCGTGGAACCCGTCGCCGCAGGGTTACGTGCAGACGCTCGCGGTCACGCCGCGCGGCCTGTTCGCCGGCGGCTTCTTCATCGCGATGAACGGCCAGCCGCGCCGCGCGCATGCGATCGTTACGGGCGCGGATCTGTTGTTTCGCGATGGAGTGGATGGACCTTGACGGGTGCGCGCTTTACGGAGCGACGCACGAAATCTCGCGTCTACCCAGCGCACGCTTCGGCTGCTCAATCCAGTGACTTCCGGACATCAGATCGATCCACTCGCCTGAGTCGAACGCGATCATCTTCAGTGAAGTCATTCAACAATTTCAGAATCGCAACAAGCGGAACAAGCGGGCTTACATAGCTGAACTCGCCATTGCGAAAAGGAGGGTGATGAGTCTGCCAGTACTCAAGAAGGCGGCGAATAGGTGCTATCTCGTGAAGCGACTTTTCAAATCGCGGCAGGAGAGAAGCGAAAGTGGCAGCATCATAAACATTTTCTTGTTCCGTCAGTCGAAGCACATTCTCATAGATTCTGGTATTCGCCGAAGTCCCCGATTCGTCCAGCAAACGCTCCGCAAAATGACAAAGTCCCGGGCGTGGAGGTCTGTCGAGCTCCTCGTTCAGACGCTCGCGCCACCTGTCGCTCCATATTTCCTTGGCAATAGCAGCTATGCACCTTAGGGATTCCGAAGGCGCGTTCTGCAACCGCGCATCCACGAGTTCACCTAAGTCATCCTCACAGTTGCCGCCCTCGATAAGACGCGTCGCTGTATAAGCAACGGCTCTAGATTTGTGAAACAAAGCATCAACGATGCTAGCGCCAGGAACAAATTTCCGGTCTCTCGGTGAATGCAGTAGACTGAAATTAGTCACAGGAATATTTGGAAGTAACGAAAAAAGAGAGGGGGGCGATTCGCGGCGAAGACGTTCGCGAATCAGGTATATCTCGCCCGACATCGCCGTGACATCAATCGTCATCACATTGCAAAGACCGCGAAGAACAGCCTGCAACCCAATCGAGTCGACAGGATCTGATAGGTCAAGGTATTCATTGACATAGACATGGCTGGCGCCAAGAGCCGACCAAACTGCACCGACGTCTCGCAGTTCAACGTTTGACCGTACAGCTTCCAACGATGGGTTCGGTGATGTGGTTGTCAGGCTAGCAAGTTTGTCCAGGAACCAAATGTCCTGTTGATGATCCAGTTGACGATCTTCCTCAGTGTAGAAATCCTTGTGCCAGTTACTACGTGCCGCCGCAGATACACTGAGCCCGGCAGCGGCCGCACTCCCGACTAGATCCGCGGACACATCCGATGAATAGTTCTGGTTGTCTAGCACCGATTGCGCGGCGTCGAGAATCGCCTTTTGCGAATCACTGGTCAGTGTTTTGAAAATAGCAACAAGAAACCTGTTGCGCAGGGTCCAGGCGGCTGAAGTGGCATGAATGCAAAGTCCGCCGGTTGGTGAAACAGTCAAACCGGTTCCGACTCGCGAGCGTAGTGTTTCGACGACACCGGGTACGTCGAGATCATTCGGCGAACGTAAAAATCTGAGCACGATTCGGCAAATTCTTGCATCTTCGCTTTCCCGTGCAAGCAGTCGATCTTCGCACTCGCGGCTGTCGGTCGAGGCGGTCCATGGAAGGTCGATCCAACGAATAGCGCACCTGGACGACGCGCTAACTCCGGTGCCGATCATTTCAAGAAGCATCTTTTCGATTGCGCGCTGACGGTCGATCCCGAGCTTGCATACTTGCTCTGGCCCGGCATAGGCGAGGAGGTCGGCAAGGCGACAGATTAAGTCCTCAGACGCGAGCATGCCGGGCGCGTATGCTGGGACAATTGCGTCGAAAATCTGAGCGATATCACCAGACCGTGCGAGGAGACGTACGACCTCCCATTGTTGGGAATCCGAAATCGCCGACAACAGCCAGTTGCGGAACCGCTCCGGGTTTCGCGTTGACTCGGACGACCAGTAGTCCGCGGCAACGGATTCGCACAATTGCATATGTGCGAAAGCGTAATACGTAAACCGCGTGATGTGCAGGCGTTCGAGAATTCCACGTTGTTCCCAAAAATGGAGGGCTTTTTCGACTTCTCCCGTAGCGGCGAGTGGCGTTGCTCCGAGTTCTGGGGCGACATCGGCAGCGGCAACGTTCAGGAGTTCATTTTTCTCTATCGACGGTTTTTTGCGTAGTGCTGCGGCAATGCATTGGAGGATTCGGTCTAGGATTGGTTGTGCAATCGAGACCGTGGATGTTCGTTCGGTTGGCGACCGAGGTCGATAGCAGTCAACGAATTTTCTCAGCAGGTCGGCCTCATGCCCTGGAAGCGGCGTACCTCGTGCGATGAGCGAGGCTGCCAACGCGATCGTGAGGGGTGAAGACCAGCGGGATCTGTCGCGTTCCTCGCGCGTCTTTCTGCGGCGAATGGCGCGCAGAGGAGTCTCGCCGGCAAGGAAAATACTCATCGCATCCAGCAAGGCCGTGAGATGACGGTCTGCGTAGCGTTCGCTCAGAGGCTGGATCACCGCGTGACTCCAACTCGTATCTGGCAGCCAGTGTCTATCGAAGCCGACGAGGCGTGTCGCTACGAGAACCTGCACGTTGGGGTGAGCGTCTGTCCACGAGTCGAGCCAAGATGCAACCCTCTCGGCGAAGTCGCCGCACTCGTCCAGCCCGTCAGCGATAAGATACTTCGCGTTGCGCAGGAGTTGTCTTTTCGGAAACTCGTGATCAAAACCGTCGAAAGCAAGTTGTTCAAGCGACTCAGAGAAGCCACGACCGCCGATATCCGCGAGGCGTGTCAGATCGCGAAGCTGAATGTAGATGACGGGAAGCGCGCGGCGCGAAAGTCTGTAAGCAATACGGCGAAGGAGAAGCGATTTACCGCTACCGGGACCGCCGATGATAGCGACCTTGCGGTTGAAGTCTATGGCGAAATGGCCATCGCTTTCTGGGACGTCCCGTTTATTCTCATTCGTGGCGTAGTAACGCTCGATGACGTCTTCATGTTCGCCTGTTTCGCCTTCAGGCACATCGAAAGCGATCTTCAGCCCAATGCTCTTGTCGACAGGTACTCGCGCGTCGCAGCCCGGAACGCGGAAGTGAGCCATCTTCTTAGCGAGCCACGCCGTATAGCTAGCCAGCGTATGCGCTTCGCTCTCGTTGAAGTCCGTCTCGGGTTTGAAGCCATGCGCCTGGACCACCTGGACGAGTTGGTGGAGCGAGCGTCGTCCTCGCAACGCGATCTGTCGATGGGCATCATCAATCAGGGTTTTCCAGAGCGCAGAAGCTCCGTCATTCACCAGTGAGCTGAGTTCCGCCGGATGCGACTCGGTCAGAACTATGATGGAGAAACGAGCGGCAAGTGAGCGTAGATCGAGGTTGGCGCAGTTCAAATGCTCTGTTAGACGCGCGGTGACTTCGGACAGGTCGTCGTCTCGTCCGTCCGCCAACCGCTCGATGTCTATGCGGAGCTGATCTCTTACGGAAGCACTCGAACTGGTTCCGCAGATCAGCGCTCCGCGCCACGTCTGATTTGTCTGAAGCATGGCACCGATTTTCTCGATCGTCTTGAACAGTTCCATATTGGCGATAGCTCGCCGCTTAGCCTGAACCTCCAGTTGGCTGCCATCGGCGAGGCAAACCCGAATGTCGTCGCCGCCGAGTCCTGTTTCGACCGATACCGTCTTCGGGTGGAGCGGAGGCCAGTAAGCGGGAGTAAGCCCGATGGCAAACGGCTTGCCGCTCAGGACTGATAGGTACAAGGCAGCAGTAGAATGTGCTTGGAAGTTGAAGCCGCCAGCGGCGGCTTTGCCTCCGGAGCGACTTCGTCGATCGGTCGGATTAATCTTCCTGGTCACATGCCGGCCCTCTTTCTGATTCAATCTGTAGTGCAGTCGCTCGCTCTGTCTGCGATCTGTGCCTGACGTATGCTCTGCCCAGGAGTGTTCAGGGCTGTAAGACGGGACTCTGCTGGTATTGTTCAGCCCGCGAAACGAGCTTCAGCGATTTTTGGAATGCGGGCAAGGACGAAGAGATGTGCGTCACGAACCGATCGAAATCGACGCGATGGCGTGTTCCACTAGAAGTGTCGATGCGTCCTACTCTGGTGCGCCGGCGGCAAATGGATAGGCACGAACGCGCACACAGAACATTTGCCAGCGTTCCCGTTCGCGTTTATTAATGTATAAAAAGTCGCTATAAAACGTTGTGTCCACTGATTCGCAGTCGCTGCCGCCTCCGCCGAGAGCTTGCACTATAGTGGTGCACTCGCCCCATCCAGCAGCAATCCATGGACCTTGCCACGCTCTGGCCTCAACTCAGTACCGCCGCGGCGTGTCTGGACGCGCAGCAGCAGCTGCAGGTGCCGAATCCTGCGCTGTGCGAGTTGCTGGGGCTGGGGGCGCGGCGGCTGGAGGGCATGACGCTCGCTGCGTTGGCGCCGGCGCGGCCGGAGCTGGGCGAGGCGTTCCGGCGGGTGTTGGCGGAACAGCGGGTCGTGCAGTTGCGCGACGTTGCGCTGGGGGACGCGAGCGGGGTGATGATCGCGGTGGACCTGACCTTGAGCCCGCTGGCCGCGGGCGGGGCGCTGCTGGAAGTGCATGCGCTTGCGCCGTCGGGGCGGGAATCGACGGCGCAGCTGTCGGAGTCGCTGCGCGGGTTTGCGCATGAGGTGAAGAATCCGCTGGCGGGCCTGCGCGGCGCGGCGCAGCTGATCGCGCGACGCGTGGCCGACGAAGGCGTCAAGGAGCTGGCCGGCCTGGTCATCGCCGAAGCGGACCGGCTGGCGCAGTTGGCCAACCGTCTGCTGCAGGGGTCGGTCAGTTCGCCGTTCGCGCCGGTGAACATCCATGAGGTGCTGGAACGTGTCGCTGTGTTGCTGGCGTCGCAGGGCCAGGCCGCGGTGGTGCGCGATTTCGATCCGAGCCTGCCGCCGTTGCCGGGGGATGCGGACCGCCTGCTGCAGCTGTTCCTCAATATCGGGCGCAATGCGTTGGAGGCGGGCGCGGACCGCGTCGTGCTGCGCAGCCGGGCCGAGCATTCGGCGCGGATCCACGATCGCATCGTGCGGCTGGCCTTACGCGTGGAAGTGATCGACAACGGCGGCGGCGTGGCGCCGGAGCTGGCCGACACCTTGTTCCTGCCGATGGTCAGCGGTCGCCCCGACGGCAGCGGGCTGGGGCTGGCGCTGTGCCGCGAGATCGCGGCCGAGCATGGCGGCGCCTTGAACTATCGCAGCCGCGGCGGCGAAACCGTTTTCAGCCTGCTGCTGCCTTACGGAGAAAACCATGGCTGAGACGGCGCTGGTATGGCTGGCCGACGACGACCGCGGCGTGCGTTTCGTGCTCGCGGCGGCGCTGCGCGACGCAGGCTTCCAGGTCACCGAGTTCGAGGACGCGGAAAGCGTGCTCGCGCTGATCGATCGACAGGTTCCGGATGTGCTGTTCACCGATGTGCGCATGGCCGGGCAGGGCGGCCTGAAGCTGCTGGAGCGGCTGCACGCGCATCACGCGCAGCTGCCGGTCATCGTGATGAGCGCGTATACCGACATCGCGACCACGGCCGCGGCGTACCGGCACGGCGCGTTCGACTATCTGCCCAAGCCGTTCGATCTCGACACGGCCGTGGCCGCGGCGCAGCGCGCGCTGGCCCAGCGTCGCACGACGCCGCCCGTCGCAACCCCGCGCGCGGCGCCGCAGGAAACCGGATTGATCGGCCGCTCCGCGGCGATGCGCGAAGTGTTCCGCGCAATCGGTCGCGTCGCGGCGAGTGGGCTCAATGTGCTGATCACCGGCGAAACCGGCACGGGCAAGGAACTCGTCGCGCGCGCGCTGCATATGCACAGCGCGCGGGCGGCGCGCGCCTACGTGGCGCTGAATACGGCGGCGATACCCTCGGAGCTGCTCGAGTCGGAGCTGTTCGGCCATGAGATGGGCGCGTTTACCGGCGCGACACGACGCCACGCCGGGCGCTTCGAGCAGGCCGACGGCGGCACCTTGTTTCTCGACGAGATCGGCGACATGCCGCTGCTGCTGCAGACGCGGCTGCTGCGCGTGTTGGCGGAAGGCGAGTTCTATCGCGTCGGCGGGCGCGAACTGATCCGCGCCGACGTGCGCGTGATCGCGGCGACGCACCAGGATCTGGAAGGCAAGGTCGCGCGGGGCGAGTTCCGCGCCGACCTGCTGCATCGGCTGGACGTGGTGCGCATTCATCTGCCGGGCTTACGCGAACGGCGCGAGGACATCGCGCTGCTGGCCGAGCATTTCCTCGCGCGGGCCGCCGAGGAGCTGAAGGTGGGCGCCAAGCGCTGGTCGGCCAAGGCGCTGGCGGCGCTAGAGCGGTTCGACTGGCCGGGCAACGTGCGGCAGCTCGAAAACCTGTGCCGGCGTCTGGCGGTCATGGCGCCGGGCCGCGAGATCCGCGCCGAGGACGTGCCGTTCGCGCAGCCGGCGACCGGCGTTGCCGGGCCCTCCTGGACCGAGGGCTTGCGCCGCTGGGCCGATCAGGAACTCGCCGCCGGCCGGGGTGATCTGCACGTCAGCGCGGTCACCCAGCTCGAACGGGTGCTGTTCGAGGCGGCGCTGACGGCCCACGGCGGCCACCGCCAGCACGCGGCGGAGGCGCTGGGGCTCGGGCGCAACACCTTGACGAGAAAGCTCGGCAGTTCGCGCAAGCGGCCGGGCAAAGGCCCGTAGCGGTGCGCGACCGCAGCCAAGCTCGGGCTCGGGACCGGACCGGACCGGCATTCAGCCTCGTGAAGGAAAAACCAAGAAAGCGCAGGTGCCAGAAGTTGTATCTGGCGTGAATAAGCGCAACTATTGGCCAACGTCGTATAGGAAAGCGTATCCAGGGAGGTCCGGTCTTGACCGGGCTTGATGCGCCGCGGAGCTGTGCGACATCCGCCGTTGCGTAATCACTTACACCTATGGGGATCCTCTACATGCGTTGCTTCAAGTCTGCTCTCACTCTTGCTCTACTCGCCTTCACGTCCACGGCCTTTGCCCAAGGCACCATCACCGCCGGTGGCGCGAGCTACGTCCATACCGCATCTCACTGGGATACGAGCCCGGAAGCGAATTTCACGGGCGTCGGTACCGGCGACCAGCTGTTCGAATCGGGCTGGTGGTTCCGCGTCGAAGGCGACACCCAGGAAACCGTATTCACGGTCCCGACCACGGTGAACTACACCGGCGCCGTCGCGACGTTGGCCTGGACCGATCTCGGCGGCCGTGGCCTCGGCGTCGCCAAGACCATCACACTGACCAGCGCCGGCGCCGGAACGGGCGAAGCGGGCACGACGATGACGGTGACCAATAACGGCGCAGCCGCGATTACGCTGCACCTGTTCAACATGATCGATCTGGACGTCAACGGCAGCGCCGCCGGTGACAACGCGATACTCGTGCAGCCGAACAACTACATCCGCGTCAATGACGCGACGGCCGGCCAGTGCGAATACCGCGGGCCGGGCGCCGTGGCCTACCAAGTGCTGCCGTTCGCCGCAGCCACCGATGTGGCCGCGCAGCTCAGCAACGCGACGGTGACGAACTTCCCGAATACCGGACTGCCGTTCGGCCCCGGCGATTTGACCGCCGGCTTCCAGTGGACACTGCAGATTGCGCCGGGCGGGACCGGCACGGTGCAGCTGTTCGTGGCGTGCAACACGACCGCGACGCCGGTTTCGCTGCAGCGGTTCCAGGTCGACTGAAACCGACGATGACGTGTGGAATACAAGGGGCGGCCTCAGGGCCGCCCTTTTTCATGGGGCCGGGCCTTTCCGCCTTCCGCGCGAGACGCTGGCAGAATCCCGCTTTCCTGCACCCGACCCCGAGCAGCGACATGTCCGATAGCGAGTTTTTGCCTGCGGCAATCCACGCCGACGAAATGACCCGTGTCCGCGCCGCCACGCGTGCGGATATCGCCTTTCTGGTCGAGGCCAACGCGGCCATGGCTTGGGAAACGGAAGAGAAGAGGCTGGATCGTGAATTGCTGGCGCGTGGCGTCACCGCGGTATTCGACGAACCACGCCGCGGTTTCTATCTGATCGCCGAGCGCGACGCGGCAGCGGCCGGTTGCCTGCTGATCACCTATGAGTGGAGCGACTGGCGCAACGGCGACTGGTGGTGGATCCAAAGCGTCTACGTGCGTCCGGACGATCGCCGCCATGGCGTGTTCCGCAGTCTGTACCGGTATGTGGAGGAGGCGGCGCGCGCCGCTCCCGGCGTGGTCGGTCTGCGCCTGTTCGTGGAGTGGGAGAACGAGCGGGCGCAGCGTACCTATGCGGCGCTGGGCATGCAGCAGGAGCACTACCACATGTATCGGACGGGATTTGTCCCGTTCTGAACAGTATGGCCGCGTAAGGCCCGGCTTGCGCTGCGTATCCTAGGCGTTGACTGAGGTGGGATCGTTGGGCCGCATCCGCGCCGCTTCAGCGGCGCGTGTTCATGACGAACTGCAGGAACTCGGCGCGCGTCCTCGCGTCCTCGCGAAACTCCCCGAGCATCTGGCTCGTCACCATCGACACGCCGGTCTTGTGCACGCCGCGGGTCGTCATGCACTGGTGCGCCGCTTCGATGATCACGCCGACACCGCGCGGCTTGAGCACGTCCTCGATGCAATGCGCGATCTGCGCGGTGAGCTTTTCCTGCACCTGGAAGCGGCGCGCAAAACCTTCGACGACGCGGGCGAGCTTGGAAATGCCCACGACCTTGTTTGTCGGCAGGTAGCCCACGTGCGCACGGCCGATGATCGGCGCCATGTGATGTTCACAGTGGGATTCGAATTCGATGTCGCGCAGCACGACGAGTTCGTCGTAGCCGGCCACTTCCTCGAAGGTACGGCGCAGATACTCGGCCGGATCTTCCGCATAGCCCGAGAACCAGTCGCGGTAGGCGTCGACGACGCGCCGTGGCGTGTCGAGCAGGCCTTCGCGCGTGGGATCGTCGCCGGCCCAGCGCAGCAGCGTGCGAATGGCGGCTTCGGCGTCGGCGCGCTCGACGCCGGGCTTGGAGGAATCGTCTGTCATGAACGGATCCGCGGACGGCAACGAAGCGGCATTGTAGGGCGGATGGGTCGCGTGTAGTTCAGCGCAGCCCGCGGCTCTCGATCTCGCGCGTCAACGTGCGCATGACATTGATGACTTCGTCGCCGCTGGCTGGCTTGCCGGCGATCGCGATGCGTGCGCGAAGTGCCATCGTCAGGGCCTTGAGCGGCTGCGCATTCGCCTGCTTGTCGCCGGAAAACGCCTGCCGGCCGAGGTCCGAGTTGAACCGGTGCAGGTCGAAGAAGAAGCGTTCCTGTCCATCGGTCAGGAAGCCGAACACCGGTAAGGCCGAGGCCACGTCGCTGGTGGCCCGGTGGCAGCGCATCTCGCGCTCCTGGCACAGCCGCATGCCGGTCTCGACGAAGCGGGCGAACGGTTCGGCCACGTTGGCGGTATCCAGGTCCGCGGCGATCAGCGCCAGTTCCCGCGCGTGGACCAGAGCCGGATTCTCGCGCCAGCCCAGTACGTGCTTGTCGAGCTTGACGTCGAGCTTGGAAGCCAGCGCACCGCCGCTCTGCACGAGATCGACGGAGTTGTACTCCCAGTCCTGCGCCGGCGGCCGCGCATCGAACGTGGATCCGGCAATGGTCAGTTCCAGCCCGATGTAGAACGCGGCGTCGCGCGCGCGTTCGAAACCGGCGAGGTCCAGGATGCGGAACCCTTCCACGATGCTGGCGCGCTCGTTGCTGCCGACCCCGGCGCTGTAGATCGCCGGTTCGCGCTGGCGCAGGTCGTGGCAGGCCGCGAACAGGCCGAGCAGCAGCCAGTCGTCGAGGCTCAGTGCCTGTACCCCGACGTGCTGCATCAGCCGCGCGATGCGGCTGTCGAAAATTTCCAGAATGTGGTGTTCGTTGTGGTAGGCGTGGAAATCCTCGCCCCAGCTGCCATGGCGCAGGGCGAGCCGCGCATAGGCCAGTTCGACCGCGGCTTCGGCGCGCTCGACGCGGTCGATGTCGCCGTCCGGGATGATGGGCGCCAGCGCCACGCGCCGCCGCTTCAGGGCCGCGGCCAGCCCGGGCGCGAGTGAGGCGAGCAGAGCCCGCGCCTGGGCCACGTCCGCAATGGACCGTTCGGCGGCGTCTTCGGCAAACTCGTGGGCAAACGGCAGTATCACGTGCGGCCAGGCCCTCCACCAGGCGATCGCAGTATATGTCAGCGCCATGGCGGCGCCAGCCGCCGATGATGCGGACGCATGCGTTGCGCCCGATCATCGCCGCCGCGCCTTGCGCCGACGTGGTCAGAGCCAGCCGCGTTGTGCCAGCGAAACCGGCTTTCCGGCGCCGACCACGAAATGATCCAGCACGCGCACGCCAACGAGGTTTAGCGCTTCGCGCAGCTCGTTGGTGATGGCGCGGTCCGATTCGCTGGGCTCGGCGACACCCGACGGATGGTTGTGGGCCAGGATCACGGCGGCGGCGTTGTGGCGCAGACAGGCACGCACGACCTCGCGCGGGTGGACCGCGGTGCCGTCGATGGTGCCGCGGAACATTTCCTCGAAGGTGATGACGCGGTGGCGGTTGTCGAGGAACACCACGGCGAAGACTTCGTACGGATAGCCGGACATGCGCGTGCGCAGAAACTCCGCCGAATCCAGCGGCGTGCGCAAGGTGTCGTTGCGCTTGAGCTCTGCGCCGCCGCAGCGCCGCGCCACTTCCAGTACGGCCAGCAGGCGGCACGACTTGGCGGCGCCCAGGCCGCGCATGCGCGGCAGCGGCTCCGCGCGCACGAACAGTGCGCGCAGGCCTCCGCCCTGCTTGAGCAGCTGTCGGCCCAGATCGACGGCGGTCTGGCCGCGACTGCCGCTGCCGAGGAAGATCGCCAGCAGCTCCGCATCGGAGAGCGTGGCGGCGCCTTGCGCGAGCAACTTCTCGCGCGGCCGTTCTTCGATGGGCCACTGACTGATATTCATTGGCGCTCCTGCCGAGGAAATCCTGTTCAACAGCCTAGCCAACCGGTGACGCGGTTCGCGCGCGCCCGGAGCGGGCTTTCCCGTAAGCTATCCGCGCACAAACCGGTGGGAAATTTCCGATGGTGTCGACAGGGTTGGCCGGCAGGCAGGTGCTGCTGGGCGTGACAGGAGGGATTGCCGCCTACAAGGCGGCCGAGCTGGTGCGCCGGCTCGGCGATGCCGGAGCCGTGGTGCGTGTGGTCATGACCGAGAACGCGGCACGTTTCGTGACTCCGCTGACTTTCCAGGCGCTGTCGGGCCATCCCGTGCGCTTGAGCCTGTGGGATGAAGGCGCCGAAGCCGCGATGGGCCATATTGAGCTTGCGCGCTGGGCCGAAGACATTCTGGTGGCGCCGGCCAGCGCCGATTTCCTGGCCCGGCTTGCGCACGGTCTGGCCAACGACCTGTTGACGACGCTGTGCCTGGCCAGCGCGGCGCCGGTACACGTGGCACCGGCCATGAATCAGCAGATGTGGGCCAATCCGGCGACGCAGGCCAATCTCGCGCTATTGCGCACGCGCGGCGTCGGCATCTTCGGGCCGGCCGCGGGAGCGCAGGCCTGCGGCGATGTCGGCAGCGGACGTTTGCTCGAACCTGACGAACTCGTCGCCGCACTGGCCGCGTCCGGCCAACCGGGCCGGCTAAGCGGGCGTCGCGTGGTGATCAGCGCCGGCCCGACCTACGAAGATATCGATCCGGTCCGCTTCCTCGGCAATCGCAGTTCCGGCCGCATGGGTTTTGCGGTCGCGGCGGCGGCGGCGGAAGCCGGCGCCCAGGTCACCCTGGTGGCGGGTCCGGTATATCTGCCGACGCCGGCCGGCGTGCAGCGCGTCGATGTGCGCAGCGCACGTCAGATGCATGCGGCCGTGCTCGCCGAGGCCGAGTCCGCCGACGTTTATGTCGCCGCCGCCGCAGTCGGCGATTTCCGGCCGCTGGAAGTGGCCGCGCACAAGATCAAGAAGCGTGGCGACGGCGGCATGACGCTGGAACTGACTCAGAATCCGGACATCCTCGCCGATGTGGCCGCGCTGCCGCAGCGGCCGCTGCTGGTCGGCTTCGCTGCGGAAACCGAGAACGTCGAGGTATATGCGCGGGCCAAGCTCGAACGCAAGCGTCTGGACCTGATCGCCGCGAACCAGGTCGGCGGCGGACTGGGTTTCGAAACCGAGGACAATAGTCTGACCTTGATCAGCGCGGATGACGTCACGCACCTGCCGACGGCGTCCAAGCGCGAGCTGGCGCGCCAGCTGATCGAGATCGTGGCGCAGCGGCTCGAGCGGCGCGGCGCGCACGACAGTGGCCGCGTCGCATGATCGACGTCGAGTTCAAGATTCTTGACCCGCGCGTGGGTGCGGCCATTCCGCTGCCGGCGTATGCGACCGGCGGATCGGCCGGCCTGGATCTGCGCGCGGCGCTGGAGCAGCCGCTGGTCCTGCAGCCGGGCCAGTCGGAACTGATACCGACCGGTTTTGCGATCCATCTGAAGGATCGCGGTTATTGTGCCGTCATCCTGCCGCGCTCCGGCCTGGGCCATCGGCACGGCATCGTATTGGGCAACCTGGTCGGGCTGATCGATTCGGACTATCAGGGACCGCTCATGGTGTCGTGCTGGAACCGTTCCGGGCAGGCCTTTACCATCGTTCCAGGAGATCGTATTGCCCAGCTCGTATTCCTGCCGGTGGCACACGCCGCCTTCCGGCTCGTGGACGATTTCCAGCCGACCGGGCGTGGCGAAGGCGGTTTCGGTTCTTCGGGCGTGGCCTGACCGGCGCGGGGAGTTCATCGGATGAAGAAAAAGCTGGGCGATGCCGCAAAGACGGCGGCGGGTGCATCGGGCGACGCGCCGGCGGAGCGGCGTTTCGCGCTGCCGGCGCTGGACTGGCGGCGGCTGCTGCCGGCCGCGTTGTCGACCGTGCTTGCCGCGGCAGCGCTGTTTTTCGCCTGGCAGGCCACTCAGGTCTGGCGCGAACAGGCCGCACGCGCAAACCTGATAACGCAACGCCAGGCGCAGGCGCAGGCGGTGAGCGAAGTCATCGACGGATGGCGCGCGCAAATAACCGCGGCGCTGCAGTTGCCCGCGGTGCAGCAGTCCCTGTTGAACGGCGATCCGGCGCAGCGCGAGACGGCGGTGGCGGCGTTGCGCACCGCGCTGCCAGAAGTCGCCGAGGCGTATTTTTTCAGTCCGGAACTCAAGGAAGTGCTCGGTTCGGACCTGCGCACGTTCGGCTATGCCAAGGCGGCCCAGTTGATCCAGGCCCAGAGCGGTTCGGCACCGGTGCAGTCGGTCGTCATCGGCAAGAGCGGCCGCATGATCACGTTTGCCGAGAACGTGCGAGCCGGCGAGCAGACCATCGCCGTGGCGTGGGTGGCGGTGCCGATGAAGCCCGTCTTCGATGTGTTCTCGCAAGCGTCCCTCAGCGACGGCCGGCTGGAGCTGCGCCAAGGCAGCGGCAATACGACCGACCTGGTGCTGCTGGGCGTCGGCAGCGGAATCGTCGGCCCGGTGCCGGACCTGGGTGTGCCGGTGGACGGCTCGGCTTTCCGCGTCGCGGAGCTGCCGCCGGATCTTTTCGTCGTCGTCGCCGACAATCCCTGGCTGCCGCTGGTGCTGGCGCTGCTCTGTGGCCTGGCTGCGTTCATCGCGATCTGGCTGCGCAAGGTCGGTTGGGACGAAGGCATGGCGGTACTGCGCGGCAAGCTGGTCAAGAGCAACGAAATCGAATCCAACGCGACGATGGCCGAGGTGCTGCAAAGCGAACCGCGCGCCCCGCGCACGCCGAAAACCGCGCCGGGCGCCCGCACTCCGGCCGCAGCGCCGACAGCCGCGTCCAGGCTCTCGATCGACCGCAGCATCTTCCGTGCGTACGACATCCGCGGCGTGGTCGGCAAGACGCTGGATCGCGACATCGCGCGCCAGCTTGGACGCGCGATCGGCAGCGAAGGCGTCGAGCGCGGCCTCAACGAAATCGTGGTCGGGCGCGACGGCCGCCTGTCGGGCCCGGACCTGACGGCCGGCCTGATCGAAGGTCTGCGCCAGGCCGGCATGAACGTGATCGACCTCGGCATGGTGCCGACGCCGCTGGTCTACTACGCGACGTTTCAGCTCAACACCGGCTCCGGCGTTTCGGTCACTGGCAGCCACAATCCACCCGATTACAACGGCTTCAAGATCGTGCTCGGCGGCGAAACGCTGGCCGAGCAGGCGATCCAGTCGCTCTACGCGCGCATCGCCGAGAATCGCTTCACCAGCGGCAGTGGCAGCGTGCAGTCGATGGACGTCAAGGCGGACTACATCGAACGTGTCACTGGCGATATCCAGATCGAACAGCGCCTGCGCATCGTCGTGGACTGCGGCAACGGCGTGCCGGGACTGATCGCGCCAGCGGTACTCGAAGGCATAGGCTGCGAAGTCATGCCGCTGTACTGCGATGTCGACGGCGAGTTCCCGAACCATCATCCCGATCCGTCGGACCTCAAAAACCTGCGCGACCTGATCCTGACGGTGAAGCAGGTCGGTGCGGATCTCGGCCTGGCCTTCGACGGCGACGGCGACCGCCTGGGCGTCGTGACCAAGACCGGTGAAGTGATCTTCCCGGACCGCCTGCTCATGCTGTTCGCCAAGGACGTGCTCGTGCGCAATCCTGGCGCGACGATCATTTACGACGTGAAGTGCACCGGCAAGCTGCAGCCCGAAATTCTCAAGCACGGCGGCAGCCCCGTCATGTGGAAGACCGGGCATTCGCTGATCAAGGCGAAGATGCGCGAGACGGATGCGGAACTGGCCGGCGAGATGAGCGGCCACTTCTTCTTCAAGGAACGCTGGTACGGTTTCGACGATGGCATCTACGCGGCGGCGCGTCTGCTGGAAATCCTTGCCGGCGACATGGAGGGACGCGAGCCGCAGCAGATCTTCGACAGTCTACCCAAGGGCACCAGCACGCCGGAGCTCAAGGTGGAGATGGTCGAGGGCGAGCACTATCGCTTCATCGAGCGCTTCCGCGAGCGTGCGAGCTTCGAAGGCGCGCGCGTCACGACCATCGATGGTGTACGTGCCGACTGGCCCGACGGTTGGGGCCTGGTGCGCGCGTCCAACACCACGCCGGTCCTCGTGCTGCGTTTCGACGCCGACAACGAGCAGACCCTGCTGCGCATCCAGGACGTGTTCCGCAAGCAGCTGCTCGCGCTCGACGCGGGACTCAAGCTGCCGTTTTGATCTTCCGTTCCGCTGCGGCTGTCGCCGCAGCGGAACACGTTCATGGCTTGGCCCTAGCGCGTGGATGCCTCGAAGCCATCCGCGAAAATGCTGTCGGCGAGATACAGCAGGAACACGTCGGTAAAGGCGCCGTTGCCGTCGTCCTTGACGAGATCGCTGCGGTTCGAATCGAAGACGATTTTGCTGCCATCGGCGGTAAAGCGCGGGCTGTTGGTGAGGCTGAAGAGCGAGGCACGTTCGAACCAGCTCAGTGCGCGGTAGCTGCCGCTGGGCCGATCGAAAAGATAGATCTTCTGACGCCAGCTGTCGTTGAAGCTGCTCATGCCGCTGTTCGCGCTGTCGTTGACGAACACGACGCGCTTGCCGTCGGCGGAGAGGCTGGGCCATGTGCCCTCCTTGTCGGTGTCCCCGGGAACGGCAACCAGGCTCGTGGTGAGCGTATCGAGATCGCGCAGGTAGACGCGAAAGCGTACCGACGTCGCGCCGGGGACCAAATTGGTGGCCGTGCTCGTGAAAACGACTTGGCGGCCGCTCGACGACGCATTGCCCAGGTAGGCTTCGGAATTTCCCTGGGTGCCGTCGGAGGCGATGCTGATGCGCTGCGTGATCTGGCTGATGCGATCGTGGGAGAAGACGTCGAACCGGTTGTTGGTGTCGCCCGCGACGAGATCAGTCGCTGCGCTGCCGAACAGGACGTGCTGGCCTGAACCCGTCACGCGCACACCGCCCCCTGATCCGTTGGCAGGCTGGCCTGCCGCCGTGCGGCTGATCAGTTGGGTGGTGCCGGCCAGCATGTCGCGCGCAAAGACCTGGCAATTTGTTGTCACCGCCGCCAGCAGGTCGGTCGCACACGACGCAAACCCGACGATGCGCCCGTCGTCGGAAAGGTGCGTGTGGAGGCTGTCGCCATTGGCCCGCTGCCCTGCGGGGCCGACGCTGACCAGCTCGATGCCGCCGGTAATGCGATCGTAGCGGTATACCTCGCGCTGCGTATCGGTCGCAGGCGCGGCCAAGGCGCCGCAGCTCGTGAACACCGTGTAGCGGCCATCGGGGTCGATGCTCGGCGCCGAGCTGATGCAATCGCTCTGGCTGCCGTTGGAGCGCTGGCTGATGCGTAGCGTGGTCGCCGTCATGCGATCGCGCAGGAAGATGTCGGCCACGCCGTTCGTGTCGGCCACGACGAGGTTGCTCGCCTGCGACGCAAACACGACATAGCGTCCGTCGGCGCTGGCGCTGGCACCGCCGACACCGACCGATTGCATTCTGTCGTTGCTGTGATCGTTGGCAAAAGGCCCGAAAGCGCTGTCCGGCGACTCGCTGAGAAGCGCGTGCAGGTTGCTGTCGATATCGAACCGGTAGATATGCGAAAAGCGGCTGCCCGGCAGCAGGATGTCGCTCGCGAAGAACAGTCCGCGTCCGTCGCCGGGCAGGGCGAGTGTAAAACCGGAAAAAAACCGGCTCGGCTCGACATGAGTCAGCAGTGGCCGCAGAGTACCGGCGCCGAGATCGCGCAGGTACAGGGTACTGGTCCCCAGCATGTAGGAGCCCGCATGGGACGCCCACGCGACGCGTTCGCCGTTGGCCGAAATCGTCGGGCATACGTTGTGGACGTAAGGCGCAACCGCGCCGTCGCTGATCCGCTGTGTCGCTCCGGCAATGCGGTCGAAGCGGTAGATGTCCAGCGCGCCATTGGTATCAGCCGGATCGGCGGCCGCGTAAGTGGCGAACACGACGTAGCGGCCATCGCCGCTGAGCAGGTTGACGCTGCAGTCGAGCGAGAAATCGCTCAACACGCCACCGGGTTCGGCGAGCTGGCTGCCGTTGCTGGATACACTGACGCGCTGCGTGGTAGCCAGCTGCATGTCACGCAGGAACAGATCGACGCTTGCGTTCGTGTCGCCGGCGACGAGGTCGGTCGAGCGCGAGACGAACAGGACGTAGCGGCCGTCGTCGGAAATCTGTGGTTCCTCGCTGACGCTGGATCCGGGAGTGCCAGCCGCAGTGGCGGACACCAGTTCCAGTGTGTTGCCGACGGCATCGTGGCGATAGATCTGGGGGTATCCATTGGGCGGGGCGCCGAAGGCCGAATAGGACGAGAACACGGTGTAGCGACCGTCGGCGCTGATGTTGCCCACATAGCTACCGCCGTTGCCGGGCAGGCCGTTGCCGCCGCGACTCAGCAGCTGCGTGGTGCCGGTCACGCGATCACGCCGGTAAATCTGCGAGTAGCCGGACGTCGGCTCCATCGTGAGCGTAGCCCCGCTGCTGAAAACCACATAGCGGCCGTCGTCGGACACGCCGGCCCGAGTGGATGCCGGCATTTCGGCCTCGCTGCCATCGTTTGCCAGGTTGACGCGCTCGGTGGTGCCCGTGTCGAGATCATGCAGGAACAGATCGGCGACATCATTGTGGTCGTCGGCGACGAGATTGCTTGCGTTCGAGCTAAATACGACGAAACGGCCGTTGGCGGAGACGCCTGCCGGACCCGTCGCGGAACCGTCAGCGTCAATGTGTGCGGCGATCTCGGTTCGACTGACGAGTTCGACGGGAAGCGACCCGCCGAGCACAGGAACAATCCAGCACGCGGCCAACAGCGGGACCAGTCGAATCATGCGCATGAGCGATCTCTCAGCAACGGCGTGGCAGCCGGTAGTCATCTGCTCACCGGGAAACAGGGCGGACGATGATCAGGGCAACGCAAGATTGGCGTTGGCGGAAGCATCACCGGACTGACGGCTGGCGGTCTGGCGGGTTCCGGGCCAGAAAATCGGGCGAAGCGAACCGCGCTTCCGGCCGATATACCGTTCAGTGCTTGCCTTCGCGTTGCTCGTCCGCCCGCTGCTTGAGCGCGCGGTACTTCTCCAGATCGGTGACGAGCTGCTTTTCCATGGCGGTACGGTCGGCCGTGCGACGTTCCAGGAACGCCTTCTGGTCGGCGAGTCCCTTGCGCAAGGTGTTGATCTGGTTCTGGACCGGAGCCGGTACGGGCTTGCCGTTGCGCTCCTGTTCGGCCGCATGGACGAGGCGCTCGGCCAGGCTCTTTTCCTGGCTCGTGATGCCGACCTCGGTGGCCTGGATGTTCTGCGTGATCAGATCGATCTGCGCCTGCAGCGATTTGCGTAGGTCTTCCTCGCTCGGATAGGCCGCGAGCATCTGCGCGTCGTTGCGCGCGGCATCGTCGGCCTTGCGCTTTTCCTCGGCGAGCTTTTCGGCGGCCGCCTTCGTGGCCGCGAGTTCGGCGGCGGTCTTGGCGCGCTCGACGCGGCGCACGACGACGCCTTGCTGATTCACGACCTCATAGCCCAGGCGCGTCGCCTCCGGCGGGACCGAATCGGCGTAGTGGAGATTGCCGGCCTCGTCGCGCCACTTGTAGCGCAGGCGGACATCGTTGCCCGGTCCTGCCGCGGAAGCGCAGATGGTGGCGAGCAGCAGCGCTATCGCTGTCGTGCGTAGTACGGACTGCATCATGGGGTTCCTCTCCTCGGTGGCCAGTATAGGTCGCGTCCGCAACGCCCGGTGTGCGTCCCGCCTCGGCTCAGGTCACGCCGTAGCGCTGGCGATAGTCCTGCAGGCGGGGCTGTTGCTCGGCGAGCTCGGGCCGTTCGGACGTCAAGGTCAGAAGATCGGCGAGCCGGGCAATCGCGAGGACGGGTATGCCGAACTCGGCGACCACTTCCTGCGCTGCCGACAGCGATCCCTGTCCGCGTTCCTGCCGGTCCAATGCAATCAACACGCCAGCGGCTCGCGCACCCTGGTCGCGGATGATCTGCAGGGATTCACGGATCGCCGTGCCGGCCGTGATCACGTCATCCACGATGAGCACGCGACCTGTCAGCGGAGCGCCGATCAGGTTGCCGCCTTCGCCGTGCGTCTTGGCTTCCTTGCGGTTGAACGCGAACGGCAGGTCGCGACCGTGGTCGGCCGCCAGCGCGATGGCGGTCGAGGCGGCCAGCGCGATGCCCTTGTAGGCCGGCCCGAACAGCATGTCGAAGGCAAGCCCGGATTCGACGGCGGTGGCGGCATAGGCGCGGCCCAGCCGGGCGAGTGCCGCGCCGCTGTCAATCAGACCTGCATTGAAGAAATAGGGGCTGGTGCGGCCGGACTTGAGGGTGAAGTCGCCGAAGCGCAGCACCTGCTTGTGCAGGGCCAGGTCGAGAAAGTCGCGTTGATGCGCGCGCATGCGGGTCTCCCGGGAAAAACGCCGATTGTAGGCAAGCCGGCGCGCCCAGCGGTTGCCAGCGTGCGCCGAAATGCGCTCTGCTAGCGCGTCTGCGCCCTAGCATGGGCCGCTATGGTGCCGCACCCGCATATGGCCAGTCTGAAACGCTTCTTCGCCTTGCCGTCGCGGCAGTTCTGGGTACTGCAGTGCGCGGGCTGGCTCGGCTATTTCAGCCTGAACTACCTGGCCGCCATCGGCCACGGCAAGCCCTGGAATTACTTCTGGGTTTCGGCCGCGGCGACGGCGATCGGCTTCGGCGTCACCAGCCTGCTGCGGTTGGGCTTCCGCGCGATCTGGCGCTTGTCGACCGGGCGCATGATCAGCGCGGCCTGCCTGCTGCTGGTGCTGGCCACGGCGGTGTATTCGACGACGTATGCCGAGGCGGTCTTCCGCTGGTGCTTCGAATGCCGGCCTGAAAGCCTGCTCGGCTATATCGGCTATTTCGGCTCGGCGCTCTACGTGATGCTCTCCTGGAGCGGCCTGTATTTCGGCATCAAGTTCAGCCGCGAAATCGCCCACGAGCGCGAAAGCGTGCTGCGCGCCAACGCGACCGCGCATGAGGCGCAACTCAAGATGCTGCGCTACCAGCTCAATCCGCATTTCCTGTTCAACACCTTGAACGCGATCTCGACCCTGGTGCTGGACAACCAGAACGCGACCGCCAACCGCATGGTCACGGGACTGTCGGCATTCCTGCGCCATTCGCTGGATTCCGATCCGATGCAGCGCGTCAGCCTCGACGAGGAACTCGAAGCGCTGACCCGCTACCTCGGCATCGAGCAGCTGCGCTTCGGCGAGCGGCTGCGCATCGTCGTCGACGTGAGCGCGGAGGCGCGCCGCGCGCTCGTGCCCAGCCTCGTGCTGCAGCCGCTGATCGAGAACTGCATCAAGTACGCGATCAGCCGGCGCATCGAAGGCGGCACCATCGCCGTACGCGCGCAGGTCGTTGACGGATCCCTGCTGATCCGGGTCGAGGACGACGGTCCTGGCCTGCCCGACGGTTGCGGCGGCAACGGCAACGGCGTCGGACTGGCCAATACGCGCGAACGTCTCAAGGTGCTGTACGGCGCACGCCAGAGCGTCGACGTGCGCGCGCGCGGCGACGCCGAGGGCGGCGGCGTCGAAGTCGCCCTGAAACTGCCTTTCGAAACCCGGAGCGAAGCGTGATCCGCACCCTGATCGTCGATGATGAACCGCTGGCGCGGCGTGGACTGGAGTTGCGTCTGGCCGCCCATGCGGATGTCGAGATCGTCGGCCAGGCCGGCAACGGTCGCGAAGCTGGCTTCGCCGTCGCCGCGCTCAAGCCCGATCTGATGTTTCTGGACATCCAGATGCCGGAAATGGACGGCTTCGCGCTGCTGCGTTCGTTGCCGGCCGAGTCGCTGCCACTGACGGTTTTTGTCACCGCCTATGACCAGTACGCGCTGGACGCGTTTGCGGCCTGCGCGGTCGACTACCTGCTCAAGCCGGTCGACGAACAGCGTCTGGACCAGGCCGTGCAGACGGTACGGGAGCGTTTGCGCGAGCGCGAAGCCGGCGACAACCGCGACAAGCTGCTGCGTCTGCTCGCCCGCGTGTCGGGCAAGAACGATCTGACCCTGGCCGATGCGCTGGCCCAGGAGTCGGACGAACCGGCGACGCCGCAGCGTCTGGCGATCCGCGACGGCAACCGCACCGTGCGTCTGGATCCGGAGGCGATCCGCTGGATCGACGCGGCCGGCGACTATCTGTGCATCCACACCGCCGCCGAGAATTTCGTCATCCGCGCGACCATGCGCGAGATGGAGCAGCGCCTCGATCCACGCCGCTTCCAGCGCATCCACCGCTCCACGATCGTCAACCTGGCCTGTGTGCGCGAACTGCGCTCCCACCTCAACGGCGAATATTTCGTCACGCTGGAGTCGGGCCAGACCCTGAAGCTGTCGCGCAGCTACAAGGACAAGGTGCGCCTGTTGCACTGAGTGCGAGCGCAGGCGGGGTACGAATCCGCCGGATCGCACGCTGCCGCGGTACGGTCCGGCCGCCACGGACGATCACCGCGGCCACGCCGAGCACGCTGAGCTCACCTCTGAACGGTGGAGCCAGTCATGCGAATGTGGATGGTACGTCTGACCCGCGGAGCTGCCATGGCGGTCTTTGCGCTGTTGTGCGCGGCGGTCGCGTGAGTGTCTTCCGCATCTGCACGGCAGTTTCCATCTGAGCTGCCTATGCAACCGGCGTTTTGCCGTCGCAATGCCGCAGATGACGAGCTGCGAGATCGCCATCGTGTCGATGCGGTGCAGCGACGCGCGATCCGCGCCAAGGCGCCGTGCCAGCAGTCGGCGACGGTAGCGCCGAACGTGCAGCGGGCGGCGATGACATCGCCTTGCCCGTAAACCGAACAGGAACCGGCCGAACCCCAGCGACGGAGCCACGCGCTCGCCCTTGGCGAAGCGCGCTTCGATCACGGCAGAGTCTTGAACGGTATGCGCGCGCGACAAGCTGCTTTTCTCTGCCGAATCCGGTGCGCGCAACCCAACCATGACTTCTGTCCGTCGCAAGACGCCGGTCTCGCGCGCAACACGGCAACACGACGGTTCGTCCCGGCGTGCGCATACGGCTTTTCGTCGCAGCGCACGCAACCTATATGACCTTCGCCGCATCCGATCGGAAGTCATTAGCGCGAATCTGATGCGCAGAGGGCAGATGTCGTCGACGTCTGCCGGCGGGAGGAAACCATGAAACTGATCGAAACATCGCTGCGTAATCCGATAGCGGTCGGCGTGACCGTGCTGATGGTTTGCGTGTTCGGCCTGCTGAGTCTGCGCGAGCTGCCACTGCAGTTGTTCCCCGACATCGAGCGGCCGCAGATCTCCATCAACACGGGCTGGCGTGCCGCCTCGCCGGTGGAGGTCGAATCCGAACTGCTGGAGCCGCAGGAGCAGGTGCTGCAGGGATTGCCCGGGCTGGAAGAGCTCGATGGCAACGCCGGCACCGGCGGCAGCAACATCAACCTGACCTTCGCGATCGGCACGGACATGAAAAATGCCCTGGTCGAAGTGCTCGGTCGCCTCAACCGCCTGCCGCCGCTGCCGCGCGATGCGGACCGCCCGGTCGTGCAGCTCGGCGCGGATGATTCCAATCAGTCGCTGACCTGGTTCTTCGTGCAGTTGCTGCCCGGCACGAAGGGTCCGATTGCCGACTATCGCGAGTTCATCGACACGACGGTGAAGCCGCGCATCGAGGCGGTACCCGGCGTGGCCGGTGTCAACGTCAACGCAGGTCCTCCCGACGAAGTGCGCATCACGGTGGATCTGGCCAAGGCCGCGGCCATGGGCATTCCGATCACCGACATCGCTGCGCGCGCCGCCAGCGCGACCGACGTCTCGGGCGGCCAGGTCGAAGTCGGCCGGCGCCAATACACCTTGCGCTTCATCGGCCGCTACACGCCCGACCAGCTTGGCGAACTCGTGCTCGCGTGGCGCGAAGGACGACCCATCAAGCTCGGTGACGTGGCCACGATCGAAGTGCGTCCGCCGGAGCCGCGCTTTTTCGCCTACCAGAACGGCAATCCCGCGATCGGCATGCAGATCCTGCGGCAGAGCGGCGCGAACGTGCTGGGCACCTTGAATGACGTCAAGAAAGTCGTCGCGGAACTGCGCGACGGACCGCTCAAGGCGCAGGGCCTCGCGATCGAACAGTCCTTCGATTCCGGCTTGTTCATCAATCGAGCCGTGGGCCTGCTGACCGAAAACCTCATCGTCGGTGCGCTGCTCGCACTGATCTGCGTCTGGTGGTTCATGCGCGACGGCCGCGCGACGCTGCTGATCGCGACCTCGATTCCGATCTGCCTGCTCGCCACCTTCGTCGTGCTGCACCTCACCGGGCGCACGCTCAACGTGATCTCGCTCGCTGGACTCGCGTTCGCGGTCGGCATGGTGGTGGAAGGAGCCATCGTCGTGTCGGGCAACATCATCCGGCTCAAGGAGTCCGGCATGACGCCGATCGAGGCCGCGCTGGCTGGCGCCAAGCAGGTTGTGCCGGCGCTGTTCGCCTCCACGGTCACGACGATCGCCGTGTTCCTGCCAGTGCTGTTCCTGCGCGACGTCGAAGGGCAGATTTTTGCCGACCTCGCGCTGACCATTTCGATCGCGGTCGCGATCTCGATCGTGGTCGCGCTGACCGTACTGCCGGCCGCCGCCGGCGGCTGGCTCAAGGCGAAGAAGCTGACCTCCGGTTTCGGCGATGGCTGGCCTGCGCTGACCGAGCGCATCCTGCGCTGGACCGACACGCCGGCCAAACAGCTGGGCTGGGTCGCGACCCTGCTGGTCGCGCCGCTGATCCTGTGCTGGGTGTTCCTGCCGCGGCTGGACTACCTGCCGCCGGTCAAGCGCGCCGCGATCGACGCCGGTTTCAGCTTCCCGCCGGGCATGAGTCCCGAAGTGGTCAACCGCGAAATCGCCGGCAAGATCCTCGAGCGCCTGCAGCCGTACATGACCGGCGAAAAGCAGCCGCAACTCAAGAACTATTACCTGCTGATGTGGCCCGGCGGCGGCACGGTCGGTGCGCGCGTGATCGACGAGTCGCGCATTGGCGAGCTCGAAAAAATCGTGCGCGAAGAAGTCATCGTCGGCCTGCCCGATACGCGCGCCTTCGCCGGCGAAGGCGATCTGTTCGGCGGCTTCGGCGGTTCGGCGCGCTCGATCGCGATGCATCTGCAGAGCGACGACAAGAAGGCGCTGGAACTCGCCGCCGAGCAGGGACGCCAGCTGCTCGAGAAAACCTTTCCCGGTGCCAACGTGCAAGCGTTCCCGAACACCGATTCCGTCCAGACCGAATTGCACGCGATACCCAACGACCGGCGTATCGCCGAAGCGGGCTGGGACCGCAGCTCGGTCGGCACCGTGGTGCGGGCGCTCGGCGATGGCGCCTGGCTCGGCGAATACTTCAACGGCGAAACGCGTGTGCCCATCATCTTGCGCGCGAGCGCCGGACAGACGCCGGAACAGCTTGCCGAAGCGCCGCTGGTCACGCCCTCCGGCCAGGTCGTCCCGCTGGGAGATCTTGTCAGCCTCGATACCACGATGGGACCGACCGTGATACGGCGCCTCGATCACCGCCGCACGATCAGCCTCAGCGTCGATCCGCCAGCCAATGTGTCGCTCGAAGACGCGCTCGCGACGTTGAATCGTGAGGTTGTGCCGAAGCTGCGTGAGGCGCTGCCGCCCGACGGCACCATCCTCATGGCCGGCAGCGCCGATCGCCTCGAGCAGATCGTCGGCACGATGACGAAGAACTTCGCGCTTGCCTTGCTTGTGCTGCTGCTCATCATGGCGGCGCTGTTCAAGTCGCTGCGCGACGCGGTGATCGTGATGCTGACAGTGCCGCTGGCGCTGATCGGCGGCATGGTCGGCTTGCACGTGCTCGGCCTGTTCGCGTTCCAGCCGCTCGACCTGCTGTCGATGATCGGCTTCGTCATGATGATCGGCGTGATCGTGAACCACGCGATCCTGCTCGTGGACCTGACGCGCGAGGCGCAGAACAGCGGCCATACCCTCGAGGACGCGATCCGCATGGGGCTCAATCAGCGCCTGCGCGCGATTGTCGCGTCGACCATGACCGGCGCGCTCGGCGCGCTGCCGATGGCAGTGAACCCGGGACCGGGCAGCGTCATCTACCGCGGGCTTGCGGCGGTCAACGTCGGTGGCGTCGTCGTCGCCCTCGTGTTCTCGCTGCTGCTGATGCCCAGCCTCATGCGCCTGAGCCAGTGGCGCCGCCCGCGCAAGGGCGCAACGGAAACTCATCCGGTAGCGCGCGATTCCAGTTATCCGCGCGCAGCCTGAAGCAATGAAGTACGGGAGAAGAACGATGAAAGCATTTCCGCTATGCCTGCTGCTGACCGTGCTGGTCGCCGCGCCGACGACGCTGACCACGGCGGCGCCCACGCCGCCCGCCGCACCGGCCGCCGCCGTGTCCGTGGCCGAAGCGACGTCCCTGAAGCTCGCACCGATGCGCTGGGTGCCGGGCAGCGTGGTTAGCCGCGACGACGCGCGCATCGCCGGCGTGGCCGCTGGCCGCGTGATCGAGATCGCAGAAGTCGGCAGCGTGGTCAAGAAAGGCGAGCGCCTGGCCAAGCTCGACGACGTCTCGCTGCGCCTGCGCCTGGAGCAGGCCCGCGCCACCGCCGGCCGTGCCAAGGCGCAGCGCGATCTTGCGCAGACACAGATGTCGCGCCTGGCCAAGCTCGCGCCCGGCAATGCCGTCGCACAGACCCAGCTCGACGAAGCCGGCGCGACCCTCGAAGGCGCCAGCCAGGAACTCGCGCGCACCGACGCGGAACGGCGCGGCATCGAGCACGACATCGCAGAAACCGAAATCCGCGCGCCGTTCAGTGGCGTGGTCAGCGAACGCTTCGTGCAGCGCGGCGAATACCTGCAGACGGGCGCAGCGGTCGCGCACCTGGTCGACACCGGCCGGCTCGAGGCCCGCGTGCAGGCGCCGCTCGCGCTGGCGCCGCAGGTCAAGGCCGGTCAGGAAATCCAGGTGCGCCTGCATGGCGCGGTCCAGCCGGTCACGGTACGCGCGGTCGTGCCGGTCGGTGACGAGCGTTCACGCCAGTTCGAACTGCGCGTGTCGCTGCCGGAAGACTTTGCGCTGGTCGGCACCGCGGTCGAAGTCGCGCTGCCCGAAGGCGCCGGCGCCACCGCGCTGACCGTGCCGCGCGACGCGCTGGTGCTGCGCGAGGCGCACACCTACGTGATGCGCGTCAAAGCCGACAACACGGCCGAGCAGGTCGAGGTGCGCGCCGGTGCCGCACGCGACACGCTGGTCGAAGTGACGGGCGAATTGAGCGCCGGCGACAAGGTCGTGGTGCGCGGAGCGGAGCGCCTGAGTCCAGGCCAGGCGGTGCGCGTCGTCGAAGGTTGAGCGTTCGCGCCGCGCCGCTTGGCGCGACCCGCGTGCGCGGCTACATTGCCCACTTCGCCCGTGCGGAGTGAGCAATGCGCATCGTCAGTTTCAACGCCAACGGCATCCGGTCGGCGGCGACCAAGGGGTTCTACGACTGGCTGGGCAAGCACAAGGCCGACATCGTCTGCCTGCAGGAAACCAAAGCCCAGGAGCACCAGCTGACCGACGCGCTGTTCCGGCCCGAAGGGTTCCACAGCTACTACCGCGACGCGACCAGCAAGAAAGGCTACAGCGGCGTGGCGATCTACTCGCGCCAGCAGCCCGACGAAGTGCGCACCGCGCTGGGCTGGAGCGATTTCGACGAGGAAGGCCGCTATATCGAGGCGCGCTACGGCAACCTCAGCGTGGTCTCGATGTATTTTCCGTCCGGATCCTCGGGCGACGAACGTCAGGCGTTCAAGTTCAAGTGCATCGACTGGATCACGCCCGTGTTCGACGCGTGGCTCGCGAGCGGCCGCGATTATGTTATTTGTGGTGATTGGAACATCGTCCACACACGCAAGGACATCCGCAACTGGTCGTCCAACCAGAAGACCTCGGGTTGCCTGCCTGAAGAACGCGCCTGGCTCGACAAGCTTTTCCTCGATCGCGGCTGGGTCGACAGCTACCGCTGCCTCAAGCCTGATGCCGAGGACTACACCTGGTGGTCCAACCGCGGCCAGGCGCGCGCCAACGACGTGGGATGGCGCATCGACTATCAGGTCATCACGCCGTCGTTGCGCGCGCGGCTGAAGAGCTGCGAGATCCTGCGCGATCCGCGGTTTTCCGACCACGCGCCGTATACCGTGGACTACGCTGCGGCCGCTTCGTGAACGTCGCCGCAGCCGCCGCGCCCGAGTCGGCGCTGCGGCGTTTCCGCCGGGCCTTCGCGCAGCCATCGGCATGGACGATGTGCCTGTTCGGTTTCGGGTCAGGCCTGCCGTTTCTGCTGCTCGGCGTCACTCTGGGCTATTGGTTTCGCGAACAGGGCATGAGCCTGGGCAACATAGGGCTCGTGAGCTGGATTTCGCTGCTGTACGTGCTGAAGTTCATCTGGGCGCCCTTGCTCGACCGCTGGCCGCCGCCGATCCTGGCGCGTCTCGGCCGACGCCGCGGATGGTTGCTGCTGGCCCAGCTGGGTGTCGCCGTCGGCCTCGTGGCAATGGCATTGATAGGGCCCGGCGGCAATCTGGTGCTGTTTCTGATCGCGCTGACGCTGACCACATTCTCGGGCGCGACCCAGGATTGCGTCGTCGACGCCTACCGCATCGAGATCGCGCCGAAAGAAGATCAGGGCGCGTTGATCGCCACGTACTCGCTGGGCTATCGGATCGGCCTGGTGCTGGCCGGTGCGGGTGCACTGTATTCGGCTGACCTGGTCGACTGGCCGGCGACGTATCTGATCCTGGCCGGGCTGATGCTGTTGCCGGCGCTGATGACCCTGTATGCGCCGGAACCGCCGGCGATGGCCGAAGCGCGGTTCGATGCGGCTGCCGTGCAGCCGGCGCGTATCGGCGAGCGCGGCGCGGTGGCGGTGATGCGTGTGTCGCTGATCGAGTATTTCCGTCCCATCGTCGAATTCTTCCGCCGCAACGGTATCGAGCTGGCGCTGACGCTGTTGCTGTTCGTGGGCCTGTACAAGCTTCCTGACCAGATCATCGGCGTCATGGCCGGTCCGTTCTATCTGGACCTGGGATTCACCAAGAGCCAGATCGCGACGGTTTCGAAGGTCTACGGCGTCTGGCTTGGCTTTGCCGGTGCGCTGCTCGGTGGCATCGGCGTCACGATTCTGGGCATTCGCCGTTCGCTGTTGATCGCGGCACTCGGCGTGGCGCTGTCGAATCTGGCCTTCCTGCTGATGGCTGCCTATCCCGGCCAGAATTGGAGCTTCATCGCGGCGATCTCTGCGGACAATTTCTGCCAGGGCTTCGCCGGCAGCGTACTCGTCGCGTTCATGTCCGGTCTTGCGGATGTACGTTTCAGCGCGACCCAGTACGCGTTGCTCGCGTCGCTGTCCAACATGCCGGGCAAGCTGCTCGGCGGAGTTTCGGGGTTCTTCGTCGAGGCATTCGGCTACGAAGCGTTCTTCGCTCTGAGCGCCGCGTCCATCGTTCCGACGCTGTGGTTGTACTGGCGATTGCGGCCTCACATGGAACAGCCGCCGCGGCCAGGCTGAAATCGGCGCCGCATGCTGCGACAATCCGCCGGACAGGGGCCGAATCCGACGACGAAACGGCGAGGACGCAGTGCCAGACATACTTGTACGCCACATCGACGACGCCCTGGCAGATCGCATCAAGGACATCGCGCGCGAGCACCAGTGGTCGATCAACGAGGCAATTCTGTTTGCGCTGCGCCGTGGCGCAGGCTTGGTCAACGATGAGGCACGACGCGAGCTGCATGACATCGCGATGCTGTCGGGTACCTGGGAATCTACCGAAGCGGCGGCCTTTCGCGCCGCAGTCGAGGCCTTCGAGCGAGTCGCCGGCAAACCGCTGTTCAGCGACGATCCGTTGACCGATCAAGTACCGAAGTAGATCGCACCCAGCACGCGCGGGCCGCGCGCACCCGTGACGTCGGAGCGATTACCGGGCAGACCCAGCAGGCGCTGCCGCGCGAGCCAGGCGAATGCCATGGCTTCCACATAATCCGGATCGATACCGCAGCTGGCCGTGCTGCTGACCGGCACCGGCGTCAGTGCTTCAGCCAGCGCTCGCATCAGGCTGGCGTTGTGTACGCCGCCACCACAGACGAGGACCTGTTGCGCCTGCGGCGCATCGCGCCGGATCGCGGCGGCGACGCTGTGCGCCGACAGCGCGAGCAGGGTGGCCTGCACATCGACCGGAGAGGTCTCGCGTTCGCCGAGCTGGCGCTTGAGCCAGTCCAGGTTGAACACCTCGCGGCCGCTGCTCTTGGGGCCGGTCTGATGGAAGTAGGGCTCGTCCAGCATCTGCGTGAGCAGCGCTTCGTCGGCGCGGCCCAGGGCCGCCCATTCACCGCCGTCGTCGCATCCCACGCCGCGCTGCAGCAGCGACCAGCCGTCCATGAGGCAGTTGGCCGGACCTGTATCAAAACCCGCCAGCGGCGCCGCCGGATCGCGCGGCAGCACGGTGATGTTAGCGATGCCGCCGAGATTGAGCACGACGCGATCCTGGTCGGGATCGCTGAGCAGAGCCGCATGCAGGCCCGGCACCAAAGGCGCCGCCTGCCCACCCGCGGCGATATCGCGGCGGCGGAAGTCGCCGACCGTCGTGATCCCGGTGCGTTCGGCAATGACGTTCGGATCGGCGAGCTGCAGCGTATACGGCGCCGCCAGCGTGGGTTTGTGCCGCACCGTCTGGCCGTGCGAGCCGAGCGCGTGGATGGCGTCAGGCGAAATCTGCTCGCGTTCCAGCAGCGCCAGCGCGGCATCGGCGAACGCATGGCCGAGTTCGGTGTCGAGCGAGCCGAGTTCGTCGAGGTTGATCTCGGCCTTTTCGCGCGCCAGCGCCAGCACGCGCGGGCGCAGCGCCGGCGGATACGGCGCCGCGAGCGCGGCAACCAGACGCGGTTGCGGATCGAAGGACACTAGCGCAACGTCGATGGCATCGGCGCTGGTGCCGGAAATCAGACCGAGGTAAAGCTCGGACGTCAGCCGGGCCATCGGCTCAGCGCGCCAGTGCCAGACGCGGATCCTCGTAGCGCTTGAGCTGCGCGAGCATGGGCTGGGTCAGTTGCTTGAACTTGGCCAGTTCCGTAGCGGGCAGCGGCTCGGGCTTGGGCAAGGTCACGCTCAGCGGATCGCGATGCTGTCCGTTGAGGCGGAATTCGTAGTGCAGATGCGGGCCGGTGGCTAGGCCGGTAGAGCCGACGTAGCCGATCAGCTGTCCCTGGCGCACGCGCTGGCCGGTGGCAAGGCTGGCGGCGAACCGCGACATGTGGCCATAGACCGTACTGTACTGGCCGCCGTGCTGCAGGATCACGACGTTGCCGAAGCCATTCTTGACGCCGCGGAATTCGACCTTCGCATCGCCGGCCGCGTAGATCGGCGTACCGGTCGGGGCGGCGTAGTCCACGCCCTTGTGCGCGCGCATCTTGCCGAGCACCGGATGCATGCGGCCGGCGCTGAAGCGCGAGGAAATGCGCGTGAATTCGACCGGCGTACGCAGGAACGAGGTCTTCAGCGGCCGGCCGTCCTCGCTGTAGAACGAAACCGTGCCGTCGCCGTCTTCATACCGGAATGCGGTGAAGCGGCGCCCGCCATTGATGAAGGTCGCGCCGATGATGTCACCGTCGCGCAGGCGCTCGCCTTCGCGATACACGTCGTTGTAGATCACCGTGAAGCTGTCGCCGACGCGCAGATCCTGGGCGAAGTCGATGTCGTAACCGAAGGCCTGGGCCAGCTTCAGCGTCATCGAGTCGGTCATGCCTGCCGTGTCGCCGGCCTCGAACAGCGAGCTCCTGATCGTGCCGTGGGCGACGTGGACCCGACGTTCCAGTGCGCGCTCGGCGATTTCGCTCTTGACGCCGTCCGCATCGATGCGCAGCACGACGCGAGTGTGGTCGTCGCGATCGAAGCGAAGCGCGGTGAGGCGGCCTTCGCCCGATTTGCGGAATGCGAATTCATCGCCGGGATGGATACGGCGAAACGCGCCGTTGTCGACATTCGCGTCGACGAGACGCTGCAGTTCGGTGGGCGAAAGGCCCTGCTCATGGAAGATGTCGGCCAGGGACTGGCCCGCGCGCACGATGACGATCTTCCACTCGGCGGTTTCCATGCCCGGAACCATGCCGGCGGCCGCCAGATCGGCCAGGGCACGATCGCCGGCCGCGGTCTGGTCTGCGCTCAATGCGGGCAGTGCGAGTGACAGCGTGGTCACGCTGGGCGCTTCGTCGCGGCGCATGGCATTGGCCCAGGTCGGCATGACCATGCCGACGATGACGGTCAGCGCAACCGCGACGCTGGCGAGCACCCAATGTTCGCGCCGCCAGGAGATCGGCGACACTGATACGTTTTGCGCCAGTGCCCAGTTTTTACACTTCGAATAAAATTGGAAATGTTTGCGAAGTGCGCGGCGGCGCAGAGCCAGACGGCGGCTCGTGCGGTGGCTGTAACGATGTGCGGCTGGGGTTTCGGTCACGGTCGCATTCCGATCAAACGACCCGTACCATAGCCAACCGATTCAAACCCCGTCAACGCCAGTATTGGCGCGGGTTTGCGCAGGGTCGCCTGGTTAACGAATAATTAACCGCACCCCCTTCGAAACGACCCGCAGACGCCTGGGCGGCCATACGTCCGTGAACGCGTGCGGGCGCACAGCAGTCAAGCGGAGAACGTCGGCATGAGCCAGTTGCAGGAAGCCCTCGACCTCATCGGTCGCGGTGCGGAAGAAATCATCAAGCGTGAAGATCTGGAAGCGCGTCTGAAACTGGGCCGGCCGCTGCGCATCAAGGCCGGTTTCGATCCGACCGCGCCGGACCTGCACCTCGGCCACACCGTCTTGCTGAACAAGATGCGCCAATTTCAAGACCTGGGTCACCAGGTCATTTTCCTGATCGGCGACTTCACCGGCATGATCGGCGACCCGACCGGCAAGAACGTGACGCGCAAGCCGCTGAGTCGGTCCGACATCGAGGCCAACGCCAAGACTTATGCGGATCAGGTATACAAAGTGCTTGATCGCGAGAAGACCGAAATCCGTTTCAATTCTGAATGGTTCGGCCAGATGTCGGCGGCGGACATGATCAAGCTCGCCGCCAAGCACACCGTCGCGCGCATGCTCGAGCGCGACGATTTCCAGAAGCGCTACCGCAGTGAGCAGGCGATCGCGATCCACGAATTCCTGTATCCGCTGGTGCAGGGTTACGACTCGGTGGCGTTGAAGGCCGATGTCGAGCTCGGCGGCACCGACCAGAAGTTCAACCTCCTGGTAGGCCGCCAACTGCAGGAGGAGGCGGGCCAGCCTGCGCAGATCGTACTGACGCTGCCGTTGCTGGAAGGGACGGACGGCGTCAACAAGATGTCCAAGTCGCTCGGCAACTACATCGGCATCAACGAGCCGCCGAACGAGATCTTCGGCAAGATCATGCGGCTGTCCGACGAGCTCATGTGGCGGTATTTCGAACTGCTTACGTTTGCGAAGTCGCTGGGCGACATCAAAGACATGCGGGAAGCGGTCGCTACGGGAGGCGTGAACCCTCGCGACTACAAGATGCAGCTTGCCGTCGAGCTCGCAACGCGGTTCCACGGCGCGGCCGCCGGCGACGCCGCGGTAAGGCACTGGAACGAGGTGGTTCAGGGCGGCGGAGTGCCGGCTGATCTCACGGTGCAGGACATAGCTGTGCCGGCCGAGGGCATGCGCATATCCGCGTTGCTCAAGGCGGCGGGGCTCGCGGCGAGCAATTCGGAGGCCTCGCGCAAGGTCAACGAGCGCGCAGTACGCATCGACGGTGACGTCGTGGAAGACGTCTCGCGTGTATTCGAGGGGGGCGCGGAACATCTGCTTCAGCTCGGCAAGCGCGGCTTTGCGCGTGTCCGCCTGATCTCGGCCTGATATTTGATGCTCAGGGGCTTGCGGAATCGAAAACCGATGTTAGGATTCGCGCCCCTTCGCCGAGGTGATGTAGAGGTGAAGGGGGTGAGTTGTGCGGTGGTATGAGCGGCGTAGCCGGTGACGAGGAAAGTGATCGTTGCTGGGGGTTGACGAAGCGAGGACTGGTTGTATGATTCGCGGCCCTGTTGAGGCGGAGACGCTGAGGCGGGGAGACGGTGAAGGCCGTCGAGGATGGAAGGCTTTTTGCGGAAGAGTT
>JBBQZR010000041.1:0-55302 GCA_038207515.1 Lysobacterales bacterium | reverse complement strand
GCCGTCGTCCAGTCGCTGATGGATGAGGGCGTTGGCGTTTTCGCAACGGGCGATCACGCCTGTGTCGGTTCGGGCTTGTGCGAGCGTTTGCCGCAGCGCGTCGCGAACATGCGCAAGTGGAGCGGTTCGGGAACTCCGTTGCAGAGTGGGCCATCGCGCTACGCATCCTCGGCATGGAACCCTGGTTGCGATGATGAGACCGAATCGGGGGGCACGTCGTGCGACGGGAATGTTGACGATGACGGCTTTCCCAAACCGGTCTGGGTCACTCGTCGCAGGGATACAGTCCCGCACGAACTCATGCAACTGCCGGGCTACTACACTGCAAAAAGGCCAATCCGCTTTCTGCCTGACCACATGCACGAGGGAAAGCTTTTCGACTACGCGCGCGGTCCGTTTGATGGCGAACTGGCTGCGTTGGCATCCGCTTACGCGCCGGGGCCGGTGCCTTACATCGTCGCGCGCTCGGTCCGCTCGGTCTTCGACAATGATTCCAATCCAGTCGACTGTGCGTCGTATCCGGTCGTGTCGGCCTATGAGCCGTCGGTGCACAAACAATGGGGAAACATCGTCGTCGATTCCACGTTTCATCACTGGGTCGACAAGGCGATTCTCATGATGGGCGAGCGCCCCGCCCGGCGGCATGTGGAGCAGTTTGCGATCAACCTGGCCAACTGGTTGCTCGGATCGAGGGGAAGGAAGAAAGTCAGGAAGTATGTGCACGAATTCATCGCGAAAACCATCCCGGAGGCCGGCAAAACAATTGAAATCCAAGATGGAAAGATGAGTGAGGAAACAAAAATAAAGTTGATTGATCAGGTCGCTGATCTTTTGACGCCGCATCGGTTTCCGGCCGACATGCTGGTGCCTATTCTCGATGAACGAGTCGACAGCTCAAATCCTGCGCTGGTGGAAGTGCTGGTGGATACGAAATTTCCGGAACTCAAGGGTCTGGATGTGTATCAACTGCAGTCCAAGGGGGTTTTGCAAAACCTGGTTCTGGGGCTGCAGTTCAACCAGTTGCGCGAAACGCTTTCGACGAAGTGACGCGACACGGATCGGTCGAGGTGGTGACGCAGGGAATCCGATCAACCAGCATGCGGGTATGCTGAGTCGATCGGTAGGCGGCGGCGGGTTCCTGACGGCACGCTCCGCTTCACACCACCTCGGCCGGGCACCCCGCCTCAGTCCTCCGCGCCTGCACGCTCGCGAGGTGATGCGCTTGCGCAGCGCGCGCTGTCGATTCCCGGGCATCGCGTGGGCGATTGTGCGCCCCGGCATCAGTGCCTCAGGATCACCACTGGCAATGGCCGGAAGAGTTTCCTGCGATGACACCCACGCCGAACGCGCTCAACCAATATCACGTGTTCCTTGCCTCGCCCGGTGACGTGGGGGCAGAAAGGCAATACGTGCGCAAGTTCTTCGATGAGTACAACCGCCACACCGCTCATATCTGGCGTGCCAGGTTCGAGGTCGTGGACTGGGAGAACTACTCGAGCACCGGCGTTGGTCGACCTCAGGAACTGATCACCCGGCAAACGTTGGACAAGTACAGGCAGTCGCTGGCGTTGGTCATCGGCATCATGGGCCAGCGGTTCGGATCGCCGACCGGCAAGGCGGAATCGGGAACCGAGGAAGAGTTCGACTGGGCGATGGAGAACCACAAGGCCTCGGGCTTCCCGGAGATCAAATGGTTCTTCCGCAAAGTGGACACGCTGGACGGGCTGTCGGCAGATCCAGCGGAAGCGATCAAGGCGCTGGAGCAATGGCAAAAGGTGCTCGCGTTCCGCAAGCGGATGCAGGATCTGAACAACCCGGTCTTCTACGCGGAGTATCCGGGTTCGGCCGGATTCGCCGAGGTCTTCGGGCGCGACCTCAAACAATGGCTCAACGATCCCGCGCGACCATGGGTCACGGAGTTGGCTGCCCATGTTGCGGCCACCGGTGCCGCTGCGGTGGCCCCGCCCGCCGAATTCGATGCGGAACGCTACCGGGCTGCGCTGCTCAAGCGGTTCGACAAGCTGAACTTCGAGAGGCTCGATACGACCGGCGCGTCCTACAACGCTATCCGGCTCTGGAGCGTCTTCGTGCCGCAGTCAGTGCGCGAATGCCACCAGTACAACCCACGGCTGCTCGAAATCCCCAAGGAACACCAGCGGCGGCTGCTGGAGGCCGGCGAGATCACTGCGAAGGAACTCGAGGAAGCCGAGCAGCAGGCAGATCGGCTGCGGCAGGAGTACTTCCACCAACCGCTGCGTCCGGTGCTGGATGTCGTGGATGACGCCCTTCGTGCATCGTCTGCGAGGAGCGGACGGAAGCTCGTCATCCTGGGCGATCCTGGTTCCGGCAAGTCGTCGCTGATCCGCTATCTGGCCTTGCGCTGGGCGGGCATAGCCGAGCCGACGGTACGGGACACGCAGCCGATTCCATTGGTGATCGAATTGGGTGCCTACGCCCGCTGGCCATGCGATGGTCGCAAGGATTTCATCCGCTACCTGGAACAAGGCCCGGTCTGGCACGAATGGCCGCGCGGCCTTCTCAGCCGGCTGCTTGAGCAGCCCGGGCGCGTCGTATTGCTGCTGGATGGATTGGACGAAGTCTTCGACGTCCCGACGCGCGAGTCGGTGATCAACGACATTCAGCGGTTCGGCAGTCAGTTTGCCAACGTGCCGCTCGTCCTTACATCGCGCGTCGTGGGCTATCAGGCGCAGCGGTTGCGCGAGGTCGAGTTCCAGCACTTCATGCTGCAGGATCTGGACTCGACGCAAATCACCGACTTCATGCATCGCTGGCACGAGGTCACCTTCGACGATCCGGCACAGGCGGCGCCGAAGCGGGACCGCTTGCAGAAGGCGATCCGCGAATCCAAGTCCATCGCCATGCTGGCCGGCAATCCACTGTTGCTCACGATGATGGCTATTCTGAACCGCCATCAGGAATTGCCGCGAGACCGGTCCGACTTGTATGCCCAGGCGTCGCGTGTGCTGCTGCACCAGTGGGACACGGAGCGTGCGCTTGAAGACTTTCCAGGGATGAGCAACGAGATCGGCCAGCGGGAGAAGACCGACCTTCTGCGCCGCATTGCGGCGCACATGCAGGCGACCCCCAGCGGCCTGAAAGGGAGCCTGATAGACGGCCCGACGCTCACCGGCTTGATCGAAGACTATCTGCAAAAAGAACTCCATTTTCCTCAGGCCCGCGGCGCGGCCCGCGCCGTCGTAGAGCAGTTGCGGTTGCGCAACTTCATCCTCTGCTTCGTAGGCGCGGACAGTTACGACTTTGTGCATCGCACGTTCCTGGAATATTTCTGCGCCGCCGATTTCGTGCATAAGTTCAATGTCGCCAGGACGCTGGACCTCGATGGCTTGATCGCTTTGTTCGATGAACACTGCCGCGACGACGAATGGCGCGAAGTTCTACGGTTGATCTGCGGACAGATCGACGAGCAGTTCGTCGGGCGGGTTGTCGAACGTTTAGCCACGCGGACGGATATGGAGACGTGGGACGGTGCCACACCGCTGACGGAACTGCCGCTGGCGATCGGCTGCTTGAGTGAGGTGCGCAGTGCAAGCCGGTTGGAGGCGGCCGGGGGGAGTCTCCTGAAATCGGCTGTCCATTGTTTTCTGAAGGGACTTAGCCCACCAGAGGCCTTCGTGCTCGACGTGGTCGCTGCCGGGCGCGAAATGGGAACTCGATGGCCTGGGAAGACCGCATTTGAGTTCGTCGGTCAATATCCAGAATCTGGCGCCTACCATCACCACAGGTTCTGGCCACATTTTTTGGCTGCCGTGTTTGAGCAGCGTGCATGGATAGGGGTTCTGAGTCGTTGTAGCAGTTCGGATGTTCGGATTGGTTCGGTCGAAGTTCTAGCCGAGAAGTGGCCGGACCAGGCCACGCGCGACCTGCTCACCGATCGCGCCGTAAAGGACAGCAACGAGTACACCCGCCGTGAGGCGCTGGTCGCGTTGGCAGAAAAATGGCCAGACCCGATCACTCGCAACCTACTCGCCGAGCGTGCAATTCGGGACAAGGACAGAGCTCCCCGCATGGCTGCGCTGCATGCGTTGGCGGAGAAGTGGTTGGATCGTACCACCCGCGACCTGTTCACCGAGCGCGCCGTCCAGGATGAGGACAGAGGACCCCGCGGAGTTGCGCTGCGGGTCTTGGCGAAGAACTGGCCGGACTTGACCACGCGAGATCTGCTTGCTGACCGTGCCGTCCAAGATGTCAGCGAGTTCACCCGCAGCGACGCGCTGCAGTCCTTGGCGGAAAGGTGGCCGGACCAGACCATCCGCGACTTCCTCGCCCAGCGGGCAGTTTGGGACGACAGCGAGTTCAGTCGCAACTCCGCGCTAGAGGCATTGGCGGAGAATTGGCCGGACCAGGCCACTTTTGACTTGCTTTCCGAGCGCGCCGTCCGGGACAACAACGAGTACACCCGTACCGTCGCGCTGCAGACGTTGGCGAATAAGTGGCCGAATCCGACCACCCGGGACCTACTCGTCCGGCTTACCGTTGAAGGACCGGACATTTGGGCTCGCGGTGCGGCCTGTTCCGCGCTGGGCAGGATGCACTCCGAGTTCGGCCGCATCCTGCTGACGCAACACCTCAGCAGCTTCGGGCCGTATCTCGATCCCATTGAACCGATTCCACGCGAGCACATCGAAAAAGCAGCGGCGAAGGCCGGCATCCGTCCGGACGACATCGACGCCCAACTTGCCTCGCTCTCGGTGCACTTGGGGTGGGATGTCATGAGTGGGGCGAAAACGAACGCGGTGAAAAAGTGAAAGCGCTACCCAGAAAGGCGCCGATCAGTTGACCGGATGACCCGGACAACCCGACTCCTCACGCCGCGCATCCGCAATCACAGGCAACTGCTCAACGAGAAAATCGATCAGCGCCCGCACCGCCGGCAACTGCCCGCGCCGCGAGGCATAGACGAGATGTAGCACCGACTCGCCCGCATTCCATTGCGGCAGCACCTGTTCGAGCAAGCCTGCCGCGATCTGCGGCCCGCAAATCGTCGCGGGCAGCCGGCAGAGGCCGCTGCCGGCCAGGGTCGCCTGGGCCAGCACGGCGAACTCGCCGCAGAGTAGCCGCGGTTCGACCTCGACGCGTACCGGCTCGCCGCCGTCCGTTGGCAAAAAAGTCCATTTCTGCACGGTTTCACTTTCAAACAGGCTCAGCGTGTCGTGCGCGACGAGATCATCGGGGTGTTGCGGGCGGCCGCGCGCGTCGAGGTAGGCCGGTGCGGCGACGAGCGCCGAGTGCATCGCTGCGATCCGTCGTGTGACGAGTTCCGGATCCATGTCGGGTGCCGGCCGCACGCGCAGCGCGACGTCGACGTTTTCATTGAGCAGGTCGTAGCGGCGGTTGGACACGAGGAACTGCACGCGCACGCGCGGATACGCGGCGAGAAAGCGCGGCAGGCAGGTCGCGACGAGGTTCTGCGCGAGTTCGACCGGCGCGGCGAGGCGAACGATGCCGCGCGGTTCGGCACGCTGGGTCGCGATCGTTTCCTCGGCGGCGTGTGCTTCGGACAGCATGGCCTGGCAATGGGCGAGGAACTGGCGGCCGATTTCGGTGATGGCGAACTGGCGCGTGGAGCGCTGCACCAGCACGACGCCGAGGTCGTCTTCGAGCTGGGCGACGCGCCGGCTCAGGCGCGATTTGGGGATGCCGAGCGCGCGCCCGGCGGCGGCGAAGCCGCGGTGTTCGGCCACGGCGGCGAAGAAGGCGAGGTCGTTGAGGTCGCGCATGATCGTTCTGCTGGTAGGACGATGCGTCCGATTCTAGGTGACTACCGGGTGATTGGTATCACCCATAACCTCTTTCGCACGGCATTTGCCGCTTTCGAAGGAGAAACCCATGAAACTGCTGCAGCTCGATTCCAGCCCGCTAGCTACCCATTCGGTCACGCGGGAACTGGCCGCTGCGGTCGTGGCGCAGTACCGCCGCGATGTGCCGGGCGTCGAGGTGATTTACCGCGACCTGGCCGCCGATGCGCTGCCGCACTGGACGCCGCTGCCGCGCGAGGCGGTCGATGCGCTGGCGCCGGAGATCCGCGCCGAGGTCGAGCGCAACGAAGCGGTGATGCAGGAATTCCTCGCGGCCGACGTGATCGTGGTCGGCGCGCCGATGTACAACTTCGGCATTCCGAGCCAGCTCAAGGCGTGGGTCGACCGCATCGCGGTCGCCGGGCGCACGTTCCGCTATACGGCGCAGGGGCCGGAAGGCCTCGCCGGTGGCAAGCGCGTGGTGGTGCTGTCGGGGCGCGGCGGCTTTTATGCGGATACGCCGCTGCAGGGTGCGGATTTCCAGGAAAACTATCTGCGCCAGGTGTTCGCGTTTCTCGGTGTGAATGACATCGAATTCATTCGCGCCGAAGGCATCGGCATGGGTGCCGAGCAGCGTGCGGTCTCGCTCGCCGCGGCGCATGCGCGGATCGAAGGTGTGTTGGCGAAGGCGGCCTGAGCCGCACGGGATTCGCCTGCGTGCCGGTGTCGAGCCGTACGTGCCCGCGTTCGCCGGCGACGTTGCTTGGGTCGCCGACGAAACGGGCAGGGCGCAGATGCCCTGGCCGGCCGGCGTTGCCTGCAGCAGTACATTGAATTCGCCGCAGAGCACGCGGGCTCGGCGTCGACGTTGACGCTGTCGGCGCCGGCAGCATTGGCAGGCGGGCTCGCGAAAACGCGTGCCGGCGCACCGCCCACTCCGCAGTGCGGCATTGGTCGGGTACGCGATCGAGGCATTCACGGGTGGGATGCGGCATCCGCCCGATGCCCGGCGCCTGGCTGCGGCGCAGTCTGAAGGCCCCTCTCTGGTGGAGTTGCCTTCATGACTACGGCTCGCGTCTATGACTTGCCTACCCGGGTGTTTCACGGGTGTTTCGCCGCGCTTTTCGTTACCGCCTATGCCATCGCGAATCTCGTGGACGACGAATCGTCCCGTTTCGCCTGGCACATGCTCGCGGGCATGACGATGGGCGTGGCCGTGCTGCTCCGCCTGGTCTGGGGGCTGGTGGGCACGCGCCATGCGCGCTTGTCCGATCTGCCGCTTGCTCCACGTGCGCTGGCGGGCTACCTGAAGAACGTGGTCTCGGGTGGCGGCCGCCGGTGGACGGGCCACAATCCCGCATCGAGCTGGGCCGCGCTGGCGATGATGCTGCTGACGCTAGGGCTCGGCGCGAGCGGCGTGGCCATGGTCAGCGGCGTGGCGCCCGCGTGGCTGGAGGAGGTCCACGAACTGATGGCCAATCTGTTCCTGGCCCTGGTGCTGTTGCATCTGGCGGGGCTCGTCGTGCACGTGCTGCGCTATCGCGACGCGCTGCCGCTGAGCATGCTGCATGGCCGCAAGCGCGATCTGCCGGCGGGCACGCCGGCGGTGCCGGCCCGGGGTGTCGCCGCCGTGCTGGTGCTCGCCGTGATCGCAGGCACGGGCGGACTGTTGCTGCGCCAGTACGACGCGGTCAGCGGCACACTCGACCTGTTCGGCACGCGTCTGGTGTTGGGCGAGGGCGGACAGGAACACCGGGGCGGCGCCGATGCGGACAAGGCAGCGGGTGGACACGAGGATGACGATGAGCGCGAGCCGCACTGACACCGAAGAAGCCACCGGCCCACCGGCCCGGGTGGTGAGCGCACGCGAGCGCGGCGTCGTGGTCACCGTCCTATTGTTGATCGCCGTGTTGATCACGATCGATGTCGCGACCGACCTGCGCCAGGGCGCGTCGCTGTGGCACGTCGTGGTCGAGACCGTCGCCGGCGCCGCTGCGGCGGCCGGCGCGCTCTACCTGCTGCACGGCACCGTGCGCCTGCGGCGGCGGCTCGCCCGGCAGGCGAGGGATCTGTCGGCCTTCCGCGTCCAGGCGGACGCCTGGCAGGCGCAGGCACGCAAGCAGGTGGAAGGGCTGGCGCGCTCGATCGACCGGCAACTCGACCACTGGAAGCTGTCGGCCGCCGAAAAGGAGATCGCCTTCCTGCTGTTGAAGGGATTGAGCCTCAAAGCCGTCGCCGACCTGCGCGGCACCGGCGAAAAGACCGTGCGCGCGCAGTCGGCGGCCATCTATGCCAAGGCCGGCCTCGCCGGGCGCTCGGAGCTGTCGGCGTTTTTCCTGGAGGATTTGCTGGTGCCGCCGGCGGCGGCAACGGGACCGGGCTGAGGTTCCTGGCCATGCAGCGGCCGGCCGATGCTGCGGGTGTTGTCTGCAGCACGCGGCGATGACGATGGACGGCTATCCATCGGTAGGTCTGCAGGGACGTCACGTCGGCGCAGCGGCGTTGCCGGCGTCCGCTACGCGGCTTTGCCGTTCGAGCAGCAGCCGTTGCGTGGGATACGCGAACTGGATTCCGCGCGCGTCGAACTCGCGGTGCATCTCGAGCAGGATCTTCTGCTGGATGTCCATGTGGCGATTGAAGTCGGCGGACAGCACGTAGTAGACCGTCTCGAACTGCAACGCGAAATCGCCATGTGCGGAAAAATGGCTGCGGTCGAAACGCACGTCGTCCTGACGTTCGACGATGGCGCGAATCGTCTGGGGAATGCGCTCGATGTCCGCCGCCGGGGTTTCGTAGGTGACCCCGGTCGCGAGTACCACGCGCCGTTGCTGCATCCGCCCGTAGTTGCGCAGACGCGAGGACAGCAGATCGGAGTTCGACATGATGATCTGTTCGCCGCTGAGACTCCGCAGCCGCGTACTCTTGATGCCGATGTCTTCGACGGTGCCCAGGAAATCGCCGATGCTGAGAAAGTCGCCGACGACATAGGGGCGGTCCAGCGCGATCGAAAACGAGGCAAACAGGTCGCCGAGTACGTTCTGTACAGCCAGGGCCACGGCGATGCCGCCGATTCCTAGACCCGCCACGAGTGCGGTGACGTCGATGCCGAGGTTGTCCAGCGTCATCAGGGCAACCAGCACCCAGATGACAGCGCTCACGACGACTCCCACGATGCCCAGCGAGCCGAGCGACGCGCGATCCGTCGCAAGGCTCGTGCGGCGCCTGTGCTGAAACCAGGCCGATGTCGCCGTCGTCGCCCACAAGCCCACCTGCCAGAACAAGGCAATCATCACGATGGAGCCGGCCACGGCAGCCGTGCGCGTGCCGTGCGCGAGCAACTGCAGGCCGGCGAACAGCCCGAGTGACAGCAGGAACACGAGGGTGGTCCGGCTCAGCGCCAGCACCGGCAGCTCCAGCCACTCGAGGTGCTCGGTGGCCTGAAAGCGCTGCTTGTACCGCCGCAGGGTCTGGCGCAGCGCCAGACCCAGCACGACGGTTCCTGTCGCGAGCACGGCTGCTGCCAGCCATGCCTCCGGCGTGTTGGTGAAGAGCGGCAGTTGGGTCACTGCTTGGGTCGGCATCGTCGATTTCTCCGTCGTCGTGCGGCGACGGCTACAGCCGGGTCGCCGGTGATGGTCGGTGCCCGGTCCTGCACGCGGCAGCGGCAGGACGTGGAAAGGGGCGGTTCTGCAGGTGCTCGATGAACGGCGCGGTGTGGGCCGAACGTGTCGGACCTGGGGACTGCGCGTCTCGTGGGCGACGTGCATTCCGTGGCGCGAGCGCGGCGCGCGGCCTCAGGGCGGCGGACCGGATCCACGGCAAGGAATCGAGGCAGCGGCAAGGCGAGCCGTGTTGCCTCGCAAGGCGGTCGCGGAAACCCACGGAAGCGGCGCCTGCGCGAATGCGAGCCTGTCAGTGCGTGAAGCGCGTGACGGATGGCACGGACATCGGCCGTAGCTTCACTGCACCACACCATCTGCCGCTACCAGCGACCCGGGAAGATCGAAACGGCCGGACTCGCCGCAGCGGCCGCGCGCCGGATGTCGCTGATGAACTCACTCGACACGATGATTCCTGATGCGAAGCGTTGCGGCGCCCGGTGACTCCGGCGATGCGTTGGTAAATGGACGAACACGCATCTTGCCAATCGCCGGGTTAGCAGCGCGTCAAACGCGGGGTCGGCAGCGCGTCAAACGCAGGGAATTGCCGCGGTTCCGCCACGGGAGCACGAGATCGCGCGCGGTGAAGGGCTCGCTGTACCGAATCGAACGACCCCTGCAATGCCGAGACGCGGCATCGTGCGCCGCTGTGATCGCGACTGCTAAGGAAGGTGCGTGGGCGAAGCGATAAGCCGAGAGCTTTAGCCCTCCCCTTGAAGGGGAGGGCTTTTCACGGACTCGGGGGTGGCTGAGCACTACCCAACCTCCCGGCCCGTCGGGCGGTCAAGACGACCAGAACCGTCGGTTCTGAGCGGTCGGCTTTCACCGCCTTCAGGGATAGTATTTGCGGTTCTTCGGGTTGGTTGAGCGTTTCGATAGACACCGCAGATGCGCGGGCTAGATGGAGCGCATTCAGAGCTCGCTAGCGCCATTGCGCACAATGCCGCATTGCGACAGTGCGCGCGCGTTGCTTGCATGACGCGGCCAGGAGGGCTATCTACGTCTGGCGCAATGACGCGTGCCGTGAATGCCCTGGAGATCCGCATGAACTACGTCGATAGCTTCGTATTGGCTGTACCGGTCGAAAAGCTTGCCGAGTACAAGAAGATGGCGCGCAAGGCCGGCAAGATCTGGATGGAGCATGGTGCGCTCGCGTACCACGAATGCGTGGCCGATGACGTCAAGCCCGGCAAGCGCACGTCGTTCCCGCAGGCGGTGAAGCTCAAGGAAGGCGAGGTCGTGGTGTTTTCCTGGGCGGTGTACAAGTCGCGCCGCGAGCGCGACCGCATCATGAAAGCCGTGATGGCCGACCCGCGCCTGCAGATGGACCCGAAGACCATGCCGTTCGACGGCAAGCGCATGTTCTGGGGTGGCTTCAAGGAAATGGTCGTGTACTGATCGTTTCGGCGGCCGTGCGCCTTGCGGCGCGCGGCCGTCCGTCGGCGGTATCGCGCCGCGCGCGCGCGCGACCCCGTTGCGACGGGTGCCGCCCGTGAGACATGCGCAGGCCGGCCTGCGTATGTGCTGGTTACCTGCTGCAACTGGTAGCCCGCCATGAAACGCTTCCGACTGCTTGCCCTGCTGTTCATTCCCGCGCTCGCTCAGGCCGAACACGGCCTTTTCGTCGGCGACTTCGAGCCCGCGCAGACCACGCGCATCGACTGGCTCAGCGACGAATTCGACGATGCGGACAGCCTGCGCCACTGGACGCGCCACTGGCAGGCCGAAGGCTGGCCGACCGATCAACTGCAATACCTCGCGATCGAACCGCAGACCGGCAGCGGCGTGATGGTCATGCGGCCGCACAGTTCGGGCTGGTGGCAGGACTATCGTGGCGAGCTGACCTTCCAGCGCGTGCCCGGCGATTTCGTCGCCACAGTGCAGGTGCGGCCGCGCAACCTCGCCGGCACCGGCGCGCCGGGCAGCACGAGCGGCGGCGGCATCGACAGTGAGTATTCCCTCGGCGGCATCATGGCGCGCGCGGCGCGGCCGGATGTCGAAGCGAACAACGCCAACTGGCAGCGCGGTGGCGAGCGCTACGTGTTCCTGTCGATGGGCGCGGCCGATGTGCCGGGCAGCTATCAGTTCGAAGACAAGACCACGCGCGCAGCGCTGCCCGGCGAGCCGAACAGCTATTCGGTGCGCCTGATCACCGATGCGCAAGCCAACCGCGCGAACCTGCGCCTCGCGCGCATCGGCGAACACGTGATCGCGCTGGTGCAGCCGGTCGAACCGCCCGGCGCCTGGCGCGTGCTGCGACGCTTTCGCCGTGCCGATTTCCCGGAGACGTTGCAGCTGGGCCTGGTCGCGTATACCGACTACGCGATCGTCGCGACCTGTACCTACGAACAGCACAACACGCGCGTGCTGCTGAGCGCGTGCAACAACCCGAACGTGCCCGCCGATCCGGATCTTCTGCTACAGGTGGATTTTTTCCGTCTGCGGCGTCCGGCGGTGCCCGGTCCGCTGGCCGGTGCGGACCTGTCGAACCCGGCCGCGGTCAGCGACGCGCAGTTGCTGTCGTTTCTTGGCTTCGATGCCTGAGTTGCGCGCGGCGCGCCGGTGACGCGGACTACGCCGCGGTGCGGCTCGTCACGACCATCGCGATTTGGGGCATTGAGTGCGGACGCGACCGATACCGCACTTATTCGACAGCCTCATGGCGCACCACCTGGAGGTTGGGCTGGTCGGAAACGATGCGCCCGTCGACGAGTTCGATGATGCGGTCGCAGCGTCGGGCGAGGCGCGTGTCGTGGGTGACGATCAGGAACGATGTGCCCAGGCGCGCGTTCACCTCGCGCAACAGGTCGAATACGCCATCGGCGGATCGGGTGTCGAGGTTGCCGGTCGGTTCGTCGGCCAGGATCATCGACGGTTTCATGGCGAGCGCTCGCGCGATCGCGACGCGTTGCTGCTGGCCGCCGGACAGTTCGGTGGCCATGTGGTCCTTCCAGCGCTCCAGGCCGACGCGACCCAGCAGTTCCAGCGCCGTCGTGCGCATCGCCTCGCTGGGCCAGCCGTGGGTCGCGAGCAGGGGCATCATCACGTTTTCGAGCGCGGTGAATTCCTCCAGCAGGTAGCTGTGCTGGAAGACAAACCCGATCGAGCGGCCGCGCAGACGCGTAAGGCTCGTGTCATCGAGCGCGCCGGTTTTTTCGCCGTCGATGAAGAGCTGGCCGCTGCTGGCCCGGTCGAGCAGGCCGATCAGATTCAGCAGGGTGCTCTTGCCCGAGCCGGAAGGCCCGATCAATGCGGCGAACTCGCCTTTGCGCAGGACCAGGTCGATGCCGCGCAGGACTTCCTGTTCGACGCGGGTGCCGGTGCCGTACGACTTGTGAATGTTCACGAGTTGCAGGACCGGTTTCACGGCGGATGCGATGTCAGCCACGGATCGCTACCGCCGGGTCGAGCCTCGCGGCACGGCGTGCCGGTGCCGCGGCGGACAGCACGCCGATCAGGGTGGCGCCGATGGTGGCGATGACGAACAGCCTCGGCTCGGCCGTGATCGCAAACATCTGCGTGCCATCCGGGTTCTTCGCCACGCCGCGCCAGAAGCTCAGGAACACGGCGCCCAGCGCCGAGCCGAACAGCGAACCGATCAGGCCCATGACGCCTCCCTGGATCAGGAACACGCGCAGGATCTGCTGTTGGGTCGTTCCCATCGCGCGCAGGATGCCGATCTCCTTGGACTTCTGCACGACCGAGACGACCAGGACGCTGGCGATGCCCAGCGCCGCAGTCAGTCCCACAAAGAAGCGGATGAAGTTGTTCGACAGCGTCTGCGCCGACATGGCCGTGAAGAACTGGGCATTCGTCGTGATCCAGCTGTCGACCTGCAGGTTCGTCTGAGTGGTGATCTGCTGGGCAGTCGTCTCGGCGAGAAACGGATCGCGCACGTTGAGTTCGATGCTCGATACGCCGCCGGCCAGGTCCAGCATGCTTTGCGCGACGCGCAACGCGACGTAGACATTGCGTCCGTTGATGCCCTTGTTGCCGAAGTCGAAGATGCCGCTGACGATCAAGGTCTGCATGGCGCCACTCGCGGGGCTGAGGCTGAGCTTGTCGCCGACCTTCACCCCGAGGTCGCTCGCCAGCTCGATGCCGATGACGATCTCGGCATTGCTCACACTCATGTGGCCCGCAACGATCTTGTCGCGCAACGCAATGATGCGCAGGTAGGAGTCGGGCTCGATCCCGGTGATGTTGACGGCCCTGCTCGCATCGCCGCGCGCGGCGAATCCCGGCCCTGATACGACCGGCGTCACCGCGACGACCTCGGGCATCCGTCGGATCAGATCGCGGACCTTTTGCCACTGATCCACCGAACGCAGGCGCTGCGAACGCGGCTGCAGGATGGCGGCCTCGGCGACGGGTTCGCCGCCGCGCAACGGACGCGCGACGTCTTCCGGCGGGATGATGACGATCTGCGCCTGATAGTCGAGCGTGCGCCGGAACAGGTTGGATTGCAGGCCGGTCAGCAGCGCCGACATGAACACGATCACCGAGACCCCGAGCGCAACGCCGGAGATGATCAGCAGGGTCTGCATCAGGCCGTTGCGCATGAAGCGCGTGGCGGCTATCCACTCGAACGGCAGGTAGCGGTTCACGGCTTCGGCCGCGCGTCGTCCGTCGTGCGCACGCGCTGGCCGATCCTGATCGCCGTGTCGCCGGTCGTCGGAATCAGGCGATCGCCGACGGCGATGCCGTCGAGCACTTCGACCTGGCCGGTGCCGGTCAATCCCAGTGTCACGGCTTGTTTCCGCGCATGCCCGTCGCGCACGACCATGACCCAGGGCTCGCCTTTGTCGAGGTCGCGAACGGTTCCCGCCGGGACGATGAGGGTTGCATCGCGGCGCGCGACTTCGATGTCGATCGAGACGGTCATGTCCTGCTTGAGGTAGGCGGGCGGTTCGGCCACGTCGAGCTTCACCTCGACCGCGCCACGCAGCGGATCGATGCCGGGGTTGATGTACGACACGGTCGCGGTGAAGCGCTGGTCCGCATACGCGTCGGCCGAACCGACCGCGGCCTCGCCGACGGCAAGGTGAGAAAGATTCTTCTCATCGATCTGGACCACGACCTGGGTCAATCCGGTGGGCGCGAGCCGCATCAGGTCCTTTCCCAGCGTGGCCACATCGCCGCGTTCGATGTTTCGCGCAATCAGGATGCCGTCGGTGGGCGCGACGATGCGGGTCGCCTCGAGCTTCGCCTGCGCCGCCTGGCGAGCGGCCTCCGCCTGTTGCAGCGCTGCTTGCGCCAGCACGTACGCGCTGCCGCCGCTGCGGCTCGCGCGAACCTGGATTTGCGCCGCCTGAACCTGGCTCTGCGCCACGTCGAGATTGCGTTGTGCATCGTCGAGCTGCGACTTCGAGAACGCGCCGCGCGTGGTCATTTCCTGGACGCGTGAGAACTGCTGCTGCGCCTGGGCAAGGTTCGCCCGGGCCTGCCGCAGGCTCTGTTCCGCAGTGGGCAGCGAGACGTCCTGGGTCTGGTGCAGCGTGGCAGTGGCCTGGGCGATGCCCGCTTGCGCCTGTGCCAGCGCGGCCCGCTCGTCGTTGTCGTCGAGCTGAATCAGCAACTGGCCGCGCGTCACGCGCTGGCCTTCTTCCACCGGTATCGCCACGACGCGTCCCGTGAACTCGGTGCTGATGGCGACGCGCTGTGGTGTGGCCACCCGGCCACTGGCGACGATGGTCTGGACCAGGTCACCGCGCATGACCGCAACGGCGGACACGGACGTTCCGAGCAGAAGGTTGCGCGTCGAATACAGCAATGCGGCGATGGCGAGCGCGGCAAGGACGAGCCACTTGATCGATCGCCCGAGATTCGGCCAGTGCGCTCGTGGGGGTGACTTGCCGGCGTTCGGTGGCGGGGATGCGGGAGTTCCGTTGGCGGCGGGATCGGGACCCGGCGCCGGACTGGCCCTCGCATCCGGGTTCTCCTGCAGCATGAAGCGAGCGTTCATTGGCGTTCCGTCAGCAAAGCCGGTTCGTCGCGCCGGGGGCATCCGCGAAAACGAGGTGGGCGTGGACCGGCGCGTCGACAGGGATCCGGGTCCCTTGCACAGCGGCCTCGGAGCATTCGGTGAATACGAGTCGAGTATCGCCGCGTGGAATCGCGAGCCCTTGACCTCGATCAAGTGCGTGGACGACGCGCGAGGTGACGTGCCGACACGTCCGGCTCACGCGCCGTCAGCGTCGGTCCGCCCGGATTGTCGGGTCGGTGGACGCCCCTGCACCGTCCTCTGCAGGGCGCCTCGAACGCCCGGGACGAAACCTCGGCGCGGGTTAACCTCCGGCGCCGAACAGCGCACCGGCGCCCGCCGTCAACGCCATGGCCAGGCCACCCCAGAAGGTCATGCGCAGCGTGCCCCGGCCCATCGGCGCGCCGCCCACTCGCGCGGCCACGGCACCCAGGATCGCCAGACACACGAGCGAGATGGCAACGACAACCCGCATCAACAGCGCAGGCGGCGAGAAGGCGACGACGAGCAGGGGCAACACCGCCCCGAGCGCAAAACTCAACGCCGACGCGATGGCCGCCTGGATCGGCCTCGCCGTGAAATTCTCGGAGATGCCCAGTTCGTCGCGCGCGTGGGCGTCCAGGGCGTCATGGGCCATGAGCTGCACGGCGACTTTCTTTGCCAGTTCGGGTTCGAGACCACGGGCCACATAGATCGAGGCCAGTTCCTTGTGCTCACCGACGTCGTCGGTCTCGAGTTCGCGTCGTTCGCGGTCGAGCTCGGCTTTCTCCGAGTCCGCCTGCGAGGCGACCGAGACATACTCTCCGGCTGCCATCGACAGGGAGCCGGCGACCAGGCCGGCAACGCCCGCGATCAGCACACTGCCGTGGCTGGCATTGGCGGCCGCCACGCCGACGATCAGGCTGGCGGTCGATACCAGGCCATCGTTGGCACCGAGCACGCCAGCGCGCAACCAGCCCATTCGCGAAATGCGGTGCCGTTCCTGATGGCTTCGATACATGTTCAAGACCTCGATTTGTGAATTGCGCCATGAACCGTCGGGCTCATGGGCGAAAAGGCTCGCGGCAGGTTCGGGCGAAGCCGCGCTGGTGAGGCGCATTCCCGTGCGAGGTCGCACGCGCGCAGCGGCGCACGATCCAGCGGAGGAACCGCTCCGGTGCAGTGTGGCAGGATCGGATACCGGAATCGGGGTTCACCCTGATCGTGCTCCATCACTGGAGACGATGCTATGGCTCGAGTCGTCTGGCGCACGGCGACGCACAGCCGGCGCAGCGGGCACGCTCGTCGGGTTGCGCCATGGGCCACGCGCGGCGCATCAGCAGGTGACTTCGCCTTCCATGACGATGCAGCCGCTCTTGCCATCGCTGAAATAGCCCTTGCCGAGCCAGCTGCGCGAGTTGCGGCAGGACGCATCGTTGCAGCCCGATGCGGCGCTGCCGCGCGGGCCGTGTCCGTTCGCGCTGGCCAGTGCATACAGGTTGCCGAGCATGCCGCCGCCTTCGACGCCGAAGTTGCCGGCCGCGTCGACCCAGTAGCGCCCGGGCAGCACCTGGCCGATGAGCTGGCGCAGGCCGGCGATGTCCTGCGGATGGATCTCGCGGCCGTTGATGAACACACCGCCGTAGCGTCCGTCGCCGCCACCCGAGGCATCGGCGCGCAGCGCGCCGCCGAGGTTCAGTCCGGCCGGCAGGAAGCCGGCCGTGGCGCCGCCGAGCGGCCCGAACGCGCCGGTGCGCGCGTCGTACCACCACTGGCCGTGCTGCGCGGGAATACCGGCCTGCTGCAGCGCCTGCACGGTCTGTGGCGGCAGGGCGAGGCCGTTGACGACGACGTCGGCGTGGGCGTGGGTCGTTGCGGTGGCGAGCAGCACGAACAGCAGAAAGGTTTTCATGAGGCACTCCGGCAACCGGGAGAAAAGTAACTGTGAACATGTGGTATGGAGTCGTTCACGGCGCGGCGACCTGGAAGCCATCGGCAAACAGCCGCTCGAAGCGGTAGCGGCGGCGGATCTCGCTGAGGTTGCCGGCGCTGTCGCGCACGCGCAGAGTGAACACCGTCGGCGCGGCGACGCGCGCCGGCAACGTCACGCGGCGTACGGCGCCGTTGTCGGGCAGTGCGAGGCCCGAAGCGAGATTCGCGCCGGCGGCCACGCCGCCGATCGCACGGTCGGCGTTCAATGTCCACTCGCCGGCAGCGCTACGCAGGCCGCTCTCGATATCGAATGCGGCGACATCGATCGCGTCGATATGGCCGACGCTTTCCGCGGCCTCGGCGGTTGGCCGCAACACCAGCCTCGGGCGCAGGTCGTCGTCGTCGTAGCCCCATAGATTCTGCTGCGACGGCGTGTCGGTGGGATCGGCGCGGCCGCGCAGCTCGATGCCGGCACCGGTATCGACCCAGCGCGCGACGGCGAAGCGTTCCGCATTCGTGAGCCCCGCGATCGGCGGATGGCCGGCAAAGTCGATGTCATCAACGCGCGTGGCGTTGCTGCGCCCGTCGAGGCGTTCGTTCCACAGTGCCCAGAGCAGCAGCGACTGGCGCGCCTGCAGCGAACGCACGTAGCGCGTCGCCTGCACGGCCTGGTCGCCGAGCAGGCGCGTATACACGGCGCCGTTGACCGGATCGGTGCCGTTGAGCGCGAGGGCGTGATACGCCGCGGGCCAGCCCTGTACGGTCGGCGCCGATGATGCCAGGCGCAGGCCCGGGCCGGGACCGGCCGGATTGGTCGCGCCATGACACGCGGCGCAGCGCGTGTCGAGAATCGGCACGATGTCGCGGAAGTATTCGAGGCTGATGCTGCGCGCGGTGCGCGTCTCCAGTGTGTCGCTGCCGCCCGCGTCGCGCGCGAGCAGCGGCGTGGCCAGCGCGAGGTCGCGCCGCGGGTAGCCCAGCTGCGCCGCCGCGGTTGTGGAAAAATCCACGGATTCCTTGGAGTGCGAATGGCAGCCGCCGCAGTCGTAGCGCGCTTCGCCTGGGCGCACCTGATGCCAGGTCTGCGCCGTGTTCAGGGCCATGCCGCGACGGTCGATGGTCTGGAACATGACCGACGCATCGGCCGGCACGCGCACGAGGAACGAGGTATCGGCGACCACGCGGCCATCGGGCAGCGCCGTCAGCGGTGTGCCCGGCTTGCCCGACAGCGGGCCGCGTACCGGCACCTCGCCGAGCAGGCGCAGACGCTCGCGGCCGTGGGTCTGGTGCTGCGGGTTGTTGTTGGGATAAGAGAGATCGCTGAGCGGTTCCTGCAGCAGCACGCGCAGTGCGTAGATCTCGTCGTCGGCATACAGGCCGGCGTCGGTGCCCTGCACGACCCAGCTGTAGGAAAAGTCCCAGCTGAAGGGATTGAACGGATCGCGATCGGCGAACACGCGCGAGCGCGCCGGGCGCGTATCGCGCCAGATCAGCGAGCTGGATCCGAGCAGTCCGAACGGTTCGCCAGGGACGAGGTTTTCGGCCTGGATCTGCGTGTCGCTGAGCGGTGCGGGGCCGGCCGGCGCGGCGATGCCGTAGAGCTGCGCGAACGGCACCAGCGGCCGCGGCCACTGCAGGTTGTAGCCGTCTTCGGCGAGCACGCGCACGATCGGCGGCGGCAGTCCCGCCGTGCAGCCCGCGCCGGGGCCGTTGGCGCAGGCGGCGGGAATCGGCACGGTCTCGCCGTCGGGCAGCAGCACGATTTCGCCGTGATACCACGGCAGGCCCGGATTGCCGGCGCCGAGGCTGCGGTGATTCGCGCCGCCGGGCGCATACACCGCGAGCAGTTCGGCCGCCGCGCCGCCGCGACCTGGCACCGGCGGCGTGGCCTGCGGATGCGTGAGCTTGCCGCGGCGCTGTGCCGATGCGCACGGATACGGCGCGAAGGCCGAGCCGGCCGGATCGCGTTCGAAGCCGGGGCAGGGCGCGGCATAGTCCAGGTGCGTCGTGAACGGCGTGATGTCGCGACGCAGGTTGCCGGGCTGCAGCGGATCGCGGCGCTCGTGCGGTGTGATGCCACTGTCCGGATCCGGATCGTCGCTGAGGAAATCCACGCCGGGCGGATCGAGCGGATAGCGCAGCAGGCTGCCGAAGCCGTTGTTGTTGAGGTTGTAGTAGCGCGTGACGACGATGTCGCCGTCGGGCATCTGCGTGGCGAAGTGATGTACGAACGGATGGTCGGCATAGCCGGACAGGCTGTTCCAGTTGCGTCCGTCGGCGTCGATGATCCACAGCGCGAACGCGCGTACGTCGCGCAGGCCTTGCATCTCCCAGCTGGAAAACAGGATCCGGCCATCGCGCAGCACCTGCGGATGCAGCGCCATGCCGAGGTTCAGATGGCCGATCTGCTCGACGTTCGCGCCGTCCTCGTCCATCGCGTAGAGCTGCAGCACGCGCTGTCCCGCGCCGGCCTGCTTGGGCGGCAGCAGGTTGTTGCGCGAGGACGTGAACACGATGCGGCCGCGCGGCGCATAGGTCGGCCCGGTGTTGAACACGCCGATCTGCGGATGATTGTTGCCGGCGGAAAAGTCGGCGCCGTTGCCGGTGTTCGGCGTGAATTCCTGCCGCGTGAGCCGGCGCAGCGCGCGCGTAGCGACGTCGATTTCGTAGAGGTCGGCGCCCGCACGGCTCAGGCCGCCGCGCTGGCCGTTGCGCACGTCCGGCGACAGGTCGTGGTACCACGCGAACACGACCCGGCGGCCGTCGAAGGATACGTTCGGGTCGGACACCGAACCCACGCTCAAGGGCTTGCCGGCCGGCGTGTCGAGCAGTGCACGGTGCTGTTGCAGAGGAAACAGCAGTTCGCGCTGGCCGTTGCTGCGCAGGACCATCAGCATCGCGCCGGGATCCGGCGTCAGCGGCCGCACGGTATCCGGCCAGGTACTGTTGCCGTCGTTGGGCAGCGCGGCGTTGTAGTCGGCGCCGAAATACGGCGCGCGCACATAGACGAGATCGTAAGGCAGCGGATTGACGACGTCGGCGCGCGCGAACGCGGCCGTGACGAGCAGCAACAGCAACAGCGCCGGACGCAGCAACATGGAAGCGACTCCGCGGGAATTGCCGATAGGACGCAGCCGGCCGCGGCTTCCTCTCACGCCGACGGACGGCGTCGACCCGGCTACGCAACGCGTGGATCGTTTGCGTGCGGCTGCGACATACTCGGAGCCGCTGGCGCAATGCCGGCGCCTACCGGGGGAAGGGCGATGCTGACGCATCAGGCGGGAAGGGCGATGCTGACGCATCAGGCAGCGCAGCCTGGAACGCGCGCGCATGAATGACGCCGCCGTCGCGCGCCTGCAGCAGTTGCTGGCCGAATACGGCACGCGTTTGCGGGCGATCGTGCGCGCGCGCTGTCCGCAAGCGTTGGGCGTGGATCCGGATGAGGTCGAGCAGGATGTGCGCGTGCGCGTCTGGCAGGCGCTGACGCGCGAGAAGACCATCGAGCAGCCTGCGTCTTACCTGTACCAGACCGCGATGTCGGTGATCGTCGACCATATCCGCCGGCGCCAGGCGCGACCGGATCTGGCCGCGAATGACGAAACGGAACTTGCCGGCGTCGCCGACACGGCGGATCCGCAGCGCGCCGCGGCCGGCGAGCAGTTCGGCCAGGCACTGCATCGCGTGCTCGACGAATTGCCGCCGCGCCGGCGCCAGCCGGTGCAACTGCATCTGCAGGGTTTCGGTACGGCGGAGATCGGCCGCCTGCTGCAGATGACCGAGGCGACCGCGCGCAACCTGATCTATCGCGGTCTGGACGAATTGCGCGAACGGCTGAAAACGGAGGGCTGGCAGCATGAATGAACCGCGGCAATGGAGTGAGGCCTATGCACAGGCCGCGGACGGCGCGCACGACTGCCTGCCGCCCGAGGAACTGCTCGCGGCGCTGGCCGGCACGCTGGACGCACCGCGCGCCGAACGCGCCGTGCAGGCGCTGGCCGAATGCCCGCGCTGCGCCGCGGTCGCGCGGATCGCGCAGGACCTGCAGGCGAATCTCGCGGCCGATGCGCAGGCGTTCGCTGAGCTGGTGGTGAGCGATGAGGCGGACACGGCAAACGCGATCGGTGCGACCAACGCGGCGAATACCGCCGATGCGCTGGATGGAAACCGCAGTGGCCGGCGGCGCGGACTGCCGCGCTGGGCGCTCGCCGTGGCGGCGGTCCTCGTCGTGGGCCTGGGCACGGTCTTGCTGCTGCCGCGCGAACCGGCCCCGCTGGTCGTGCGCGGTAGCCCCGCCGCGGCCGTCGAACCGGCCAGCGGCAGCGCGTTGCGCGCCGTGCCGGCACAGCTGAGCTGGGCGGCGATCGGCACTGCGACGGCGTATCGCGTCGAGCTTTACGACGAGCGCGCCGAATCGCTGTGGCGCAGCGAGCGCGTCGCCGCGACGCGCGTGGCGCTGCCCGAGGACCTGCGCGCGCGGCTCGCGCGCGGCACCTTCCTCTGGCGCGTGCGTGCCGAAGGCAGCGATATCGAGATCGGGCCGTTTTATTTTCGGGTTGAGCCTTGAGAGGACGTCCAACAAAGTGCCCCGGAACCCGAGCCGAGCCGAAAGCTTAGAGCCCTCCCCTTCAAGCGGGTTGGGTGGGGATGGTGTCAGGCGTGGCCTATTGAGTAACGCCGAAAATCTTATGCGCGCTGCTGGAGAGACGTTTTCTCCCGAACAACTAAGCAAACGTCAACACCATCCCCACCCAACCCTCCCCTTGAAGGGGAGGGCTTGTTCAAAGCCTTCCTGATGCGCCGGGGCGCGCTGATGGTTCTATTCCTTACCCTGCCGCTCTGCGGCGTGGCCGCCGTGCAAGTCCGCGACCCCGGCGCCACACTGCGCGGACTGGGCATTGACGTGCAGTCCGGCGATACCGTCCTGGCCTGGCGCGACGCGCAGGCGCAGTGGCACGACGGCGGCGACGCGCTGGACTGGTGGCAAAAGGAACTTGTGCACGCGCCGCTGGGGCCGCTGTCCGTGCGTCTGAAGCGTAGTGATGTGACGCGCGACATCGAGATGCCTGGCAGCCGCTGGGACTGGCAACTGCAGGACACCGGCGATGACAGCCGTCGGGCGCAGGCGTGGACGCAACTGCGCGCCGCGGCCGATCACGCGGCAGCACGGCAATGGGCCGACGTGCCGGCGCGCTGCGACGCGGCGGTCGTGCTCGCCGCGAATGCCGCCGATGCGGCGCTGGAATACTGCTGGCAGCTCGCCGAAGCGAATCCGGACCGCCACGTTGGCGTTGCCCTGGCGCAAGCGCTGATCGCGCGCCGCGGCGCCGACGCCGGCACGCTGCTGCGCGCGCGTGCGCAGCTTGCGCTCGCGCGCAGTGCGTTCACCGTACGTGACTACACGACCGCGGCGAATGCCGCCGCCGAGGCGCTGACCTTGGCGCAGACCGATGCCGTCCCGAACACGATAGCGGCCGCGGCGCAGCAAGTGCAGGGTTTCATCGACTATCGCCAGGGCCGGCTCGACGCCGCGATGACGCGCTATGCCGACGCCGAGCGCACCGTGCGCGCGCTCGCGCCCGACAGTCTGCAGCACGCCGGCCTGCGCGGCGCTATCGCGACCGTGCATGGCTCGCGCGGCGATCTCGACACGGCCGTGGCCGAGGCCGAACAGGCGCTGCAGCAGATGGCGCGCATCGCGCCGGGGCAGATGAGCCTGGGCCGGCTGCAGTACAACGCTGGCCTGATGGCGTTCGAGCGCGGCCGCCTCGATGTGGCGGAACGGCATCTTGCCGAAGCCATGGCCACGTTCGCGCTCGCTTCGCCAGCAGGTTCCGAAGCGGCGATGAGTCGCGCGCAGCTCGCGCAGACGCTGGAACGCCGTGGCGAATCGGCGCGCGCCGAAGCCTTGCTGCGCGAGGCCGTTGCGACCGGCCTGCGGCTCGACGGGGCGGCCTACGAAACCCTGAGCATGCGCCTGCAGCTGGCAATCGCGCTGGCCGGACAGTCACGCCGCGCCGAGGCCTTGCAGCTAGCCGATGCAGTCGCGCTGGCCACGACCGGCGAGCGCAGCGACACCTTGCATGCCGACGCCTTGTCGCTGCGCGCGCAGCTGCGCCTGGACGCTGGTGAGATCGAGGCCGCGCTGGCCGATGCGGACGCGGCGGCGGCGCTGCTGCGCGCACGCGAGCGGCGCATCCAGCTCGCGCCGGTGCTGGTACAGCGGGCCGAAGCGCTGCGCCGGCTCGCGCGTTACGACGAATCGGCGGTCAGTATCGGCGAAGCGCTGGAACTGCGCCGCCGCTATGCGCCGCAGACCGTGCTCGAAGCCGAAACCCTGCTGGCCCGCGCGCGCCTGTCGCGCGACCGCGGCGATGCGGACGCTGCGCTGGCCGATTTCGCGAGCGCGCTCGATGCGCTCGAAGCGCAGCGCGATCTGCTCGGCGGCAACGAGGAAACGCGCGCGCGCTGGGCCGCGCGGTCGGCGCCGTTCTACCGCGAAATGCTTGCACAGCTGCTCGCGATGGGGCGCACCGACGCGGCCTGGCTGCTGCTCGACCGCTATCGCGCGCGCGAATTCCTCGCCACGCTGGGGCAGCGGCGCGAGGCCTTGCTCGTCCACGTCGACGCGGCGCTGCGCGACGAGGAGCGTGCGATCGCGGAGGACTATCTGCGCGCGCAAAAGCAGGCCCAGGCCGGTAGCGTGCTGGATGCGCAGACCTTTGCCCGGCTGCGGCAGCGCAGCGCGGCATTGCAGCAGCGGCTGGTTGCCGCGGATGCGCGCCTGGCCGGACTGGCGCTGCCGCGTGCGGCACAGGCCGCCGAGGTCGCCGCGGCACTGCCGGCGGATGCGGCACTCGTGTCTTATGCCGTGCTGCCCGAGCGCAGCTGGGCCTTCGTGCTGCGCCGCGACCGGCCGCGGGTGCAGGCATTCGCGCTGGATCTGGATGCGGCGTCGCTGGAACGCGAGGTCGACGCGCTGCGGCTGCTGATCACACTGCCGATGGCCGGAAGCGCGAGCCGCGAGGCGCTGCTGCAGCGCGCCGGCGCCCTGCACGCGCGCCTGATCGCACCGCTCGCGCCGGCGATCGGCGATGCGGCGCGGCTGTACCTGATACCCGATGGTCCGCTGCATCGTCTGCCGTTCGCGGTATTGCGCGAGGGTGGGGTTGGCGGCCAGTACCTTTCGCAGCGTCATGTGCTCGGCCTGCTCGTCTCGGCCAGTGCTTATCTGCGGCAGCCGTCGCTGCTGTGGTCGGCCGATCAGGCGCGCGTCGCGATACTCGCCGCACCCGTTGAGAACGGCGAAGGCGATCTGCCCGCCGCGCAGCGCGAGGCCGAGGCGATCGCGGACCTGTTCGGTGCGCGCGCGCAGTTGCACGCGGGCGTGGCAGCGAGTCCGGCGCAGGCGCTGGCTGCACTGCGCGACGCGGACATCGTCCATTTCGCCAGCCACGCGGTGGTCGACCCGGCCTATCCGCTGGATTCGTTCCTGCGCCTGGGCGGGGAGGCCCGGCTCAGCGCCTGGGACATCATGCGTGCGGCGCCGCTGCGTGCCGGGCTGGTCACCTTGTCGGCCTGCGACAGCGCGCTGGGCTTCAATGCCGGCGGCGAAGGCCTGGTCGGGCTGACGCGTGCATTCCAGTTTGCCGGTGCCGGCTCGGTGGTCGCGACGCTGTGGCGCGTTGCCGACGCGCCGACCGAGCGGCTCATGCGCGCGTTCTACACAGAACTCGCGCGCGGCACGCCGGCGGATCTCGCGCTGGCGCTGGCCCAGCGCCAGCTGCTCGCCAGCGACCGACCCGCCTGGCAGCGCTGGATAGGCTGGGGCGAGGACTTCAGTCATCCGTACTACTGGGCCGGCTTCGTCATCAGCGGCGTGCGCTGAGACGGCGCGTGGCCGTAACGGCAGCCCTTTTCGCTCTGCGATCCGCTCTGCGCGGGCAACGACGGAAGAGGAGCGAGGAGCGAGGGAAGAGGAGTGAGAAACGAGGAGTTCGGCGAGCCATCGCCGCTTGATCGTTTCTCACTTCTCGCGTTTCGTTCCTCAGTCGGCGCGAGCCATTGCCGCCCACTCGTTTCTCGCTTCTCACGTCTCGTTCCTCAGTCGGCGCGAGCCGTAGCCGCTCACTCGTTTCTCGCCTCTCACGTCTCGTTCCTCGCAAGAGGCGTGGCCCCGCGCGCACTGCGTCATCCGCGCTGCAAGACATTTTCGCTACGCGCGCCTGCGCGTTGCATCGGGCGTGCCGGGCAAAGTTTTGTTTTCTACAACAGTAGTGAAAAGCGTTGTTCAAAAAACAAATAACAAAAACCCGGTTTTGACGATATTTCGGCCGAAATAATCGATTTTTCTGCCGCTTTCATGTCGTGCATGTAAAGAATGCTGTAGGGTTTGCACGCAGAAATCATTCGGCGATGATTGATTGGTCCGTTATGGCAAGAGAGGGATTGGCATGGTGCGGTATCCCGGAATTTTCCGAGGCACAGCAGCCGGCAAGTCGCATGTCGGCAGCTCCGTTTTCGGACGAGAATTTGCGTATGGCGTTGCGCGAGATCAGGCGGAGCGATGCGGCACAGCGCACTGGCGCGACCAGCGCAACGACGTATCGCGGTAAGAGACCCCGGCGTGTTCGGGAACCTGTGGGTTGGCGCACCAGGCACGTGGCGGCGGGCTGTGCAGGCAGCGCGCCGTCAGTGCAGATCGGTCACAGGGATTTGCGACCGAGCGGTTTTTGTATCCCGGCAAAGGATGGCAGTCACCATGGATCGATTCGATAGCCTGCGTCTGTTCACGCGCATCGTGGAGTTCGGCAGCTTCACCCGCGCGGCCGCCGAGCTGGGCATTCCCCGCGCCACCGCGACCCACGCCATCAAGGCGCTGGAACATCGCCTCGGCACCCGCCTGCTCGAGCGCACGACGCGGCAGGTTCACGTCACGCCGGACGGGCAGGCGTACTACGACTTCTGCGCACACCTGCTCGTCGAGCTGGAGCAGATCGAGAGCAGCCTGTCCCGTGTCGCGAGTGAACCGCGCGGTGTGTTGCGGGTGGACCTGCGCGGCAGTGTCGCGACGCAGCTCCTGCTGCCGTGGATCGACGAGTTCTGCCGGCAGCATCCGCAGATCGAATTGGTGATCAGCAACGGCGAGCGTCTTGCCGACCTGCTGCGCGATGGCATCGACTGCCTCGTGCGCACGGACGCGCCCTGCGAATCCTCGATGGCTACGCATGGGCTCGCGGTGTTGCCGCAACTGCTGTGCGCCAGTCCTGCGTATCTGCGGCGCTACGGCGAGCCGCTGCAGCCGGCGGACCTGGCCGCGCACGTCGGCATCGGCTGGCTGCAGCGGCAGCGCGAAAGCGAAGCGCGCATCCGCCTGCACTGCGGTGACGCGCAGCACGACTATCGGCTGCGCAAGAGCATCTCCGTCAGCGACAGCGAGAGCTATCTGATCTGCGCCTTGCGCGGCTGCGGTCTCGCACAGCTGCCGCGAGCGCACGTCGAGGCGCATCTGCGCGACGGCAGCCTGGTCGAGGTGCTTGCGGCATTCGCCTCGCCGCCGCTGCGCGTATCGCTGCTGCACCCGGCACCGCGCCGGCTCGCGCCGGCCGCGCAAGCTTTCATCGACTGGGCCATGGCCAACTGCGCCGCACGCTTCGGCCTCGTGGATGGCGTTGCCGATTTCGCCGTGATGGACGGTTAGCCGTGATCGCTGCGCAGGTCGTGCATGCGGGCTGGCCGCGGAGTGGTGCTGCGGTCACGCGGGATGCACTTTTGCAAGAAATGGCCAAGTTGCTTTTTCAGCAACTGCCATATGCCGCAACACTCGGTTCATCCCGTGCCGTCGGGCGGACGCTGCCGCCTACAGCGGCGCCGGGCGAAGAAGGCCCGGCCAGGTGCCCGGAATCACTTTCGCCGGCGCAGTGCGCGCACGCGGGGCGATGGTGAAGCGGCGGTAGCGGCACCCGCGCCGAAATGCGTCCGCGCCGTGTGCTCGAACATCTGCTGCAGGCAACCCGGCCGTCGCATGCGTTCGATCCACCAGGCGAGGGCGGCGCCGTCCTCGTCGGAACGCCAGGCGAGATGCAGTTCCTCGTCGGGCCGCTGTTCCTCGACCTGCTTGTGCACCAGGCGCCCGGCATCGATCGCCGGACGCGCGTACACCTCGGGCAGGTAGCCGAAACCAAAGCCGGCGATCTGGTACGCGTACTTGCTGAAGCTGTCGGGCACCGTGAGCGTGTCCTGACCGAACAGCAGGCCGACCGTGCGCGGCATCAGGCGCCGCGCCGAGTCGGCGACGGCTACCGCGCGGTGCGCGCGCAGCGATGCCTTGTCGAGCGGCTGCTTCGCGTTCGCCAGCGGATGATCGGGCGCCACGGCGAAGACAAACGGCACGGAACCCAGCCGCTCCGTGACGTAGCCGCCGCCCGAAGGGCCGTCGCCGGCGGCGGCGATCACGAGATCCACGCGCCGATCCAGCAGCGCTTCCCACGATCCCGACAGTGAGTCCTGCGAGATGCGCAGCCGCGTGCGATCGGCGATGCGATAGAACGCGCGGACGTCATCGGCGAGCACCGACGGCGGCAGCAGCGATTCGAGTCCGATCGCGAACTGGGTTTCCCAGCCCGAGGCGACGCGGCGCACACGGTGTTCGAGATCCTGCGCCGCCTTGAGCAGGTAGCGCCCTTCCTTGAGCAGCTCCGTGCCGGCTGCCGTCAGGCTGACGCGCGGCCCGGCGCGTTCGAACAGCGCTACCCCGAGGTCCTGTTCGAGTTTCGAGACGGTGTAGGAGATCGTCGACGGCACCCGGTGAAGCTCGGCGGCCGCGCCTGCGAACGAGCCGCGCCGGTCGATCGCGTCCAGCACCTGCAGGCCGTCCAGACTGATTTTCAACATTCGAATAATTCGATGATAGGTGGGCAAACTATCCGTTTTTCTTCGTGACGCATCGTACCCATACTGCTTCGCGACGAGGAAAACGCGCATGTTGCGCTCGGATTCGATCATCGAACGATTCGCTGGTCAACCGCCACTTCCTCGAAAATCAGGAGCATGACCATGAAAGTCGTACTGTTTGGCGCCACCGGCAAGACCGGCAGTCGCCTGTTGCAGGAACTGGTTGCCCGCGGCCACACCGTGACCGCTTCGGCGCGGGACGTGAGCAAGCTGTCGGCATCGTCGGCGCAGGGCGCCAGGCAGGATGACCTCAGCGACGCAGGCCGCATCGCCGAGACGATCCGGGGCGCCGATGCGGTGATCAGCGCGTATGCGCCGCCGGCCGACGACACCGATCAGCTCATTGGCGTCACGCAGCGCCAGGTGGACGCGGTGCGCCGTGCCGGCGTGGCCCGCCTGCTGGTCGTCGGTGGCGCGGGCGGACTGGAAGTGGCGCCTGGCGTGTCGCTGATCGACTCGGGTCATCTGCCGGCGGCCTACCTGCCGATCGCCAGGTCCCACGTGAAGGCACTCGATGTGCTGCGCACGTCCGACGTCGACTGGACCTACCTGGCGCCGGCCGCGTTCTTTGAGCCGGGCGAGCGCAAGGGCAGCTTCCGTCTGGGCACGGACGAACTGATCACCGACGCCAAAGGTGAAAGCCGCATTTCGATGGAGGACTACGCCATCGCACTGGTCGACGAACTCGAGCAAGGCGCGCATCGCAAGCAGCGCTTCTCGATCGGTTACTGACGGATGCACCGGCGGCCGGCCTCGATCGAGGCGCGGCCGCTCGGCCGTGAACAGCGACATCGTTTTCAGCTACTGCGGCGCAGAGGATGCGCGGCGTCGGCGCGCCGGAGCGATCAGCGCGCGCACCGCGCGTTCTTCCCAGCTCAATCCGCGCAGCGGGCGCTCGTACTGGGTATCGGGCGGCTGCCAGGCGCCGGATTGCAAGGCTTCCATCACGCGCGGATCGAGATACGAATTGCGGCAGACCGTCGCGGTATTGCCCAGGCGCGCCGCGACGCTCGCGATGCAGGTCTTCATGCGCGCGCCCGGCGGCAGCTCGGCGTCCTGGCCCAGCGACTCCTGCCAGGCGCGCACGAGCGAAGCGGTCGCGCCCCAGGTGCGGAAGGTGCGCGCGGTAAGCGCGAGCCCACTGAGCTCCGCAAGAAACGCGTTGACGTCGGTCGAACGCAGCGGATGCGGCCGTCCGTCCGCGCCGATGTACTGGAATAGCAGCTGGCCCGGCAGTTCCTGGCAGCGCCGTACGATGCGCGCGAGGCGCGCGTCGGACAGCGCGATGCGCAGCGGCTTGCCGGTCTTGCCGCGAAAGTTCAGCTCGATGCGCCGCGTGCTGATGCGGGCATGCCGGTCGCGCAGCGTGGTCAGTCCGTAGGAACTGTTGCTGCGCGCGTATTCCTCGTTGCCGACGCGGATCAGGGTCTGGTCGAGCAGGCTGACGACGGCCGCAAGCACTTTCTCGCGCGACAGCGCCGGCGTCTTGAGCAGCGCCTGCAGGCGCCGTCGCAGCCGCGGCAGCGCCGCGCTGAAATCATCGAGCAGCGCGTACTTGCGATCGTCGCGAAAGGCGCGGAAACCGGCGTGGTAGCGGTACTGCTTGCGTCCACGCGCATCGCGGCCGGTGGCCTGCAGGTGACCGTCGGGGCGCAGACAGATCCAGACGTCGCGATAAGCCGGCGGAATCGCGAGCTTGCGGATGCGTGTCAGCACGCGCTCGTCGGCGATGCGGCGGCCGTGCGGATTCAGATAGACGAAGGCATCGCCGCGACGTTGGCGGCGAATGCCGGGTGCAGCGTCGCTGACATAACGCAGGTTGGCGGGCAGGCGGCGCGAGGGCGCGGGCATGCGGGTCTCCGTCGGGCTTTGGCGGCGTATTGCAGCGATCGCGCCAGCGTCCCGGCCGCTTGCGCAAAAACCGCTGAAAGAGCCGAGTCGAGCGTCGCTGGCGGTCCCCTTGAATCAGCGGTGGCCAGTGCCTGCAAAGCAGGCATTTGGCGAGGTTGTGGCGATCCGGTGCCGCGCGCACGTGCGTCGCGGCCGGGACGCGTTCAGAACACTCCTGCAGGTTTCGAGGCTCCGTCATCCGGGCAGTCTGCAATCCGCGCGCGCGCGGCGGCATGCAATCGGCGTGGCGTGCGCGCGGACGAGTCTGTCCCGATTCAAGGCCTTGCGTGTGGCGAGGGCCGGCACGGGTTCTGCGAAGGCTTGTGTAAGCGGGCAGCGCTTCGTTCCAGACCACTCAATCGCAGGGAGCAGACCATGCACAAGCACACGATCACGAGGCTCACGGTCCAGGCCGCGCGCGGCGAGACGCGCGAGCTGGAAGTGTTCTGCGAACCGCGCCTGTGCGACGCACCGGCCGGCCATGCCGAGTCCCTGCGCTGGGCGCGCGATGCGCAAGGGCGCTGGTACTCGTTCAGTACGATGGATCCGCGTTCGCTCGTGGAGTCCAGTTCCGGCGACTGGTTTTCGATCCTGGCTTGAGCGCCGCACCGCCGAGTTTGAGCTGCGCAAATTGGCGAAGGATTTTCCGGCGAACATGAAACTCCCTCTCCCCCGACGCTGTCGGGGGAGAGGGTTGGGGTGAGGGGGAGAAGCCAAAGTCTGCGTCATCCATTGAATTTTCGCGGTGACGGTCCAGATGCGAGTGTTCCCGCAGCCGCTCACGGTGCATCAGGCTGACGGCGCGCCTCGTGTGCGATCATTCGCGCCGTCGCGGCGGTCACCGCCATCGCGGCCCGGCCCGCCGCAAGGTTCGCCGGCATATTTTTGCCCGATCACCACGCCACGTCATTTAGTCATACACGAGCCCGCGCGAAGCCATACCGCGAGCGCAGGCTGAGCCGTCACTCATTGCCCATAGTCGGGGCGCGCGTCCATCGGCGATGGCGCCCGTGTTCCGCCTTCATCGATCCGGACCCGCATGACCTTCGACGAACTCGTTGCCGCCATCCGCCGCTATCCCATCGTCACTGACGACACGCGCGAACTCGTCGCCGGCGGCGTTTTCGTCTATGGCGGCGGCCGTGCGCAGAAGAACGAATTCCTGGAGCGTGCTCTCGCCGCCGGTGCCGCGCTCATCGTCAGTGATACCGAACTGCCGCAGCTCGCGCCGGAACGCGTCGTGCGCGTGAGCAACCGGCGCGTTGCCTCGGCCGAGCTGGCGCGCGCGTTCTACGGCGATCCCAGCGCGCGGCTGCTGATGGCCGCCGTCACCGGCACCTGCGGCAAGACCACGACGACGTATCTGCTGGAAAGCCTGCTGCGCGCCGGCGGCCATTCGGTCGGTGTGATCGGCACCGAGAACATGCGCTACGCCGGAGAAGTGCTGCCGTCGCCGAACACGACGCCGAGCACCTTCGTCCTCAACCGCATCCTGCGCGACATGGCCGATGCGGGCTGCAGCGCAGTCGCGATGGAGGTGTCCTCGCACGCGCTGGAGCAGGACCGCACGCTCGCCGTCGCCTTCGACGGCATGGTGTTCACCAACCTGTCGGTCGAGCACCTCGACCTGCACGAAACCATGGACAACTACTTCGCCGCCAAGGCGCGGCTGTTCACCGACTACGTCGCTCACGCGCGCCGCCACGGCAAGTCGCCGCGCGCGGCGATCCACGTCGGCGATGCCTACGGTGCGCGGCTGTACGCGCAACTGCGCGGATCGGACGGGTTTGCCGAGCACGCGCCGGTCGCCTTCAGCCTGCAGCCTCTGGCGCAAGGACTGGACGGATCGGGAATGCGCATTTCCGCCGCCGGCATCAGCGGTGAGATCGTGCAGGCCGGCGCATCCGCGATCACCGTCGACTCCGCGCTGATCGGCCGCTTCAACGCGGAAAACATTCTCGGCGCGGTCGCGCTGGCGCGCGAACTCGGTGTGCCGCCCGCGGCGCTGGAACGCGGACTGCGCCAGATGACGCCGGTGCCGGGCCGCATGGAGCGCGTCGTGCACCGAGGTGAGGTCTCAGTGGTGGTCGACTTCGCGCACAAGCCCGGCGCGCTCGAGGTCGTGCTCGACACCTTGCGTCCGCTGACGCCGGGACGACTGATTTGCGTGTTCGGCTGCGGCGGCCGGCGCGACGCGACCAAGCGTCCCGTGATGGGGCAGATCGCCGGGCAGCGCGCGGATATCGTGATCGTCACGCCGGACAATTTCCGCGGCGAGGCATTCGACGGTATTGCCGCTGCGATACTCGCCGGCGTCGATGCGCCCGATCGCGCCAAGGTGCATGTCGTCGATGAGCGTCGCGCCGCGATAGGCCATGCCCTGTCGCTGGCGCAGGCCGGCGATACGGTGCTGATTGCCGGCCGCGGCGCGGAGACCGTGCTCAGTGTCGATACGGGCGGCGCCGAGCGCCGCATCGACTTCGACGATCGCGTCGTTGCGGCCGAACTCGCGGCACAAGCGCTCGTATAGCGCGCTTCAAAGCCGCTGGGGAGCGGGAACAATCTTTAGCCCTCTCCCCCAGCGCGGAACGCGCTGGGGGGAGAGGGTTGGGTGAGGGGGAGAAACATCAGCGCCCGCGGCGCTGGGGTTTCGCGGGCACTTTGCGATTCCGAAAGCATCGCGACAGTCAGGGCTGCACGGCACACCTCGGCTTCTCCCCCTCACCCCAGCCCTCTCCCCCAGCGGCAAAGCCGCTGGGGGAGAGGGAGCAATCTCACACTCGTCTAGCGCGCTTCAAAGTCCTCTCCCCCAGGCGCGTTTACGCGCCTGGGGGAGAGGGTTGGGTGAGGGGGAGAAACATCAGCGCCCGCGGCGCTGGGGTTTCGCTGGCACTTTGCGATTCCGAAAGCATCGCAACAGTCATGGCTGCACTGCCACCCTCGGATTCTCCCCCTCACCCCGACCCTCTCCGGCCCGTAGGGCGTTCGGGAGCGCCAGAACCTGCGGTTCTGAGCGGCGCCCCGCTCACCCCCCAGCGGCTTTGCCGCTGGGGGGAGAGGGAGCATCCACGATCAGGAAGCCCGCCGCTTGACTGCCTTCTTCGCCGCGGTCTTCTTGCTGGCGGCCGGTTTCTTTGCGGCGCGTTTGGCCGTGCTTTTCGGCGGCTTCGCGTTCGGCTTGTCGCCGCTCGTTGGTCCAGTTCGCCGGCCGCTCGCAAGGCTCTTTTCCAGCAGCGACATGAAGTCGACCACGTTGGTCGACGTCTCGGTTTCGGCCTCGACCGGTTCCAGCTTCGGCGCGGCGCGGCCGCGGCCTTTCTTGATGCTGGCCTCGACGATCTTGCGCAGCTTGTCGCGGAAATCGTCCTTGTAGTCGCCGGGCTTCCAGTCCGCGCTCATCGATTCGACGAGCTTGGCCGCCATGTCGAGTTCGCGCGCGGTGATGCGCTCGCCGGCGGCACCGCTCTTGGGCAGGTCGTAGTCGGCGGTGTCGACGATCTCCTGCGGGAAGCGCAGCAGGATCAGCACCAGCGCGCGATCGTGCGGCTTGAGCATGGCGAGATACTGGCGCGTGCGGATGACGAGCTTCGCGATGCCGACCTTGCGCGTCTTTTTCAGGGTTTCGCGCAGCAGCACGTAGCCCTTGCTCGCGCGCTTGCCCGGCACTAGCACGTAGGGTTTCTCGAAATAGCGCTCGTCGATCGCGTCGGCGTCGACGAAGGCTTCGATGTCGACAGTTTCGGTCGATTCGGGCGCGGCGCGCTTGAGTTCCTTCTCGTCGATGACCGCGTAGCTGCCCTTGGCGTATTCATAAGCCTTGACGATGTCCTTCCACGGCACTTCCTCGCCGGTCTCGGCGTTGACGCGCTCGTAGCGGATCGGCGACTTGTTGCGTCCGTCGAGCATGCGGAAGTGCAGGTCGGTGCTGCGTTCGCCGGGCATCAGCTGCACCGGCACCTGCAGCAGGCCGAAGGAGATGGTTCCGTTCCAGATGGGACGCGGCATGGGAGACCTTGGGGAAGCAGAAGTAAGGAAGATGAAGCGGCTTTGGCCCTCCCCTTCAAGGGGAGGGCTGTTCACGCCGTCTCGACTGGCAACGCATTTTGTTCGACACACTCAGTTTGCTTTCTCCCGCGGCACCGCGGGCACGAACGGAGAAATCGGATCGCTCGCGGGGAAGGTTTCTTTCAGCGCCTTGTCCAGATTGTCATCGGCGCGGGCCTTGCGCTGTTTCTTCTGCGTGCTCGGCTCGGCGATCGCGGTGCTTCCGGGCGACGGCGGATCCTTCGCATCGCGGGCGCGTGAGGGCTTGGTGGGTGGGTTCGACATGAGGCTGACCTCGAAAGGGAACGCAAGAACGGCTGCAGTCATCGTGCCACTGCAGGTGTGGACGGTGAGGCATGGTTCGGCGCGCCGGCGCGCGGCGAGAGGTTCAGCGCACGGCGCAACGCGCCCCAGGCGCTGTGCAAAGACTCGGCGCGACGCGCCTGGCCCAGTTCGCGCACCGCATGCCAGGACTGCAGCAGGCGCAGCAGATGGCGGCGCACGCGCGGTTCGACGGGTTCGTCCGCGTTCGGACAAGTGGCGAAGTAACCGGAAAGCAGCGCTTCGCGCGCCTGCGCGTGGAAGGCCTGACTGAATTCGAGCGCGACCGGGTCTTCCGCATCGAATTCGCCGGCGACCACGGCGCCGGCGTGATCGATCGCATGCAGCAGCGCGGCGAGATCGGCCAAGCGACAGCCGCATGTCGTTCCGGCCTGGGCCAGCACGCCCGTCGGGTCGGCGAAGTCGACGAAGCATACGTCGCCGGCCGTCAGCAATACCTGTGCGAGCGACAGATCGCCGTGCACGCGCTGCGCCTTGCCCGCGTCGGCGCCGGCCAGCGAATCATCGAGGCTGCGGATGCGCCGCGCGGTTGCCTGCACCAGTTCGGCCGGCAGCCGCAGTTCGCTCTTGAGAGCAACTGCCTGCGCGCGGAAGCTGCGCAGCGTGTCGCTGAGCACGTCGCGCAGCCAGGCGGTGTCGAGCGCGTTGCCCGTGCCCAGTGTGGCGAGCGCGCAATGCAGTTCGCCCAGGCGCGTGCCGAGGCGCTGCGCCAGCGGCCGGCACGCCTGTACGAGCTGGCGCTGGCGATCGGCGCCGGTGGCGCGGTATTCGTGCAGACTGCGGCGCAGGAAACTCAGCGTCCAGTCCTGCGCATTTCCCTGGTTGGCCGGCCATTCGTGCGCGAGCGCGAACACCTGCGCCGCGTGCTCGTCGACGATTTCCGCCGTGCCGATCAGCGGCGCCACGCCGCCGTAGCCGGCCTCGCGCAGACCCGTGTCGATCTGCAGCGGACCGTCCAGGCTGTGCGCAGTGCCGCGCACGAGGCTGATCGCAAACGACGCATCGAGCCGGGCGCGCTGGATGCCGTGCCGGTTCTCGCCGAGGCTGATCTCGCGATTGCGCGGCGGCGGCAGCTCCTGCGCCGCATCGCTGCGGCGGAAGCGCAGCGTGATGCCGCCGCTGTGCCACTCGCTCTGTTCGCGCCAGGCATCGCGCCACGCGGTCAGCAGTTCGCGCACGGCGAGGCCGTCGCTGAGCACGCCGACGCGTGCGCCGCGGCGCACGCGGGCGAGCGCATGCGGCAGCGCGCCCGAGGCGGCTTCCTTGCCTTCCCAGGCGATCGCGAGTGGCAGCAGTTCGCGCTGCGCGCCGTGGCCGAGCTGCAGCAGCACTGCGTCGGCGCTGCCGGGCGCCGCCGGATGCACGCCTTCGATCGCGCCGGCGTTCCAGTGCCGGCGCTCCAGCCAGGCCGGCAGGAGTTCGTCGCGCAGCCGCGCGGCGTATTTCTCGGCGACGTCATCGGCCAGCGCGTGCCGCAGCACGAGCGTCTGCAGCTCGGGCAGCGGCTCGGGTTCGGGGCGGTACCAGTCGGGCAGGCGGTCGCGTCCGGCCAGCTCCAGCGCGACGAAGCCGTACGACGGCAAGGTCAGCAGATACGGCACGCGACCGATAGTCGGCAACGCAGAGGCGCCGACGATATCGACCGGCACGCGGCCGTCGAACTCGGCCAGGTCCAGTTCGACCGCTTGCAGGGTGCGCGCGAAATTGACGACGCAGAGCACGTGCACGCCCTGCCATTCGCGCAGATAGGCCAGTACCTTGCGGTTGCGCGGATAGATGAAGCGCAGCTCGCCGCGCCCGAACAGGGCGCCGTAGCGCCGCCGCACCGCAACCAAGCGCCGCGTCCAGTGCAGCAGCGAATGCGGATCGGATTCCTGCGCCTCGACATTGACCGCGGCGAAGCCGTAGACCGGATCGGTGATCGGCGGCAGCACGAGCGACTGCGCGTCGGCGCGCGAGAAGCCGCCGTTGCGGTCGCTCGACCATTGCATCGGCGTGCGCACGCCGTCGCGGTCGCCGAGGTGAACGTTGTCGCCCATGCCGATCTCGTCGCCGTAGTACAGCACCGGCGTGCCGGGCAGGGTCAGCAGCAAGGCGGTCATGAGTTCGATGCGGCGGCGGTCGCGCTGCAGCAGCGGTGCCAGGCGTCGGCGGATGCCGAGGTTGATGCGCGCGCGCGGATCGGCCGCGTAGGTTTCCCACAGATAGTCGCGTTCCGCGTCGGTGACCATTTCGAGCGTGAGCTCGTCATGGTTGCGCAGGAAGATCGCCCATTGTGACAGCGGCGGCGTCGGCGGGGTCTGGCGCAGGATGTCGCTGATCGGGAAGCGGTCTTCCTGCGCGATCGCCATGTACATGCGCGGCATGAGCGGGAAGTGGAACGCCATGTGGCATTCGTCGTCCTTGCCGAAATACTCGAGCATGTCCTCGGGCCACTGGTTGGCCTCGGCCAGCAGCATGCGGTCGGGATAGTGCGCGTCGATCTCCGCGCGCAGCCGGCGCAGTACGTCGTGCGTGCCCGGCAGGTTCTCGTTGCTGGTGCCTTCACGCTCGACGAGATACGCGACCGCGTCGAGACGGAAGCCGTCGACACCGATGTCCAGCCAGAAGCGCAGCACGTCGAGCATCGCCTCGAGCACCAGCGGATTGTCGAAGTTCAGGTCCGGCTGGTGCGCGTAGAAGCGGTGGAAGTAATAGCGCCCGGCGACCGGATCCCAGCTCCAGTTGGATTTCTCCACATCCGGAAAAATAATACGCGTGCCGGCGTAGGCCTGGTCGGTGTCGGACCAGACGTAGAACTCGTGTTCCGGCGTGCCGCGCGCGGCACGCCGCGCGCGCTCGAACCAGGGATGGTCCGACGAGGTGTGATTGAGCACGAGGTCGCCGATCACGCGCAGGCCGCGCGCATGAGCCGCGTCGAGGAACCGCTTCAGGTCATCCAGCGTGCCGTAGTCCGGATGCACGTTGAAATAGTCGGCCACGTCGTAACCGTCGTCGCGCCGCGGCGAGGGGTAGTAGGGCAGCAGCCACAGCGTGTCGACGCCGAGCGAGACGATGTAGTCGAGTCGGGACAGCAGTCCCGGAAAATCGCCGATGCCGTCACCGTTGCTGTCGAGGAACGACTTGACGTGAATCTGGTAGATGACGGCGTCCTTGTACCAGTCGCGCTGGCTGCGGTCGATCGCCGCCGTCTGGGACGTCGTAGCCGTGACGCCGGCCTTGCCGGCTGCATCGGCCATCATGCGTTCACCGCGGCGGCGCAGCGCGGCAGGCGCGGCTCGGCCAGCGCGGCGAGGAAATTTTCGCTCCAGCGCTGCACGTTGCCGTCTTCCAGGATGCGCATCGCGGCGTGCCAGCGGCGCAGGCGTTCCTCCAGCGGCATGGTCAGCGCGCGCGCCATCGCGCGCGAACAGCCTTCGATGTCGTAGGGGTTCACGATCAGCGCACAGTCGCCCAGTTCGGCCGCGGCGCCGGCGAACTCGGACAGCACGAGCACGCCAGGATCCTCGGGATTCTGGCAGGCGAGGTATTCCTTCGCGACGAGGTTCATGCCGTCGCGCAGCGGCGTCACGACGCAGACACGGGCGAGGCGATAGAAGCCAGCCAGCGTCGCGTGCGAATAGCCGCGATTGACGTAGCGCACCGGCGTCCAGGCCGGCGCGGCGAAGTGGCCGTTGATGTCACCGACGAGGCGCTGCACTTCGCGGCTGAGCTGGCGGTATTCGCTGATGTCGCGGCGCGATTCGGGCGTGACCTGCAGGTAGGTCGCGCGGCCGGCGAGGGAGGGGTTGTTGCCGAGCAGGTGGCGGAAGGCGCGCAGGCGCTGCGGCAGTCCTTTGGAATAGTCCAGGCGGTCGACGCCGATCACGAGGCTGCTGCGTCCGAGACTGCCGCGCAGTTGCTGGATCTCCGGCAACTGTTCGGCTTCGTGCGCGAGTGCGGCCATGCCGGCCGGGTCGATACCGATCGGGAATGCGCGCACCCGCGTACAGTCGCCGCTGGGCAGCTGCAGCACGCCGTCGCCCTCGGTCGCGCCGAGTTCGGTGACCAGATAATTCGTCATCGCGCGGGCATCGTTCGCCGTCTGCAGGCCGATCACGTCGCAGGCCGCGAGCAGGCCGAGCATAGCGCGATGCTGCGGCAGCGTGACCAGCGTGCGCGGCGCCGGCAGCGGCGTATGCAGGAAGAAGCCGATGGGGTTCGTGAGGCCGCGTGCGCGCAGCAGCGAGGCCAGCGGCATCAGGTGATAGTCGTGGATCCAGATGACGTCGTGCGGCCCGGCTTCGTTGGCGACGAACTCGGCGAAGCGCTCGTTGACGCGCAGGTAGCCCTGCAGATGCGCACGGTCGAACGCCATGAGGTCGGTGCGGCCGTGCAGCAGCGGCCAGAGTGTACGATTGGAATATTCCGCATAGAAATCGTCGAACTCATCGCGCGGCAGATCCCAGGTCACGTAGCGGATGCGGCCCTGCTGCTGAGCGACGGGAACCACCTCGGCGGCATTGGCGCCGCTCCAGCCCATCCAGCTGCCGCCGCGGTGCTGCAGCAGCATGAGCACGGCCTGCGCAAGCCCGCCGGCCTGCGTGGTGCCGGGCAGCATCACGCGATTGGACACGACGATCAGGCGTCCTTCCCCGATCGACGCTGCGCGACTGGTCGACGTTGCCACGTCGTCCTCGGGGCCGTGCGTCATCACATCCATTTGCCTTCCTTGAGCCGAAGTCGACAGTGATCGAGCAATAGACATGCCATGCGATTGCGTGGCACAGCTTCTGCAGAGCGGCTGCAGCGCTGCGCGTCGCCGCAAGGCGGCGTGCAGCGGTGTTTTCAAGCGAAGGACTCGCCGCATGTCTTCTATCGATTCGTCATTCGAACCCATCGTCGCCCATCACTCATCCACGCTCAGGAGTACCCGTCACCTCCCGCCGATGCGCTTGCCCGACGGGCTTGGCTGGGCACTCTTTCTCGACCTCGACGGCACGCTCTGCGACTACCGCGACGACCCGGCAGATGTCGCCCTCACCCCGTTGTTGCGCAGCGTGCTGAGCCTGCTCGCGACACGCCTCCACGGCGCGGTCTGCGTGCTCAGCGGTCGCAGCGCGGCGGATCTCGATCACATCCTCGGCACGCTCAAACTGCCGCGCATCGCCGAACACGGCGGCGCCGGTGCGGCGCTGCATGATCACGACTACCGCGCGCAACTGATGGCGGTCGAAACCGCACTCGCAAAAATTTCCTCGGACACCCCGGGCACCTGGGTCGAACGCAAGCCGAGCTCGTGCGTGTTGCATTACCGGCATGCGCCGGAGCGTGCAGAAAGCCTGAGAAGTGCGCTGTTGCCGCTGTTGCCGCGCCATGACCGTCTACGCCTGCTCGATGGTGTCTACGTATTCGAGTTCACCGCGCGCGACCGCGACAAGGGCACGGCATTGTTCGGGCAGATGCAGGTGCCGCCGTTCGCCGGACGACAGCCCGTCGTCGTCGGCGACGACGTGACCGACGAAGACGCGTTCGTCGCCGCGCTCGCGCTCGGCGGCTTCGGCATCGGCGTCGGCACGCGCACCTCGCTCGCGGCGAAATTTCATCTCGACGACTACGCCGCGGTCGGCGCGTGGCTGTCGGGACTCGCCGGAGGTGAACATGCGGCGCATTGAAACCTGGCTGCTTGCGCTGGCCTTCCTGGTGTTCGCCCTGAACGCGACGGCGCGAGATCTCGCCCCGACTACCAACAGTGCCGCGCAGCACGCGACATGCGAACGGGGTACGCAGGACCTGCTGCGCGAGCACCGCCATGACTAAGGTCGTTGCGCTGGCCGACGCGCGCCGGAATGCGCATCAACACCAGCCCGTGCCGCAGCCGCAGGCGAACACGATGCGCGTGCTCACGATCAATACGCACAAGGGGCTCGCGCCCTGGAACCGCCGCTTCATGCTCGGTGAACTGCGCGACGCCGTGCGCAGCAGCGGCGCGGACATCGTGTTCCTGCAGGAAGTCAGCGGCGATGAACGGCGCGCATCGCGCGGCGCCAGCAGCGTGTCCGGTCCGCACTACGAATTTCTCGCCGATCAGCTGTGGCCGCAGTTCGCCTACGGCCGCAATGCGGTGTATCCGCATGGACACCACGGCAATGCGCTGCTGTCGCGCTTTCCGATCGTCAGCGAACACAATCACGATATTTCGGTCAAGGGGCCCGAGCCGCGCGGGCTGCTGCATTGCGTGCTCGACGTGCCGCACGTCGGCGAACTGCATGCGATCTGTGTGCACCTGGGCTTGCGCGAGGTGCACCGCCAGCGCCAGTTGATGCTGCTCAAGGCGCTGGTCGAGGTGCAGATTGCGCCCGATGCGCCGCTGGTCGTGGCCGGCGATTTCAATGACTGGCGTGGCCGCGCCGACGCGATCCTGCACGGTGCCGGCGGCCTGCATTCGGCCTTCGCGCGTGCCGGCGTCGCCCAGCCGCGCACCTTTCCGGCGCGCTGGCCGCTGCTCGCGCTCGATCGCATCTACGTGAGCAACCTGCGCGTGCAATCCGCCTGCGTGCTGTCGGCCCTGCCGTGGCCGCACCTGTCCGACCATCTACCCTTGCTTGCGGAACTGTGCCCATGAAACCGCTTTGGCGTGACGGCAACTGTGTGAACCTGCTCGAGAACGGCGAGGAGTTTTTCCCGCGCGTGTTCGAGGCGATACGGCAGGCGCAGGTGCGTGTATACATCGAGACCTTCATCCTCGCTGACGACAGCGTCGGCATCGGACTGCTGGACGCGCTGCGCGAGGCCGCTGCGCGTGGGGTCGAAGTCGACGTGCTGGCCGACGGCTTCGGTTCGGAACCGCTCGGCGAAGACTACCGCGCGCGCATGGCCGAAGCCGGCGTGCGCCTGCATATCTACGAGCCGCGGCGGCGCCTGTTTGGCGTGCGCACGAACCTGTTCCGGCGCCTGCACCGCAAGATCGTGCTCATCGACGGCGCGCTCGCGTTCGTCGGCGGCATCAATTTCTGTCGCGATCAGCTGCTCGAATCCGGACCGAAGGCATTGCAGGACTATGCGGTGGAACTGCGGGGCGCGGTCGTCGCGGACATCGAGGACTTCGTGATCCGTTCGCGCACGGCGGCGAACCTGCCGCAGCGCCGGCGCAATGTGCAGTCCCATGCCGAGGCGCTGGCCGACGGTGAGGCCCGCGTGCGTTTCGTCACGCGCGACAACCATCGCCATCCCACCGACATCGAGCGCGAATACCGCGTCGCGATCCGCGCGGCGCAGCGCGAGATCCTCATTGCCAATGCGTATTTCTTTCCGGGCTACCGGCTTCTGCGCGATCTGCGCAATGCGGCCCGGCGCGGCGTGCAGGTCAGCCTGGTCGTGCAGGGCAATCCCGACATGCCGATCGTGACGATCGTCGCGCGCTGGCTCTATCACTATCTCGTGCCGGCCGGCGTGCGTGTGTATGAGTTCTGTGAGCGGCCGATGCACGCGAAAGTCGCGGTGGTCGACGGGCGCTGGGCCACGGTCGGATCCAGTAATCTCGATCCGCTGAGCCTGTCGCTGAACCTCGAGGCGAACGTCATCATCGACGATGCCGCTTTCAGCGAGGAGCTCGGCACGCGGCTGCGTACGCTGCTCGAGAAAAGCTGCCAGCCGGTCACCGCCGCGCGCGTGCCGCAGCGCACCTGGTGGCGCACCTTCAGCAGCGTGTTCGTGTTCCATTTCCTGCGCCACTATCCGCGCTGGGCGCAGCGCATTCCCACGATGCGACCGCACATCGAGCGTATAGCGCCGGAAGCCAATGGCAGCCACTGAGGCGAGCGCCGACCATCCGCGTGACTGGACGCGTTGGCGCCGCTACGGCCTGCGCGTGCTCGGCGTCGTGTTCATCGGCCTCACGCTGTGGCTGGTCACGCAGATCGTGCGCGAAACCAACTGGCCGGCCGTGGGCGCCGCTTTGCGTTCGCGGTCGGTCGCGGCGCTCGCGTTCATCGCCGTCGCTGCGCTGGCCAGTCACGCGCTGTACGGCCTGCTCGACGTGCTCGGCGCACGCGCGCTGAAACTCCGGCTGCCGCGCCATCGCGTCTGGCTCACGGCAACGAGCAGCTATGCCTGCAACCTCAACCTCGGCAGCCTCGTCGGTGCGGCGGCCCTGCGTTTCAAGCTCTACGGCCGCCAGGGTGTGGCCGTACCCGACATCTCGCGCCTGCTCGCGTTGAGCATGGCGTCGAACTGGCTCGGTTATCTGCTGCTGCTCGCGAGTCTGCCGCTGTGGGCATCGACGCAGGCACTCGCGCGTTGGACCGGCGTGCCCGGCGCGATCGTGATCAGCGCCGCGGCGGCGCTCGTGATTGCGCTATACCTGTACGCCTGTGCAAAACAGAAAACCTGGACTTTGCGCGGCCATGCGTTCCAGTTCCCGCCCTGGCAACTGGCGCTCACACAGATAGGCGTAGGCGCGGCGAACTGGGCGCTGATGGGCGCGGTGCTGACCCTGTGCCTCGGCGACGGCATCGCCTACGCCTCGGCGCTGACCGCGCTGCTCGTCGCCGCGATTGCCGGCGCCGTCACGCATGTGCCAGGCGGCTGGGGCGTACTCGACTACGTGATCCTCAAGAGCCTCGCCGGCAGCATCGATGCGCATCGGATAGTCGCCGGCGTGCTTGTCTATCGCGCGGCGTATTACCTGCTGCCGCTGATGCTGGCGCCCGTGAGTATTGCGTGGCTGGTGCGCACAAGCGCGGATGCGCCTGACGCTGGGGTGGCGCCGGCAGCGCGCTGAACGTGCGCGATGCAGGCGCGCCGTGGTTGCGCACACCGACAGCTGCCGGCGATGAATCCGACGTCATCGGTGTGTCGCACTGGCATGAAAAACCCGCGGTCGTGGCGACCGCGAGGTAAGGGGTTTCGCGGTGGAACGCGATTCAGGTCTTGGGCGGCGTGAGGTTGGTCGCGTCGCCAGCGCCGCTGGTGCGTGCTGGGCCAATGCCCAGACGATTGTCGATGTTGCTGACGCCATGGCAGCGGTCGACGAGGTCTTCGACACGGTAACGTGTCTGGCGCCGGTCGACGTGGCCGAGCAGTGTGACGGCACCATCGGTGACCTGGACTTCGATTTCGCTGGCGTCAATCTCGGGATCGGCGGTGAGCCGCTCACTGATGTCTTCGCGCAGGCGTTCGTCGGATCGCACGTAATTCTTCGGCCCGCGGCCGCGAAAATCCTCTCCTGGACGCGCCTGCGGATTGCCGTAGGAACCGCTGGCGGATTGGCCGCTCGTCTGTTCGGCATAGCCGCCATGCGACGCCGCGCCAACGCCACCGCCATCCGCAGGTGAAGCGGCAGGATTCGCATTTGCCGAGTCGCCCTGGTCGTAGTGGCCCCCCTCATGACCTCGTCGGCGCTCGGCGCCGTAGTGATGACGGTCGTCACCGCACTGCGCGCCAGTGGTGCCCGACGAAGCGTCGCGATTGCCGTCGCCGGGCTGTCCATGGCTTGCGCCATCATGCTCGGCGGAAGAGTCGCTGTAGCCCCACTGCGCGCCGGCGCTACGCTCGTGTGGTTGGCCATCATCCTCGTGGTAGCGGCCGTAGTTGCCGTGCCGTATGCCGGCGAACTGGTCAAGCTCGTGTCGCGGTTCGATGCGCGACGAGCGGTCGCGTGAATTGTCGTGCTTGTTCATACCAGTTCTCCATGAAGGCAGTCACTGCTGCAAAGCAGGGGTACGCGCACTGTGCGGGTGTGCAAATTGCGACGTGTGCGAATTATTTTGCACCACGCAGCTGTTTGGCCTGATCCAGATGCTTGGCCACGCTGGTGCGGGTATTGCGCAAGTGCTGCTGCACGGCGACGTCGGTAGCGCCCGGCAGCAGCTTGGTGTCGATCATGCTCTGCACGTTGGCGTGGCCCTTGATCATCGCGTCGAGATACGCGGTCTGGAACGCGGGGCCATCGAGCTTGGCGAGCGTGTCGCGTTCGGCGGAGGTCTGGTCCTTTAGTGCCTTGACCGACGGCGTTTCCGCAATCGGCGCCTTGGTCATCTGGCTGATCTCGTCGACCTTCTTGAGATTGGCCGTGTGGTCGGTCTGCAGCATCTTTGCGTAATCCATCGTCGCCGCGTCGATCTTCTTGGACTGGGCCAGCTCGGCCGCGGCGATCTCATGCTTGTTGACCGCGCTCAGCGTGCTCAGCGCCTCGATGTCGCCGGCAGCAGTTTGTGGTGCGGTCATCGTGGCGCTCTTTTCGCTGGCCGTGGGCGGCGGATTCTGCGCCGTGGCGACGCCGACGACGGCGAGCGCGATGCCGGTGGCAAAAGCGGAAAGGTAGTTGGTGACGATCATGGCAATCTCCGGCTGTCGCGAGTGCTGCTGAGGAATCACACGCCTGCGGCGCGTCGGGGTGATGACAGCAAGCCATGTGCCACTCGCTATTTGTAGACGTCGGTCGCCCGAAACCGCGTCAATCGGCCCAGCGCGCGAGATTCTGGCGAATCTCGTCGATGCTCTCCCACGGGTCCTGCGCACGACGTGCGATATGTTGCCGTGCGGAATGCAGGTCGAATGCGGCGGCACTCTTGAGTCGCCCGAGTTCGCTCCAGGCCAGCGGCATGGCGACCGGAGCACCGGGGCGCGCGCGCAGCGAATACGACGCCACGCTCGTGGCGCCGCGGCCATTGCGCAGGTAATCGATGAAGATCACGCCGTCGCGCTTGGCCTTGCTGGCCACGGCGACATAGCGCTCGGGCTCGCTTTGCGCGAGGCTCGCGGCGAACCCCTGGGCGAAGCGCTTGACCAGGTTCCAGCTGCAGCCGGGGTTCAGCGGCACGACGACGTGCAGGCCCTTGCCGCCCGATGTGCGCAGGAACGATTCGAGCCCGGTTTTCGCGAGCAGTTCGCGCAGCTGCTTTGCGGCGCTCCTGATCGCGGCCCAGGTCACGCCGGGGCCGGGATCGAGGTCGAATACGAGCCGGTCGGCGCGATCGGGCCTGGCCGCGGTCGAGCCCCAGGGATGGAACTCGAGCGCGTTGAATTGCACCAGCTCCATCAGCTGCGCTTCGTCGTTGACCACGAGGTAGTCGCGGGTCGCGCCGGATTCCTCCTTGAGACGCACGCGGTCGACCTGCGTAATGCCGGCGGTACGGTGCTTCTGGAAAAAACAGGCCTGGCCGATGCCGTCGGGACAGCGCACGACCGACAGCGGTCGGCCGGCGATCTCGCGCAGCAGCAGCGGTGCGACGTCACGGTAGTAGTCGGCGACGTCCTGCTTGCGGATGTCGTCGTCCGGAAACACCACGCGTTCGGGGCTGGTCAGGCGCGGTACTGCGGCGGTTGTCTTGCGCACAGGTTTCGCGGCGGGCACCTTCGTGGTGGCGCTTGTGGATTTCTTCGTCGCGGATTTCGTGGGTGTTGATTTCCTTGGCGTCGATTTTTCTACGGCCGATCGTCTCGGCTCTGATGGCCTCGGTGCGGATTTCTTCGCTGCGGATTTCTTCGGCGCTGTCGTCGCGGCGCGCGCCGATTTTTTCGTTCCCGGCGTTGCTTTTGCGACGCGCCCCGGTTTCCTGATCGGCGTTTCCTCGCCGGCAGGCGCGGCTTTCTTGTTCGGCGCAGCGGCCGTCGTGTTGCGTTTGCGCGCGGCGGGTGCGTCGCTGCGCAGGTCGCTGAGGTTCTTGTCCATGCGTATCGCCTTGAGGGAAGGTTGGCGCAACAGGCCCTGGCGGCCCTGGCCGCGGCTGAAGACCTCGACGACGAAGGCCGGTGCGAACCAGCGCGCCGTGCGCAGATCGGTGTCGATGGCCTCGACCGGCACGCTGGGCGTGGCCCTGGTCTTTTCCGGCAGTGCCGCGGCGATCTGGCGCATCTGCGCGTCGTCGAAGCCGGAGCCGACGCGGCCGGCGAACTGCCAGGCGCCGTCGACGTGGCGCGCGAGCAGCAGCGAGCCGAAGCCGCTGCGGCTGCCGCGCGGCGCGGTATAGCCGACGACGGCATATTCTTCGCTGTGTGCGCGTTTGATCTTGCGCCAGTCGTCGCTGCGTCCGCTGCGATACGGCGCTTCGGCGCGCTTGGCGATGGTGCCTTCGAAGTCGCGGGCGGTGGCGAGTTCGAAAGCCGCCGCGCCATCGCCGACGATGTGCGAACTGTAGGCGAGATGCGCCGGCGGCTTGTCCAGCACCTGCATCAGCAAGGCCTTGCGCGCGCGCAGCGGACTCGCGCGCAGGTCGATGCCGTCGAGATGGATCAGATCGAACAGCACGTAGCTCAGGCGCGCCTGGGCTTGCCCGGACAGCGTGGACTGCAGCAGCCCGAAGTCCTGGTGCGCGCCGCTACCGGCGATGAGTTCGCCGTCGAGAGCGGCCTGGTCGAGACCGAGTCGTTCCAGCGCGGCGACGATGTCCGGCAGCTTTTCAGTCCACTCGATCGCATTGCGCGACCACAGCCGCACGCTACCGCCGCGGATCACGGCGACCAGGCGGTAGCCGTCCCACTTGAGTTCGTGCAGCCAGTCTTCGCTGGCCGGCGGCTGTGTCGCGAGCTGGGCGAGCTGCGGCTCGAACGGCGCATCGGCGAGTGTGCCGCGCCGCGCCGCGGGCAGATCGGCCGCGCGCGCGGCCCAGTCGATGCGACGGCCGCGGCGCGGTTTCGGCGCGCTGCGCGTACCGGCGCGCGCGGACGTTTTGCGCGCGCTTGCGGTGGTCTTCGCGATCGGCTTCGCGGTGGTCTTCGCGGTTGATTTCGCGACCGGTCCGGACGCGGCGGGCGGCGGCGTCACGCCGGCCAACAGATCGTCGGCTTCGCGCTGGCCGGCGAAGGCGTCCTGTTGCTTGATCAGCAGCCATTCGGGGTGGCCGCTGCGGCCGCGGCGCGTGCGCACGAGATGCCAGCCGCCCTTGAGCCGTTCGCCGAACAGCTCGAACTGGAGATGCCCTTTGCGCAGCTGCGCGTCGACGTCGCCGTCGCAGGTCCAAACACCGCGATCGAACAGCGCGACGTGGCCGCCGCCGTATTCGCCGGCCGGAATCTCGCCCTCGAAGTCGGCGTAGTCGACCGGATGATCTTCCACTTCCGCGGCGAGGCGCTTGACCGCCGGATCGAAACTCGGCCCCTTGGGCACGGCCCAGCTCTTGAGCGTGTCGCCGACCTGCAGGCGGAAATCGTAGTGGCGCCGACTCGCGTGGTGGAGCTGGACGACGAACAGGCTGCGTTGCCCGGCGGCAGCCACGCGAGGGACGGGTTCGCGCGTGCGGGAGAAATCACGCTTGCGCCGGTAGGCGGTCAGGCTCATGGCAGCTCCATTGCGCGAAGTCGGGCGCGAGATGCCTGCTGCAATTCGCTTGCCGGAGAGTCGCAGGCTATTCGCGAGGCCGGGTCAGGCTCGCCGCGTCATGCCAGTCGAGCACCGCGGCGGGCAGCCAACGGCTCAGGTCGATGCCTTCGCAGCGATAGGCATCGAGCACGTCGGCGACGCGGCGCTGGGCACGGCTGGCCCGGCTCGCCGCGCCGCGCGCTTCCAGTTCCAGCGGATGCAGCAGGGCGGTCCAGGCGTACAGCAGTTCGGCGCTCGCGAGCAGGCGTTCGCGGATCCAGCCGCGCAGCGGGCGATGCAGGCGATAGCCGTCGCGCTGCAGCGTGATGGCGGCTGCGTCCAGCGCGGCATAGGCGCCGCGGTACCACTCGGTCGCACCGCCGGCCTCGGCCGGCACGGTCAGCGGTGCCGGCGCTGCATGCAGGTGCAGCGTGCGGCCCAGTCGCGTTTCCAGCGCGCGCGCATCGCGCACGGTCTCGGTCTCGACGGCGAAGGCGAGTTCGGTATCGAAGAACTCGAAGTAGCGCGGATGCAACTGCTGCAGGCGCGCGAGCGGATCGCGCGAGAAGCCGAGCTTGAGCAGGTCTTCGCCGTGGCAGGGCAGCACGTACAGGAAAGCGCGCGCGACACTGCTGGTGGAAGCGAACGGAAACGGGGCTTCGTGATCCATCGCCGGATTCTGCAACGGGCCGCGTCAAGGTGCGATCGATCGCCGCGCTCAGCGCACCAGCAGGGCGAACCGCTCCCGATCACTGCGGCAGCAGCGGGCGTCGATATGGCCAGGCGCCATACGCGAGTGACCTGCCGCCCTGGATACGCGTACGAAGGTCTGCGCAGCGCGCAAGGACCGACACGTTTTCCGCACTGGCGTCGCAATGGCGCACACGCGAATAGACGACGCAAGAGCACCCGCCAGACGTCCGGATGATTTCGTCGCAGTGGACACGATGCCGCTGATGAAACGTCCTCGTGACGCACGCGATCCGCACAACCACGTAACGGTTCGTTCGCGTGTCCGTAATTCTTCAGATCAGCGCCGCTATTCAGATAACGCGAGAAAAAAGTTGTTGAGTGCGGTTGGCACGGTCGTTGCGGTGCATTACTCACCGCCCGACAGACAGACCATCCGTCCGCGTACATGGCAGGGCGGTCGCAGCGAGGAAGGATGGTCATCAACGGAGAGAGCAATGAACCCGAACGACCAGCGCAAACCCGACGCCTCGGCGCAGACCGGCGATGAATCCCGCCACGATGCCGGCAGCCGTTCCGCCGAGAGCAACGGCACCAGCCGGCGCGGCTTCGCATCCATGGATGAGAGCCGTCAGCGCGCCATCGCCAGCGAAGGCGGACGGGCCGCACATGCGCGCGGCACGGCGCATGAGTTCACGTCCGAAGAGGCGCGCGAAGCGGGCCGCAAGGGCGGGGAAGCGGTAAGTCAGAATCGTGAACACATGGCCGAAATCGGCCGCCGTGGCGGGGAAGCGCGCGGAAATGCACATCGCAAGGCCGCCGCCGCTCGTGGCGAAACCGGCGGTGGTGAAGAAGAGGTACGTCGCCCGGAACGCCAGACCAACGACCGTCGCGATAGCGGCGCCGGCATGGGCGCCCCGGGCAGACGCGACCTGTAGAGCATGGCCAACACTTGGCGGCGGGCATCTGTGATGCCTGCCGCCCGCTGGTAGTCGCCGTAGAGGCGCCTTCTTCGTCACGTTTCACTCACACTTTCTATGCGGTTCGAGGCTTGCACGGGCTGATTGTCCATCCGTTGCGCCGAGCGACGTCGTGGGGATGGCATTCCAAAGCGTATGTTGCTAGAAACAGCGGCTGACTCTGCCTTGCTGACAGCGTCGTATGCTCGCTTGCGCGCCCCATCTGCCTACAAGGTTCCTGCATGCCCCATTCGACGGCGGTGGACGATCTGCGTGGACTCCGTTCGCTCGGATTCCTGCCTCTGCGCGGGGCGATCGGATTCGTGCTCGCCGCGGTCGCGGTCGTGCTCATCGCATGGTTCTCCTACGATTTGCGGGTGAATCGCACGGTCGCTTCCGAACGTGTGCAGCGATCCGACGCGGTGATGGAAGCCCTTGGCGACAGCCTGTTGCTGATTACGGCCGCAGAAACCGGACAGCGCGGCTTCCTGCTCAGCGGTGACGCGCGCTACCTCGAACCGTTCACGACAGCCAGGACCGGCGTCGACGCGCAGTTACAGCGCCTGCAGGCGCTAGTCGGCGGCGATGTGGACCAGGAGCGCCGCGTCGCCGGGCTGCGCCAGTTCATGATCGAGAAGATGGCCGAACTCGATGAGTCGGTAGACCTGCGCCAGCGTGGCGATAGCACCGCGGCAATGGCCGTGTTCACCACCGACCGCGGCCGTTTGATCATGGACAAGATCCGCACGGTCGCCGCCGAAATCGCCGACAGCGAGCAGCGCAAGCAAACGCAGCAGCACCGAGAGTGGCGCAACGCCTCCGACAGCACAATCTGGGTATCGACGGGCGCGGCGCTCTTGTTCGTACTGATCCTGATCGCCGCCGTCGTGACCTCACGCGACTACCACGCGCGCGAGACCGAGGCCTGGGTGCGCCAGGGCCAGGCCGGTGTGGCCGAACGCCTGCTCGGCGAACAGGGCTTGCAGTCCATCGGTGAGAACGCGTTGGCTTTCCTTACGCGCTACATGGACGCGCCCGTCGGCGCGGTCTACGTGCTGGCTGGCGGCGGCCGTTTCCATCAGGTTGCCGCGCACGCGCCCAGCGGCGGCGCCGACAGGGCGGACCAGCGCCTCGGCGAAGGCCTGGTCGGCCAGGCGATCAAGGATCGTGCATTGCTGCATGTACGCCGGTTGCCGCCGGGCTATCTGCCCTTGAGCTCGGGCCTCGGCCGCGGCGACGCCGGCGAACTGCTGATCCTGCCGACCGCCATCGACGGCGTGGTGCAGGCGGTGCTCGAACTCGGCTTCCTGCGCCCGGTGCGCGAACCCGAAAAGGAACTGCTGCGCCGCGCCGCAGAATCTTTCGCGATCGCCGTGCGCACGGCCAAGGACCGGGCGCGCGTGCAGGAACTGCTCGAGGAAACCCAGCAGCAGGCCGAGGAACTGCAGACCCAGCAGGAAGAACTGCGCGTCAGCAACGAGGAACTCGAGGAGCAGAGCAACGCACTGAAGGCCTCGCGCACGCAGCTGGAAAACCAGCAGGCCGAGCTCGAACAGACCAATACCCAGCTCGAGGAATTCGCCCAGCAGCTGGAGCACCAGCGCGACGAGCTGGCACGCTCGCAGGTCGTGCTGATCGACAAGGCGACCGAGCTCGAGCGCGCCAATACCTACAAGAGCGAGTTCCTGGCCAACATGAGCCACGAGCTGCGCACGCCGCTGAACTCCACGCTGATCCTGGCCAAGCTGCTGGCGGACAACAAGCCGGGCAATCTCACCGACGAACAGGTCAAGTTCGCGCAGACGATTTCCTCGGCCGGCAAGGACCTGCTCGCGATCATCAACGACATCCTGGACCTGGCCAAGATCGAATCGGGCACTGTCGAAGTCAATCGTGAAAAAGTAAACATTGTCGCCGCGACCGACTCGCTCGTGCGCACGTTCCGGCCGGTCGCGCAGGACAAGGGACTGCAGCTGGTCTGCGAGATCGAGATCGGCACGCCGGTGGAACTGCTGACCGATCCGCTGCGGCTCGGCCAGATCCTGCGCAACCTGTTGTCCAACGCGCTCAAGTTCACCGAGCGTGGCGAGGTCGCGATGCGCGTGTCCGCCGACGAGCAGGGGCAGGTCGTGTTCGCCGTGCACGACACCGGCATCGGCATCCCCGAGCAGCAGCAGGACGTGATCTTCGAGGCTTTCCGCCAGGCCGACGGCAGCATGCACCGCAAGTACGGCGGCACCGGCCTCGGGCTGTCGATCTCGCGCGACCTGGCCCGCCTGCTCGGCGGCGACATCCTCGTGCGCAGCACGCCGGGCAAGGGCAGCATCTTCGTGCTGACCCTGCCGACCCAGCCCGGCGAAGGCCGCATCGTCGCGTCCGAGACGCGCACGGCTGCGGTCGTGGCGCCGATGAAGCCGCGTGCGGTGCCGCGGGATCCGCCGCTCGCGCCGGCGCCGATCGACGACGACCGCGACACGCTGGCCGACGGCGGACGCTGCGTGCTCGTCGTCGAGGACGACCCCAATTTCGCGGCCATCCTGCGCGACGTGGCGCGCGAAACCGGCTTCGCCTGCATCGTGGCGCAGCGCGGCGGCGACGGCCTGGCTGCGGCGACGCGCTACCGTCCCGTCGCGATCCTGCTCGACGTCAACCTGCCGGACCAATCCGGCCTCGGCGTGCTCGACCAGCTCAAGCGCAACCCGCTGACGCGGCATATCCCGGTCCATGTCGTGTCGGTCGCCGATTACGCGCAGCAGGCGCTGGAACGCGGCGCGATGGGCTATGCGGTCAAGCCGGTCATGCGCTCGCAGCTCGTCGACGCGCTGCGCCAGATGGAAGCCATGAGCACGTCGCGCCTGCGCACCGTGCTCGTGGTCGAGGACAACGCGGTACAGCTCGAAAGCGTGCGTCAGCTGCTGGTCGCCGACGACGTCGACATCGTCGGCGTGGATTCCGCCGGCGCGGCGCTCGCGGCGCTGCAGGCGAGGACCTTCGACTGCATGGTGCTGGATCTCAACCTGCCCGACATGAGCGGCTATGCGCTGCTGCAGAAGATGGCCGAACGCGAGGAGGTGTCGTTCCCGCCGGTCATCGTCTACACCGGGCGCGCGCTGTCGCGTGACGAGGAACAGTCGCTGCGGCGCTTCTCCAAATCCATCATCGTCAAGGACGCGCGTTCGCCCGAGCGGCTGCTCGACGAGGTCACCCTGTTCCTGCACCAGATGGAATCGACCCTGACGCCGGACCGGCAGCGCATGCTGCGCGCCGCGCGCGACCGCGATTCCGCGCTCGAGGGCAGGCGCATCCTCGTGGTCGAGGACGACGTGCGCAACATCTTCGCGGTGTCCAGCGTGCTGGAACCCAAGGGCGCGAAGATCGAGATCGCGCGCAACGGCCGCGAGGCACTGGAAGTGCTCGCGCGCGCGGACAAGTCGCCCGATGCGACCATCGACCTCGTGCTGATGGATATCATGATGCCCGAGATGGACGGCTTCACCGCGATGCGCGAGATACGCCAGCGCCCCGAGTGGCGCCGTCTGCCGATCATCGCGCTGACCGCCAAGGCGATGAAGGACGACCAGGAGAAATGCCTCGCCGCCGGCGCCAATGACTACATCGCCAAGCCGCTGGACGTGGATCGCCTGCTGTCCCTGGTACGGATCTGGATGCCGCGGTGAGCGTGGTGCCGACCGATGCCTCCGTCAACGACGTCGAGCTCAAGCTGCTCGTCGAGGCGATCTATCACGCCTATCACTATGATTTCCGCCGCTATGCGCGCGCCTCGCTGCGCCGCCGCCTGTCCGCGGCGATGCTGCGCTTCGACTGCCAGACCCTGTCGCAGCTGCAGGGACGGCTGCTGCACGAGTCGGACGTGTTCGCCGAACTGCTCGAGTACCTTACCGTGCAGGTCAGCGACATGTTCCGCGACCCGAGCTATTTCCGCGCGCTGCGCGAGAAGGTCATTCCGCTGCTGCGCACGTATCCGTCGCTGAAGATCTGGGTCGCCGGCTGCAGTTCGGGCGAGGAGGCCTATTCCATGGCCATCCTGCTGCGCGAGGAAGGGCTGCTCGAGCGCAGCCTGATCTATGCGACGGACATCAACCCCAACGCGCTGCGCCGTGCCGAAGCCGGCATCTACGACGCGGCAAAGGTGGCCGACTTCACCCGCAATCATCATCTGTCCGGCGGGCGTTCCTCGCTGTCGGATTATTATTCGGCGGCTTACGATCGCGTCATCTTCGACAAGAACCTGCGCCGCAACATCGTGTTCTCTGATCACAGCCTGGCGACCGACAGCGTGTTCGCGGAAATGCAGCTGGTGTCCTGCCGCAACGTGCTGATCTATTTCGATCGCGAACTGCAGGGTCGCGCGCTGGGCCTGTTCCACGAATCACTGTGTCGCAAGGGATTTCTCGGCATCGGCCTGCGCGAGTCGCTGCGTTTTTCCAGCCACGCCGATGCGTTCGTCGAAGTGTCGCGCGAGGACCGCATCTACCAGAAGGCGGATGCACGATGAGCGTTCGATTCGCCCGCCCCGTCGACGCCATCGCGATCGGCGCATCCTCCGGCGGTGTGGAGGCACTGACGCGCGTGCTGCCCGCGCTGCCGGCGGACACGCGCGCGAGCGTCTTCGTCGTGCTGCATCTGCCGCGCGAGCGCGAGAGCCTGCTGGTCGACGTCTTCGCGCCGCGCTGCAAACTGCCGGTGCGCGAGGTCCACGACAAGGATCCGATCGCCGCCGGCACGATCTATTTCGCGCCGCCGGAATACCATCTGCTCATCGACGACGGGCCGCAGCTGGCCCTGTCCATGGACGAGCCGGTGGAGTTCTCGCGGCCTTCCGTGTCCGTGCTGTTCGAGACCGCCGCGGCCGTCTACGGCGACCGGCTGCTGGCGCTGCTGCTGACCGGCGCCGGCCGCGACGGTGCTTCCGGCATGCAGGCGGTGCAGCGCGCCGGCGGCGTGACCGTCGTGCAGCAGCCCGCCAGCGCGCACATGCCGCAGATGCCCGAGGCGGCGCTGGACCGCATTTCCGCTGACCATGTACTCACCTTGGATGAAATCATGACTATGTTCCAGGCGCTGCCGCGCGCGGGGCGCGCATGAACCGACACGAACCGCCGTCACCGTTCCCGCCGCAGGAACGGGTCAAATGCCTGATCGTCGACGATCTCGAAGAGAACCTGCTCGCGCTCTCGGCGCTGCTGGAAAATCTCGATGTGGAATTGTTGCAGGCGCGCTCCGGCGCGGACGCGCTGGAGCTGCTGCTGGTCAACGACGTCGCCCTGGCGCTGCTCGACGTGCAGATGCCGAACATGGACGGCTTCGAGCTGGCCGAGCTGATGCGCGGCAGCGAACGCACCCGCCACGTGCCGCTGATCTTCGTCACCGCAGGCGCGCACGAGCAGTTCCGCGTGTTCCAGGGCTACGACAGTGGCGCGGTCGACTTCCTCTTCAAGCCGATCGAGCCGCACGTGCTGCGCAGCAAGGCCGAGGTCTTCTTCCAGCTCGCGCGGCAACGCCGCCAGCTCGCCCGCGAGCTCGAGGAACGCAGCGCGACGCTGCGCTTCAACGAGGTCTTCGTCGCGATGCTCGGGCACGACCTGCGCACCCCCCTCGGCGCGATGCTGGCATCGGCCGCGGTGCTGCAGCGCGCGCTGCCCGACGGCGTGCTGCGCGACAGCGCGTCGCGCATGGTCTCGAGCGGGCGACGCATGGCCGGCATGATCGACGACATGCTCGACCTCAGCCGCGCGCGGCTGTCGGGCGGGGTCGAGCTGCAGCGCTCCGCGGTCGATGCCGGCGAGGTCGTGCGCCA
>JBBQZR010000040.1:0-57139 GCA_038207515.1 Lysobacterales bacterium | reverse complement strand
CCTGATGCTTCTCGAAGAGGGGCATTGCCCGCGAAAACCACTCCGCTCCCCGGCGCCAGCCAGCTGGCAGACCTCAAGGGCCTGATCTCGCAGGCAATGCCCCTCTTCGAGAAGCATCAGGTTCTGATCGGCGAGGTCGTCGAACCTGATTGAGCTGTGTTTCGCCAGCGCATTGGATTCCGGAACAGCCAGTACAAACGGTTCGTCGAACAGTTTCTCGACGTGCAATTGCTGATCATGGACGGGCAGGGCGAGGATGCCGGCGTCGAGTCGCCCCTCGCGGATCTGGCGCAGGATGATCTCGGTTTTTTCCTCGACCAGCAGCAGCTCCAGGCGCGGAAAGCGTGCGCGCAGTCCGGGTATCACGTGCGGCAGCAGATACGGCCCCAGGGTCGGGAATATGCCCAGACGCAGCGTGCCGGATTCCGGATCCTTGGTGCGTCGCGCGATCGCCCTGATCTGGTCGACCTCGTCCAGCACATGTCGGGCCCGTGCCGCAATCTCGCGCCCGACCTCGGTCAGCAGTATCTTGCGCGGGGTGCGTTCGACCAGCGCTACGTCGAGCTCGTCCTCGAGCTTCTTGATCTGGGTGGACAAGGTCGGCTGGCTCACGAAGCTGGCATCGGCCGCGCGGCCGAAGTGCTTGTGTTCGGCCAATGCGACCAGATAACGCAGGTCACGTAGATTCATGGCGCTCTCATAGCCGGGGTCTATCGTCGCGATGGTATCAATTGATTGGCTAGATGAGAACGCGGGCCGTATTCTGCGGCCCGTGCGTTACCCCTCCCTTCGCACGAAGGGAATCGCTTTCAGACCCCCAAGGAGTGAACCATGCTCAGCGTTGGTGAAAAGTTCCCGCAGTTCAACGTCAAGGCCACCGTTTCCACCGATCTCAAGAACGCCTTCGTCGACATCAACAACGACACCTACAAGGGCAAGTGGCTGGTCGTGTTTTTCTATCCGAAGGATTTCACCTTCGTCTGCCCGACCGAGATCACCGGCTTCGCCAAGCATAACCAGGCCTTCCTCGACCGCGACGCGCAGCTGCTGACCGGCTCGACCGATTCGGAGTTCGTGCATCACGCCTGGCGTACGCACCACAAGGACCTGAGCACGCTGCCGTTCCCGATGCTGGCCGACATCAAGCGCGAGCTGACCTCGGCGCTGGGCATCCTCGACAAGGACGCCGGCGTGGCGCAGCGCGCGACGTTCATCGTCGACCCGCAGGGCATCATCCGCTTCGTCTACGTGACCGACCTGTCGGTCGGCCGCAACCCGGAAGAAGTACTGCGTGTGCTCGACGCGCTGCAGACCGACGAGCTCTGCCCGTGCAACTGGCACCAGGGCGAAGAAGTCATCAAGGTCGCCTGAGAGGCGAACAGGGAGTGACGAGGCGTGAGACCGGGACAGGCGTGAAGCGTCCTCCCGGTTCTCACCACTTACGCTCCCTCTGAGACACGACCGAGAAAGCGGGCAGCAGTCCGCGCCCGCTTTCTCTAATTCCCCACTTTCTCACTCTTTCCGCATCACGCGCGTATCGCGCGGTCATGCTGAAAAATAATCCATTTGTACCCATTGTTCTGCGTGCGGATCCGCTTCGCCGCTGGACGAAAAGGAGCGCCCCCCCATGAGTGTTGCCGAACTGAAATCGCAGATCCCGGACTATGCGAAGGACCTGCGCCTGAACCTGGACTCTGTGCTCAGCGAAGGCGGTGCGCCCGGCTTGAGCCGCAAGCAGATCGCGCTGGTCGCGCTGTCCTCGGCGATCGCCTCGCGGCACGAGCCGCTGGTCGCCGCGCTGGCCGCCGAAGGTGCCGCGCATGCAAGCGAGGCCGAACTCAACGGCGCGCGTACCGCGGCGGCGATCATGGCCATGAACAACGTCTACTACCGCTTCACGCATCTGGTCAGCGACACGGATTACGCCTCCCTGCGCGCCGGCCTGCGCATGAATGCGATGGCCAATCCGGGTTGCGACAAAGTGGATTTCGAGCTGTGTTCGCTCGCGGTGTCGGCGATCAACGGTTGCGGCATGTGCATGGACTCGCACGAGAAGACCCTGCGCAAACATGAGCTGACCACGCAGGCTGTGCAGAGCGCCGTGCGCATCGCCGCGGTGGTCCACGCCGTGGCGGTGACGCTCGAACAGCGCGGCTGAGCCTTAAGGGAGTTCTGAACAAGTCCTGGAACTGCCGCTCTTGTACTCAGCACCAGATCTCCAAAACCCCGCCAAACGCCTGCTTTGCAGGCATTTGGCCGCCCCCTTGACTCAAGGGGGCTCCTGAATCAAAAGCAAATATCGACTTGTTCAGAGGTTCCCTAATGGCCTGGCGGCAAAGAAAAACGCGCCTCTGAGGCGCATTTTTCGTTTACGGACCGGATGCCTGACTCGCCGGTGGCGCGGCACGGTGCTTGCCACCCTCACGAAGACAAGGCTGCGGTGTTGCTCAGGCGAATTCGAGGTTCTTCTCGAAGCTCTTGAGCTCGTGGCGCGACAGCGCGAGGTTGGACTTGGCGCGGTCGAGCACGACATAGAGGAACAGCTTGTCGTTGCGTTCCAGCGGGCGGATCAGGTGGTACTGGCGCTCCAGACTGATCAGGATGTCCTCGATCGTGTCGTTGAGCTTCAGCGACGTGGCGACGCGGCGCTTGGCCTTGACCACCTCGGCGTTGCCGCTGGCGGCGAGATCCAGGTCGACGGCGCCGCCACCCAGCTTGGCCAGCGCCATGCCGCTGTCGGAGTCGACGAGGGCCGCGCCGACGAAGCCGTCGATGCTGGAAAGGGGAGAGAGATCGAGTTTTGCCATGATGTGCCTCGTTGCATAAGGTTGCCCGCGGCCGGCGGGCTACGGTTCATTCGGTGACGACCGGCGCCGCCGCGGCGGCCTGGTAGCGGTCGAGCCATTCGTCGAGCGCGCGGCCGATTTCGGCCGCGGTCGTGCGGGTTTCGTGCAGAAGGATGCCGAGGTTGGTCGTTGGCCTCGCCAGCGTGGAGACGACGAACAACTCCTTGCGGCTGGGCACGCGCTGCGCGAGCAGCGTGCCGTTGAGCGCGTTCACGACGACGTACTGCGACCGGTCGATGCGCATTTCGCGGCCGATGGTTTCGCCGAGCGCAACCATCGAACCGATCATCGCGGCGATGCGCGGCGGATCGGCTTCGTTGTCGACGACGTGCGAGACCAGACGTCCGTCCACCGTGGCGATGACACAGCCGATCGCCGCCGGCACGCGCTGATGCAGAGAGCGAACCGCCGCGTCGATGGTCGTCTTCAGGGCCAGCGGCAGGTTGCGGGAGATCTGCGTCATTGCGTCCTCGCTCGCTGCACCAGCTGCAGCCACTCGTCCATATCGCCCTCAGCGGCGCGATCGGCTGTCTGGATCTGTTCGAACAGCACGTCCAGTACGCCGATCACGTCGTCGCGCTGGCGCACGTCGGCATTGACCACGGGCAGGAATTGCCCACGCGAGGCGACGGCATCGAGATAATCGTCGAGGCTGGGATGCGGATGGCTGGCCATGCGCCCGACCGCGACGACGACGCGACCCGCGCCGATCTGGCTGCCGAATGCGGTCAGGAAGTCGGCCAGGTCGGCCAGCGGGTTCGGGCGCGAGTTGTCCATCAGCACGACCACGCCCAGCGCGCCCTCGGCCAGCAGCGGCCACATGAACTCGAAGCGGCGCTGGCCGGGCGAACCGTACAGGCGCAGCTTGTGGCCGGTATCGAGCGTGAGTTCGCCGTAGTCCATCGCGACCGTAGTCTCGGCCTTGTTCGATTCTTCGAAATCGGTGTTCTCGACTTCGGTGCTGATCGGCTCGATCTCGCTGATCGAGCGGATCGCGGTGGTCTTGCCCGCGCCCATCGGCCCGGCAAACAGCAGCTTGATCTCGCTCATGGCCGGCCCATCCCGAGCGTGCGCCGGATGGCCGAGATGATCGCCTGCTCATCGCCGCTGGCGGCGATGGATGCGGCCCGCGCGGTGGTCGGTTCCGGCGGCGGTGTCGCCGCCACCGCGACGCCGCCCTCGTGGAAGAACTCGCAGACCAGGCAGGCGTTGAGGAAGCCGTCGACGATGGCGCGCGGCGCGAGCGCCAGCGTCTGCAGCGTGGCGCGATTGTTGTTGCCGTTGCGCAGGTACTTGATCAGTTCGGCGAAGCTCTTGTGGCCGCCGGCGGCCAGGTACGGCCAGCCTTTGAGGCGCAGTGCGTTGGGCGAGCGCAGCGCCGGCAATGCACCCAGAGTTCCCGACTGCAGGCCCAGCTGCCACAGCAGAGGCTTGACCGACACCGCGGGTGTTGCCGGCACCGCAGTCACCTGGGCCGGTGTCAGCGTCCAGCCGTCGCGCGTCATGGCCGCGATGAACTGTTCCGGCGTGGCTGCCGAGCTGCGTTCGGCCACCTGCATGCTGGCGTGACGCGTATCGAGCAGCGCGGCGAGACGGCCGCCGATGCGCAACTCTACCGGCGGTGGACTGGGCAGCGCGCGAAGTTCGCACCAGCGCTGCAGCCATTGCAGGGCCAGACTCGACTTTTCCTGCGCCGGCCGTGCGCGCAGCAGTTCCGCGATGCGCGTCAGTGCTGACGACATCGCGCCGGTGCGCCATGGCCCTTCGATATTGACGACCTCGACGCCGCCATCGCGGCGACGCACTTCGGCGAGCAGGTTCGGCGATATCGCCTGGCTGCCGTCACCGAGCATGCGCACGGTGACGTCTGCGTTGGCGGCATCGCTCAGATACCACTGCAAACCACGCTCCTGCTGTTCGTGCAGCACGCCTTGCAGCATGCGTTCGACCAGCGATTTCAGATAGCTAGGTAACGCGACCGCTATTGAAAACGGCGCGGCGTCGTGCGTGTTCATCATAGTGAAAGCCACTGTTGCGACAGCCCCTGTTGCGTCGTCCGGGCGAACGCGTTCGTCGGAGAGCGTCTATCGCGTCCGAGCCCGGTCTGGTGGTTCCCATTTGCTTTGCACTGCACGGATTTCGCGCGGAAGAGCGTGGCGATATCCCTGCGGTAATGACGATCAATCACTTCCGTCAGACGCACTGCGGCGCCCGACGTTTTTGATTGTGTACTGTCCGGATCAGAAACGGCTCACAAAAAAATGTAAACAAATAAGTCTATTGGCGCTGACGCACGCGTAAGCGCGAGACGACGGACGGACCTTCATTGGACCTTGGTCCAATTGCGGACAGGCCTGCTCAAACGCCACGCGCGTTTGAATGCGCGAGGGCGTTTTTGGCGGATTTCTACGCATGCGCGTCGAAAAACGAAATTAGCTCGCGCTCGTTCGCCGGATCGTGCGGAAACGCGCATCAACCGGCTTTCGCGGGATTACCGGCGTTGAGCGCGCCAGATCAGGTGCCTCGATCCCTTGTTTCCATGCGCACGCACCGGGATTTCCTCGACCGCGAAACCGGATTTGCGCAAACGCGCGCTGAAAGCCGGGTCCGGGCCGGCCGACCAGATCGTCAAAACGCCGCCGGCACGCAGCGCCGCGAGGATATTGCCGAGCCCGCTGGTGCTGTAAATCCAGGCATTGCCGGCGTGGGTCAGGCCATCCGGGCCGTTGTCGACGTCGAGCAGGATCGCGTCGTAGGCATTGCGTTCGCTGCGCAGCAGTTGCGCCACGTCGGTTTCGCGGACCACGGTGCGGGCGTCGGCCAGCGGATGTCCGGCGTGCGCGCCGAGCACGTCGCGGTTCCAGGCGACCACGCCGGGGACGAGTTCGGCCACGACGACCTGCGCATCGGCACGCAGTTGCCGCAGCGCGGCCGCGAGCGTGAAACCCAGGCCCAGCCCGCCGACCAGCACGCGCGCGTTCGGCCGCGCGGCGATGCGGGTGCAGGCGCGCTCGGCCAGGGCGTCTTCCGAGCCGTGCATGCGCGTGGACATGAGATCACCCGTGCCGGCGATCTTGATCGAGAAATGCTCGCCCTCCCGGAACAGGCGCAGTTCGCCGCCGCCGGGGATGGGCGCCGTGTCGATCAGCTGCAGGCGTTTGGCATTCATGGGCAGGATGGGCGACGGCGGGGCGGCGATGATACGGGTGCCGGCAGGACCGGCGCAGGTCGGACTTAAACCTTTGCGGTCCGCGGTGCATCCGATGGCCTTGCGGACGTATCCGAAGCCCAGCCCCTTGAAGCCAGCGAGCGAGCCATGAAACGAATCCCCCTGACCCACCGTGTCGCCGCCCTCCTCTTTACAGTGTTCAGCGGGAGCGCGTTCGCCGACGACTGCGCGTTCAACGCCAAGCGCGACCTGGACCTGCCGGCGGCCGGCCTGAGCCGCTTCACCCTGCAGACCCAGGCCGGCGACTTGCGCATCGTCGGCGTCGCCGGCCTGACTGCGGTCGAACTGCGCGGCCGCGCCTGCGCCTCGAGCGCGGAGCAACTGGAAAAGCTGCAGCTGCAGCACCGCGGCAGCGGCGACCGGCTCGAAGTGAACACCACGTCGCCGGATGAAAAGGAGATCAAGCTGTTCGGTTCCAACTACGCCTACATCGACCTCGAAGTGCGCATGCCGCAGGCGCTGGCGCTGGAACTCAGCGATTCGTCCGGCGACATCGAGATCACCGATGCCGGTGCGATAGATCTCAGTGACAGTTCCGGCGACATCACTATCCGCGATCCGCGCGGCGATGTGCGCGTTCGCGACAGTTCCGGCGATATCGTGATCGACGAGGCCCAGAGCAACGTCGTCGTGACCAGCGACAGCTCCGGCGATATCAGGATCGACGGTGCACGCCGTGACGTCACCGTCGAGGAAGACAGCTCCGGCGATGTCGAGATCAAGAAAGTCAGCGGCAATGCCCGCGTCGGCCGCGACAGTTCCGGCGACATCCGCTTCCGCAGCATAGGCGGCGACGCGGAGGTCGGCACCGACAGCAGCGGCGGCATCTACGCCGACGGCGTCAAGGGCAATTTCAAGGTCGGCAACAAGTCCGGCGGGCGCAGCGGCATCGAGTATTCGGACATTGGCGGCAAGGTCAGCCTGCCCGACCACGACTGACGCGCAATCCCGTTGTCGAGCTAACGCCGCGCTTTGGCGCGGCCGCCGCTAGGTAACCTCTGACCAAGTCGATATTCGCTTTTGATTCTGGAGCCCCCTTGAGTCAAGGGGGCGGCCAAATACCTGCGAAGCAGGTATTTGGCGGGGTTGTGGAGATCTGGTGCCGAATACAAGAGCGGTAGTGCCAGGGCTTGTTTAGAACTTCCTTAGTGCTAGCCTCCGCCGGTCTCGCGGAGGGTATCGATGGACGGATGGCGCCTGCTCGGTTGTATCTTTTTGTTCGCCTGCCTGGGCCTTGCCACGGCCGCGTCAACCGAGCCGCCGCTCGGCAAGCTGCCGGATACGGCCGAACCGCTGCACTATTCACTGACCTTCCGCGTCGACCCGACCGCGGAGGGGTTCAGCGCGACCGCGGATATCCGCATCGCGCTGAAACGATCGGCCGATCACGTCTGGCTGCATGCGCAGGATCTGGACATCCAGCAGGTGCAATGGCGCGACGCGAAGGACCGCACGCAGCCGGCGCGATTCCTGCCTGCTCGCGACTCCGGCCTGGCCCGCGTCGACTTCGGCCAGACGGTGCCGGCGCAGGAGTTGCGCCTGCATTTCGCCTACCGCGCGCGCTACAACAGCCGCCTCGAAGGGCTGTACCGGACGCGTCGCGCGGACAAGCCCTACGTCATCACGCAGATGGAGCCGATCAGCGCGAGGCGCGCGTTTCCAAGCTTCGACGAGCCGCGCTTCAAGACGCCGTTCGATGTGCGCATCGAGATCCCGCCGGGCCAGCAGGCCGTCGCGAACGCGGCACAGACTGGCATCGAACCGCTGGCCGACGGCTGGCGCCGGCTCACCTTCCGCACCACGCCGAAGCTGCCGACGTATCTGCTCGCGCTCGCGGTCGGCCCCTGGGACATCGTCGACGGCAAGCCGATCGCGGCGACGGCCTGGCGCAAACAGCCGATACCCCTGCGCGCGATCGCACCGCAGGGCGAGGGGCACCGGCTCGCCGAAGTGCTTGCCGCGACCCCGGAAATCATCACCGCGCTGGAAGACTACTTCGGCTATCCGTACGCGTTCGGCAAGCTCGACCTGCTGGCCGCGCCGGATTTCAGCGCCGGAGCGATGGAGAATCCGGGGCTCGTCGTGTTTCGCGAGGCGCTGCTGCTGCTCGACGCCAACACGCCGGCCTCCCTGCGCCGCGCCTCGTTCGAGGTCAACGCGCACGAACTCGCGCATCAGTGGTTCGGCGATACGGTGACCATGCCGTGGTGGGACGACCTCTGGCTCAACGAGGCCTTCGCGACCTGGATGGAAGGCCGCATCACGCAGAGCCTGCGTCCGGCGCAGCGTGCGGACCTGCAAAGCATCGCCGCGGCGCAGGAGGCGATGAAAGCCGACAGCCTGGCGAGCGCACGCCGCGTGCGCCAGCCGATCGGTGACAACGGCGATATCGAGGGCGCCTTCGACAGCCTGACCTACGGCAAGGGCGCGGCTGTCCTCGGCATGTTCGAAGCCTGGCTCGGCGAGAAGACCTTCCGCGACGGCCTGCGCCAGTACATGCGCAAGCACGCGTTCGCGAGCGCGACCTCGGACGATCTCATCGATGCGCTGCAGGCGGCCGGCGACCAGGATGCGCGCACCGGAAAAGCCATGCGCAGTTTTCTCGACCAGCCCGGCGTGCCGCTCGTGCGCAGCGAACTGGTCTGCGACGGCGGCAGGGCGCGCCTGAAGCTGCGCCAGGAGCGATTCTTTCCGGCCGGCTCGAGCGGCGACGCGCAGGCACAGCGCTGGGGCATTCCCTTCTGCGTACGCAGCGGCAAGGGCGAAGCCGCGGCGACGCAATGCCAACTGCTCGACCAGCCCAGCGCGGAAATGATGCTCGACGGCAGCGATTGCCCGGACTGGTACCTGCCCAACGCGCAGGCGCGCGGCTACTACCGCATCGCGCCGGCCCGGTCCGACCTGAAGGCGCTGACGCGCGTCGCCGGCAAGCTCAATGATCGCGAACAGCTGGCGTTCGCTGATGCGATCAAGGCGGGTTTCGAGCAGGGCGAGGTCGATGCGGACAGCGTGCTGGATGCGATCGATACTCTGGCCGCAGCAAAGACGCGCGAGGTCGCCGTCGCGCTGCTGCCGGAACTGGTGTGGATACGCCGCAACCTGGCCGACGACGCGGCGCGCACGGCGATCGACGTCCATGTGGAACAGCTTTACTTGCCGCGTCTGGCGCAGCTCGGCTATGTACGTCGCGCCGGTGAGAGCGAGGACGATGCGCTGCTGCGCGCCGATCTGGCCGAGCTGCTCGCGCGCAAGGTGGACAGCAAGCGCGTGCGCGCGGCCTTGCTGGAACAGGGCAGGGCCGTGCTCGAGGGCGACGGCAACGGCCGCCTGCGTTTCGGCGCGGCCAACTATGACCTGCTCGGCACGGTGCTCGCGGTGACGGTGCAGGAACTTAGCGCGACCGCGGTCGATGCGCTGATCGCCGAACTTGCCAGGAACAACGACGCCAACCTGCGTATGAGCATGGTCATGGCCTTGGGAGCGACCACCGATCCGGCACAGGGCGAACGCGTGCGCGAGTTCTCGATCGGTCCGGGCGCCAAGGTCAGCGAAACCGCGCGCCTGCTCGGCGTGCATCAATACGATCCGCGCAATCGCGCCGCATTGTGGACCTGGTTCCAGCGCCGCTATGCGCAGGTCGTCGCGCACACGCCGGTCTTCATCCACGGTGACTTGCCCGAACTCGTCAGCGAGGGCTGGTGCGACAAGGACCAGGCCGGCCGCGTCGCGCGCTTTTTTTCGCGCAACGCGGTCACGGCCAGCGGCACGGCGCAGGGACTGGCGCGCGCGCAGGAAGCGATCACGCTTTGCGCGGCCCGGCGCGCCAAGCACGGCTCAGCCGGCCTCGCACGATGGATGGACCGGTGAGCGGCAGACGACCCAGCACGGGCCGTGCGACGACTCGCGGATGCGGTCACGGGTGCCTTACCCGTTCACCGCGCGCCGCGGCGCTCTACAATCGCCGCATCAGGACCGGGGGATGGCGCCGATGAGTGAAGCCGACAGCAGCCGCAGCGTGTTTGCGCAGGTGCCCGAACGCAACACCTCCGACAACATCCTGCGCACCGCGCAGCAGCACCACGTCCAGCTGTCGGCAATGGCGGACACCAAGGCCAACATCATCATCACGGTCTCGTCGATTGTGCTGACGCTGTCGCTGGGCAAGCTCACAGAACCGGGCCTGCGCGTGGCGGTGCTGATTCTGATCGGCTTCACGCTGGTCGCGCTGCTGCTCGCCATCCTCGCGGTGCTGCCGAAATACCGGCCGCTGCGCCTGCACAGCAAAGACCTGCCGCCGCATTTCAATCTGCTGTTCTTCGGCCATTTCTCCGAGATCTCGCGCGAGCGCTTCCTGCAGGAAATGGCGCGCACGCTGGAGCCCGGCGGTACGATCTACGAGACCCAGGCCAAGGATCTGTATTCGCTGGGCCTGTATCTCGCGCGGCACAAGTATCGCTATCTGCGCCTGAGCTACCTGTTCTTTCTCGCCGGTTTCGTGTTCGCCTGCGGAGAGCAGGCGGTGCGGATGCTGCTGGGATGAGCATGGATCGCCCTACGGACGACAAGGACGATCGGGTCAGGTTGCTCGCCTTCGCGCTGTTTCAGATTCGTGTGCTGCTTGCGGGGCATGTGAGCTTCACTGGCGATCGGGAACGAATGATTCCCGCCGACGAAGGGACGCGGGTCGCCGCCAATCTCGCCTACGCACTGCACAATCCGGCGCTGGCGGTCATGGCCGGTGAATCGTTCGATCTTGATCGGGCGTTGAACGCAATAGAGCGCGTGGATGAACTGTTTGGCGCCAACACGATGGTGGCGCTCGAGCACGCGCTCCCACATTTGCGGCGAAACGCGCAGTAGCCCCGATCGCGCCGATCGCTGTTGGCTCAGGCGCCCTTGCGCGGCGACACCCACATCGTGATGTCCGCGTCGAACACGACCTCGTTCTGCGCGTCGCGCACCTCGATGATGGCGTGCAGGTCCTGCGCCTGAGCCGGATCGGCGATAGTCGGCACGAGCGCGGTAGCGGTCATGACGCCGCTGGCTTTTCTCAGATAACGCACGCTCATGCCCTTGGGAATCCAGCGTGTGCCGGCGGGAATGGTAGCGTCGGTGGCGAGCCCGCCGGCCATCTCGGCCATGTTGCACAGGGCGATCGCGTGCACCGTGCCGATATGGTTCTGCACGCGCCGGCGCTGGCGGATGCGTACGACGCAGCGGCCGGGCTCGAGCACGTCGACCGTCGGCGAGATGCTGCCGAAGTAGGGCGCGCGCCAGCAGATCAGCCGCGAATAGAGCCACCGCCCGGCGGCGGAGCGGCCGAGCTTGCGGAACAGGCTTAGGGCTTCGGATGCCATGCGGGTTCGGGGACGTTAAAGAGATGAGTGAGAAAAGAGTGGAAGAAGCGGCGGCGAGGTCGTTATTACTCGTTGCTCGCTTCTCTCCACTCTCTCCCGTCTTCAGGCGACCGAGCGCAGCACGGTCTTGCCGTGCTTGACTGCGGCTTCCAGCTCGCGCGGGTCGAAATCGTCCACGCTGATGAACTCGAACGTCGCCGCGCGCACGCGTTCGAGCAGCTTGCGCTCCTCGCTCGTGACACCGCCGCCCGCCTCGACTTCGGCCAGCTGGCCGTTGTAGTCGTAGGCTTTCACGTTGAGCGTCTTGACCGCCTTGAGGAACTTGCGCTCGACCGGTTCGGCCGCGATCACGTCGGCGAGCAGTGCGTTCATGCGGCCGATGGGATTGTTTGCATTCGGCGTAAGGTATACATCGCCGGCGAGGCGGTCGCGCGTTTCGTTCGGCGCGCACAGGATGGCGGCTACGCGCCGGCCGAGGCGATCCGACGGCGGCACTTCGCGCCGGCCCAGCGGAAAGATCAGCGTGCGCATCAGCCACGCGATCGGACGCACCGGGAAATTGCGCAGCACGCCGTCGAGCGCCATCTGCATGCGCCAGACGCAGTCGTGGAAAGCCCAGGCCAGCAGGGGCTGGTCGGCGACCGGACGGCCCTGATCCTCGTAGCGCTTGAGCATGGCCGAGGCGATGTACAGATTCGACAGCACGTCGCCCAGGCGCGCGGAGATCTTCTCCTTGAACTTGAGCTTGCCGCCGAGCACCAGCATCGAGGTATCGGCCATCAGTGCGAGCGCGGCCGCATAGCGGTTGAGCTTGCGGTAGAAGCGGCGCGTGTACTTGTCGCCCGGAGCCGAGCCGATCTTCGCGTGAGTGATGCCGAGCACGAAGCTGCGCACGGCGTTGGAGATCGCAAAGCCGATGTGGCCGAACAGCGCCTTGTCGAATGCCTTGATGCGCTCGGAGTAATCGCTGAGCTGGGCCGCCTGCATTTCCTTGAGCACGAACGGATGGCAGCGGATCGCGCCCTGGCCGAAGATCATCATGCTGCGCGTCAGGATGTTCGCACCTTCGACCGTGATCGCGATCGGCGCGCCCTGCCAGGCGCGGCCGGCGTAGTTTCGGGGCCCGAGGATGACGCCCTTGCCGCCGTGCACGTCCATGACGTCCTTGGCGATCTCGCGGCCGAGTTCGGTCGCGTGGTATTTGCCGATCGCCGAGGGTACCGACGGCTTCTCGCCGCGATCCACCGCGGCGGCGGTCGCGCGCGACAGCGCGCTGATCGCATAGGTGTAGCCGCCGATGCGGGCGAGCGCTTCCTCGACGCCTTCGAAGCGGCCGATGGCCATGCCGAACTGCTTGCGGATGCGCGCATACGCGCCGGTCGCGATCGAACCGATGCGCGCGGCGCCGGTCGCATTGGACGGGAGCGAGATCGCACGGCCGACCGACAGGCATTCGACCAGCATGCGCCAGCCTTCGCCGGCCATTTCCGGTCCACCGATCAGCTGCGCCAACGGCACGAACACGTCCTTGCCGCGCACCGGACCGTTCTGGAACGGGATGTTCAGCGGCATGTGGCGGCGGCCGATCTCCAGGCCCTTGGTGTCGCGCGGCAGCAGCGCCAGCGTGATGCCGAGATCCTCGGTGTCGCCGAGCAGTTGTTCCGGGTCGTACATGCGGAAGGCGAGACCGACCACGGTCGCGATCGGCGCCAGCGTGATGTAGCGCTTGTCGAAGGTCAGGCGCACGCCGAGCACGTTGGCGCCGTTCCACTCGCCCTTGCAGACGATGCCGTAGTCCGGGATCGACGTCGCATCCGAACCGGCGTACGGGCCGGTCAACGCAAAGCACGGGATCTCGCGGCCGTCGGCCAGGCGCGGCAGGTAGTAGTCCTTCTGTTCCTTGGTGCCGTAGTGCAGCAGCAGTTCAGCCGGACCCAGCGAATTGGGCACGGCCACGGTCGAGCCGATCGTCGTCGACACGCTCGCGAGCTTCTGCAGCACCACCGAATGCGCCAGCGCCGAGAACTGCAGGCCGCCGTATTCGCGCGGGATGATCATGCCGAAGAACTTGTTCTTCTTGAGGAACTCCCACACGGCCGGCGGCAGGTCGGCCAGTTCGTGAGTGATCTCCCAGTCGTTGGTCATGCGGCAGAGTTCTTCCACCGGGCCGTCGAGGAAGGCGCGCTCGTCAGCCGAGAGCGCCGGCACGGGCTCGCGCAGCAACTGGTTCCAGTTCGGCTTGCCGCTGAACAGCTCGCCTTCGAAGCCGACGGTGCCGGCTTCGAGCGCGATCTTCTCGGTCGGCGACAGCTGCGGGGTGATTTTCTGGTAGATCGCGAGCAGCGGCGCGCTGAGCCGCGTGCGGCGGAAGTCGGGCAGGTTCAGCGGCACGGCCACGAGCGCGAACACCAGCAGCGTGGCCGAAGTCGCTATCCAGTGTGCATTGGCGAGAACGCCGACCGCGACGATCGCGACCGCGGTCGCGATGCTCCAGGTGCGCAGGCTGGCGCGCCGATAGGAGCAGGCCAGCGTCACGACGAGCGCGGCCAGCAAGGGAAGCCAGTGTTGCATGGTCAACTCCTCAGTAGATCAGTTCCGTCCCTGAGGCAGGGTCCGGACAAAGGAAAGCACAGCATCGGTGAACAGGTCATTGCGGTCGCCGGCGACCATGTGGGTGGCACGCGGTACGACGACGTGGCGTGCCTGCGGCACCAGGTCGAGAAATTCGGTGATGGTGGATTGCGAGACGACATCGCTGTCGCTGCCCGAGAGCAGCAGCACGGGAACGCGGATCTGGCGCGCGGCTTCGATCAGCGCGCTCTGGTGGCGTTCGCCGTTCTCGGCGATGCGCTCGAGCAGAGCCGGATCCCAATGCCAGCGATATCGGCCGTCCTCACGCTGTACCAGCAAGGATTGCAGGCGCTGCGGCGAACGCGGTTCCTGCCGATGCGGCAGATATGCCGCAATGCTCGCGGCCGCTTCATCCAGCGAGACGAAACCGTCGGGATGCGCACGCATGAAGGCGAGGATGCGCTCGACGCCGGCGGTTTCCCAGCGTGGCGTGATGTCGACGAGGACCAAGGCGCGAAACAGGTGCGGATTGCGCGCCTGAGCCAGCAGGCCGACCAGGCCGCCGAACGACGCGCCGACCAGCACGGCCGAGGTGCCGGCAAAACCGGCGATGAGGTTCAGATCGCTGACGAACTGGTCGATGGCGTACTCGCCGTCCGCGAGCCAGTCACTACCGCCATGGCCGCGCGCATCGGCGCACAGGCACAGAAAACCCTGATCGGCGAGCTGGCTGGCGCTCGCATTCCACGCCAGACGGGTCTGGCCGAAGCCATGGGTGAACACGAGGGAGGGATTGCCGGCCATCCCGTGCAGATCGCACGAAAGGACCAGGCCGTCACCCGCAACCATGCTAAGCGCGGCCTTGTGATTCAACATCTTGGATGGGGTGAGTCGTGCTTCAAACATACGTTTGAGTATCCCTGGAGAACTAGAGTATTCAATCCGAGATACCTCGTCTTTCAATCAAATCTTTCTGAAAAGAGGTGTCCATACGGTCGCATTCAGTAGGTTCGGGGCCTACCGCTGCCACGGCGGTCCTGCAGGAAGCAGAAGCGATGACACAAGCACGAGCCAGCGTGATCCGCCTCGAGAATCGCGGCCGCCTCTCCTCGGTGGACTGGGAACAGGCGGCCCTGGAGGCCATCGCCGAGCAGGGCATCAGTGCCGCGGCGGTCGAACCGCTGGCGCGTCGCCTGGGTGTGACCAAGGGAAGTTTCTATTGGCATTTCCCGACCCGCGAGGCGCTGCTCAAGGCGGCGCTGGAACACTGGGAGCGTGTCGACGAGGAGGAGTTCCTTGACGTCGAACCGATCAAGGATCCGCGCGACCGCCTGCATGCCCTGTTCCGCCGCACCAGCCGCGAAATGCAGTCGCACGTCGTCTACTCCGCGCTGCTGCGAGCGCTCGACCATCCCCTGGTGCAGCCGGTGATGTCGCGGGTGTCGCAGAAGCGCATCGATTTCCTCACCGTCGCCTACCGCCAGCTCGGCCTGGACCGCTCCACCGCGTCCTACCGCGCCCGCCTGGCCTACGCCGCCTATGCCGGATTCCTCCAGCTGTCGCTGCAACTGGGCCTGCCGCGCCTGTCGCACGCGGAGTTCGACGAATACATCGACCACACGATATCCACCCTGATTCCGGCGTGACCGCGTCGTTTCGACGCAACTCCTTGATAAGCCAAAGGGCTACTAGCTGATTTGTTGCAATGCCGGCGGCCCGCCGCTAACGTGGACTGCCTCACTTCAGGCAGGGCCCTGGCGGGCTCAGGATCAGGACATGGCAAGCAAGCTCGACGTGTTGAACCGATGGGTGGATGAAGTCGCTCGTCTGACTCAACCGGATCGCATCCACTGGTGCGACGGCTCGGAAGCGGAGTACCAGGCCCTGGTCGAGCTCATGCTCGACACCGGCGATCTGACCGAGCTGAATCCCGCCACACACCCGAACTGCTACCTGCACCGGTCCGATCCCAGCGACGTTGCCCGCGTCGAGCACCTCACCTTCGTCTGTTCGCGCAACGCCGATGACGCCGGCCCCAACAACCATTGGATGGAACCCGCCGAGGCGCACCAGAAGATCGACGCGCTGTTCGCCGGCTGCATGAAGGGACGCACGCTTTACGTGGTCCCCTATTGCATGGGACCTATCGATTCGCCGCTCGCACGCTGCGGCGTGGAAATCAGCGACAGTCCGTACGTCGTCGCCAACATGCGCATCATGACGCGCATGGGCGCACCGGCCCTGGCCCGCATCGAGCGCGAAGGCAGTTTCGTCAAAGGCCTGCACTCGACCGGCGATCTCGATCCGGCCAAGCGCTTCATCATGCATTTCCCGGAAGAGCTCACGATCAAGTCGATCGGTTCGGGCTACGGCGGCAACGCGCTGCTCGGCAAGAAATGCCATGCGCTGCGCATCGCGTCCTGGCAGGCGCGGCAGGAAGGCTGGCTGGCCGAGCACATGCTGATCCTCGGCCTGGAAAGCCCGCAGGGCGAAACCCACTACGTCGCCGCGGCATTCCCGTCGGCCTGCGGCAAGACCAATCTGGCCATGCTGATCCCGCCGGCGGCCTATCCCGGCTGGAAGGTCTGGACCATCGGTGACGACATCTGCTGGATGCAGCCGGGTGCCGATGGCCGCCTCTGGGCGATCAACCCGGAAGCCGGCTTCTTCGGCGTCGCGCCGGGGACCAGCCGCACTACGAATCCGAACGCGCTGGCGATGCTCGACCACGACGCGATCTTTACCAACGTGGCCGAGACCGCCGACCAGCAGCCGTGGTGGGAAGGCCTGCCCGACGGCAAGCCGGTGCGGGACTGGCAGGGACGGGACTTCGATGCGGCAAACGGGCCGGCGGCGCATCCCAATTCCCGCTTCACCGTGAGCGCGAAGCAGTGCGCGAGCTGGTCGCCGCGCGCGGAAGATCCGCAGGGCGTGCCGATCTCCGCGATCATCTTCGGCGGCCGGCGCGAATCGCTGGTGCCGCTGGTGTTCGAATCGCGCGACTGGAAGCACGGCGTACTCGTCGGCGCGGCGATGGGTTCGGAAACCACGGCGGCGGCGACCGGCGCGGTCGGCGTGCTGCGGCGCGACTCGATGGCGATGAAGCCGTTCTGCGGCTACAACTTTGCCGACTATTTCGCGCACTGGCTCAGCTTCGACAAGCCCAGCGCGAAGCTGCCGAAGATCTTCCACGTCAACTGGTTCCGCAAATCCAGCGGCAAGTTCGTGTGGCCGGGTTTCGGCGACAACATGCGCGTGCTGGAATGGATCGTCGGCCGCTGCAAGGACACGGCCGGCGCGGTCGAGACGCCGATCGGCAACGTGCCGCGGCGCGAAGACCTGAATCTGGCTGGCCTCAACCTGGCTGACGCCGATCTCGACCTGCTGTTGCAGGTCGACCAGGTTGGCTGGGCCAGGGAATACGCCAGCATTGGCGAATACCTCGCATCCTTCGGACCGCGCACGCCGGATGCGCTGAAGCGCGAACACGCACGCGTGCGCGACGAGCTGGCCGAGCCGGCGCTGCCCAAGGTCGCTGTCGGCTGATCCTGCGGCGGCCGGCGGACATGGGCGAGTCGCCGGATCGGCACGGCCGGGAGAGCATGGTGCCGTCTCGCGCCGGCCGTCCCGGTCCGCGCGCGGTTCCGCGATGAGAGCCTACTACTGCCACCGCTTCGTGCTGCCGCTGCCGCCGGAGCATCGTTTTCCGATGGCCAAGTACGCATTGCTGCATGAGCGCGTCGCGGCCGTGGCCAACATGGCCGGGATCGAACTCGTCGAGCCCGGGCCGGCCAGCGACAGCGATCTCTGCCGCGCGCACACGCCGGACTATGTCCGGCGCGCCAGTCATGGCGAACTCGACGCGACCGAGCAACGCAAGATCGGCTTTCCGTGGTCGCCGGCCATGATCGAACGCTCGCGCCGATCCAGCGGTGCGACGATGGCTGCGCTGGAGCACGCGCTGCGCGGCGGCAGAATTGCAGTCAATCTGGCCGGCGGCACGCATCACGCGTTTGCCGACCATGGCGCCGGTTACTGCGTGTTCAACGACTCCGTCGTCGCCGCGCGATACGTGCAGGCCGGTGGACTGGCGCGGCGTGTGCTCGTCATCGACCTGGACGTGCACCAGGGCAACGGCACGGCGTCGATCGCGCGCGACGACGCGAGCATCTACACCTTCTCGCTGCATGGCGAACGCAACTATCCGGCGCTCAAGGAACGCAGCGACCTCGATGTCGAGCTGCCTGATGGTTGCGACGACGCGCACTATCTCCAGGCGCTGGCGCAGCACCTGCCGCGGGCGCTCGCGGCGGCCGACGCGGATGCGGCGATCTATCTCGCGGGCGCAGATCCGTATGCCGGCGACCGTCTCGGCCGGCTCGGCCTGAGCAAGACTGGTCTCGCCGCGCGCGACAGCATGGTGCTGGATGCCTGCGTACGGCATGATCTGCCGCTCGCGATCAGCATGGCAGGCGGCTATGCGGCGGACGTTGCCGACATCGTCGACATCCACTACGCCACCGTCCTGGCCGCCGCGGCCTGTGCGCGCCGTGTGGCAGCGGTTTAAACCCGGCGTCCGGTTCCGGCATCAAAGCCGGCACCATGAATACAGCCTGCCTACCCATGAGTCATGCGATGCCTGAGCCGGCGACCGCCCCTGCCGACGACGGCGCACTGGTGCGGCGATCGATGGACGGGGACATCCGCGCGTTCGAACTGCTGTATCGCAAGCATGTGGGCCGCGTGCACGGTGCCATCCTGCGTATCGTCGGCATGAACCACGCGCGCGCCGAGGAGCTGACCCAGGACGCCTTCATCCGCGCCTGGCAGAAGCTCGCCGGATTTCGCTTCGAAAGCGCATTCTCGACCTGGCTGTACCGGCTCGGCGTGAATGTCGCGTTGATGGACCTGCGCGGCAACGGCAAGGAACAGAACGTGGAAGACGATGTGCTCGAACTCGCGGCCGGCGGCGACGTGCCGTTCTGCGCCGGCGAGCGCGCCGACCTGGAACAGGCCGTGGCCAAACTGCCGCCGCGCGCCCGCGCCGTGCTGGTGCTGCACGATGTGGAAGGTTGGAAACATGAAGAAATTGCACGCGAGCTCGGCATGGCCGTCGGCTCGAGCAAGGCGCAACTGCACCGGGCCCGCGGGCTGGTGCGCAAACTCCTCGGAGCAGCCGCATGAGCGAACATGACTTCCAGTGGCGACGCCAGCTACGCGACCTTTCCGGTCCGGTGCAGCCGCAGCGCGACCTGTGGCTCGACATCGCCGGCCGTATCGCCGCCGAGGCGCAGCCGACGGCGCCCGCCGCGCCGCGTTCGCGGCGCTGGGTCGTCAGCCTGGCCGCCGCGGCCAGCGTCGCCCTCGCCGTGCTCGTCGCCGGCCTGATGCAGCAGCCGTCGATGCCGGAGGCGCCGCGCGTGGCGCAGCCTTCGCACAAAGTCGACCCGGCTACGGCCATCGCCAACGCCGATATCCAGTTCAAGCAGGTGCGCACGCAGGATCCGCGCCTGGCCGCAGCGTCCGTTGAACTCGACGCCGCCGCGGATGAGATCCGCCAGATGCTGCAACAACAACCCGATGCGGTATTTCTCGTCGGGCTGCTCAACCGTACCAACGAACGACGGCTGAAACTTGCGCGCATGGGGCAAGCGTCGAGCTGATCCCGTCCCCGGAGAAGACATGAAAACCAAACTGCTGGTCCTGAGCGTGCTGCTTGCCCCCGGCCTTGCGCTGGCCGCCACGCCCATCAACGAAACCCGCCAGGTCGACGCGCGCGTGCGCATCGACGTCAGCAACGTCAAGGGCGCGGTCAACGTCAGCGCCTGGGACAAGAATGAGGTCGGCATTACCGGCACCCTCGGTGAAGGCGCGAAGCGTCTGTCCATCGAAGGCGGCGGCAGCGCGCTGACGGTCCGCGTCGAAGGTCCTGACAAGTCCGGTGGCTGGCTCGGCTGGGGCTCGGATTCCTCGATGCAGGAGTCCATCCTCAATCTCAAGGTGCCGCGCGCCGCGTCGCTCGAGGTCGGCGTGGTCAGCGCCGAAGTCGCGGTCGCCGACCTGTCCGGCGGCGAACTGCAGATCGATTCGGTATCGGGGCGCATCCGGCTGTCGGCGGTGCGCAGTCCACGCCTGCGGCTGGAAAGCGTCAGCGGCGACGTGGAGTTCGACGGCAAGGCCGACGATGCGTCGATAGAAACCGTCAGCGGCGATGTGATCGCCCGCGGCGTCGGTGGCCGCATGCGGATGGAAACCGTCTCCGGCAGCTTGCGCGCCGCGGCCAGCGCGCCGCTGAAGCAGACCGAGGCGAGCAGCGTATCGGGCGATATCGAGATCACCGGCGGGCTGGAAAAAGGCGGCCGTATCGAAATCGAGACCATGAGCGGCGACGTGCGTCTGAACCTGCCCGCCAGCGTCTCGGCCCGGATCGAAGCGGAGAGTTTCAGCGGCACGCTGCGCTCGGACTTCGGCAGTGTGCAGAAACCCGAACACGGCCCGGGCTCGAGCCTGAACGCGAAAGCCGGCGACGGCGAGGGCGATATCTCGGTCGACAGTTTCAGCGGCGATGTGACGATACGGCGCGAGTGACGGCCGCGGAGATTGTCTCCCTCTCCCCAGCGGCGAAGCCGCTGGGGGAGAGGGCTCTCGCTCCACTTCGCGCTGGGCTCTATGCACGCAGTGGCTGCGCAGCTAGAACAAGAGATAAGTCGACAAAATGTACTTGTCGCCTGAGCGCGGAGGCGGCGCCTCGTGCTGGTACATCCAGTACGGCGGAAACATCAGCAGGCGCCCGGTGCGCGGCTGCACGCTGACACCCAGATCCGGGAAGCGCGTCTCGCCGCCGTCGGCGACATCGTTCAGATACCACAGGAACACCAGATAACGGTTCGACACGGCGTCGATGGCATCGAAATGCAGCTGGAAGCGCTCCTCGCCGCCGGGACGGTAAAGCTTGATCACGAGTTCGCTGATGCGCCGCGCCGGCGGAATGGCGATGCGCAGCCCGATGTCGCGGTTGTAGCGCGCCAGGTTGGCGTCGATGTGCGCGAGCAGGAATCCGCGGAACGCCTGGTCCGACAGCGGCGAGATATCGAGTTCGGTCCAGGCGCTGTCCTCCAGCCCCGCACGCTGTTCGCCGCCGTTGCCGCGCTGGAAGCGCGCGAGACCGTTGAACGAATCGACGAGCCGCGTGCAGGTCGCCGTATCCAGGTCGTCGTCGTAGCAGCGCAGATAGTGCTGCAGCGTGCCGCGGTCCTCGTTCACCAGCGATAGTCCCAGCGCTGCAGGTAGGGATCGACCACGGGACGCAGCGGCGCGAACCAGTCTGCATAGGCACGCCAGCGATCGATCGCGCGCGTGCTCACCGGTTCAGTGACCTGGGCGTAGCTCGGCGTGGAGATGTAGCCGCGCTCGCGCGCACGCGTCTCCGGCCGCAGCAGCGCGTCGTCCCAGGGCAGCCGCAGGAAATCGGTCAGCGCGCGTGCGCGCTGCGGCAGGTCGGCGACCAGATCCTCGTAGCGCGAGACGAAGACGTCGCCGCCGAGCACGGCGTGCTGGTCCAGCCAGAAGTCCATCGCGGCCGCATAGCCGCGCGCGGTGGACTCCAGCGTTTCGCACAGCGCGGCGAACACCGGTGAGCGGAAGTTCTGCATGTAGTTGCTGAGCACCACGTCGGCCGGATGGCGCAGCGCGAGCACGATGCGCGCCTGCGGATAGAGGCGGCGCAGCAGCGGCAGCTTCAGCAGGTTCAGCGGATTCTTGTCGACCAGTTGCGTAGCCGCGTTCCAGTTCACGTGGCGCGCGACGCGCTCGCGATAGATCGCGCGCATCGCAGCGCACTGGCCGGCGCTGAGCCGGCCGAGGTCTTCGGGATAGCGCAGTCCGCTGCTCTGCATGTAGTCGATAAGGTCCTGCAGATACGGGCGCTCGTCCATGCAGGCCAGCGCCGGGTGTGCATCGAGCATGGTTTCCAGCAGCGTCGTGCCCGATCGCGGAAAGCCGACGACGAAGACCGGGCTTGTCGCCGCGTCCGGCGCCGCCGGGTCGGGCTGCCAGGCGGAATAGTGCCGCGCATCGAGCCGGTGCCGCGCGATCGCGAACGGTCCGCCGGCATGGTCGAACAGGTCCGGCGCACGGGCGCGGGCCTGCGCGCAGCGGACCGCGTGAGCCTGTTCGAGTGCACGCATCGCGGCGGCCGGATCACCGTCGCGATCGCAGGCTCGCGCCAATGAAAAGTACATGTTCGAGTTATGCAGTGCCGCACCGCCGTCGCGCAGCAGCGCCTCGTGCTGCACCCGCGCGGCTTGCGCATCCTTGCCGCGTGACGCCAGCGCCGCGTGCAGCAGGGCCAGATCTTCCGCCAGCGCCGCGCCGAGATCGTCACGGGCCGCCAGCGCCGCGGCAATCGCCGCGGCTTCGGGCAGACGGTTGCAGCGCTCATGCACGGCCGCGACACGCAGCAGCACGCGCGGATGCTGCGGATCGCGCGCGTAGGCCAGCTGCAGCAGATTCTGCGCCGCGGCGGTGGCGTCGAGCCGGAACAGCAGCCAGGCCGCTTCGGCCAGCAGCGCGGCGTTCGTTTCGTGCCAGCGCAGGTCGTGATTGAGCAGCTCGCGCGCCTTGCGCGGCTCGCCGGCCTCGAACGCGGCGACTGCCGCGTAGGTGCGGATTTCCGCATCCTGCGGCGCCTGCAGCAGCGCGCGATCGAGCCATCGCATCGCCGCGGCCGGATCCGACGCATCGAGCGCGTTGAGGCCGAGATTCAGCAGCACGCCGGCGCGTTCGCCACCACGTCGCAACGCTTCGCGCAGCGCGGCGTCGGCCTCGTCGTTGCGGCCGGCATCGCGCAAGGCGTTGCCGAGGTTGTTGCAGGCTTCGAAGCCGGCACCGGGCAGGGCGGCCTGTGTACGCAACAGCGGTATGGCCTCCTCGAAACGCTGCTGCGCCTGCAGGCTCAGCGCGAGCAGGGTGTTGGCCGCCGCGTCGGCCGCATCCGTCGCGAGCACCTGCAGGCAGACCTGCTCGGCTTCGCGGTAGCGGCCGTTTTCGATATGGGTTAGCGCGTCTGCGAGCATACGGGGACCGGCGTGGCGGGATGGCCGCAGTATCCGGGGCGCCGTTCCGTGACGGCAATCGATGCGGCACCGCAGCGGGTCATTCGCGCAGTTGCGGCAACGCGCCGCGTGCAATCTCGACGCGCTGCCCGCTATGCGACAATCGCGATTTCCCGCCGCGTCGCGACGAGCCGTCTGCCGTGATCATTTCGCACAAATACCGCTACCTTTTCTTCGCCGTGCCCAAGACCGGCACGCATTCGATACGCCAGGCGCTGCGTCCCTACATGGACGAGGCTGATCAGGAACAGGTCGGCCTGTTCGTGCAGAAGCGTTTCACGATCCCGGAACTCGGTGCGATCGGCCACGGCCATCTCAGCGTGCGCCAGGTCGAGCCGGTGCTGGGCGAGGTGTTCCGCGACTATTTCAAGTTCGCGTTCGTGCGCAATCCCTACGACCGCTTCATTTCGTACTGCGCATTCATGAGCCGTCAGAGCGGCCAGTTCGACCAGGATCCCCGCGCAGTCATGCGCTACCTGATCCGTGATCGACCACCGCTGGAGCACATCCTGTTCCGGCCGCAATACGAAATGCTGGTCGATGCGCAGGACCGCCTCGCGATGGATTTCGTCGGCAAGAGCGAGCGTGCCCAGGCCGACTACGAACGGATCTGCGCGCGCCTGGGTTTTCCGGCGGAAACGTTGGGCCAGGCCAACAGCTCGAAGCATCGCCCGTACACCGAGTACTACGACGACGAACTGCGTACGCTCGTCGGCGATTTCTACCGCCGCGATCTGGACCTGTTCGGCTACGCGTTCGACGGTCCGCTGGACTGAGTCGCGCGGCGCAGGCCGGCGGCCAGCGCCGCGGCGATGCTGCCGCTGGCGATGGCCGCGATATCGAACGCGTCCAGGCGCGCCCAGGCGATGGCGCCGGCCAGCTCGAAGCCGATGTTGCCGAGGATGTCGGTCAGGCGCATGCCCAGCAGCATGGCCACACGGCCGCTCGCGATCATCCACAGCGCATAAGCCGAAGCGAGCAGGGCGAACGCCGCGGCGCACAGTGCAGCGAACGCGTTATTGCGCGGCCCGTTGCCGGCCAGTACGCGGCCGATGAACAGACCCAGCGGCAGGGCCAGGAAACTCAATTCATCCTGCCGCCACATGGCCGCGAGCGCCCACACCGCGCCGCCGGCCAGCGCGACCATCAGCGCAGTGGCGAGGCCGAACAGATTCAGCATCGGCAGCCGCCACTCAGCACCCATCATGGCGATCTCGAGTGCGCGGACGGTTCGGCATCGACATGAGACGTTTTCGGCGGCGAAGGGCCGCGCATCATAGCCGTGCCGCTATCCGGGCGTCTGCCGCCTGGTCACAGGTTGTTGAAAAAGGAGGAAAAGCTCCTTTCTCAATCGAACGGTGCAAGCGGAGCTTGCCCACGTTCTCCGAGAGTCGATTGCTTGCGCGATCGACGTCATTGTTGCCTGAGTCGATCGCTTACGCGATTGACTCTCGTGCGATCCATTCTGGGTCGCACGAGCAGGCTGTTTCCCAACAGCCTGCTAGTTATCAGGATCCAGCAGCCAGGCCTGCGGATGCTGCCGAAAGCCGATGTGCGGGTAGTAGTCGACGGCCGCGGGTGCGGCGAGGAGCACGATCTTGGCCTGCGGCGCCGCGAGTTGCGTGCGCCGTATGAGTTCGCGGCCGATGCCGCGGCGCTGATACGCGTCGCGCACCGCGAGATCGGCCAGATACGTCGTGAAGCTGAAGTCGCTGAGGCTGCGCGAGATGCCGACGAGCTGCGCGCCGTCCCAGGCCGTCACGGTCAGGTTCGCGTGGGTGAGCATGGCGCTGAAACGCGCGTCGTCGTCGATCGGCCGGCGTGCGCCGAGCGAGCAGTCGGCGTACAGCGCGCGCGCCGTGGCAAGGTCCGGCACGCAGTCGTCGCGATAGTCGATCATCTGCCGGCTCCGTCAGTGGCGATCACACGCCGCACCGACGCGGGCAGCGGTACGGCGCAATCGTCGGCGGCGATCGGCGCGGCGTAGCGCGTCTGCAGCGGCACCACGCCGGCCCAGTGGGCGAGGTCGCGGTCGGCCGGATCGTCGCGCGGACCGCCTTCGCGCACTTTCGCGCTCGCATCGTCGATGCTGAAGCGCAGCAGCAGCGTCGCGGCCAGCTCGTTGCGGTCCGATGGCCGCGACTCCGCCGCGCGGCCGGGCAGGATCGCATCGACGAAGCGCGCGAGCGCCTCTGCTTTTTGTGCCGCGTCGTCCACGACGCGCGCGGTGCCGAAGCAGACGACCGAGCGATAGTTGGCCGAATGGTGGAAATGCGAGCGCGCCAGCACCAGCGCGTCGACGTGGCTGACGCTGACGCAGGCCGGAATGCCGTCGGCCAGGCCGCGCATGAGCCGGCTCGCGATGGAACCGTGCAGCAGCACATCATCGCCGTCGCGCGCATACAGCATGGGAATGACGAAGGGCTGGCCGTCGACGCAAAACCCCACGTGGGCGAGAAATCCGGCGTCGAGCACGGCGTGGACATCGGCCGTGTCATAGCGGGCGCGTTCCTTGCTGCGGCGGACCTGATGGCGGGCGATGGGGTGCATGCGGGGCTCCGGGTCTTGACGTGGCCAGTATCTGGTCCAGAATTGGCTCTACCAAGAACCGCAATCGCTGCGCGCGAAAGGGCCAATCGTGTACCTGGAACTGGACGGCAACGGCGCGCTCTACGCGCAACTCACGCGGGCACTGAAGGCAGCCATCCTGGCCGGACGCGTCGCCGCCGGCGCACGCCTGCCGGCGACGCGTGTACTTTCGCGAGAAATGGATCTTTCTCGAAATACCGTGCTGGCCGCGTATGAGCAGCTGCATGCGGAAGGCTTTCTCGTCGGCAAGGTCGGTTCCGGCAGCTACGTGGCGGAGATCGAGGCGGCGCGTCAGCCGCGCACGGCGCCGCGCGTCGTGCCGACCAGCCCGGTGGCGCGCTACGCCAAGCGCGCGCGCGAAGTCTTCGACGACATCATTCCCGGACGGCAGTACAAGGGCCTGCGCTACAACCTGCAGTACGGCCTGCCACTGACCAATCCGACCCTGACCAGCGCCTGGCGCCGCGCGCTGGCCCAGGCCTCCGCGCACGCCGAACTGGACTATCCCGACCCGCAGGGACTGCAAACGCTGCGCGAACAGATCTGCGACTACCTTGCCCGACGCCGCGGCATCGTCTGCGCCCCCGACGATCTGCTCGTCGTCTCGGGCACGCAGCAGGCGTTCTTTCTCGCCGCGACCGTGCTGGTCGAGGCCGCCGACGGCGTGATTCTCGAAGATCCGCACTACCGCGGCGCGCGCCAGGTATTCCAGGCCCACGGCGCGCGCGTCGAAGCCGTGCCGGTGGATGCCGACGGCCTGCGCACCGATGCGCTGCCGGAGCGCGGCGCGCGCCTGATCGTCGTGACGCCGTCGCACCAGTTCCCGGCCGGCGCGGTGATGTCGCTGGCGCGGCGGCTGGAACTCATCGAATACGCGGCGCGCCAGCGTGCCTGGGTCATCGAGGACGACTACGACGGCGAGTTCCGCTACGACGCGCACCCGCTCGCGGCGATGCAGTCGCTCGACCGCCACGGCCGCGTGATCTACATCGGCAGCTTTTCCAAGACGCTGTTCCCCAGCCTGCGCCTGGGCTACATGGTGCTGCCGCCGGGCCTGCGCAAAGCGTTCGTCGCGGCGAAATGGTTCTGCGACCGCGGTTGTCCGGCGATCGAGCAGGGCGCGCTGGCCCGCTTCATGGCCGACGGCAGCTTCGAGCGGCACCTGCGCGACGCGGCCAAGACCCTCAAGCAGCGCCGCACCGCGATGCTCAACGGCCTGCGCCGCCACGCGCCCGCGGTCGAGGTCGCCGACACACACGCCGGCATGCACCTGGTCGCCTGGCTGCCCGGCATCAGTCGCAGCCAATGCGAGAAACTGATTGCGCTGGCCGCCGATCGCGGCCTTGGGCTTTACGCCATCGAACCCTATTTCCTCGGTCAGCCATCGCGCAACGGCCTGCTGCTGGGCTATGCGAGCCTGCCGCCGGCCGACATCGAGGCGGCCATGAAGCTGTTCGGCGCTTGCCTCACCGAACTGGGCCTGGGGCGGCGTCAGGCCGCATAATCCGCGTTTTGCCGGCCGTGCCGGTCAGGAATCGAACCGTCACATGTCCGGCTATAGCCATTCTTCCGAACCGATCAAGCTCGAGCGCGACTGCGCCGCCGTGATGGTGCCGCAAGGCGAGGTCGTCACGTTGCCGGCCGGTCAGATCGGCTACATCACCCAGGCGCTGGGCGGCAGCTTCACGGTATACGTCGAAGGCAACCTGTTCCGCATCAGGGGCGAGGACGCCGACGCGATCGGCAAGGAACCGCCGGCGACGATAGAAGTCGACGAAGGCGCGAGCGACGACGAGGTCGAGAAACTGGTCTGGCAGCAGCTGCGCACCTGCTTCGATCCAGAAATCCCGGTCAATATCGTCGACCTCGGACTGGTCTACGAATGCGACCTCGTGCGCGGCGAAAGCGGCGAACGCGAAGTGCGCGTCCGCATGACCCTGACCGCGCCGGGCTGCGGCATGGGCGATATCCTCGTCGACGACGTGCGCGCCAAGGTCGAAGCGATTCCGACGATTGCCGCGGCCGACGTCGAACTGACCTTCGATCCGCCCTGGACGCACGCGATGATGTCGGATGTGGCGAAGTTGGAAACCGGGATGCTGTGATTGCGTCGCGGCGCGATCGGCGCGGTGGCCGCCAGGTATGTCGCTACGGGTGTGCCGGTCGGCGCCATATCGCTGGCGACAGGAACGCATAGCGCGCCCAGCCCCAGAACAGCGGCAGGTTGAGCAGGACGCCAGTGGCCGCTGCATATACGAGCGGACTATTGTACGAAGACGAGTCTGCCGCATTCAGCATCGTGATCAGGCCTTTGATGCCGACGCTCAGCAGCGCCAGGCCGGCCGTGAGGCAAGCGACCCACACCGCCGGGTGGAATAGCGCGCGGTGCAATCGCCAGGCCGCCAGACCGACGGCTCCAAGACAAGAAAGCACGGCGTGGACGATATTGACGGCAGGCATCGTGCCGCGCGTCGCTGCCTGTGTCAGGCCAAACAGGATCATGAGGCACAGATACCCGATGTAGATCCACCACAGCGCATTCCACCCCGCGCCGCGTTGCGGTGCAGGTGGCGAAGCGGAGCGCCTGACGTCCGGTGTGCGCGGGGCCTGGTACGGGTTGCGTTCGAATTCGTCGGGAGAAAACTCCAGTTGCTCGTCTACGGCCGGCGCGGAGTCCACGCTTGCGGTCGCGTCCAGTGAAATCCCGCGCTCTGCGAGTTCGGCCAATGCAACCTCGCGTGCCAGTTCGGTCAGCGCGCCGGAACGTGCGCGACGCAGCAGTTCGGCGTCGGTGAGGTCGCAATAGCGCTGGTGCAAGGATTCGCGGGTGATTTCCACGGCGGCTTCCACACGGGTTTGCGCCGAGCGTAGCGTTGCGCGCCTGCGGGTTACCAGATCGGGGCGTTGCTAAATGCGTAGGCTGGTGTGTGTTCAGCGCTGTGGTGTGTCGTGCGGAGAAGATCTGGAGCGTGGCGCCTGTGGCGCGGCGTGGGTTTGTTTTACGCTCGGCACTGTGTGCCATTGCGGAGAGCGGCTTCGGTTCGTGGTATGGCGCGCCGGGCGGATAAAGATCTGGAACGCGGCGCTGCAGGCGCCGCGTGGCGTGTTTTTCCGGTCGGCGCTGCGCGCCATTCCGGACAAATTCTTTTGATGCCGTGGCGCGCCGTGCGGTGAAGATCAGGAACGCGACGCCGTTGGCGTCGCGTGGTGTACATGCCGCCAGTCGGCGCCGCGGGCGCCTCCTCGAAAAACCGTCGCATGCGATGCCCCCGGCATCGCATGCGCGCGAGGTGTGCTTTGCAGTAAAGATCAGGCACGCGACGCCATTGGCGTCGCGTGGCGTTATTTGCCGCCGGTCGGCGCCGCGGGCGCCTCCTCGAAAAACCGTCGCATGCGATGCCCCCGGCATCGCATAAGCGCGACGGTTTTTCACCACAGCGGTCTGTTGAAATCAAATTCCGGATTCGCAGACGGCCGCGCGAAGGCCGGGCCGACGCCGTAGTCGACGCCCAGGCGCAGCAGCAGGTGGGCGCGGTTGATCGAATCGACTTCGGGGGCGATCACGGCGCAGCCGGCGGCGTGTGCCTTGCGCACGAGCGCGAGCAGGGTGTCGCTCATCGACTTCGCAGTGCCGAGTTCGGATACGAGGCCAGCGGACAGGCGCACGAAATCGACGGTCAGGTTCTTCAGCGCGTGCACGGCGGCCCAGTCGCGGCCGAAGTCCACGAGGCAGACGCGCACGCCGCTCTGGTGCAGGAACTTCAGGCGTTCGGCGGCGCGTGCGCCGGCGTCGATGAGTTCGGAGCAGGGCAGCTCGAGCGTCAGGCCGGTGCCGGACAGGTGTCGCTCTTTGAGTTCGCGCGCGAGCCAGTACGGGATGTCCGGATCGAGCAGCGTCGCGACCGATTGCGGCACGAACAGGCGCAGCTGGCGGCCGCGCTTGAGCTGTTCCTCGCGCACGCTGAGCGAGCGTTCGAGCAGCCAGCGGTCCAGCGTGGTCAGCTGGTTGCATTCGGCCGCGACCGGTGCGAGGTCGGCGTAGGCGACAGCGACACCGGCCTGGGTCGTGCTCTTGACCTTGAAGCCGAGTTCGAACTGGCCACTGAGCTTGCCGGTCAGTGCGACGATGGGCTGGAATTCGAAATGCGTCTGTTCCGGCGTCAGCGGGCGACTCAGTACCGCGCGCACGGCCAGCATCGGATCCGACGGCAGCAGCGCCGCTTCCTTGGCCTCGAACCACAGCACGCGATTGCCGCCGAGATGGGCCGCGGCGATCTGCGCGGCCTCGGCGTTCGTCACGACCTCGTCGACGCTGTTGTGTTCACCACCGAGCAACGACATGCCGATGCTCGTGGTGATCGGGTGGCTCTGCCCCTGGTAGATGAAGGGCTGGCCGGCCAGCGCGAAGCGCAGGCGTTCGGCGATGCCGGTGATGTCGCTGCGCGAGCGCCGGTGCAGCAATACGAAATAGTGGAAATCGTTATATTGTGCCGGCAGATCGAGTTCGTCGAGCTGGCTGCGCAGCAGGTTGCCGACGTGTGCGTCGATCGCGGCGAGGCCGGTCAGGCCGATGCGTTCGCGCAGCTCGCCGGCACGGTCCAGCGCGATCGTCAGCAGCGCCGCGGAGCGATCGCCCAGCGCGGTGCCGAGTTTGTCGATCAGCACGTTGCGCGAGTACAGGCCGGTGCGCGCATCGCGGCCGTCCGGATTGCCGATGATCTCGCGCAGCCAGTGCGCGCGGCGCACGCGCGAGGTGACTGCGCTGAGCAGATGACGCGTCTTCAGCGGCTTGACCAGGAATTCGTCGCCGCCGGCGGCGATCGCGTCGAAACGCAGGTTTACCGCGGAGGCATCGGCGGCCAGGATGATGGGCATCGCCGCGTATTCGGGCTGTTGCCGGATCATCTGGGTCAGCTCGATGCCGCCGACATCGGGCAGGTTGCAGTCGATCACGACCACGTCGGGACGGAACTCGGCCAGCGCGGTCAGGGTGCCCTGGCCGTTGCCGACCATGCGCGCGGTCATGCCGCGCTCGGCCAGCGCGCGCGCCGCCCCGATCGCGTTGTGTCGGTCCGGCGCAACCAGCAGCACGCGCCAGGCCGGCGCGTCGTTGTGGGCGAGCAGTTCGTCGATCTTGGCCAGTACGCGCAGGCTGTCCACCGGCGCCTGGAAAAAGCCCGCGGCGCCGGCGCGCATCGCGAGCAGGCGGTGGCCGAGATCGGCATCGGGCGAGAGGATGATGAGGCTCGGCAGCGCTTCGCCGTCGGCCGCGAGCTTGTCGTAGATTGCGCGCACACGGCCGTAGATGCGCAGCTTGCGCGCGTCGAGGATGAGCGCGCCGGGCACGGCATTCTCGAGAAAGCTGAGCAGCTCTTCGGGTTGTGCCGACACGCGCGTATCGAAGCCGCGTTCGCGCAAGGCGCTGAGCAGGCCCGGTGCGACGCTGTCGTCGATGCCATGCAGGGCGATCGTGCGCGGCAGGCGCATCAGCGTGTCGCCGCCGGCGATCATCGCTGCGGGCGGCGCGACCGGAATGGTGTGCAGTACGCGGGGTTCGTCCTGCGCGGAGACGTTCTCCATCGGTGCGACGCTGTCGGCCGGCCGTGACGCGGGAGCGGATCGATCGGCCTGCAGGGTGTTCTGCTTGTCAGCCGACGGTACGGGCGCTTTTGCTGCGGAATCCGCTGGCGTGGCGACGCTTGCCGCGATCGTCGGCGGCGTGGGCGCGACAGGAGCGGTCGGCGTCGGCCGCACGACCGGAATCTCGGCGCTGATACGCGCGCTCGGCAGGGTATGTACAGCCGCCTTGGTCGTGGCCGACAGGTCGGTGAGATCGGCGCCGAGTGCCTGGACCATTTCGGCCAGCCGCTCCAGGTTGCGCGTGTTCGGCACCAGCGCATCGTCGATGAAGGAGCAGAGGTAGGCGGCCAGTTCCAGCGCGTCGGTATTGAGCTGGTCGAGGCCCAGGCGCTCGCTGGTGTCGGCGACCTGATCGAGTTCGTCGCCGAGCTGGCGCGCCGCGTTGCGGTCCCAGCCGCCCTGGGCCAGCGGTTGCCAGCGTCGTACCAGCGACAGGCAGCGCTGACGCAGTTCATCGCGCGCGGCGGCATCGGTGCGCATGCTGCCCTGGTTGCTCACGAGGGCATTCCGCAGGCGGCGGCAAAAATCGACCGGATTCGCGGCAGGCTGCCCGCCGCTGTCGTCCCTGCTTCGATGACCCGCTTAGCCATCCGATTGCCCTGTATCGGTCCTGGAGGCGCGTAACGGCCTGCGCCCTGGAACGCAGCATGCAGCGTGCCGTTACCGTCTTGCGTGCGTGCAATCACAGTTTGATCCATGAGTCCGGTGGCTCTGTCATGGCCATAGAACGCAATCCGGGCACCGATACCGTCATCGCCTGCGCGCCGGTTGACCTCGCCTGCGCCGGTCGCCAAGCTGCGGTGCCGGGCGATCGCGATGCTTTCAGGCACTGTGGAGAAGTCGATAATGCGCAAGTATCTGCACCTGATCGCAACAGCGCTGTTCGTTCTGGCCCTGCTCTGGCAGTGCCTTTTCTGGGGCGGCGCGAGCACCTTGCCGGATACCGGTCCTATTGTGCGCCGTTCGGCCTTGCGCGAGGCGCCGCTCGTCGCCGGCCTGCTCGTTGTCGGCGAACTGCTAGGCAAAGCGGTTCCGGCGCTCGGCGATCTGGGCCGCGGCTGGGCCGACAAGGCGCTGGGCGCTGTTGCCGAGCGGCTCAAAGCCGACCCCGACGTCGCGATGGATCTCATCTTCGGCGAATCCCTGAATTCGACCCAGCGCATAGCCACACGCGGTGTCTACGCATTGCCGGTATTGCTGTTGCTGGCGGTGATCGCCTGGCTGCGCCGCCCGCGCCAGGTGCGCATGCTCGGCAGCAAGCGGCGCTGAAACGCCGTCCGGCCGTCACCCGTCGCTGCATCCGTCGTGCCTATGTATCGGAGTCGGTATTCACAGGCTTTCTTCCGCCTGCTGGCCGAGCACAGTCGTGTTCCCGCCCGTCGGACGAACGAGTCCGCGCTGAAGCGCTTTTGCCGCGGCGATTGACACTTTTGCGCAGTTGCCGGCCCGAAGCGTCCTGAACAGCCGCTTACATTTGTTTACGAACCGGGCGCCAAAGCGTCGCTTTCTGACAAATTCGGTCACTTTCCCGCCGGCTTCCGACGAGGCTCGGGACCAGCAACAGGGCGGGCTGGAGCACATCCGAAGCATTTCGTAGAGATGTTAACTTGTCCGGACAAATATGTTGCATCGCAATATAAATCCTGGTGGATCAACTACTTAGCGGCGATATTTGGTTGACGGACGGTTGCAGCCGCTGCTAGGTTGCCTCGCGTTTTCGAAGCCGGGGGGTTTCGGATGCACGCTCGCAAGAACCGGTGATCGGCGCCTGGAGCAGGCTCTGCGGTTCATCAGCACAGCGAAGTACCCGCGACTGCCCGCTACGGGCGGCTGTTGCGGTGGACGTGCGCAGCGAGCGATCGGGAGCAATGTACGGGGCTGTTCAGGCAGCCGTTCATTCCTAATTCCGGTGGGGGTTTAATCGTGAAAGTAGTTTCGAATCGCGGGATTCGTCGTAGCGCGCTGGCGCTGGCTTTACTCGGCGCAGCGGTTTCGGCGCAGGCCGCGGGCATCAGCGCAGCCGAGCGTTCGGCCAATGCCGATCGCGTCAACTTCGCCGTGGCGGCGCCTGGCGAGAAGATCGACAGCTTCATCGTCTACTACAACGGCCAGGAATCGAGCCTGTCGCGCAGTGAATCCGCATCGGCACAGGCGCTGAGCCTGGCGACGCAGGACGCATCGCGTGTCGGCAAGAGCCTGGGTCTGAGCCTCAGCATCGAACGCGAACTCGCGACCGGCGGCGTGCTGATCCGCGCCGAAAACGCGACCGGCGTACGCGCGGCCAGCGGCGCCATCGACGCCGAACGCGTCATGGTCGAGCTCGCGAAGAATCCCAGCGTCAGCAAGGTGGAGCCGAATAAGCGCGTACACGCGTTCTTCGTGCCCAACGACACGCGCTACAGCGAACAGTGGGATATGTTCAACGCCGTCGGCGGCATGAACGTGCAGTCGGCCTGGGACGTGGCGACCGGCAGCGGCGTCGTCGTCGCCGTGATCGACACCGGCATCACCCCGCACTCGGACCTCGCCGGCCAGACCGTGGCGGGCTATGACTTCATCTCGGCTTCGGCGACGGCGCGCGACGGCAACGGCCGCGACTCCAACCCGAACGACGAGGGCGACTGGTTCGCCACCAACGAATGCGGCGTGCCGTATTCGTCGGGTTCGAGCTGGCACGGTACGCACGTGGCCGGTACGGTCGCGGCGATCGCGAACAACAACAAGGGCGTGGCCGGCGTCGCGTTCAACGCCAAGGTCCAGCCGGTGCGCGTGCTCGGCAAGTGCGGCGGCTCCATCGCCGACATCGCCGACGCCATCATCTGGTCCTCGGGCGGCACGGTTTCCGGCGTGCCGGCCAACGCGACCCCGGCCAAGGTCATCAACCTGAGCCTCGGCGGCCAGGGCGCCTGCTCCTCGACCGAGCAGAGCGCGATCAACTCGGCGCGTTCGCGCGGCACGGTGCTCGCCATCGCGGCCGGCAACGACAACGCCAACGTGTCCGGCTTCGATCCCGGCAATTGCTCCGGCGTGATCTCCATCGCCGCGACCACCAAGGCCGGCAGCCGCGCGAGCTATTCCAACTACGGCGCACTGATCGATGTGTCCGCCCCGGGCGGCGACGGCGCCGGCGGCGCGGGCGACATCCTGTCCACGCTGAATTCGGGCACCAGCACGCAGAGCACCGAGAGCTACGCGTTCTACGCCGGCACCTCGATGGCCGCCCCGCACGTCGCGGGCCTGGCGGCGCTGATGCTGTCGAAGAATCCGGCCCTGACGCCCGACCAGATCGAGACGCTGATCAAGAACAACGCCAAGGCGTTGCCGGGCAGTTGCTCCGGCGGTTGCGGCACCGGCATCATCGACGCGGCCAAGACCCTGACCGCGGTTGGCGGTGGCGGCGGCAACGTGGCTCCGGTCGCCAATTTCGGCGTGACCACCAGCGGCCTGACGGCGAACTTCACCGATACCTCCACCGACAGCGACGGCAGCATTGCCTCGCGTGCCTGGAACTTCGGCGACAGCACGACGTCGACTGCGGCCAACCCGAGCAAGACCTATGCGGCAGCCGGCACCTACACGGTCACCCTGACCGTGACCGACAACGGCGGCGCGACCAACACCCGGACCCAGTCGGTCACGGTGTCCGCGGGCGGCGGTGGCGGCAACGTGCTGACCAACGGCGTGGCCAGGACCGGCTTGTCCGGTGGGGCCAACGTGGAAACGACCTATACGATGGTCGTGACCGCTGGCGCGACGGGCCTGAAGTTCGTCATGGCCGGCGGCACCGGTGATGCCGACATGTACGTGAAGTTCGGTTCGGCACCGACGACGGCCAGCTACGACTGCCGTCCCTACCTCGGTGGCAATGCGGAGACCTGCAACATCGCGACCGCCCAGGCCGGCACCTACTACGTGATGCTGCGCGGCTACAGCGCGTATACGGGCGTCAGCCTGACCGGCAGCTACACCGCGGGCGGCGGCGGTGGCGGTGGTCCCTTCACCAACACCACCGACTACAACATTCCGGATTCGAGCAGCGTGTCCAGCCCGATCACGGTCAGCGGCCAGAGCGGCAACGGTTCGACCGCGACCCAGGTGGCGGTCAATATCGTTCACACCTATCGCGGCGACCTGCAGATCGACCTGATCGCGCCGAACGGCACGAGTACGCGTCTGAAGAGCTCCAGCTCCAGCGACAGTGCGGACAACGTGATCGCCACCTACAGCCTCAACACCTCGGGTTCGCCGCGCAACGGCACCTGGCAGCTGAAGGTCACCGATCTGTATTCGGGCGATACCGGTTACATCAACCAGTGGTCGATCCAGTTCTAAGCACAATTACGAGTAATAGAGTTCGGCGCCCGGCATGAAGCCCGGTGCCGATCCGCTGGCGGGATTGCCGGCGGTGGAGCACGGATGCCCAACGGGACGTTCCATAGCCGCGGCTCAGGCCGCGGCTATGGTTTCGCACCAGCCCGGCGCTCGCTGCGTCGGAATCGGATTACGAGTGCGACGACACGATCGTTTTCGTCGCCTCAGGCATCGCGCCGGCAGCCACGGCTGCCGCGCACCCATCCTCGGAGGGGAGGAGCCCGGTTCACACGCAGTATCCCTGCGTGCCGTTCCGGTCTGGCTTGGTTCGTTACGACCAACGCCTTGCAACGTCGCCGGCGCACGGGCCGGCGTCAGTAACGGAGAACCCCTGTCCGCCCCTTGCGGGCAGGGGTTGCTTCGCTGTACGGGGCTACGAGATTTTGCCCTGTCGCTTTTGCGGTCGACCGTCGGAAAGTCTTTGGTGACTTTCGCGGCGGGGCTCTGGTGGCGGACACCAGGTCTCCACAACTTCGCCGAACGCCGCTGCAACCGAATGCGGTGTCGCCCTTGGGCCGAGCACCAGATCTCCACAACCCTGGCCGAACGCTACGCGTCCGGCCGCCCGGCCCGTCGGGCGTTCAGAGTGATCAGAACCTGCGGTTCTGAGCGATCACTCTTCACCCCCTTGACTCAAGGGGGCTCCAAAAGCAAGAGCCTCGCCGCTCTTTATCTTTTGCGCTGGTCTAACCCTCAGCTCGCTTCGAAGCGGTTCGCGGTGCGGTTCTTGCGCACGTTGCGCGGGTCCCAGACGCGGCCGTTCATGGCGACGTAGACGCCGTCGGCGAGGGACTGCAGCGCGCCTACGGCGCAGCCGATGTTGAACACGGCGTCGGATCCCTGGAAGCGCGCCGGGTTCAGCGCGCCGGTCAGCACGATGACCTTGCCGGGAATGTCCAGCAGCACCTGCGCGGTTTCGACCATGGTGTCGGTGCCGTGCGTCACGAGCACATGACGGTGCGGCTGCTGCGCGATGGTGCGCCGGATCAGTTCGCGGTCGTCGGCGGTGATATGCAGGCTGTCCTTGCGCAGGATCGGGATCACGTCGAACGCGAACGCGACGCCGAGCTGGGTCAGGATGTCGCCGATATAGGGCGCGCCGATCTGGTATTCGGACTTGTCGTCGAAGTAGATCTTGTCGATCGTGCCGCCAGTGGTGACGATGGTCAGCTGCTGCATGGGGATCCTGGTCGCGGCGCAGAGAATGCGTGCGCGATTATGCCTCGGGCGCGAGGGCTGGATGAACGCCCGGTCGTTCGCCCGCGTCGCAACCCCGCCGGAGGCAGCCAAGATCGAAGCCAGGAACGCACAGTTACGGCATCAACCATGACGTCAGGCCAGCCGCGTCATCGACTGGCAGGGGCGCGCGGCGGCATTCGCCGCGGTCGGACTCCGCCAGCGAATCGACGTGTCGTCGATCCCCTGTCAAACGGCACGCGCACCCCGTAGCTGAACTCCATCTAATGGCGAAACGAATCAACGGCGCAAAGGAAAACGATGACTTTGCAGAAAGCGGGAGGTGTGTCCGCTTTGATCGAGGCGTTGGCCTACGTGGTCGGCTTTGTTGCAATGGCCACGTGGCTGAATCCGGGAGACACGGAAAGCTGGAGTGCCGCCCAGAAGCTCTCGTTCGTTCTTGAACAGAAGATGCTGTTCCAGATGGTGACCATAGTCATCTATGTGCTCACCGGCGTTTTTCTGGTCGTCCTGGCCGTCGCGCTGCACGAACGGCTGAAGTCCGGCTCTGCCGGATTGATGCAGGTAGCGACGGCGTTCGGCCTCATCTGGGCAGGCATGGTCATTGCGAGCGGCATGGTTGCGATTGTGGGGCTAGAAGCCGTGGCGACACTTCATGCCAAGGATGCCGCGCATGCAACTTCTGTCTGGGGCGTTGTTGGCGTGATCCAGAATGGGCTGGGTGGAGGAGTCGAGATCGTCGGCGGAATCTGGGTGCTGTTGATCAGCATCGCCTCGATGCAGTCTCGCGCGCTACCAGCGGCTTTGAGCTATTTGGGCCTGATTGTTGGAGTCGCGGGAATACTCACCGTCGTACCCGGGCTCGCGGAGCTTGCCGTGCTGTTTGGTCTTGGGCAGATCCTGTGGTTTTCGTGGACCGGCATTCTCTTGTTGCGCCGAGCGCCTACTGATGCCGTGACTACTAACTAGCGGACGCAAACCCGTTAGCGTCTTGGCGGCATAGGCAGGTTTTCGCGCATCGGGACCTACAGGCTGCGCTCAAGTTGCGCGCGTAACACCTGGTCGTCGCGGAATTGGTTGCTGAGCTCGGCGCCGCTTTATATGAAAGTCACGGGCGCCCTCCGCTGATCAGGCGCGCGGCTTGCGCTTGTAGCCGCGCGCGCCCCAGCCCAGTGCCGCGGTCAGCAGCAGGCACAGCGCGATCTCGACCAGGGCGAGGCCGCGCGCGCGCGGCTCGCCCCAGGCGGCGACGATGCCGTGACAAAAATAAAACAATCCCAAAATACCGACCCACAGCAGCGCGCGCGACAGGCCGCGACGCAGGGCCAGCAGCGGCAGCAGCAGCGGACCGACGGTCAGGGACAGCGCGAGCAGCACAGACCCGTTCAGCGGCGGCGCGAGCCAGCCGTGCCACAGCAGATGCAGCAGCACGAGTCCGCCCCAGCTCAGCAGGGCGAGCAGGCGCGGCGTCATGGGTGGGCTCCGAGGCGTCTTGCGATGTCTGCAACACGCCGGCCCAGCGCGCGCGCTAGTTCGCGTTCGGTGTCGCTGACGGGTCGCGCGCCGTCACTGCCGGCGACATGGCTGGCGCCGTAGGGCGTGCCGCCCTCGCGGGTACTGCTCAGGCCGCGTTCGGTGAACGGCAGGCCGACGATGAGCATGCCGTGATGCAGCAGCGGCAGTTGCATCGACAGCAGCGTCGATTCCTGCCCGCCGTGCTGGGTGCCGGTCGAGGTGAACGCGGCCGCCGGCTTGCCGACCAGGCTGCCCGAGGCCCATTCCGCGCTGGTGCTGTCGAGGAAATGCTTGAGCGGCGCAGCCATGTTGCCGAAGCGCGTCGGGCTGCCGAGGATCAGGCCGGCGCATTCGCGCAGGTCCTCGCGCGTGGCATACGGTGCGCCGGTGTCGGGTTCCGGCGGCGCGGCGACCTCGGTGATCGGCGCGACCGGCGGCACCTGGCGCAGCCGCGCGCGGACGCCGTCCACTTCTTCCACGCCGCGCGCAATATGGCGGGCAAGCTGCGCCGTCGCGCCATGACGGCTGTAGTACACGATCAGGATGTCACTCATCGGGCGGGTCAAGGAACCTCGGGACACGGAGCATCGAGCTTTTGCTTTTGGAGCCCCCTTGAGTCAAGGGGGTGATGTGTGGTCGCTCAGAACCGCAGGTTCTGACCACGCTGAACGCCCAGCGGGCCGGACCGGCCAACGCGAAGCGTTGGCCAGGGTTGTGGAGATCTGGTGCCGGGCACAAGGGCGAAAACTCGAGACGTCCTTGAAGGTACTCAACGACCTGCAGGTTATCATCGCCTGCCCGGCCCGACTGCCGCCGACGGAACCCGTTACACGCATGAGGAAGGATCCTGACCAGCTGCAGGCCCTGCTGCGCCGCGTCCAGGCGCTGCTGCGCACGAAGGTGAGCAGCGACCGCGCGCAGACCTTTGCGATCTTCCTCTGGCAGCGTTTCCGCGACGACCGCTGCCCGCAGTCCGCCGGCGCGCTCGCTTTCACCACGCTGATCTCGCTGGTGCCGCTGACCGCGGCCATTCTCGGCGTGCTGTCCTCGTTTCCGGTGTTCTCACGCTGGCAGGCGGACCTGACCAATTTCGTTTTCGACAACTTCGTCCCGGCCGCCGGCCGCACCGTGCAGGCCTACCTGACCGAGTTCGCCAACAATGCGAGCCAGGCCACCGCGATCGGCGTGGTCGTGCTGCTGATCAGCGCGGTGTCGCTGATGATGAGCATCGAGGACGCCTTCAACCGCATCTGGCGCGTCGCGACGGCACGCACGGCGGCTTCGCGCTTCGTGATGTACTGGACCGCGCTGTCGTTCGGGCCGCTGCTGCTGGTCACGGCGCTCGCGCTGAGCTCCTACCTGTTCGCGCTGCCGCTGGTCGCCGGCTACGAAGCGCAGCTCGGCATCAAGGCGCGCGTACTCAACCTGCTGCCGTTCCTGATCGTCTGGGTCTCGATGATCGCGAGCTATCTGATCATCCCGAACCGCACCGTGCGCCTGCGCGACGCAGCCATCGGCGCATTGCTCGCGGCGGCACTGTTCGAGGCGGCCAAGCGCGGCTTTGCGTTCTACCTCGGCACGCTGACCTCGTATGAGCAGGTCTATGGTGCGCTCGCGGTGGTGCCAGTGTTCATGCTCTGGATCTACCTGTCCTGGCTCGTCGTGCTGCTCGGCGCATCGGTCTGCGCGGCGATCAGCGCGTTCGAATACCGCGGCCTGCACGAACGGCTCGCGCCAGGCCACGAATTCGTCGGTCTGCTGTGCGTGGTCAACCATTTCGCCGACGCCCAGCGCTCCGGCCACGGCCTGCGCAGCGAAGATCTGCGCGTACGCGAGCGTTTCCTGACCGACGACCTGCTGCTGCGCTATCTGTCCGACCTGCATCGCGCCGGCATGGTACAGCGCACGGAATTCGGCGAATGGGTGCTCGCGCGCAGCCTCGATGCGGTTACCCTGTTCGACCTGTACGAGAGCGGCCTGTATCGGCTGCCGCTGACCGTGGCGCCGGCCGAAACCGCGCGCTGTCATCTGCCGCCGGCGCTGACCTTGCTCGTGGGCACCGTCGCCGGCGATCTGCAGGCTTCGCTGGACGTGCCGTTGAGCGAAATTTTCCCCCCGCCGTCCCGCTCCGGGCCGTCGGTCCCTGATGTCGCGGAGCCGCCATGAAAACCCTGTTCGCCACGCTCGCCCTTGTCCTGTTCGCCGCGCTGCCCGCTGCGGCCGCGGACCCGCCGGCCAAGCCCGAACTCAGCATAAAGACGCTGGACGGCAAGACCTTCAACCTCGCCGACCACAAGGGCAATTGGGTAATCCTGAATTTCTGGGCCACCTGGTGCTCGCCCTGCATCAAGGAACTGCCCGAGCTGTCGCGCTTCGTCAGCGCGCACAAGAACGTGCGGGCGATCGGCCTGGCGTACGAAGACACCGAGGTCGACGAGATCAAGGCGTTCCTGCTCAAGCACCCGGTGAGTTTTCCGATCGCGCGGGTCGATACCTTCGATCCGCCCAAGTCGCTGGAAATCCCACGCGGTCTGCCGACGACCTACCTGATCTCGCCCGACGGCACCCTCGCGAAGACCTTCATGGGTCCGATCGACGAAGCCGCGCTGCGCACCGCGACCGGGATCAAGGACTGACCATGGCCGCCGCGCGCTTTATCGTCAGTGGACTCGTGCAGGGCGTGTTCTTCCGTGCCTCGGCGCGCACCGAAGCGCTGCGGCTGAACCTCAGCGGCTATGCGAACAACCTGCCCGACGGGCGCGTCGAGGTGTTCGCGCAGGGCGCGATCCATGCGGTCGATCGGCTGGAGCAGTGGCTGGAGCACGGCCCGCCGCTGGCCCGCGTCACGCTGGTGGAGCGCGAAACCGTCGCCGAGGAAGACTGCGACGGCTTCGTCGCTCGCTGAGTCGCGTCCGCTCCGGCGACAGCGGGCACTACCAGGTCTCTTTGATCCAGCGCGAGGCATCGGCCACCTTCTCCTTGCCGGGCTTGCTCTTGAGCTTCGGCAGCTTGAGCGGCTTTTCCGGCACCTTGTGGTCGGGCAGCCAGTCGAGCAGATGGCGGATCAGATTGAGCCGGCCGCGGCGCTGGTCGTTGAAATCGACGAGGAACCACGGCGCGTTGTCCGCGTGCGTCGCGGCGATCATCGCGTCACGCGCCTCGCCATAGTCGGCGTACTTGTCGCGCGCGGCAATGTCGACCGGCGAAATCTTCCAGCGCTTGAACGGGTCGGCGGCGCGTTCGGCGAAGCGCTCTTCCTGCTTTTCCTGGTCGACCGCCAGCCAATACTTGACGAGCAGGGTGCCCGCATCGGTCAGCAGGCGCTCGAACACGGGGCATTGCTGCAGGAACTGCTGGTATTCGGTTTCACTGCAAAAGCCCATGACTTTTTCCACACCGGCGCGGTTGTACCAGCTGCGGTCGAGCAGCACGATCTCGCCCGCCCCCGGCAGATGGCTCACGTAGCGCTGGAAATACCATTGGCCGCGTTCCTGCTCGCTCGGCTTGGACAGCGCGACGACGCGATAGCCGCGCGTGTTCAGCATCTCGCCGATCGCCTTGATCGCGCCGCCTTTGCCGGCCGCGTCGCGGCCTTCGAAGACTATGGCCAGGCGTTGGCCTTTCTCCATGATCCAGCGCTGCGCGTCGATGAGTTCGCGCTGCAGTGGCTCGAGTGCGGCTTCGTAGTCCTTGCGCTTGATTTCGCCCATGGCGTGGTCCTTTGGCGTGATGAGGATTGACTACTGTTCGCGCAGGCGTGGCATCAGCCCGGCGAGGTTGCACGGCGTCGTACGCGCGTCGAGTTGCGCGCGGATCAGCTGCTCCCAGGCCGTGCGGCAGGCCGAAGTCGATCCGGGCAGGCAGAACACGAAGGAATTGTTGGCCAGCCCGGCGAACGCGCGCGACTGCATCGTCGCCGTGCCGATTTCGGCGAAGCTGACTGCGCGGAAGGTTTCGCCGAAGCCGGGCATGAGTTTGTCGAGCAGCGGCTCCACCGCTTCGGGCGTCGTGTCGCGGCCGGTGAAGCCGGTGCCGCCGGTGATCAGCACGCCGTGTACGCGCTCGTCGGCGATCCAGCCCGCGACGAGGGCGCGGATTCGATACTTGTTGTCCTTGACGACGCTGCGCTCGTGCAGCGCATGGCCGGCGTCGGTCAGGGCGGCGACGAGATAGTCGCCGGAGGTGTCGTTCTCCGACGTGCGCGTGTCGGACACGGTGAGCACGCAGAGCGTGAGCGGGCGGAATTCGGCGTGGGCAGGCATGCGCGCACGCTAACCCAGGTCGCCGCGCGGCACCACCCTGGCGTACGGCGCCGCGCTCGCGCCGGCGCCGCAGCACGCGGACGGCGCCGCGCTCACGGCTCGAAGTCGTCGGCGAACAAGGCATCCAGATCGGGATCGAGGCTGATCTTCCACGCGCCGCCGCCGTAGAGACCGGCCACGAGGACGTGCGGCGCCGCCGCGATTTCGAGATCGACGACGACGCTGGCGCGCGGCATGCCGAGCGTCATCGGACCGAAATTCGCACCGCCGTCGGTGCTCTCGTAGACGCCGATGTCGGTACCGACGAACACACGCTGTGGATTGGCCGTGTCGACCATGACGCTGTTGGTCGTCACGCCCGGAAGCCCGCTGCCTATCGCGTTCCAGGTGCTGCCGGCATTAATAGACTTGTATAACTTAGTGCCCGTGAAGGTGCTGACGGTGACGTAGACGATGCTCGCGTTGCCGTGCTGCGTGGCGATGTCCGTGACGCGCGCGCCGTTCAGTCCGGCGCTGACGTCGACCCAGTCGGAACCGCCCGGCAATGCGTCGCTCGTGGTGTAGACCTTGCCGCCGGTCGTGCCGGCGTACAGGCGCAACGGTGCCGTGCCGCTGGGGTCGGGATCGCTGAACACGGCGACGGGTGAGGCGAAGTCGCTGCCGGTGCTGGTCCAGCCGCTGCCGGCGACCGGCATGCGGAATACTGCGTTGCCGCCGACGAATACGTAGCCCTTCGTGACCGCGAGCGCGGTGACCCATTGATAGCCGCCGGCGACGAGCCCGGTGTTGCTGACGCTGCCGAAGCTGGTCGAGCCGCCGTACAGGCCGGCGTAGTTGGTGCTGCGGATGAGGCTCGGCAGGTTGCTCGCCGGATAGCTGGTCTGGAAGACGTAGCGGCCGTTGTCGGTGCCGTCGCCCGGCGCCGACAGGTTCATGAAGCCGTCGCCGGTCACGCGCGTGAGATACCAGGTGTTGCTGGTCGAGCGCGCGAGTGACGAATTGTCCTGCGCGCCGCCGAGCATGCGATCCGGATCGCGCCGGTCCAGTGCGATGTCGTAGAACTGCGTCAGCGCGAGGCCTTCGTTGCGGTGCGCGAACGTCGCGCCGCTATCGTTGCTGCGCCACAGGCCGCCGTCGGACCCGATCCACAGCCGCGTCGTGCTGTTGCGCGAGAGATGCACGTAGTGGATGTCCTGGTGCACGCTCTGCGAGCTGCCCCAGGTCGTCGTCATGGCCGTGCGCGTGGTGCCGCTGTCGCTGGACAGGTAGGGACGTATCGCGCCGATCATGAGCCGGCTCGCGTTGGTCGGGTCGACGTCGATGGTCAGGTTGTAGGTGCACTGTCCGTCGCAGGCGCCGGTCGCGATCGTGGTCCAGTTCGCGCCGCCGTCGACGGTCTTGGACAGCAAGCCGCCGGAGGTATACGTGTAGGCGACGTTGCTGTCGCTGTCCGCCGTCGCGACGCGCACGATGGCCGAGGTGTTCGCGAGCGAGGTCGTCCAGGTCGCGCCGCCGTCGGTCGACTTCAGCACGCCGACGCCGTTGACCGAAGCCCAGGCGATGCTGCCGTCGTTGCGGTCAAAGCGCACGTCCATGCCGCCGCTGCCGGCGCTGAAGACGCGCGTCCAGTTCGCGCCGTTGTCGGTGGTGCGGTAGATGCCGCTGCTGCTCGTGACGCTGCCGTTGACGCAGAGTCCGCGCCCGGCAACGAGCAGGGTCTGCGCCTGCCCAGGGCGGCGCGCGATCGCGTTGATGGTGCTGAGGTTCAGCGTGTTGGCACCGCTGCCGTTGCGGCGCACGAAGGTGAGCCCGGCATCGGTCGAGTGATAGATGCCGGTGCCAAAATAATCGGCGCAGCCTTCCCACTGGTCGCCGGTGCCGACCCAGACCTCGTCGCTCGCCGGCGTTGCGCCGTTGTAGACCTGCACCGCGCCGATGGCCTGCGAATCCAGTTCATCGGACAGGCGCCGCCAGCTGTCGCCGCCGTCGACGCTCTTCCACAGTCCGCCGGAGGCGCTGCCGAGGTACTGGATATTGTCGTCGCCGGCACGCACGGCCAGCGCGAGGATGCGGCCGGAAACCTTGCCAAGTATCCACCCGGTCATCGTCATCGGGCTGGGACCCATCGACTCCCAGCGCGGCGCGGCCGTGAGGTATTGCGGCGTGCGCGCCGCGAGGATGGCCTGCTGCCGGTCGAGTGCCTGCAGGCGGCGACTGGCCGCGTCGGGCTGCTGGTCCAGGCCGCGCACCTCGCGGAACCAGCGGCGCCGGTTTTCCTGCTGCCTGGGTTCGCCGAAGGTCTTGTCGGTACCCAGCAGCACGCCGCGGCCCTGCTGCGCCGACGCGATGAAGGGCGCCGCCATCGACGCGAGAGACACGAGCACACACACCGTCTGCAACCGCTTGCGCATCGCTACGGATCCGTTCGAAGGAAAGGCGGGAGGCGGGACCGCAGATGCAGTCACCGCAGGAAAAATCCCCGCCGAAGACGGACGTTACCCCGACTGCGGCACTGCGTGTCAACGGCGTAACGCAGAAATGATTGGAGGAGTGAGAAAAGAGCCAGAGCAACGGCGTGGCGGCTTCTACTCGTTTCTCACTCATCCCCTTGTTTCTCGCTCCCCGTCCCAAATCGTCGGAAACGCGGCATCGCGTCGTCGTCACGGAAGCGGCATCCTTGCGTGCATGACGACCGTCAGACGCACGCGCCGCATCGGCTTCATCGGCTTCCCGCAGTTCAACGCGCTGGACCTGACCGGGCCGCTGGACGTGTTCTCGGCGGCGGCGGAACTCGAACTCGAGCAGGCCGGTCCGCGTCGCCGTCCGGTTTACGAGACCGTCGTGCTCGGGCTCGACGGCTCGCCGTGCCGCACCGAGTCGGCGCTGACCGTGCTGCCCGACATGGCCCTGGCCGACGCGCCGCCGCTCGACACCGTCATCGTTCCCGGCGGCTGCGGCGTGCGTGAACCGGCGACGTTGCAAGCGCTCGCGCAGTGGTTGCGGCGACGCAGTCCGCGTCTGCGCCGCATCGCCTCGGTCTGCACCGGCGCCTATGCGCTGGCCGAGGCAGGCCTGCTCGACGGCTGCAAGGTCACCACGCACTGGCGCCATGCGGTGGCTCTCGCCACACGCTATCCGCAACTCACGATCGATGCCGACGCGATCTTCCTGCGCAGCGGCCGCATCTACACCTCGGCCGGCATCAGTGCCGGTATCGATCTGGCGCTGGCCCTGGTCGCCGAGGATCACGGTCCGGCGCTCGCGCTCGCGGTGGCGCGCGAACTCGTCGTGCACGTCAAGCGCGACGGCGGTCAGCGCCAGTATTCGGCACCGCTCGCGTTCCAGACCCAGGCCGGCGACCGTCTCGGCGAACTGGCCGCCTGGATGTTGCGGCACCTCGGCGAAGACCTGTCCGTCGAACGCCTCGCGCAACGTTGCAGCCTGAGCCGCCGCCAGCTCAGCCGCCGCTTCCACGAGGCGTTTGGTGTGGCGCCAGCGCAGCACGTCGAGCGGCTGCGCGTCGACGAGGCGCGTCAGCGTCTCAGCGAAAGCCGCGCGTCGATCGACCGCATTGCCGCGGCGCTGGGATTCCGCAGCGCCGACGTGTTCCGCCGCGCGTTCGAGCGCCAGGTCGGCATCGCGCCGGCGCAGTACCGTGCGCGCTTTGGCGCCGGAAAATCCATCGTTGGCCAGGAGTAGGGCATGTACCTGCGTTTTGCTTTCGCCGTGTTCACCGCAACGCTCCCGACCCTCGCCGGGGCACAGGCCACGGCGGACTTCAGCGCGCTCGAGCAGCGCGCCGCGCGCGAGGTGGACAGCGGCAACGTGCCGTCGCTGGCCGTCGCCGTCGTGCAGGACGGGCGCATCGTCTTCGAACGCGCGTTCGGCCATGCGGACCTCGCGTCGCGCCGTGCGGCCACCGTGCATACGGCTTATGCGCTCGCGTCGGCGTCCAAGCCGATCACGGCGACCGCGCTGCTGCAACTGGCCCGACGGGGCAAGGTCGACCTCACCGCACCGGTGCAGCGCTACCTCGCGCCGCTGACGCTGCGCGCACCGGACGGCAGCGCGTTCGCCCAGCCGCGCCTGCTCCAATTGCTCGATCACACGGCCGGACTGGGCACCTACGCGCACATCTACTACGGCGACGCGATCGCGCTGGCGCCGACGTTCGCGCAGACGCTCGCGCGCTTCGGTGTGCTGATGCAGCCGCCGGGTCGCGTCGCCGAATACTCCAACCTCGGCTATGGCGTGATCAGCCACATCATCGAGCAGCGCAGTGGACTGAGCTTCGGCGAGTATCTGGAGCGCAACGTGTTCGCGCCGCTGGAGATGACGGACGCGTTCGTCGATGCGCCGGGCGCGCGCGACACGGATCTGGCGCTGTCGTACGACGCACAGAACGGCGCCCTGCCGGCACTGCGCAACGACACGCCTGGCGCGGGCAATATCCATGCGAGCGCGCACGATCTCGCGCGCTTTGCGCTGCTGCATCTCGATCCGGCGGCGACGCGGGGCGCCGTGCTGAAACCCGCGGACGTGCAGCGCATGCAGCGCAAGGCCGATCCGAAGGCCTTGCAGCACTACTACGCCAACACCTACTACGGCCTGGGCTGGTACGTGCGCCCGGACGACGGCGGCCAGCGCGTGGTCTGGCATGAAGGCGGCATGCCCGGCGCGAGCAGCATCATCAAGCTGTTGCCGGAAAGGCGCATCGGAGTCGTCGTGCTCGCGAACAAGACCGAGGTCAACGGCGTGACCCAGGCCATCGCCGACGACGCCCTGCGCGCGCTGGTGCCCGGCTATGCGCCCGCGCCGCTCGACGCGACCGCCAACTACACGCCGTACGCGGCTCAGGCGCCGTTTCTCGGCGAATGGAAAGGCGCGATAGCCGTTGACGGCAAGTCACTGCCGTGCACCCTGACCTTCGGTGCGGATGGCAAGGTCAATCTCGCGTTCGCCGTGTCGCCGAAAGCCGATGCGCTCGAGAAGGGCGAGTTCGGCGGCATCGTCTACGGCGATTCCTTCATCGGCGCGGTGCCGCTGAAGCTGCCGATCCTCGACCAGGCCGGCAGCGAAAGTCCGCTGCTGCTGGTCAAGCTCGTGCGCACGGGCGAGGTGCTGCAGGGCAGCCTCGTGGCGTACTCCTCCCCGGCGCGGCTGGACTACCTGCTGCCGTTTGCGGTGCGGCTGGAAAAGACGCGCTGACTGCTACGCCTGCGCCTGCAGCTTCGCGGATTTCGCTGCGTTGCGCACGGCCTTGCGGTCTCGCCGCCGCTGCGCGCCACGTTCCAGCAGCAGGTAGATCGCCGGCGTCGTGAGCAGCGTGAGGGTCTGCGAGATCAGCAGGCCGCCTATCATCGCGATGCCGAGCGGCCGGCGCATTTCCGCGCCGGCGCCGAAGCCGATCGCGAGCGGCAGCGCGCTGAAGATCGCGACGAGCGAAGTCATCATGATCGGCCGGAAGCGCACGAGGCAGGCTTCGCGGATCGCCTGCAAGGGCGTCATGCCGTGCTCGCGTTCGGCGACCAGGGCGAAGTCGATCATCATGATCGCGTTCTTCTTCGCGATGCCGATCAGCAGCACGATCGCGATCACCGACACGATCGACAGCTCGGTATTGGTGACGAGCAGCGCGAGCACCGCGCCGACGCCGGCCGAGGGCAGGGTCGATAGGATCGTCAGCGGGTGGATCAGGCTCTCGTAGAGCATGCCGAGGATCAGATACACCGCGAGGATCGCCGCGACCAGCAGCAGCGGCGTGTCGCTCTGCTGCTGCTGGAAACGGCGGAAGTCGCCGCCGAATTCGCCGCTGATGTCGCCGGGCATGCGCAGGTTGGCCATGGTCTGTCGCACCAGCGTGCCGGCTTCGCTCATCGGGACGTCGGGCGCGAGGCCGAACGATACGTCCATGACGGCGAACTGCGCGCGGTGCTGGATCTGTGTCGGCGCAATGCCGTCGCGCATGCGCGTCAGCGCCGTGATCGGCACCATCGCGCCGCTGCTGGACTGCACATAGAGGCGCTCGAGCGAACCCGGCGTCGCGGCCTGGCCCGGATCGGCCGTGACGACCACTTTGTATTGGTTGATGTCGGAATAGATCGTCGACACCTGGCGCTGGCCGAACGCGTCGTACAGCGCGCTGTTGATCGAGGCGATGCTGACATTGAGGCGCGCGGCCGTGTCGCGGTCGATCTCGAGGTTCTGGCGCAGGCCGGCTTCCTGCAGATCCGAGCCGACGTCGCGCAGCTGCGGCAGTTTCTTGAGCGCCTCTACGAGCCTGGGTGTCCACTCCTGCAATTGTCCAAGATCGCTGCCGCGCAGCGAGAAATTGTATTGCGCGCCGCCTCCACCTCCGCCGCCTCCGCCGCCACCGCCGATGTCCTGCACCGGCCGCAGGCGCAGGCGGATGCCGGGCACCTGGCCGGTCTTCTGCGACAGCCGGTTCATGACCACGAACGTCGAAACGTCGCGGCCTTCGCCGAGGGGCTTGAGATTGATGAACATCGTGCCCGAGCCGCCGCCGCCGCCGAAGCGGCCGCCGCCGACGCGCACGCCGACGCTTTCCACGGCCGGATCGGCGCGCACGATGTCGGCGATCTTCTGCTGGCGCTCGACCAGCACGTCGAAGGACACATCCGAGCCCGCATTGGTCGAGCCTTGCAGCTGGCCCGTGTCCTGCTGCGGGAAGAAACCCTTGGGCACGATGATCATGAGCCAGACCGTCAGCACGAGCAGCAGTCCCGGCAGCGTCGCCATGAGCCGCGGCCGTGCCAGCGACCAGTCCAGTGCATCGCGATAGACCTCGACGCTCCACGTATGCGCGGCGTCGATGCGGCGTTCCCAGCGGCCCGGCGGCTTGTCCCCGTGCGGGTGCATGAACTGCGCGCACAGCGACGGGGTCACCGTCAGCGACACCACCGCGGAGATCGCGATCGCCGCGGCCAGTGTGACCGCGAACTCGCGGAACAGCAGGCCGAGGAAGCCGCCCATGAAGAACAGCGGGATGAATACGGCGAGCAGCGACAGCGTGATCGAGACGATGGTGAAGCCGATCTCTTTCGCGCCGAGCAGCGTGGCTTCAAGCCGCGGCATGCCCTGTTCGAGATGCCGCGAGATGTTCTCGATCACGACGATCGCGTCGTCGACGACGAAGCCGATTGCGATGACGAGCGCCATCAGCGACAGGTTGTTCAAGGTGAAGCCGAGCACGTACATGACGCCGAACGCGCCGGCCAGCGACAGCGGTACGGCGAGGCCCGCGATCAGCGTCGGCGCGAGGCGGCGCAGGAACAGCAGCATGGTCACGATGACCAGGCCCAGGCTGATCAGCAGCGCGACCTGTACTTCCATCACCGAGGCGCGGATCGTCGGCGTGCGGTCGAGGAACGGTGTCAGCTTCGCGTCGCTCGGCAGCCAGTTGCGCAGTTCGGGCAGCATGGCCTTGACCGAGTCGACGGTCGCGATCACGTTCGCGTCGGCCTGCTTGCGCACGAACAGCAGGATCGCGCGCTGGCCGTCGAACCAGGCCGCCTGGTAGCGGTCTTCCTGACCTTGCGCGACCGTGGCGACGTCGCGCAGGAACACCGGGCTGCCGCTGCGGTTCGCGACGATGAGGTCGGCGAATTCCTCGGGCTTGCTCATGGAATTGTTGGACGCGATGGCCATGGTCGTGCGGCCGTCGCTCAGGAAGCCCTGCGCCGTCGTCACGTTGGCCGCGACCAGCGCGCGGCGGATCTCGTCGGCGGAAATACCGCGCGCGTTGAGCGACCGCAGGTTCAGGTCGACGCGGATCGCCGGTGTCGCGCCGCCGGCGATGTCGACGTCGGCGACGCCAGGCAATTGGCGCAGCCGCTGCGCGACCAGTGAATCGGCGTAGTTGAACAGCTCGCCCATCGGCCGCGTCGGCGAGGTCAGCGCGAGGATGATGACCGGCGCGTTGTTCGGATTGGCCTTGCGGTAGGTCGGCGCCGTGCGCAGGCCCGAGGGCAGGTCGGGCGAGGCGGCGTTGATCGCCGCCTGCACGTCGCGCGCGGCGCTGTCGAGATTGCGGCCGGCGTCGAAGATGATGTTGACCGAGGCGCTGCCTTCGCCGCTGCTGGAATTCATCTCGTCGATGCCGGCGATCTGGCCGAGATGCCGTTCCAGCGGCGCGGCGACGGTCGTTGCCATCGTGCCGGCGTCGGCGCCGGGTTGGCTCGCCGAGACGAAGATCGCCGGGAATTCCACGTTCGGCAGCGGCGCTACGCCGAGCAGCGTGTAGCAGATCATGCCGCCGACGAACAGGCCCGCCGCGAGCAGCGAAGTGCCGATCGGCCGCTTGATGAAGGGCGCGGAGATGCTCATGGCGTGGCCGCGACGGCGGCGCCCGGCGCGCGCCCGCGGCGCCGCGCGATCCAGTCGTTGACGCGTTCCAGGTACAAATAAATAACCGGCGTCGTATACAAGGTCACGAGCTGCGACAGCAGCAGGCCGCCGACGATGGCTACGCCTAGCGGCCGGCGCAGCTCCGCGCCGATGCCGTTGCCGAGCGCGAGCGGCAGCGCGCCGAGCAGCGCCGCGGCCGTGGTCATCATGATCGGGCGGAAGCGCAGCAGGCAGGCGCGGTGGATCGCTTCGCGCGGGCGCATGCCCTCGCGCTGCGCTTCGATCGCGAAGTCGATCATCATGATCGCGTTCTTCTTGACGATGCCGATCAGCAGGATGATGCCGACGATGCCGTCAATGGACAGGCTCATGCCGCAGACGTACAGCGCGAGCAGCGCGCCGACGCCGGCCGGCGGCAACGTCGAGAGAATCGTCAGCGGATGGATGTAGCTCTCGTACAGCACGCCCAGCACGATGTAGATGACGAGCACCGCGGCCAGGATCAGCAGCAGCTCATTGGACTGCGAGGCGGAGAATTCCGCCGCCTTGCCGACGAACATGCCGCGCACGGAGCCGGGTAGGTTCATCTCGCGCTCGACCGCGTGGAACGCGTCCACCGCTTCGGACAGCGAATAGCCGTTCGCGGTGTTGAAGCCGATCGTGATCGCCGGCAGCTGATCCTGGTGCGCGATCACGAGCGGCGCGTTGGTGACGCTGGCGCGCGCGACGCTCGACAGCGGCACGGTGCCGTTGCCCGCGACGCTGCCGGCGACCGCGCCGTTGCCGCTCGCGCGCACGGCGAGCTTGTCGAGCAGATCGCTGCTGGTGCGGAATTCGGGCGCAACTTCGAGCACGACGCGGTACTGGTTCAACTCGGTGAAGATGGTCGACACCTGGCGCTGGCCGAATGCGCTGTACAAGGTGTCGTCGATGCTCTGGATCGCCACACCCAAGCGGCTGGCCTGGTCGCGGTCGATCGCGAGCAGCAGCTGCAGGCCCTTCGACGCGAGATTGTTGTCGACGTCGGCGAGTTCCGGCCGCTGGCGCAGCAGCGCCGTCATGCGCGCGGCGGCATCGCCGAGTTCCTTCGCGTCGACATCGGTCAGCGTGTACTGGTATTCGGTCGCGCCGACGCGGCTGTCGAGCGCGACGTCCTGCACGGGTTTGAGATACAGCGCGATCGCCGGGATCTGCGACGTCGCTTTCTGCAGCGCCGGCAGCACTTCGTCGAGGCCGCGGCGTTCGCCGCGCGGCTTGAGCACGATGCTGAGCTGGCCCTGGTTCAAGGTCGGATTGATCGCGCCCGCACCGACGAAAGCGGCGACGCCGCTCACATCGGGCACGCTGCGCAGTGCCTGCGCGGCGGCTTCCACGCGTGCCTGCATCAGCGGGAACGCAATGTTCTCGTCCGCTTCGACGACCGCGGTCACGAGGCCGGTGTCCTGTTCCGGCAGCAATCCTTTCGGGATCGCGACGTAGAGCAGCGCGGTCAGCGCGACCGATGCGGTCGCCACCGCGATGGTCAGGCGCGGATGGTCGATGACCCAGAGCAGGCTGCGGTCGTAGGCGTCGAGCACGCGGCCGTACAGACCGCTGCGGCTGGCGTGGTCGTCGGCATCGCCCTTGATCTCGCCGGGCTTGAGCAGGTACGCGCACATCATCGGCGTCAGGGTCAGCGAGACCAGCGCCGACAGCGCGACGGCGATCGACAGCACCCAGGCGAATTCGTGGAACAGGCGGCCGGTCACGCCGGGCATCAGCAGCAGCGGCAGGAACACGGCGATCAGCGACACGGTCAGCGACACGACGGTGAACGCGATCTCCTTCGCGCCGATCTCGGCGGCCTCGCGGCCGCTATGTCCCTTCTCGAGATAGCGCACGATGTTTTCGATCATGACGATCGCGTCGTCGACGACGAAGCCGGTCGCGACGGTCAGCGCCATCAGCGACAGGTTGTCGAGCGAGAAGCCGGCGAAGCTCATGACCGCGAAAGTGCCCAGCAGCGACAGCGGCACCGCGACGCCGGGAATCACCGTCGCCCAGAGCCGGCGCAGGAACATGAAGATCACCGCGACGACGAGGATGACCGTGAGCACCAGCGTGAACTGCACATCGTGCACCGACGCGCGGATCGTCACGGTGCGATCGGCGAATACGGCGAGGTCCACGCCGGCCGGCAGCACCGCGCGCAGCTGCGGCATCAGCGCCTGTACCTGTTCCACCGTGCTGACGATGTTCGCGCCGGGCTGGCGGCGGATGTCGAGCAGCACGGCCGGCTTGCCATCGGCCCAGGCCGAGACCTGGTCGTTCTCCACGCCGTCGATGATGGTGGCGACGTCCTTGAGGCGGATCGCCGCATCGTCGCGCCAGCTGATGATCGCGTCGCGATAGGCCGCCGCATCGCGCAGCTGGTCGTTGGTGCCGATGCTGAAAGACTGCACGGTGCCGTTGAGCGAGCCCTTCGGCGCGTTGACGTTGAGCTGGGTCAGCGCGCTGCGCACGTCCTCGAGCGTGAGGCCGAGATTCGCGAGCTGCCCCGGATTGACCTGTACGCGCACGGCCGGGCGCACGTTGCCGGCGATGCTGACCAGGCCCACACCGCTGACCTGCGACAGCTTCTGCGCGAGGATGCTGTCGGCGTAGTTGTTGACGTCGCGCAGGGGCAGGGTCTGCGAGGACAGCATCAGCGTGATGATCGGCGCGTCGGCCGGATTGACCTTGTTGTAGACCGGCGGATACGGCAGGCCGCTCGGCAGCGTGCCGCGCGCGGCGTTGATCGCGGCCTGGACGTCCTGTGCCGCGGCGTCGATGTCGCGGTCGACCTGGAACTGCAGGTTGATCGTCGACAGTCCGGCCGAGCTGTCGGAGGTCATCAGGGTCAGGCCGGAGATCTGGCCGAACTGGCGCTCCAGCGGCGTGGTCACGAGTGCGGCGATCGTGCTCGGGCTCGCGCCCGGGTATTGCGTCGTCACCTGCAGGTTCGGCGCGTCGATGTCCGGCAGCGCCGACACCGGCAGCTGGCGGTAGCCGAGCAGGCCGAGCAGCACCAGCGCCAGCATCAGCAGCGAGGTGGCGATCGGGCGGCGGATGAAAATAGTGGAGAAAGACATAAGTTTCCCAGCCGCGGGAGCGCGTGGAGTTCTAGCCCTCTCCCCCAAGCTCGCTTGGGGGAGAGGGTTGGGTGAGGGGGAGAACGTGCCGCGAGGCGCAGCGGACGGTTTTGCGCGACGGCCACGGACGCGCACTGTGATCGCGAAAACCTTGCGCAGTCCCGCGTTTCGGCTTCTCCCCCTCACCCCAACCCTCTCCCCCGACGCGGTCGGGGGAGAGGGAGTCAAAGCCCTCTCCCCCCAGCTTGCTGGGGGGAGAGGGTTGGGTGAGGGGGAGAACGTGCAGTGGGGCGTAGCGCGCGGTTTTGTGCGAGGTCAACAGGTGCGCACTGTGATCGCGAAAACCCTGCGCAGTCCCGCGTTTCGGCTTCTCCCCCTCACCCCAACCCTCTCCGGCCCGTTGGACGTTCGCTGGCGCCAGAACCTGGCGGTTCTGAGCGTCGCCTGCTCGCCCCCCGACAACGTCGGGGGAGAGGGAGCGTAGCTGCCTCGTGCGCTTCACCGTGCGCCGCCGATCAACCGCCGCGCCGCCGCCGTGGCGTTTCGCCGGGCTTGGCTTCGCCGGGTTTCGTTTCGCCGCTTGCCCCGGGTGCTGCGGTTGTCGGCGGCGTCTCGCCGGGCGCCAGTGCGAGCACTTTCGCGCCGGGCTTGAGGCGGAACTGGCCTTCGCTGACGACCTTGTCGCCGGCCTTGAGGCCATCGAGCACGACGGTCCGGCCGCCGGGCGCTTCGGCGCCGGGCTTCACCGGCTGCAGCGTGACGGTGGACTCGCTCGTGACGAGATAGACATAGCTGCCGTCGGGACCGCGTTGCAGCGCCTGGGTCGGTACGGTCACGGCATTGGTCAGCTCGCCGACTTCGAGCCGGATGTTGATGAACTGCCCCGGCCACAAGGTGTTCTCGGTGTTCGGAAACTCGGCCTTGAGCTTGAACGTGCCGGTGGTCGCGTCGATCTGGTTGTCGATCACGCTGAGCGTGCCCACCGCGACGATGCGATCGTCGGAACGGTCACGCGCCGTCACCTTGAGTTGCTGCCCGGCAGCACGCACGCGTTCGAGCTGCTGCTCGGGCAGCGTGAACACGCCGTTGATCGGACGCACCTGGGTCAGCACGACGATGGCCTCGGTCTGGCCGCCCTGCACGAGATTGCCGACGTCGACCTGGCGTATGCCGGCCAGGCCCGAGATCGGCGCGCGGATCGTGGTATAGCCCATCTGCACGCGCGCGGCCGCGGCGGCGGCTTCGTCGGCCGCGACCAGCGCTTCGAGCTGGCGCACGGTGTGACGCTGGTTTTCCAGATCCTGCGCCGCGACGAAATTCTTCTGGATCAGCTCTTCGTAGCGCTTGAGCGTGGAGCGCGCGCCGCCGAGCTGCGCCTCGTCCTGCTTTTTCTTCGCCAGCGTCTGGTCGAGCTGGGTCTGGTAAGTGCGTGCATCGATGCGCGCGATGACCTCGTCCTTGGCGATTTCCTCGCCCTCCTTGAACAGGATGGCTTCGATCTGGCCGCCGACCTGCGGCCGCACGCTGACCGTGTTGAGCGCCTGTATGGTGCCGAGCGCATCGAGGTTCAGCGCGACGTTTTCGGTGGTCGCTGCCACCGCGGTGACCGGAATCGGCGCGTCGGCGTCGCTGCTGCCGCGGCGCTGCCCCGTGCCGCTGCCGCCGCTGAAGCTGCGGTAGAGGATCAGGCCGGCCAGACCGACGACGATGAGGATGACGACGATCTTGCCACGCGACATGCCTGCTTCCTTGAGTGAATGGCGTTGCGGATCCGTTCGCGGTAACACGGTCCCGCCGGCTTAACGGGCTGGCGTCCGCGGCGTTGACAGGATCGGGGAAAGAATTTTCTCAACCGCAACAGGACGGTTGCGGTGCGCGTACCCGGATGCGACGGAGCCAGGAACGGTCGCGCTCATGCGTTGCCTCGCTCGCGTACCGGATGCTTGGCCAGCTTGCGCTGCAGGGTGCGTCGATGCAGGCCGAGTCGACGCGCCGCCTCGGAGATGTTGCCCTCGCTCTCGACCAGCACGCGCTGGATATGTTCCCACTCGAGCCGGCGCAGCGGCGGCGCGTGTTCACCGCCCGTAGCGGCGACCTCGGGATCGCCATCGTCGTCGCGCAGCGCGCGCACGATGGCGTCGGCATCGACCGGCTTGGCCAGGTAGTCGTGCGCGCCGCGCTTGATCGCCTCGACTGCGGTCGCGATCGAGGCGTAGCCGGTCAGCAGCAGGATGCGCAGCTGCGGCGCGATCGCGAGGAGCTGCGGGATCAGCGCAAGGCCGTTGTCGGCACCGAGCTTGAGATCGAGCACCGCATGCGTCGGGTGCTCGCGCCGCAGCAGCGCCAGCGCGCCGGCGGCGTCATGGGCGACGCTGACCTCGAAACCGCGCGCGACCAACGCGCGGGCGAGCACGCGCGCGAAGGTCTCGTCATCGTCGATCAGCAGCAGGCGTTCGGGCTTGTCCATGCGAGGCAGTTTCCGCGGTATCGGGTGAAGGGGAGGCCACAGCCTCGACGGCCAGCAGCGGCCGCAGCGGCAGGGCGAGCACGGTTTCCACGCCGGCACCGCCGGTCTCGCGCGCGTACAGGTTACCGCCGAGGCGCTCGGCCGTGGCATCGGCCAGCGCCAGGCCGATGCCCAGGCCCGTGGTCTTGCTGCTCTGGAACGGTGTGCCGAGCGCGGCGGCCATGCCCGCGGCAAAGCCCGCGCCTTCGTCGCGCACGCGGAATTCGAGCGTGTCGCCGTCTATCTGTACGCGCAGCGCGATGCGGTCGGCCTGGTTGGCGAGCGAGGCATCGGCGCCGTTGTTGAGCAGGTTCAGCAGCGCATGGCGCAGCCCGGCCGGCACGACGATGCGCAGCGCCGCGGCCGCTTCCGGCAGATCCAGCGCCAGCGCGACTTCCGGGCGCAGCAGGCTGTAGCGGTGCTGGCAGTCGGCGACGAATTCGCCGAGCAGGCGCTGCTCGCTGGC
>JBBQZR010000039.1:0-61815 GCA_038207515.1 Lysobacterales bacterium | reverse complement strand
AACTATTCCAGATCGGTACCGACGATTGGGCCGATCCGACCGCAGCCAGCGACGGCGACGCCAGCATTTCGTTGCGAGGCGACGAGGAATACGTCGACGTCGGCATCGAGCCGATTGCGGACGATGAACTGCTCATCGATCAAGGCGCGGCACCCGAGCTCATCGAGTCGGCCATGACCGACATGCAGCAGGCCGGAGCCGATGTCGAGCCCGTCATGTCCACGGCGGATGCGGCGCCTGCGCTGGAGGCCCCGGTGGCGACCACGCACGCGCGCGGTCCGGTCGATATCGACCCGCCGGGTCCGCTCGACTTGCCGGACATGGACGTCGACCTGCTGGATATCTTCGCCGAGGAAGGCGTCGACATCCTCGACCACGCCGACGGCATGATGGTTCGCCTGCGCCAGGCGCCCGAGGACAAGGAAGCCGTCGCGTCGCTGCAACGGGATCTGCACACGCTCAAGGGCGGCGCGCGCATGGCCGGCCTGTATCCCATCGGCGACCTGAGCCACGTCATGGAGTCGCTGTTCGAAGCCATCGTCAACGGCAAGCGCACGGCGACGCGGCTCGCGCTGGAAACTCTCGAGCGCGCCTTCGACCGCATGCACGGCATGGTTTCGCGCGTGCGTCAGCGACAGGCGATCGCGTTGCCCGAGCATCTCATCGCGCGCCTCGAGGACATCCTCGAAGGGCGCGAGCACGAGATCCTGGCAGCTCTCGAGGCGCCGCAACCCGTCGCTGTCGAAACGCCCATGGCAGACGCCGCACCGGCATCCGAGACGGAGACCGCAAAGCTGGCGCCGGCCAATGACGCGCCGGCCTCTGAAGCCAAGGCCCCGGTTGCCCCGATCGCGCGCGGCAACAAGCGCAAGACCCAGCTCGACGAAGACGAGGCCGGTCAGCGCGCATCGCAGGAGCTGATCCGCGTGCGCGCGGACATGCTCGACAACCTGGTGAACTTCGCCGGCGAAGTCTCGATCTACCGCTCGCGCCTGGAAACCCAGATGGGCGGTTTCCGCTTCAACCTGGTTGAATTCGAACAGACCGTGCTGCGTCTGCGTGAGCAGTTGCGCAAGCTCGAAATGGAAACCGAAGCGCAGATCATCGCGCGCTACCAGCGCGAGCATCACGAGCCCGGCGAAACGACGTTCGATCCGCTCGAACTCGACCGCTTCTCGCAGTTGCAGCAGCTGTCGCGTGCGCTCGGCGAGTCGGTCTCGGATCTGGTGTCGATTCAGAACCTGCTCGACGACCTGACGCGCCAGTCGGAAACCCTGCTGCTGCAGCAGTCGCGCGTGAGTTCGGACCTGCAGGAAGGCCTCATGCGTACGCGCATGGTGCCGTTCGACTCGCTCGTGCCGTCGTTGCGCCGCACGGTGCGCCAGGCGGCGCAGGAAATCGGCAAGCGCGCCCAGCTCAAGGTGGAAGGCGCGCAGGGCGAAATGGACCGCAACCTGCTCGAGCGCATGAAGGCGCCGTTCGAGCACATGCTGCGCAATGCGCTCGCGCATGGCATCGAATCGCCGGAGGACCGCAGCAAGGCCGGCAAGAATCCGGAAGGCACGGTCACGATCCAGGTCAGCCGCGAGGCGACCGAAGTCGTGCTGCGCGTCTCCGACGACGGCCGCGGCATGGACCGCGACGCGATCCGGCGCAAGGCGATCGACCGCGGCCTGCTCAATCCCGAGGCACAGCTGTCCGACCGCGATCTCTACGCGTTCATCCTCGAAACCGGCTTCTCCACCGCCGAGCAGGTCACCCAGCTCGCCGGCCGCGGCGTCGGCATGGACGTGGTGCACAACGAGATCAAGCAGCTCGGCGGCAGCCTGAACATCGACTCCGAACGTGGCAAGGGCTCGGTGTTCACGATCCGCCTGCCGTTCACGCTCGCGGTCACCCAGGCGATCCTGGTGCGCCTCGGAGAAGCGATCTACGCGATTCCGATGTCCTCGGTGCAGGGCGTCGTGCGCATCGGCCGCGAAGACCTCGAGCGGCGCCTGGGCACGGCCAATCCGGTCTATGCCTACGCCGGTGAAGAATTCCACATCTACGAACTGGGGCAATTGCTGAACGTGGCCGTGCCGCGCCTGGCCGACGAGGCGCAGGTGCCGCTGCTGATGACGCGTACCGGCGACCAGCGCGCCGCGGTGCGCATCGACGGCGTGGTGGGTTCGCGCGAAGTCGTCGTCAAGTCGGTCGGTCCGCAGATCAGCTCGGTCGCTGGCATCTTCGGCGCGACCATCATGGGCGACGGTTCGGTCGTCATGATCCTCGATTTCGCGCCGCTGGTGCGCCGCTATGTCGCGCTGCGCGCGGCCAGCGTCGAGGCCGGTGTCGACATCGCCACGTTCGCGCCCGTGCCGGTCGCGCCGCCGGTGGAGGAACGCCGTCAGCCGCTGGTCATGGTGGTCGACGACTCCATCACCATGCGCAAGGTCACGACGCGCGTGCTCGAACGCAACGACATGGACGTGATCACGGCGAAGGACGGGCTGGACGCGGTCGAGAAGCTGCAGGACAGGGTGCCCGACCTCATGCTGCTCGATATCGAGATGCCGCGCATGGACGGCTACGAACTTGCGACGTACATGAAGAACGACCCGCGTCTCAAACTCGTGCCCATCATCATGATCACCTCGCGTACGGGCGAGAAGCATCGGCAGCGCGCACTGGAAATCGGCGTCGAGCGTTATCTCGGCAAGCCGTACCAGGAAGTCGATCTGCTCCGCAATGTGCTGGAAACCTTGAGGTTGAGCCGTGCCTAATTCATTCGATCGCGACGAGACGGTGAGTGTTGCGCTGCTCTATCAGACCAGCCAGTTCGAAGGGCATCTGAAGGACGCGCTGAAGGAACTGGGCGCCGCGGTCGTCTACGAGGCGTTGACCGCGCAGATGGATCGCGACGCGCTGGAGGGTTCCGGCGCGCACGTCGTCATCGTCAACCTCGATCCGGAAATCGAGTCGCATCTGGACGAGGTCTACGACCTCCTCGACGACGAACGCTACAACGTCGTGTTCAACGATGCGCAGGTGTCTTCGGTACTCTCCGGCTGGGAACAGGCGCGCTGGTCGCGCCATCTCGCGGCCAAGATCATGGGACGGCCGGAAGTCTCCGATCCGCCGCGTCCGCCCGGTTCTCAGGCGCCGCCGTCGCCGGCACAGAAGATTGCACGCGGCATACCCGATGTGCCGCAGCAGTCGCCGCCCGGCCATACCTTCGCGCCCGACGCGGCGGCCACGGCCATGTTCTCCAACGATGCGGGTCTGTCCGACGCGCTCGATGCGCTGTTCGGCCAGGCCCCGGCGTCGGCGGCCCCCGCCGCTGCGCCGCCTGCGGCGGCGGCCGCACCGCTTGCCGCGGCAACCGCAGTGCCCGCACCGGTAGCCAAGCCGCCGGTCGCCGATTTTGGGTTCGACTTCGACGAACTGCTCGGCAGCGGCACTGCCGAGCCGTCGCCGGCCAATCCGGCGGCGGTCACGCTGGAACTGCCGCTGCCGCCGTCCATCGCGGCCGCGGCCCAGGCTTCCACCGACTTCGATTTCGACCTGCCGTCGGCTCCGCCAGCACCGTCGGCCCCAGCGGCTGCACCCGCGATGGATGTCGATTTCGATTTCGATCTGCCGCCGGCTGCGACTTCGCCGCCGCCCGCCGTCGACGATCGCTTCGAGTTCGACTTCGATCTCGATACGCCGCCGGCCCCGCCGGCTGCGGCGAGCCGACAGGATTTCGATCTCGACCTGGATCCGGGCAGCGCGGCAGCTGCCGCCACGCCGGGCTTCGATCTCGATTTCGACCTCGGTGCGCTCGATCTGCCCGAGCCGTCCGTGCCGACGACACGCGCGGACGGCGCGCGCGACACGTCTTCGGACTTCGGCTTCTCCGATGGCGATTTCGGCACCGATCCGTTCGGCGACACGCCGTCCGCCGCGGGTGCTGCGAATGCCGAGGCGGAACCGGATTTCAGCTTCGGCGCGGAACTCGATGCGCTGTTCGACACCCCGGCGGCACCCGAGGCATCGACGCCCAGGGCCGAACTCGTCGATTTCGACGCGGCCTTCAGCGGCGGCGCGGCCGCGCCGGCCGCCGATGCGGATCTCGTTGCCAGCGTGCCCAGTGCGCGTCCGGCGACGCCGGCGCCGCGCAAATTCGAACTGCCGGCCGACCTGTCGAAATGGTCGCTGGCACCGCTCGGCGAAGACGACGGCACCGCAGCGCCGGCGGCACCGGCGGCACCGGGCGCGGCACCCAAGGCCGAAGATTTCGGCGTGCAGAAGATGTCGACCGAAAGTTTCCTGTCCGGCGGCGACTGGTCGCTGGAGGACGTCGTCGAATCCGCCGATGACGACGCGGCCGCCAAGCCGGCGGCGCCGCCGATCAGCGTCGAAAAGGTCGAGGCGCAGGACTATCTGGCGCCCCAGGGCGGCGATGCGAGCAAGTTCGATTTCGACACCTCGCTGAAGCTCGACCTCATGCCGATGGAAGAGGCGGTTTCACCGGAAGGCCCGCGTTCGGACTTCTTCGTCGAGCATCGTCTGGACGGTTCCGCCGCGGTCAAGCCGATCCGCCGCGTCGTCGTGCTCGGCGCCTCGATCGGCGGCCCCGAAGCGGTGCGCGAATATCTGGCGGCGCTGCCGGTGCACTTCCCGGCGCTGTTCGTGCTGGCCCAGCACATGGGCGCGGAATTCCTCGAACTCATGGCCGCGCAGCTGGCCAAGGCCACGCCGCTGACGGTGCGCGCGCCGGGTCACGGCGAACGCGTCAATCACGGCGAGGTCGTCGTCGTGCCGACCACGCACCGCCTGCTCATCGACGCCGACGGCGTGGTGCAGCTGGCCCATCTGCCCGAGGCGTCGCCGTATACGCCGTCGATCGACCTGATCGTGCGCGACGTCGCCGACCGCTTCGGCAAGGATGCGATCCTGATCATCTTCTCCGGCATGGCGCATGATGCAATCGAAGGCGCCAAGCACCTCGCGGCCAAGGGCGGCCAGGTCTGGGTGCAGGATCCGGATACTTGTGTGATCAGCTCCATGGTCGACGGCGCGCGCGATGCGGGTGTCGTGACCTATACCGGTTCGCCGGCCGAACTCGCCAAACAAACCGTCGCCGTTATCGGCAAGGCCTGAGAGCGCAAATGGACACTCCCCGAGAAATCCGCGGCGTACTGATCCCGATCACCAACGGCCGCGTGCTGCTGCCCAACGCGACCGTGGCCGAGGTCATCACGTTCGCCAATCTTGAAAAAATCCCCAATGCGCCCGAGTGGATTCTTGGAAGGCTGTCCTGGCGCGGCTGGCGCCTGCCGCTGTTCTCGTTCGCGATCCTCTCGGGCCTGACCCACGAGGAAGGCTCCACCGGCGCCCGCGTCGCGGTGCTGAAGGCCATCGGCGGCCACGCCAAGATGCCCTTCATCGCGATGCTGACGCAGGGCTTCCCGCGCCTGACCACGGTCAGCCAGGACCTGCTGGTTCCGACCGGCGACGAACACCGTCACCCGCACGGCGTGCGCGCGCAGGTGCTCGTGCGCGACGACCAGGCCGTGATCCCCGATCTCAACCAGATCGAGACGCTGATCGCCGAGGCGCTGGCGGCGTAGACGCCGCGGCATCGCATCCGCAAAAAGCGCGGATGTCGTTGCTGGGTCGCGCGAGCAAGGGCATACGTAGGTTGCGGGTGAGCCGCAGGCGAACCCCAACATCGGTGTACCCCTCCTACAAAGACCCATGTCGGCGCACCTGCCGCTGTAATGGCCGGCTATCGCAGCCTTTTGCTTGCTTCGGTCGCGGGTTTTCGCTGCCCCGAGACCTCGATGTTGGGGTTCGCCTGCGGCTCACCGCCAACCTACGTCGTGTAATCGTTCGGTCGCGGGTTTTCGCTGCCCCGATACGTCGATGTTGGGGCTCGCCTGCGGCTCACCGCAACCTACGTAAAGTCTCCGGCGACTGCCTGCAATGCGGCGAGCGCGGCCAGCCCCGCGGTTTCGGTACGCAGGATGCGCGGTCCCAGGCGCAGGCCGCGGAAACCGGCGTTGCGCGCGACGGCGATGTCGTGATCGGACAGGCCGCCCTCGGGTCCGATCAGCAGCAGCGCGCCCTGGTCGAGCGTGCCGATGTCGCGCAGTCCGACATCGGCCTCGGGCAGCAGCGCGAAACGTGCCGCGGTGTCCGTGGCGCCGAGGCTGGCGCACCAATGCATGAGCTTCTGCGGCGCGGCGATCTCGGGCAGTTCGGTGCGGCCGCATTGCTCGCAGGCCGAAGCGACGACCTGCTGCCAGTGCGCGAGCCGCTTGCCGGCGCGGTCTTCGTCGAGGCGCACCTCGGTGCGTTCGGTCACGACCGGCACGATGCGCGCGACGCCGAGTTCGGTCGCCTTCTGCAGTATCCAGTCCATCTTCTCGCCGCGGGCGATGCTTTGCGCTAGGGTCAGGCGCAAGCTCGATTCCCGCGAGCATTCGCGCCGTACGAGGAGTTCGGCCGTGACCGCGCGCTTGGCAACGGTCGCGAGCCGGGCGTCGACTTCATGGCCGTCGCCGTTGAACAGGATCAGCGGATTGCCAGGCTCCAGGCGCAGCACGCGAACGAGATGTTCGCCGGCCTGTTCGGGCAGTTGCAGCAGTTCGCCGGGCTGCAGCGGCGCGGCGACATGGATGCGGGGTATGCGCATGGGGACCGGCAGAGCAAGGCATTGCATTGTCGGCAACGGGTGCGGCGGTGGCAATCTTCAGCTTTAGCCCTCTCCCCCGGCAGCGCCGGGGGGTGAGCGGGCGCCCCGCTCACCCCCCGAGCAAGCTCGGGGGAGAGGGAGTGAAAGCGTCGCCCCAAAATTTTCAGTGCTGCGCCGGCGTTTGCGCCGTGCTCTTCGCCGCCGCATTCCCCGCCAGCGCCCGCTCCAGCACCGCGTCGATCGACGCGCGCGTGACGGTTTCGCCCTTGCCGGCCTGGTCGGCCAGCGCGAACAGTGCTTCGAAGCGCGGGCGCTCGTCGAGCATGTGGGCGAGGTCGTAGGCCTTGCGCTTCTGCGCCGCGTCGGTCCAGGCCGCGCGCACGTCGCGCCAGAAGGCCTCGGTCTTTTTCCAGTAGTCGCGGCCGGCGGAGAAGTCGATGTCCTTCGTGCGCTCGTAGCTGTTGATGCCGACTTCGCGCACGAGCGCCGTGGTCTTGCCGCTCGCGTCGAGTTCCAGCTTCTCGTTGTCCTGCTCGTGCATCCAGCCGCCGGGCGTCAGGGTGTGGCGGTTGACCGCGCCGAGCACCTGATAGTCGTTGCGCTTGGTGTATTCGCGCCGGGGCAGCGGGCGCCAGGTGAAGTCCGACGTCCAGGCATCGATGCCGTTCGCGTGGTTCCAGCGGCCGACGCCGGCGTAGCGCGGCGCATCGTCCACTTCGTAGACCGACTGCGACCACGCGCCGCGTGCGTGCTCGGCGGCGACGGGCTGCAGCTCGAAATGGTTGCTGCCGCGGAACGCGAGCACTTCCTTCGGCTGGTACTGCCAGTCCTGGCGCCAGTGCTTGATGACCATGCGGTCCTTGCCGCTGCCGGCGACGAGGACGTGCTGCAGCGCGATGAACTGGCCGCGGTCCTCGACCACGAACACGAACTCGTCGCCGCCCGAGCGCTGCGCCGCCTTCGGCTTGTAGCCCGGCTTGAGCGCGAGCGTTTCGTCGAACGCGAACTTCACGCGGAACTCGCCGACCATGCCGAGGATGCTGCGCCGGTCGCACTCGAACGCGAGTTCGGGCGTGGCCGGCGGTCCGCTGCACGGGCGCTGGTAGTCGGCCGGCGCGAGGGTCGCCGGGGCGAGGCCCGACAGCGCCGGTGCGCGCTTGGCGCCGCCGCTGCTGGCGCAGGCGCTGGTCAGGGCAAGGGCCGCAATAAGTATAAATATACGCATTGAATCATTCTCCAAAGGTGCCGCTCAGTCGAAGCTGAGCTTGAAGCCGGCGCTGACCGCGCGTCCCGGTGCACTGAAGCGATCGATGGCCGGGCTGACCGCGAGGCCACGCACGCTGTTCCATTCCCAGTAGCGCTTGTCGCCGATGTTGTTGAGGCCGGCGTACAGCGTCAGCGGCGGCAGCGGTTCGTAGTGCACATAGGCGTCGACGATGCCATAGCCCGGCGCGGCAAACGCGGTACCGCTCGCGGCGGTTGCGAGGCGGCTCTTTTCGCGCACGAAGGTACCGACGAGTTCGGCGCCCCAGACCGTCCCCTCATAGGCGAGGCCGAGCACGGCCTTGACCGGCTCCACGCTGGTCAGCGGCACGTTGCGCACGCGGTCGTCGCCCTTGGCGCTCGCGATCGCGGTGCGGATCTCGAAGCCGTCCAGCGCCTCGCTGAAGTGGCCCAGGCGCAGCGCGGCGCTCGCTTCGGCGCCGCGGATGTCGACGCGGCCGATGTTCTGCGACTGGAACAGCAGCAGGCCGGTTTCCGGATCCGTGCCGATGTTGATCAGCGATTCGATGAAGTCCTTGTAGCGATTGCGATAGACCGCGACGCTGGCATAGCCCGCGTCGCCGTCGACGCGCAGGCCGACTTCGGCGCCGCGGCTGGTCTCGGGCTTCAGGTCCGGGTTCGGCAGCGCGGTATAGCCGAACTGCAGGTTGGTGAAGCCGACATTGACGTCGCTGTAGGGCGGCGCGCGGAAGCCCGTGGTCAGCTGGCCGTAGACGCGCCAGGCGTCGGAGAGCTTGTAGATCGCGGCGAACTTCGGCGAGAAGCGGTCGCTGTCGAGTTGCACCGGATCGACGCCGGGATTGTCGGCCTCGAACACCGCGTCACGGCGCGGGTCGATTTCGAAGCGGTCGTAGCGGATCGCCGGCACGAGGTGCAGGCGACCGTCGAACAGGCCGATGTCGTCCTGCGCGAATACGGCCATGCTCGAGGTGTCGGTCAGCGGGAAGTCGCGCACCGGGAACACGTCGGGCGAGACCACGTTGCTGACCGCGCCGGTCGTGAGGTTGCGCTGGAAGCCGTCGCGCTGCTCGCGAATCCGGCCGACTGTGTATTCGAGGCCGTAGGCGAAATCGTGCGTCACCGCGCCGCTGCCCACGCGCTTGTGCGCGAGCGCTTCGACGCCGTGCTCGCGCTGCTCGTATTCGAAGCGGCGATAGCGCGAGATCGGACTGACCGGCGCGCCGTTGACGAAGCCCGAGCGGTTCTCGAAGGTGTCCTGGCGCGTGTCGCTGGTCTGCGTGTAGGCGCGCCATTCGAAGCGGTCGGCGAAGCCCGCGGCCAGGGTATAGGTCTGGTCGAACGAGAGGCGTGCGCGTGACCTGCTGTCGTCGGCGTCCAGGCGCGTATACAGGGTCTGCACACCGCCCACGCTGCGCAGGCCGAGCTGGTCGAGCGCGTTGGTCTGCGAGTCGTTGCGCGCGGCGTCCAGCGTCACGCGCGAGAAATTCTGCGCGTCGCCGAACACGTACTTGGCCAGCAGCGAATTGCTGTCGGTTTCCTGCGGGTTCGGGCGCGTGCGCGTGCTGCCGAAGGAGTCGCGTTCGCCGCGGTTGTTGAGCTGGTGGCCGTCGCGGTGCGTGACGACCGCGACGAAACCGTGGCGGTCGTTCTGCACCGCGCCGGTGACGCTTTCGGTCGACTGGCGGTCGGCACTGTCGTAGAGGCCTTTGAGACTCAGGAAATGGCCGTCCGTGCCGTCGGCGATGTAGTCGACCGGATCCTTGGTGACAAAGCTGACGACGCCGCCGAGCGCATCGGAACCCTGCAGTGCCGACGCGGCGCCGCGCACGATTTCCACGCGCTTGAGCGAGTCGAGATCGACGAAATCGCGGCCGGCGCTGGAGAAGCTGCCGATCGCGAATGCATCCGGTGCGCTGACGCCGTCGACTTCGATGCGCACGCGGTTGCCGTCGAGGCCGCGGATCGAAAAGCTGTTGAGGCCGAAGCGGCCGCCGCCGGTCACGCTGACGCCGGGCTCGTAGCGCACGAGGTCGCGCAGATCCTGGTTGAGACGACGGTCCATGTCCTCGCGCAGCAGCACCGTGGTTTCGGCGGCGACGTCCTTGACCGCCTGGGCGGAGAACGTGGCCGAAACGATGATGCGTTCTAGCTGATCGTAGGTATCGGGAGCGGCTTCAGCCGCGGTTTCGGCGCGCAGGTTCGGCGCGGCAATCGCGCAGGCGATCGTCAGGGAGAGACGGGTCAGCGACATAGAACGGGTCAGCCTGTACGTGCGGTGGACGCGGCTGGCGACGTTCGAGGGCGAACACGGCTGGCGATACGTGAAAGGTCAAGTTCCCGTTAATGATAATCATTCTCAATAATCTGTCAAACCGGAATGACCGGTAATGCGGATAAATCACCCCGGAAAATCGGCGCGGCCATCCTCGAACGCAGACGGCCGCGCAGAGCGCGGCCGTTGCGGATCGAAGCGGGTGGCGCGATCAGAAGTCGCCGAGGTCGTGCGCAAAGATGCGGTCGTATTGCAGCTTGGCCGCGACCACGTCGTAGTTCGTGCCGCTGAGGTAGGAGTAGCCGCTGACGATGATGCCGCCGGCGCCGAAGCCGATCGCGACCGGGATGTCGATCTGGCCGGCGAGGCCGAAGTCGACGCGGGCGAAACCGCCGCTGCCGAAGCTCAGGCTGGCGCGGCCGTCGGCGCTCAGCGAACGCACGTCGAAATCGCCGATGTCGGTGTCATTGCGCACGCCGAGGACGAAGAAGCCGTCGCCCGGACGCCGCATGAGCTTGACGAATTCGAGGTTGGCGTTGGGGACCGAACTGATCGCGAAGCCTTCGTTGCCCGGGCCGAAATCGTTGTTGAGATTGTTGCTGCGGCGCAGCTTCGCGACGAGGCCGGCCTTGCGCCCGCCGCTGACGTCGATGTAGCCGGCGACATACGCATCGTCCTCGGCGTCGGCCGTGTCGACGAGCACCACGTCGCGCACGACGGTGTCGAAGTTGTTCGAGCCGTCGGCGGCGAAGGTGTATTCCATCGAGGGCGAGAGCGGGTCTTGCGTGCCGTCGGTATTGAGGCGCACGAGCAGGCCCCAGGTATCAGCTGAATTGACGATCTTGGTCGTGCCCGCGCCGACGATCTTGCCGTTGCTGGCCAGCGCGACCGAACGGATGTCGTGCGTCGTGAAGGTCGAGTTGTTGCGGATCAGCGCGATGTTGGAACCCTGCAGCGTGCCGAAACCGGTGTCGGGCTGGCCGTTGGCCTGGAAGCGCGCGAACGCGGCATAGCGGTCGGCGGTCGTGTTCACGGCGATGGTGCCGGCGATCACGAACTTGCCGTCGGGCTGCACGATGATGTCGCGCGCGTAGTCCTGCGTGCCGGGGAACGAGGTGAGTTTCACGCACGGATCGCTGATCGGCGAGGGGAAGTTGCGGTTCGCGCCGCTGCTCGCGAAGAAGCGGCAGACGATCATGTCGGTGTCCGTGCCGTTGCCGGTCTTGTAGCCCGCGACGAGCACGCTGTTGTCGCTGGTCAACGCGATCGCGGTCGCGACCACGTCGGTTTCGATCGACAGGTTCTTGCCGTCGCTGCTGAAACTGGTGTCGAGCACGCCCTGCGGCGTGAGCTTGCTGACGCCGATGCGCTGCTTGCCCTGGGCGTCCTGCACGGTCGCGGCGGTATACAGCGAACCATCGGGACCCACGACGGAATCGGCGGCGATGTCGGTCAGGCTCGGGCCGTCGTCATGCTGGACGATGGTGCGGCCGCTGCCGAGGAAGCCCCAGCCGCTGTACGGATCGCCGTCGGCGGCGGGCGCCGCGTGGCTGGCGAGCGAAAAGACGGCTGCGACGGCGGTCGCGAAAGCGGTGCGGCGCGAAAGCATGGCGGTGTACTCCCCTGGATTGATGTCGGGGGTACATACGCAGACGATCTGTCGCGGGGATCATCGTCGCGACAATTCGCTTCACCGTCGTCGGTCGCGGCGGACGAAAACGGGCGTTCGCCGCCGCTGAAATCCGGCGTCGCGCTTCAACGCAGTGCGCGACATCGCCGTGGCGCGCGGTGGCAGCTCGCGCCCGTGCGCATGTCGCTGCCGCGGCGTAATGGTTCAGCGCACCGCTTCGGCGATACCGTCGCGCGCGACGCGCACCATCATGTCGATCTGCTCGGGTTCGATCACGTACGGCGGCATGAAATACACCACGTTGCCGAGCGGCCGCAGCAGCATGCCGTGCGCGAGGCCATGGCGATAGACGCGCAGGCCGCGGCGCTCGTGCGCCGGGAACGGTTCGCGCGTGGCCCGGTCGCGCACGAGTTCGACCGCGGCGATCAGGCCGGTCTGGCGCACGTCGGCGACATTCGGATGCTCGCGCAGCGGATCCAGTTCGCGCGCGAGCCGCGCGGCGAGTTCGCGGTTGCGCGCGAGCACGGGTTCGTCGCGGAACAGCTGCAGCGTCGCGAGCGCCGCGCGGCAGGCCAGCGCGTTGCCGGTATAGCTGTGCGAATGCAGGAAGGCCTTGCCGCTCGCGTATTCGGCGTAGAACGCGGCGTAGACCGCCTCGGTCGTCAGCACGGCCGACAGCGGCAGCATGCCGCCGGTGAGCCCTTTGGACAGGCACAGGAAATCGGGCGATATGTTGCCTTGTTCACAAGCGAATAAAGTTCCCGTGCGACCGAAACCGACCGCGATCTCGTCGGCGATCAGGTGCACGTCGAACTCGTCGCAGAGCACACGCAGGCCGGTGAGATAACTCGCGTCGTGCATGCGCATGCCGCCGGCGCACTGCACCAGCGGTTCGATGATGACGGCGCAGGTCTGCGCCGCGTGCTGTTCCAGCAGCGCGCGCAGTTCGAGGAGGCGCCGCGCGGCGACGTCGCGCGCGCTTTCTCCGGGTTCGGCGAGGTAGGTGTCGGGCGACGGCGCGAACAGCGGCTGCAGCAGCAGCGGCGCGTAGGTGTCGCGGTACAGCGCGACGTCGGTAACCGACAGCGCGCCAAGGGTTTCGCCGTGGTAGCTGCCGCTCAGCGCGATGAAGCGCTGCTTGGCGCCGCGGCCGAGGTTGCGCCAGTAGTGGAAGCTCATCTTCAACGCGACTTCGATCGCGCTGGAGCCGTTGTCCGCATAGAACACGCGCGACAGGCCCGCCGGCGTCACGCGCACCAGTTCCTCGGCCAGTTCCAGCGCCGGCTCGTGGGTGAAGCCGGCGAGCATGACGTGATCGAGCACGTCGAGCTGTGCCTTCAGCGCGGCGACCAGGCGCGGATGGCGATGGCCGAAGACATTGGTCCACCAGGAGCTGACCGCGTCGAGATAGCGTCCGCCGTCGGCGTCGTGCAGCCAGACGCCTTCGGCCCGTACGATGGGCAGCAGGGGCAGGGTTTCGTGGTCGTGCATCTGCGTACAGGGATGCCAGAGCACGGCGAGGTCGCGCGCGGCGAGCGCGGCGTTGGAACGGGGCAGGGAGGGGAGCATGGCTTTGCTATGATCGGCGACGTTTTCCCCCGCTCGCAAGAAGGCCTCGCATGACCGGCGTTTCCGCTTTCCGTTCCGCCCGTTCCCTGCCGCGCGGTTTCACCCTGATCGAAGTGCTGGTTGTCGTGGTGATCCTCGCGATCCTGGCTGCCGTCGTCGTTCCGCGCGTGATGGAGCACCCCGGCGAAGCGCGCGTCGCGCGCGCCAAGGCCGACATCCAGGCCATCGTGACCTCGCTCAATACCTACAAGCTCGACAACTTCGCCTATCCCGCGACCGAGCAGGGCCTCGAAGCGCTCGTGACCAAGCCCAGCGGCGCGCCGGAAGCGCCGAACTGGCGCAAGGGCGGTTATCTCGACGGCGTGCCCAAGGATCCCTGGGGCCGCAACTATCTCTATCTGCACCCGGGCGCGCACGGGGATATGGACGTCTATACGCTCGGCGCCGACGGCAAGACCGGCGGCGAGGGCGAGACGGCCGATATTGGCAACTGGAAGAACTGATAAGCGGTCATGGCCTCGCTCAACGTGGTTGAAGGCGTGAATGAGGCCACTCGTGCCGCGGCGCCGCGTGCATCGGGTTATCGAGCAGCGGTGTGTTTGGGTTCCGATTCCGTATTCGCACGACAGTACGTGTCGTGCTTGCCGTCTGCAGGCGAACCGGTGCGTCGACGCCTTCGCCACGCAGAACAGCGACACCATCCCCACCCCAGCCCTCCCCTTGAAGGGGAGGGGGTTTTGCAGCCTTCGCTTTTGAGCCATCCCATCGAAGGGGATGGGGATTTGCAGCCTTCGCTTTCGAGCCCTCCCCTTCAAGGGGAGGGTTGGGTGGGGATGGTGTTGCCTTTGCTGTTGCCATTGCCCGATGAGCGAGCGCGAGTAGGTGCGTCTGTCTTCGAGTCGATCGATACATTCCCGAAGCCAGCGAATCTGGCTTGCCAGCATCGGCGTCGTGCGACTTTCCCGCCAAACGGGAAGCCGGGCAGTCCCGCCCACGGCTTCACCCTCATCGAAATCCTCGTCGTCGTCGTAATCCTCGCGGTCATGGCCGCGGCGGTCAGCATCGCGCTGGCCGGGGCCGGCGGCGAGCGTCAGGCGGAGCGCGAGGCGGAGCGGCTGCAGGCGCTGATCGGCTATGCCTGCGAACACGCCGAGATCGGCGGCCGTCCGGTCGGGCTCAGCTTCGTCCCGGGCGGATTTCTCTTCAGTCAACGCAACGGCGAAACCTGGAAGACGTTCGATCAGGGCGAACTGCGCGTGCGCGAGTGGCCCGGCAACCTGCGCGCGGAACTCAGCCGCGACGGCACGCGCATCGAGATTCCGCGGCAGCCGCCGGAAATCCCGCCTATCGTCTGCTTCGCCTCGGGCGAGCTCACGCCGTTCCGGCTGGAGCTGTCGGTGCCCGACCTGGCCCTGCGCTGGCGCCTGGACGGCGCCATCGACGGCAGCGTGCAGCGCGAGCGTCGCGATGTGTCGCGCTGAGCGCCGCCCCGCGGCGCGCATATTCGGCTTCAGCCGCCCCGCGGCGCGCATATTCGGCTTTAGCCGTCCTGTGGCGCGCGTAGTCGGTTTGCGCCGCCCCGCAGCGCGCGGATTCGATGTACCCCGCCGCGCGGCGCGCGGTTTCACCTTGCTCGAAGTGCTCATCGCGCTGGTCGTGCTGGGACTCGCGCTGACTGCGCTCGTGCATGCGGCCGGGGTCAGCGTGCGTGACTTCGGCGGCCTGCGCGAACGCAGCTACGCGGGCTGGGTCGCGGCCAATGTCGTGACCGAGGCGCGTCTGAAGGAACGTCTGCCGGCGCCCGGCCGCCGCGACGGCCAGCAGCGCCTAGCGGGACGCGAGTGGTATTGGCGTCTCGACATCGCCGGCACGCAGGACGCGCGCATCCGCCGCCTCGACGTGCAGGTCTTCGCCGACGCGGAACGCACCGATCCCGTCGCGCAGCTGACCGGCTTCGCCGGCGACAGCGTGCAGCCGTGAACCGGTCGCGCGCGCGCGGCTTCACCCTGGTCGAGGTGCTGGTCGCCACCGCCGTCTTCGCGATCATGTCCGCAATGGCCTGGGGCGGGCTCAACGCGGTGATCCGCACGCGCGAAGCACTGGTCGCCGAGCAGCAGGACTTCACGCGCACGCTGCGCGCGGTCGCCGCGCTGGAACGCGATCTCCTCGCCGTCGTCGCGCGTCCGGTGCGCGGCAACTACGGCGAGCCGCTGCCGGCGCTGCGCGGCGACGGCGATCATCTCGAACTGACTCGGCTCGGCTTCACCAGTTCGCTGGTCGATGCGCGCTCCAATCTCGAGCGCGTCGTCTACGAACAGGACGGCAACACGCTCAAGCGCGGCCGTTTCGCCGTGCTCGACCGCGCCGCCGGCAGCCTGCCGGAATTCACCACCGTGCGCGACCGCGTGCGCCGGGTGCAGCTGCGCTATCTGGATACGCAGGGCCGCTGGCTCGACGCCTGGCCGCGCCGCGACGACAAGCCCGAGGCGCTGCCGCAGGCGGTCGAGTTCCGTCTCGACATCGACGGCGTCGGCGAAATCAGCCGTCTGATCGAGCTGCCGTCGTCGAACCCGGGAGGTCCCCGCTGATGCGACGACCGCAGAACGGTGTCGCGCTGATCATCGCGCTGCTCGTGGTCGCGCTGGCCACAGTGCTGATCGCGGGCCTGCTCGACCGCGGCGAGCTGGCCGCCGCGCGCACGCGCAACCTGCTGCGCACCGAACAGGCCGATGCCTACGCGCGCGGGCTGGAACTCTATGCGGCGCGCGTACTGGAAAAAGACCTCGAACAGAACAGCGTGGACTCCAGCGGAGATATCTGGGCCATGCCGCTGCCGCCGACCGACGTGCCCGGCGGGCGCATCGCGGCGCAGATGCGCGACATGAACGGCTGCTTCAATCTCAACAATCTGCTGTCGGGCGATGGCAACGAGTCGGAATGGCGCGAACGTTTCCGTCGCCTGCTGACCGCGTTGCGGCTGGATCCGACCCTGACCGAAACCGTCATCGACTGGTCCGACGCCGACGGCGAGCCCGGCGGCGGCGGTCACGGCAGCGGCGCGGAGGACAGCGTCTACGGCGCGGTGCAGCCGCCGTACCGGGCGGCCAATCGCGCGTTCGTGCACGCGTCGGAGCTGCGCCTGCTGCAAGGCTTCGGCGGCAGCGTCTACGCGACGCTCGCGCCGCACGTCTGCGCGCTGCCGCGCGGCAGCCTGCTCAACCTCAACACCGCGAGCGTGCCTGTGCTGCAGTCGCTCAACACGCGCATCACCGAAGAAGTCGCGCGCCGCCTCTGGCGCGACGGCAAGGCCGACTGGGACGGCGTCAGCGGTTTCCGCCAGGAATTGCTCGGCCTCGCGATTCCGTTCGATGCGAGCCAGGAACGCGGCCTCAGCACGACGAGCCGCTATTTCCTCGCGCGCGGCGACATCGAACTCGACGGGCTGCTGTTCCATCCGACGAGCCTGCTCGACCGCGAGCGCGGCGTGCGCGTGCTGCAGCGTTCGCGCGGCAGCGACTGAGCAATCGCTTTGCGACACGAGTCACGCCGCCGCGCGGCGGGAGCCGGTGAGCCTGCTGCTACAATTCGGCGGTCCTGTCCTGCCCGGTTCTCATGTCGCCACGTCTGCTGATCCGTCTGCAATCCTCTGGCCGTCACGCCTGGCTCGTGCCCGGTGCCGCGGCCGAGTCGACCGCGGGCCTGCCAACCGCCGAGGTCGTGGCGCGGGCGCAGAACATCATCGTGCTCGTACCGGGTACCGAAGTGCTGCTGCTCGAAGCGCCCGCCGTCAGCAAGAACCGCAGCCAGCTGGCCAAGGCCGTGCCTTACGCACTCGAAGACCAGCTCGCCCAGCCGGTGGAAGAAATGCATTTCGCGCTGGCCGGCAAGGTCGACGGTGCCACCGTCGGTGTAGCCGCCGTCTCGCATGCGCGGCTGCGGCAATGGCTGGCCGAGCTGGCCGCCGCCGGCATACATCCCGATACGCTGCTGCCGGACTCGCTCGCGTTGCCGATCGGCCATCTGCTGATCGAAAGCGGTGGCGCGCAGTTGCGCCTGGGGCCGTGGCGCGCCGCGACGATGGAACCGGAGCTGCTGGCCGAATGGCTGGAGTTCGCCGACGACGGCAGCCTGCCCGCCATCGAGGTCTTCGACACGCGCTTCCAGCCGCGCCAGAAGCTGCCGCTGGCGGTACGCGCGTATCACGAGCAACCGGGCGACGCGCTGGCCCTGCTCGCGCGCGGCATCGGTGCCGAGCCGGTACTGAACCTGCTGCAAGGCACGCATGCGCTGCGGCACCGCAGCGCACCGGCGGCGCGCTGGTGGCGCCGCGCCGCGGCCGCGGCCGCGGTGCTGCTGGTCCTGGCCTTCGCCCAGCTCGTGTTCGAGCGCCATGCGCTGGCGCGCGAGTCCGACCGTCTCGACGCGGCGATGCGCAACGTGCTGGTGCAGAGTTTTCCCGAAATGGAAAAAGTTGCCGGCGATCCGCCGGCGCTGATGAAGAGCGCGCTCACGCGCCTCGGCGGCGGCGAGTCCAGCGGCGGCCTGCTGCGCACGCTGCGCCAGATCGCGCCGATCCTGGGTTCGACGACGCGCCTGACCACGCGCGGCATCGAATTCCGCAACGGCACGCTGGAACTCGCCGTGACCGCGCCCGACGTGCCGACGCTCGACTCGCTGCGCGAGCGCCTGGCGACGCTGCCCGGCCTCAAGGTCGAGCTGACTGCGGCGAACCCGGGTCAGAACGGCGTCGACGGACGCATGCGCCTGACGGTGGCCGCGCCATGATGCAGGCCTGGTGGACAGCGCGCGAGCCGCGCGAGCGGCAGGTGCTGCTGGTCGGCGGCATCGTGACCGCGGTGCTGCTGGCCTGGGCCCTGGTCTGGTATCCGCTGCAGCGTTCGCGCAACGACCTGCGCGCGCGCGTGCAGGCGCAGCAGGTCGCGCTGCAGCAGATGCGCAGCGATTCCGCGCGCGTCGCCCAGCTGCACGGCCTCGGCGCGCGCGCCAAGGTGGAGCGCCAGGGCAAGTCGCTGCTCGCGCTGGCTGACGCGACCGCGCGCGGTGCTCAGCTCGCCAACGAACTTCGCCGCGTCGAACCGGTCGGACCCAAGAGCGTGCGGGTCAGCTTCGAAGGCGTGTCCTTCGATGCGATCGCCGACTGGCTGGAAGGTCTGGCGCGGGACTTCGGCGTCGTCGCGACCGACTTTTCCGCCGATCGCGCCGAAGGCACCGGCCGCGTCAACGCCCGCGTTACGCTGGAAGAGCCGTGAGCTCCTATGGAAGTTCGAGACAAGATTTTCCTGTGGCGCATTCTGATCTACACCAGATCTCCACAACCCCGCCGAACGCTGCGCGTTCGGCCGCCCGGCCCGTTAGGCGTTCAGAGTGGTCAGAACCTGCGGTTCTGAGCGATCATTCTTCACCCCCTTGACTCAAGGGGGCTCCAAAAGCAAAAGCTCGTTCTACCTGGTTCAGAGTTTCCCTGTGCGAGTCCGTCTCGCGGTCCGCAGCTCACAGCCCGGCTGCCGGATAGTGACTTTCTTCAATTATCCACATCGACATCCATAACCGCATGAAACTGCTGCGTCGCCTGTTCCTGCTGTTGCTGGCGCTGGTCCTGATCGGCGCGGTCGTCGCCTGGACCCTGCCGGCCGAGCTCGCCCTGCGCTGGCTCAAGCCCAACCTTGGCCCGCTGCAGCTGTCCGGCTTTTCCGGCACCGTGTGGCAGGGGCGCGCCTCGTCCGCGGTCGCCTTCGGCACGCCGCTCGGCGCGCTGGACTGGTCGGTGCAGAAGTCGCCGCTGCTGCTGCGCCGCGTCGTCGCGCGCGTAGGCCTGGCCGGCGGCGCGCTCGTGCTCGACGGTGACGTCACGCGCGATGCCGACGGCAGCGTGCTGGTGCAGAACACGACGTTTGCGCTGCCCGCCGAAACCGCGGCGCCGGCGCTGGACATCCCGGCGCTGAAGCTGCACGGCCGCATCGAAGGCCGCATCGACGAGGCGCGGCTGGCCAAGGGCTGGGTCAGCGGCGCCCGCGGCAGTGCGCGCTGGCGCGAGGCGGCGGTCAGCGGACAAGCCGAGGCAAGCCTGGGCGAACTGCTCGCCGACTTCGCCTCTCAGCCCGACGGCAGCATCGCCGGCACGGTCAAGGACGACGGCAGCAGCAACCTCGAAGTCGCCGGCCAGTTCGTGATCAGCTCGGGGCAGTTCAGCGCGACGGCGCGGCTGGTCGCGCGCAACGGCGACACGCAGGTTGCCGAGGCATTGCGCTACGTCGGCGAGCCGCAGCCCGACGGCAGCAGCCTGCTCAAGATCAACGGCCAATTGTTCAAGCTGTTCTGAACAGGAACGTGCCCGCATGAGCCTTACGCCCGAATTCCTGGACCACGCGCTCGATGTCGCGCTCACCGCGGCCGATGCCGCGACGCAGGTGATCCGGCGCTACTACGGCGACGGCGTCGAGATCGACATCGAAATCAAGCCGGACCAGACGCCGGTCACCATCGCCGACCGCGCCGCCGAAGCGGCGATCAAGCAGGTGCTGCGCGAGGCGTTTCCGGATCACGCCTACTACGGCGAAGAGGAAGGCCGTGAGGGCGACAGCGAGTTTCTCTGGCTCATCGATCCGATCGACGGCACCAAGAGTTTCGTGCGCGGCTATCCGTTCTTCTCCACCCAGATCGCGCTGATGTATCGCGACGAGATCGTGCTCGGCGTGTCCAGCGCGTCCGAATACGGCGAACTCGCCTGGGCGCGGAGCGGCGGCGGCGCCTGGCTCAACCGCCTGCCGCTGCAGGTGTCCGATGCGGCGGATTTCACGCCACAGACGGCGATCTCTTTCGGCAACGTCAAGACGCTGTCGCGCGATGCGCGCTGGCAGACGCTCGCGCAGCTGGTGCAGCGCAGTGGCCGCACGCGCGGCTACGGCGATTTCCTGCACTACCACCTGCTCGCGCGCGGCTGCATCGATCTCGTCATCGAGTCCGACGTGAACATTCTGGACATTGCGCCGTTGGTGATCATCCTGCGCGAAGCCGGCGCGGTGTTCACCGATCTCGACGGCGCCGAACCGGGGCTGGCGACGACCAGCGTGCTGGCCGGTCCCGCCGCGCTGCACGCGCTGGCGCTCGCGGAATTCCGCGCCGCCGTGCCGGGCTGACGGCGCACCGTCAAAGTCTGCAGCGCGGCAGCGATGTCGCCATCGCCAGATTGCGCTGGGGCCGTCCGCAGCGCGGGCAATCGCGCCGCGCAGACCGAGTTGCAGCGTGCCGCGTTTCTATGGTGCGGCGTCCAGAAACGCATCGACGATCCGGCCCGACAGCGCGTTCAGTTCATCGGTATCGGGCTGCTGCGCGTTCGTGAGTATCGCGATCGTGAGCCTCCGCTGCGGGTACAGCGCGAAGCGCGAGGTCGCGCCGGTGGCGACGCCGTTATGGCTGACGATCGTGGTCTTTGCGCGGCCGCCGAGGATTTCCTGCGCGTGGAACACGCGCCAGCCGAGTGCGTAGTTATCGTCGTTCGGCCTGCCGTCGGCGAGCGGCTGCACGGTCCAGAAGCGTTCGCGCGTTGTGGCGTCGAACAGGCGGTCGGCGAGGATGCCGTTGCCGAAGCGGACGAGATCGCGCGACGTGGACAGCAGCCCGCCCGAAGGCCATTTGTTGCTGTTGTCGACCGCAAACGCGGCCTTGTACTCGCCGCCCTTGGTCTCGTAGAACGTGGCGCGGTCGGGCAGGTCGGCGCGTGCATCGTCGGCGCGCGTATGCGTGAGTTCCAGCGGCTCGAGCACCGCGCGCGTCAGGTAGGCGAGGAAGTCCTCGTGCGTCACGCTTTCGATCACGCTGCCCGACAGGTTGTAGCCAGGACTCGTATAGGCATAGCCGGTGCCCGGCGCGAAGCGCAGCGGCGAGTCGGCCACCGCCGCAGTGGCCTCGCGCAGCGAGTCGAAATGGCGCCGGTTGTAGTACTCCCAGATCGGAAAGCACAGGCACAGGCCGTAGTCGCGCAGCCCGGCCGTATGGCTCATGACCTGGCGCGTGCTGACCGGCCAGGACTTGGGTGTGAACCACGGCAGGTAGGTCTGCAGCGGCGCGTCGAGATCCACCTTTCCCGCCTGCACCAGGGTCGCCATCGCGGCCGAGGTGAAGGCCTTCGTCGTACTGCCGATGCGGAACTGCGAGTCCAGCTGCAGCGGCCTTGCCGCGGCGAGATCGGCATAGCCGCTGCTGTAGGCCCAGACTTCGCGGCCGTCGATACCGACGGCGATCGCGATGCCCGGCAGCTGCCGGCGCTGCTGAAGCTCGCGCACGAGCGGACGCGCTTGCGCGATCGACGTCGCGTAGCTGGGATCGGCGGCTTCGACGGCCGGAGCGTCCACCAGCGCAGGCAGTTCGCGCCAGCCCCAGGTGTAGACGAACAGCGGCTCCAGCGCTTTGAACGCGACGACGGCCACGATCAGCAGCGCAAGGCGCAGCCACCAGCGCCGATGTCCGGTTACGAGTTTCATGCCGGTTCCTTGGTGAACAATGTTTTTTTGTAAAAAAGCCGGCTATCCACCGGCCTCGTCCTCGCGCCAGAAGAACACCTCGTCGACGCGCTTGCCGAATACGTGGGCAAGACGGAACGCGAGTTCCAGCGACGGCGCGTAGCGACCCGCCTCCAGCGCGATCACGGTCTGACGCGTGACACCCGCAGCGCGGGCCAGCGCGTCCTGGGTCATCTCGCCGTGGTCGAAGCGCAGGCGGCGCAGGTGATTGCCGATCGGCGCGTTCATCCGGCGTCACCGGACTGCGCGTCGCGCCGGTAGCCCCAGAGCTGCAGGGCGTGGCTGACGAGGCTCGAGATCACCAGGGTCAGCAACAGCAGATGGGCGAGGAAGACGTGGCTCATCGGCGCAAGCCGCTGCGGCGGCGTGAAGCCCAGGGTCACGGCCAGCACGACGATGAGCACGGCCAACACGTGGCCGGACAAGCGGTTGGCCTGCGTCACGATCGCGCGATCGCGTTCGTCGCGCTGCACCTCACGCCGATGCAGGATGAACCAGCTCACGATCGCGCCGGCGATCAGAGTCCAGGTCGTCCGACCCATCTGGTGCGCCTGCGGGCTCTGCAGGGCGAGACCCGGACCGGCCAGGAACAGCATCGTCGCGATCTGCGCGCCGATCAGGCTGGTGCTGGCCAGACCGTGCCAGACCTCGCGTTCGGGTTCACCGGGTTCGTCGCCGCGCGTTTCCGCACGCCGCTGCCAGTGGCGGCGCAGGATCAACGCCGCGACGAGCATCAGTACGACCCCGACATAGCCCTCATGCAAAGGCCAGTCGATCCAGGGACCGGCCAGCAACGCGCCGACGACGGCGCTGAGCAACATGACGAGGGCGATACGCATGACGAATGGCCTGCCTGACAAAATGTATGGTTTAACTTACATTTAGTCTGGTGCAGCAGTCAATATCTGTTTATCTTGCGACCCTCTATCCAGGAGCAAACCATGCCCACTCCCAACCGCTTCCTGCTCGCCGGCGCCGCTGCGAGCGCCGCCGCGGCGCTCGTGCACTTCGGCTGTATCGTCTTCGGCGCATCGTGGTATCGGTTCCTCGGCGCCGGTGAGGGCATGGCGCGCATGGCCGAGCGTGGCGAACGCCATCCGACGCTGATGGCCGCCGGCATTGGTGCCGTACTGTTGATCTGGGCGCTGTATGCCGTGTCCGGTGCCGGCGTGGTGCGGCGCCTGCCGCTGCTGCGCACGGCGCTGTGTGCGATCACGGCGGTCTATCTGTTGCGCGGCGTCGCGTTCGTGCTGATACAGCCGCTGTTTCCCGGCAACAGCCAGACGTTCTGGCTGGTCAGCTCGGGGATATGCCTTGCGATCGGCATCGTCCATGCGATCGGTTTGCGGCAGCGCTGGCGCGAGCTGGGTGTTCGCTGAGGCGGATATTGATGGAGGCGCTCGTCGCTGCCGGATCGCGCCGCGTACGTCCTCGATGCGGCGACGTCAGGCGCCGGCGCGCAGGGCTGGCGTGCCGGAGGCGGTACCGATGCCGGCCGCGCGCGACGCGCGCGAGCCGGCAGCGTTTTTCAGCTCGCCATCGACGCGTTATCGATCACGAAGCGGTATTTCACGTCGCTCTTGACCATGCGTTCGTAGGCCTCGTCGATCTGCTGCGCGGTGATCATCTCGATCTCGGCCACGATGCCCTTGTCGGCGCAGAAATCGAGCATTTCCTGTGTTTCGGCGAGGCCGCCGATCAGCGAGCCGGCGATCGTGCGGCGCGCGAAGATCAGATTCGCGATGTTCGGCGTCGGGTGCGGATGCTCCGGTACACCGACGAGCACGAGCGTGCCGTCGCGCTTGAGCAGCGCCGTGAAGGCATCGAGCGGGTGGCTGGCCGCGACCGTATCAAGGATCACGTCGAAGCTGCCGGCGTGAGCACGCATCTCGTCCTTGTTGCGCGAGACGACGACCGCGCCCGCGCCGAGGTCGAGCGCATCCTGACGCTTGCTTTCCGACGTGGTGAACGCCACGACGTCGGCGCCCATCGCGTGGGCGATCTTGATGCCCATGTGGCCCAGACCGCCGATACCGACGATGCCGACCTTCTTGCCCGGCCCGACGTTCCAGTGCCGCAGCGGCGAATACGTCGTGATGCCGGCGCACAGCAGCGGCGCGACCGCGGCGAGCTGTTCCTCGGGATGGCGGATGTGCAGCACGAATTTGTCGTCGACGACGATGCGCTGCGAGTAGCCGCCGAGCGTGTGTCCCGGCGCGTCTTTCGTGCGGCCGTTGTAGGTGCCGACGAAACCGTTCTCGCAATACTGCTCGAGGTTTTCCGCGCACGACGCGCAGCGTTGGCAGCTGCCGACGAGACAGCCGACGCCGACGACATCGCCAATCGAAAAGCGCGTGATCTCGCCGCCGAGCGCGCTCACGCGGCCGACGATCTCGTGGCCGGGGACGCAGGGATAGCGCGTGCCGCCCCATTCGGAACGCACGGTATGCAGGTCGGAATGGCAGACGCCGCAATAGGCGATGTCGATCTGCACGTCGCGCGGACCGGGCGCGCGGCGCTCGATGTCCATCGCCTGGAGCGGCTGGTCGGCGGCATGGGCGCCGTAGGCTTTCGTGGTCATTCGATCACTCCTGGTAGTAGTGGGATGAGTGCATGCCATCGGCTGCTGTCGAACGCGCGTGCCATCGACGATCAGACACTGGCCTGTACGGTCTGCGCCAGCCGCACGAAGGCCAGCGGTTCGAGCTGCTCGGCGCGCTCGCGCGGATCGATGCCGGCGGCGCGGATCTGCTCGGCGCTGACCACGTCGTGCAAGGCGTTGGACAAGGTCTTGCGGCGCTGGCCGAAGGCGTGGCGCACGATGCGCGCGACGAGCGCGGGGTCGGCGTCATGGCGGCGTTCGGGCGGCAGCGGGGTGAGCCGCACCACGGCCGAATCGACCTTCGGCGGCGGGTTGAACGCGCCCGGCGGCACATTGATCAGCGGTTCGACGCTGCAGCTCAGCTGCAGCATCACGCTGAGGCGGCCGTAGACCTTGCTGCCGGGATCGGCGGCCATGCGGTCGACGACTTCCTTCTGCAGCATGAAGTGCATGTCGACGATGGCGTCGGCGTGGTCCAGGCAGTGGAACAGGATAGGACTGGAAATGTTGTAGGGCAGGTTGCCGGCGAGGCGCAGCGGATTGCCTGCGGCCAGCGCGGTGAAATCCACCGTCAGCACGTCGGCGTGGATCACGTCGAGTTTGCCGATGCCGGCAGAGGCCGCCTGGATGCGCGGGATCAGGTCACGGTCGAGCTCGATCACGGTGAGGTGGCCATGCTCGCGCAGCAGAGGCAAGGTGATGGCCCCTTCGCCGGGGCCGATCTCGACCAGGCGCTCGCCGGGCCGCGGCGCGATCGCCTGCACGATGCGCCGGATGATGCCGGGGTCGTGCAGGAAGTGCTGGCCAAATTGCTTTTTGTGTACATGTTTGCCGGCCGTCGAACTGGGATAGGCAGGCGGGAATGCGGGCGGATAGCGCTTCAAACGGGAGCCTCGGGCGGCGGTGCGAGCGGCGAGGAATTCGCCAGCTCTTCGACGAGCCAGGTGCGGAACTGCTGCACCGACGGCTTTTCGGCATGGGATTCCGGACAGACCAGATAGTACGCGTAGTAGGCCGGTATGCGCAGGTCGAACGGTGCGACCAGCTCGCCGCTGGCGAGGCGGTCACCGGCCAGCGAGCTGCGCGCGAGTACGACGCCCTGGCCCTGGGCGGCCGCACGCAGGGCCAGTTCGGTATCGTCGAAGATCGCGCCGCGGCGCGGTTCGGTGGTCTGCACGCCGGCGGCGGAGAACCAGCGCACCCAGTCGTGCTGGCGCATCTGCTGCTTGATCCGCACCAGCGGTAACTCGAGCAACTGTGAGGGATGCTTGATCTTGCGCCGAGTCAGTTTCGGGCTCAGCACGGGGAACAGCTCGTCGTCGAGCAGCTTCTCGCAGCGCAGGCCGGGCCAGTGGCCGCTGCCCCAGCGGATCGCGACGTCGACGCCGTCGTTGCGGAAGTCGGCCAGGCCGATCGAGCTTTGCAGGTTGAATTCGACGTCCGGATGCCTGGCGAGGAAACCGCCGAGACGACCGACCAGCCAGGCCGCGGCGAACGACGGCAATACGCTCAGCGTCAGCACGTTGCCGGCGGCCCGTTCGCGCACGCGCGTTATCGTGGCCGCGAGTTCGTTGAGCGAATCGCGCACACCGAGCGCGAGCTGCTGGCCGGCATCGGTGAGCCAGGTCTTCTTGCCGCTGCGCTCGAACAGCTTGAGGCCGAGCTCGTCTTCCAGCGCCTTGACCTGCAGGCTGACCGCGCCGTGGGTCAGGTGCAGTTCCTCGGCCGCGCGGGTCCAGTTGAGGTGCCGCGCTGCGCACTCGAAGATGCGCAGCGTGCGCAGGGCGGGCAGGTGTTGCCAGGCATGCATCGGTGAGTTTTCCTGACGGACCGGGGTAGAAAGTATCGATTTTTACGCGTGCCTGCCAGGCATAGCATGCGAGACCTCTGGCGCTGTGCCGTCGTGACCGACGGACGCGCTGCCTCGAAGAGGGACTGTGTGATGAATGCGGTAATGCTGTTGCGGATGCTTGTCCTGGCCATGATCTGGGGCGGCTCCTTCCTGTTCATGCGTATCGCCGTGCCGGAATTCGGCACGGGCTTCACCGCGGCCGGGCGCATCGCGCTGTCGGCGCTGGTGCTGTTCGCGTTCGTGCGCCTGCAGGGCCTCGATCTGGATTGGCGCCGCAACTGGCGCGGCTATGCCTGGATCGGCGCGCTGAGCGCCGGCGTGCCGTTCGTGCTGTTCGCCTTCATGGCGCATCACCTGCCGGCCGGCTATTCCGCCGTGCTCAATGCGACCGTGCCGCTGTTCGCCGTGCTGCTGGGCTGGTACCTGCAGCGCAAGCGGCCGTCGCTGTCCAAGCTCGCCGGTGTCGCGGTCGGCCTGGCCGGCGTCGTGACGATCGCACGCTTCGGCACGGTGACCCTGACGGCGGCAACCCTGCTCGCGTTTGCGGCCGGACTGTCCGCCGCCGCGCTGTATGCGCTCGGCGCGGCCGAACTGCGTCGTCTGTTCAGTGGTACCGATCCGGTCGTTACCGCGACCGGCAGCCAGATCGGCGCGGCGCTGTTGCTCTCGCCGCTGCTGTTCGGCAACCTGCCGGCGCGCGTGCCGAGCCTGGCGCCGGGCCTGGCCCTGGTCGCGCTCGGCCTAATCTGTACCGCGATCGCGTTCGTGGTCTATTTCCGTCTGCTGCGCGACGCCGGTCCGGAACGCGCGACGACCGTGACCTTCCTCGTGCCGGTGTTCGCCCAGGTCTGGGGCGCACTGTTCCTGCACGAAGCGATCACCGCAGCGATCCTCGTCGGCCTTGGCCTCGTGCTGCTGGCGGTGATGCTGGTCTTCGAGAAACTGCGCTGGCCTCAACGGCGGCGTGCGGTACTCGCCGCGGCAGCTCTGGCACCCTGCGCCAGCAAGGACTGCTGAGGGCGAAACGCGTACCGATCCCACCCTCCCTCGACCGGGAGGGTGTCCGCTTCCGCTCTACGATTCCCGATTCCCGATTCCCGATTCCCGGAGCGAGCGCACTAGCGCGAGCTCCAACGCAAGACGCGTCGCCGCCAGCAGACTGCCCGCATCGGCGACACCGCGGCCGGCGAGATCCAGCGCCGTGCCGTGGTCGACCGAGGTGCGGATGAAGGGCAGACCCAGGGTCAGGTTCACGGCATTGCCGAAGCCCAGCGCCTTGAGCACCGGCAGGCCCTGGTCGTGATACATCGCGAGCACCGCGTCGGCCTGGGCCAGCGGCCCGGGCAGGAAGGCCGTGTCGGCCGGCAGCGGTCCGGTGAGCTGCCAACCCTCGGCGCGCAAGTCGGCCAGCAGCGGCTGGATGATGTCGATCTCTTCGCGGCCGAGATGGCCGCCTTCGCCGGCGTGCGGGTTCAGGCCGAGCACGAGGATGCGCGGTTGGGCCAGGCCGAACTTGCTCTGTAAATCCGCGTGCAGGATGCGCAGCGTGGACTCCAGGCTGTCCCGCGTGATCGCCGCGGACACGGCCGACAGCGGCAGGTGCGTCGTCGCGAGTGCGACACGCAGGGTGCCGGCGGCCAGCATCATGACGACGTTGGTCCCCGCACGCAGCGCGAAATACTCGGTATGGCCGGAGAACGGGATGCCCGCATCGTTGATGATGCTTTTCTGCACCGGCGCCGTGACGACCGCATCGAACTCGCCGGCCATGCAGCCGTCGGCGGCGCGGGCGAGGGTGGAGAGCACGTAGCCGGCGTTCGCGCGATCGAGCTTGCCGGGCATGGCAATGGCCGCGGCTTCGATCGTGATCGTGCGCAGGCTGCCGGCGGCGCGATGCGCGCGCGGCGCGCCGTCGTCTTCGCACAGTTCGAGGGTCAGGCCGCGGCAGTGTGCCGCGGCGTGCAGCAGCCCGGTGTCACCGATCGCGATGAGATCCGCGGCGACGTCGCTGTGCGCGAGTTCGGCGACGAGTTCCGCGCCGATGCCGGCCGGTTCTCCGAGGGTGATGGCTAGGCGGGGCAGAGGCATCGGGAAAGCCAGAAAAAGAGGGAAGAGAAGTGATAAACGGACGGATGCAGCGACGCCGCGTCAGGCACGCGCCTTCGTATCGCTCTTATTCGCTTCTCGCTACTCCCTGTTCGTTTCTGCCCTCAGCCGCTGACCGGCTCGCCCTTGGTGTCGTAGCCGGCGAGGCGGTATTCGATGTAAGCCTCGGCCTTGAGCTGGCGCAGCATGTTCTCGAATTCGTCCTCGGCCTTGCGCTGCTGGATCGCTTCGCGCGCCTGCGCGCGGCGGGTCTCGTCGGTGCGGTCCAGTTCGCGCATGCCGAGACGCTTGACGAAATGCACGCCGGCGTTGCTGCGGAACACCTGGCTGAGCTCGCCGTCCTTGAGGTTGGAGATCACTTCGCCGACCTGCGGCCCGTAGGTGTCGATCGGGAACCAGCCCATGTCGCCGCCACCGTTCGCGCTGGTCGCGTCTTCCGAATTGGCCTTGGCCAGCGTGGCGAAATCTTCGCCGGCTTCGACGCGGCGGCGCAGATCGTTGATCTTCTTCTCCGCGTCGGCCGCGCTGACCAGTTCGCTGATCTTGATCATCATGTGCTGGGCGTGGAACTCGGTCACGAGCTGCTTGCCCAGTTCGCGCTGGTCGACCAGCTTGAGGATGTGGAAGCCGCTGGGACCGCGTACCGCCGGCGAGACCTGCCCGACGCTCATGCCCTGCAGCAGGTCGCTGAACATTTCCGGCACCTGGTCGTGGCGGCGCCAGCCCAGGTCGCCGCCTTCGAGCGCGTCCTGCGCGTCGGACGAACGCATCGCGACGGAGGCGAATTCCTGGCCGCCGGCGACTTCCTTCTGCACGCGCTCGGCTTTCTCGCGCGCGGCCTGGATCTGCTCGGCACTGGCGCCGTCGGGTACGCCGACGAGGATGTGGGCTAGGCGCACCTCGCCGGTCTTGAGGCTGTTGCCGGCCAGCATGATGTCGATCTCGGCATCGCTGACCTGGGCCGACTGCGCCACGCGCTGACGCAGGCGCTGGGTGACCAGTTCATCGCGCAGGTTGCGGCGGAATTCTTCGTACGACAGACCATCGCGCGCGAGCGCGCTGCGCAACTGGTCGACGTCCATCTTGTTGGTGCGGGCGATATTGGCGACGGCCTGGTCGATCTCGATGTCGCCGATGCGCACGCCGCTCTGGCTGGCCTTGGAGACCTGCAGGCGCGTGATGATGAGGCGGTCCAGCACCTGGCGTTCCAGCACCGGTCGCGGCGGCAGCTGCTGCGGGTTGCGCTGGTACTGGGCGAGCACCTGGCTCACGGCGCGGTCCAGTTCGCTCTTGAGGACGACTTCTTCATCGACGACGGCGACGATGCGTTCGAGGGTGCCGTCGTCGGGCACGGAGGACTGCTGCGGGCGCTGCGGTTCGGGTGCGGGGTTGAGCAGCTGTGCCTGAGACGGCGCGGCGGCCGCGAGCAGGGTGGTCAACAGGGCAAACGCGAGCGCAGGCTTGTTCATCGCAGATCCGTATGGAAGCTTGGGATTTCCGCAGGCCGGAGCCGGCTGCGGACGGGGCGACGAGTGTGCACGGCGCCCCGGACTGGTACCTGAACGCTCAGGCACCAGTCCGATTAGGGAATCTCTTAGAAAGTCGACATCGGCTTTTGACTCTGGAGCCCCCTTGAGTCAAGGGGGGTGAAGAATGATCGCTCAGAACCGCAGGTTCTGATCACTCTGAACGCCTAACGGGCCGGGCGGCCAAATGCCTGCGAAGCGGGCGTTTGGCGGGGTTGTGGAGATCTGGTGCTGAGTACAAGAGCGGCAGTACCAAGGCTTATTCAGAACTTCATTGGTACCCGAGAATACCACGGCGCAGAAAGTCGCCCGTTTTCTGGCCGATCGCGCCGAGGCCCTTGAGTTCCATCTCGAAGTACAGCGCGTCGTTGGCCTTGCCGCTGGCGCTGCGCAGGTAGTGGCGCGCGAGCAGGCGCCAGACCACGCAGCAGGAATCGCGCTCGATGCCGACGAGGTTTTCCAGCGGCTTGCGGTCGCGCAGCGAGTAGTTCCAGCGGCCGATCAGGCGCCACTTCTCGTTGAGCGGGATCAGCGCGGAAATGTCGGTCTGCTCGAGGAAATCGCGGCGGTAGCGGTACGACAGGTTCAGCACGCCGTCGCCCAGGAAATGGCGCTGCACGCTGATCGCGGACAGGTCGGTACGGTCGCCGTTCGGGTTCCACTGGTCCGCGACTTTGAGGCGCCAGCGGTCTGTCAGGTGCACGTCGAGTTCGGCCACGTAGGCCGAACCGGAATAGCGCGTCGGCGCGCCGAACAGCTGCACGCGCTGGTCTTCGAAATAGCGGATCTGGCCCAGGCTCGCCGACAGGCGTTCGGCGCCGGTCGCGGTCTCGAGCAGACGCGTCGTGACCGCGGCGGTCAGGTTGTTCGCATCCATCTGGCGGTCGGCGCCGGTGAAACGGTTGGTCGCGAACAGCTGCGGGAAGTCGAAGGTCAGCAGCTGGGTGTCGAAGACCGGCAGGTCGTTCTGGTCGCGGTACGGCACGTTCAGATAGAACAGGCGCGGTTCCAGCGTCTGCGTATAGCTCTTGCCGAACAGGTTCGTGTCGCGCTCGAAGATCAGGCCCATGTCGAGGCTGCTAATTGGGGTCGTGCGCTGCGGCGTCGCGCCGAGCGTGTTGCCGCTGGCCTGCTCGGTCTCGACGTCGTAGCGCGTATGGCGCACGCCGAATTCGGGACGGATGAACCAGGATGCGCCTTCCAGCGGCAGGCTCAGATACGGATACAGGTCCAGGCGCTGGCCGGTGGTCGGGCAGACGCGGTTGCCGCCGCCATCCTCGAAGCAATCCTTGTCGAACGCGACGAACTCGGACTTGACGCCGCCGCGCAGGCGGCCGACCAGGTCGATGTCGCCGTCGAAGGTCATGCGCGGCAGGCGCATGTAGGGTTCGAACTGGTCGGGCAGCGTGGGATCGGTGATCTGATACTTGTCGCCGCCGGCGGAGAAGCTCCAGCCTCGGCCACGACCGTTGAGGTACGCGCTCGACGGCAGCAGGCTCGTCGAGATCGCCGACAGGCTGTCGCCGAAATCCTCGAAGTAGCGCTTGTCGGACACGCCGTTGATGTTGGCGGCGAAATTCCAGTTGCCGCCGAGCGAGGTGAAATTGTCGAAATGCCACTGACCGCGCTCGCGGTCGGCGCGGCGGTCATTCGGCAGCCAGGCGCCGTCGATCTGGCCGCGGCTGCGCTCGGTGAGATAGCGGAACTCGGCACCGGCCATGAAGCCGCGCTGCGTGACCAGGCGCGGGTACAGCGTCATGTCGTAGTTCTCGGCCAGGTTCAGGTAGTACGGCAGCGTGAGATCCAGGCCGCTGTTGCCGTTGAAACCGAAGCTGGGATAGAGAAATCCGCTCTGGCGCCGGTCGTCGGTCGGGAAGCGCACATACGGCAGCCAGAACACCGGCACGTCGCCGATGCGCAGGGTCGCGTCATGGCCCGTGGCGATGCCGGCGGCCTGGTCGATCGCGAGATCGTCGGCGCGGATTTCCCAGCTCGGCTGATCCGGATCGCAGGTCGAGAAGCGCACCATTTTCATGCGTGCGTTGTCGTCGTCGACGAGTTCGGCCTGGCTGGCCTGCCCGTTGCCGCGCGAGCTCAGCAGCTGGAAGCGCACGCCGTCGAGGATGGCGGTGTTCGGCGTGGTCCTGCCCTGGGCCTTGTCGGCCGACAGCAGCATGCCGCGGTCCTGGTAGCGCACGTTGCCCTGCGCGAGCCAGGCGGTGGTCTGCGTCCAGTAGGTGAGCTCGTCGGCGCGGATCAGCTGGTCGAGGCGCTGCACGCGCGCGTTGCCCTGCAGCAGGTACTTGGTCTGGTCGGCGGTCTGGAAGCGGTCGGCGCCGAAATCGGTATCCGCCTCTTCGCGCACGCCCGTGGCCGGCAGGCCCGGCACGTAGAACGCGAGCAGCGCGTTGGGCTTGCACAGGCTGAAGTCGTCGGACTTGCGCGGGCACTGGTCGCTGCCAGGCAGGCATGCGGCCGGGTTGGCCGCATGGGCGCCGGCACCGTACAGGCACAGGACAGTGGCCTGCACCAGGTGGCGCAGCCGGGGAGTACGCGAAAGATGGCGCGGCACAGGCAGGTCTTTTGCAGACGGTGAGGCGCGTAAGATGCCCGAAACGCGCCCATGGCAGCAATCTTCGCGGCGGCAAGTGCTCGACGCGGCAGCTTGAGCCGTCGCCGCACGACCCCACTTCAGAGCGACCATGAATACCAAGATCGAAAAATCCGACGCCCAATGGCGCGAAGAACTGACGCCGGAGCAATACGCGATCTGCCGCTGCTCGGCGACCGAACGCGCCTTCACCGGCAAGTACTGGGATCACCACGACACCGGCATCTACCACTGCGCGGCCTGCCACGCCGCGCTGTTCGGCTCCGGCACGAAATTCGATTCCGGCAGCGGCTGGCCGAGCTATTACCAGCCCGTTGCCCCGGAAGCCGTGATCGAACATACCGACGACACCCACGGCATGCGCCGCGTCGAAGTGCGTTGCGCGCATTGCGATTCGCACCTCGGCCATGTGTTTCCGGACGGACCGAAGCCGACGGGGCTGCGGTATTGCATCAACTCGGCCTCGCTCGAGTTTGAGCCGGAAAAGTAGGTGGGAGCAGTGAGAAACGAGTGAGAGCGAAAGCGCGCCGCCGCCTTCGACTCTTTCCTCCCTTCTCTCAACTTTTTGCTCGCTTCACTGGCAGCCCTGCGCAATCGGCGTGACGCCGCAGATGTCCAGTGACAGCACATTGTCCTCACCCGAGGTGCGGAAGATCACGTCGTTGTTGACGAAGACCGGCACCGACGGATAGCCGACGACGGCGATGTCGGGATTCACGCGGTAGCGGATCTCCGTGCCGTTCTGCACCGTCGAGGACGACACGGGGATAAGGAATTCCAGCCAGAACCCCTGCGCCGAGCGCCAGGCACCGCCCTCGGCTGTGTTGCGCGGCGCGCGTATCGCCCAGCCTTCGAGTCCCTGGGTCAATTGCTGCGGGCAGCCGTAGCCGCTGTCGTTGCCGAGGTTGATCAGCCTCGGGCCGTTCGGCACGCGGGCGAAGCAGAACGCGGGGTTGCCGGCCGAGATCGCCGGCACCATGCCGTTGGGCAGCAGCAGTTCCAGCCCGATCACGCTGCCACCGCAGGGGTTGCCCGGGTGGCTGATGATGAGGTGGGTATAGAACACTTCGCCGACGGCCGGCGTGCGGTTCGGCGGCAGCAGGGTATAGCCGGTATACGCCTGCGTGCGGATCTGGCTGATCGGCGGATCGCTGACGCAGGCGATGTTGCTGCCGATGTTCCTGAACACGCCGTCGTACCACGGCAATTGCAGGCCCGCGGCCGGACGCGCGGCGGCGATGGAGGTCAGGACCAGGGCGGCCAGGCTGGTGAACAGGCGACGCATGACGGATTCCTCGCAACGGCGACCCGCGACAGCGCGGGTTTCATTGCCAAGGACGGCGGCGCGGCAAGAAAACTGTCAGCGTGATTGCGGCGCGACGTCAGTGCAGCGCAGCCGGCGCCACGGCGCTCACGCGCGGAAGCTCAGTCGAGCAGCGCGGCGACGTGTGCCTGCACCGACTGGCGCAGCGCGGTCAGGCTGTAGCCGCCTTCGAGGCTCGACACCACGCGGCCCTGCGCGTGCCGACGCGCGATCGCGACGAGTTCGCGCGTGACCCAGGCGTAGTCGTCCGCGTCGAGATTGAGGTTGGCGAGCGGATCGAGCCGGTGCGCGTCGAAGCCCGCCGATATCAGCACGAGCTGCGGCGCGAACGCGTCCAGCGCCGGCAGGACGCGGTCGCGGTAGGCGGCGCGGAATTCGCCGCTGCCACCGCCGGACGGCAAGGGTTCGTTGACGATGTTGCCGACGCCGGTCTCGCGGCGCAGGCCGGTGCCTGGATACAGCGGCATTTCGTGGGTGGACGCATACAGCACGCGCGCGTCGTTCGCAAAGATGTCCTGGCTGCCGTTGCCGTGGTGCACGTCGAAGTCGACGATCGCGACGCGCTCCAGCCCGCTGGCCAGCGCATGCGTGGCGCCGACCGCGACGCTGTTGAACAGGCAGAAGCCCATGGCCTGGGCGTACGTCGCATGGTGGCCCGGCGGACGCACGGCGCAGAACGCGCGCTGGTGACGCGCGGCGAGCACACCGTCGATCGCACCGCAGACCGCGCCCGCGGCACGCAGTGCGGCGTCGAGCGAGGCGCCCGACATGACCGTGTCGGCGTCGATGCGCAGCGCATCGTCATCCTGCGGCGCGAGCGCGAAGATGCGCGCGACGTGTTCGGCGCTGTGCGCGCGCTGCAATTGTTCTGTGGTCGCGCGCGGTGCCTCGATGCGATCGAGGCCGGCGAAGCGGTCCTGGTCCAGCGCCTCCAGCACGGCGCGCAGCCGCGCCGGCGATTCCGGATGGCCGACGCCCGGGTTGTGCGCGAGGCAGCTGGCGTGCGTATACAAGGCGAGATGCATGAGCGGATTCCGTGGCGATTGCGGCGGCGTCATCGCGGTCGGGCGGCGTCAGGTGCCGGCCGGTTTCTTGCGCCGCTCGTGCTGCCACAGCACTTCGCCATGGCCGCTGCGGCGCGCGAGCACGCGGGCGAGCACGAACAGCAGGTCGGACAGACGGTTGAGATAGCGCGTCGCCTCGGCGCGCACGCTTTCGAGCTCGGCCAGCGTGACGACTTCGCGTTCGGCGCGGCGGCAGACGGTGCGCGCGAGGTGGCAGGTCGATGCGGCCATGCCGCCGCCGGGCAGGATGAAATCCTTGAGCGGCGGCAGGTCTTCGTTGAAGCGGTCGAGCACGTTTTCGAGCCGCGTGATGTCGGCGTCGAACACCATCGCCATGCCCGGTATGCACAGCTCGCCGCCGAGGTCGAACAGCTCGTGCTGGATCTGCGTCAGGCATTCGGCGATGTCTGCGCCGGTGTCCTGGGCGAGCAGCATGCCGATGACGCTGTTGAGTTCGTCCACGGTGCCGTAGGCGCTGACCCGCGCCGAATCCTTGCGCACCCGCGAACCGTCGCCGAGGCCGGTGCTGCCATCGTCGCCGGTGCGGGTATAGATCTTGGAAAGTCGATTGCCCATGGAAGGTTCTGCGCCGGATCCGTGTGTGTTGTGGAAAAGTTGTCAAGTAACTAATGGGAATTAGCTACTGGTCTTCCTCGAAGCGCGAGGCGTTCGTGTAGCTTACTTCAAACTGTCCCATGCGATAGCGGATACGGCTCGCACGCGCATGCCCGAGCTGCATAGCGAACGCGCGCGCCGGCGGCAGTCCCAGCGCATGGCACAGCAGCGCGCGGATCGAACCGGCGTGGGCCACGGTCAGCACGCCGTCGTTGTCGCCGGTCGAGCCGAGCAGCGCGGCGAGCCACGCGCCGGTACGCCGCATCACGTCGCTGAAGCTCTCGCCGCCGGGCGCTTCCTGGATCACCCAGTTGTCGGCCCAGTGGCGATAGCGCGCCGCGTCGTGCTTGGCGATCGCGTCCCAGCGCTGGCCGTCCCATTCGCCGAGGTCCACTTCGCGCAGGCGCGGGTCGGCCAGCGGCTCGATCGCGAAGCGCGCCGCGAACACCTGCGCCGACTGCTGCGCGCGGCGCAGGTCGCTCGTGAACAGGAAGCGCGGCGCCTCGCCCTGCCAGTGCGCCGCGAGACGCTGGATCGCGAGGAAGCCGGCGCTCGACAGGGCCACGTCGGTCTGGCCGATGCACAGTCCCGGCGCCGCTTCCGAATCGCCGTGCCGGATGAGGATCAGATCCATCGCTGGGCTCCCGCGCAAACCAGATAGCAGGCCAGTTCCACGACCTGGTTCGTCGCGCCCAGCGTATCGCCGGTGATGCCGCCGAGCTGGGCACGGAAATACAGACCGGCGAGCAGGACGACGACGGCGCTGACCAGCGCCGCGAGCAGTGCGAGCCGGCCGAACGGGGCGGTCAGCACGAATACGAGCAGCGTGCCGGCGGTGACCTGAGCCCAGCCGATGCCGTCGGCGACCGGCTTGTTCGCGGCCTGACCGTCGCGCGCATAGCCCAGCATCGCGGCCAGCGGCAGCACGCTCCAGCGCGCGAGGATGTGGCCCAGCCACAGCGCGACGAACAACTGCGACGGCGAGAGACTGGCCAGCGCGAGGTATTTGCCGCCAAGCACCGTGACCAGCGCGAGCGCGGCGTAGCTGCCGATGCGGCTGTCGCGCATGATCTCGAGTTTGCGTTCGCGCGTGAAGCCGCCGCCGAGCCCGTCGGCCGTGTCGGCCAGGCCGTCTTCGTGGAAGCCGCCGGTCAGCACGATTGCCGTAGTCAGCGCGACCCAGGGCGCCAGCGCCGGCGGCAGCAGATGCAGGCTGAGCCAGGCCGCGAACGCCGCTATCGCGGCGACCAGCGCGCCGACCAGCACGAAATACGGAGCCGCCTGCGCGAGTCGCGCCGGTTCGGCGTAGCCCCAGCGCGCGAACGGCAGGCGCGTCAGGAACGTCGCGGCGGTGGCGAACAGGCGCAGCGGGTTGTTCATGCGGCAGGGCGGGGCGGGGAAGCGGCGAGCGTAGCCGATGCGGCGCGGGCGCGGAAATGCGCGATGGTTTGGGGAGCTGACGCGAGCGGCCGCGACGCGATGCCGCGACCGAGGGCAGTCCGCTGCGCAGCGGCGGGCTTTATCATCCGCCGATGACACCTGTTTTCGACGTAGTCCTGATCGGTAGCGGCCTGGTCGGCAGCAGCCTCGCCATCGCTCTCAACCACAGCGGCCTTTCCGTCGCCCTGGTCGAAGCCGCCGCCCCGCGCGCCGGCGACGGGCCGCGCGAGGACGAGCGCAACCTCGCCCTGGCCCGCGCGAGCACGACGGCGCTGCAGACCCTCGGCGTCTGGCCGCACCTCGCGGCCAGCGCCACGCCGATCGAACGCATCCATGTGAGCCGCGCCGGTGAATTCGGTGCGCTGCGTCTGAATGCCAAGCAGGAAGGACTCGACGCATTCGGCGCCGTCGTGCCGGCGCGCGCGCTCGGCGTCGCGCTGGCGCAGGAACTGGAGCGCTGCACGCGGATACGCCGCTACATGCCGGCGGAGTTGCTCGATCTGCGTCCGGGCAGCGACCACACGCAGCTCACCCTGCGTACGCCCGATGGAGATGTTGCGATAGCGACGCGTCTGCTCGTCGGCGCCGATGGCACCGCCTCGCGCGTACGTGCGCTCAGCGGCATCGGCGTGGATGAGATCGACTACGCGCAGACCCTGTTCGTCTGCAGCGTGCAGCCGCAGCGGCCGCTGGCCGGCCTCGCCTACGAGCGCTTCAGCGACGCCGGTCCGGTCGCGCTGCTGCCGCTGGCCGAACGTCGCGCCGGGCTGGTGCTCAGCGTCGCGACCGCGGAGGCCGCCGACGTCGCCGCGCTCGACGATGCGGCCTTCCTAACCTATGCGCAGCAGCGCTTCGGCTGGCGCGCCGGGCGTCTGGCCCGGCCCGGCCGGCGCAGCGCCCACCCTATCCGCCGCGTCGTCGCGCACAGCCTGACGGCGCCGCGCTGCGTGCTCGTCGGCAACGCGGCGCAGACCATTCATCCGATCGGCGCGCAGGGCTTCAACCTCGGGCTGCGCGATGCGCTGACGCTGGCGCAGTCGTTGATCGCACAGCAGCGCGCCGGCGGCGATCCCGGCGCAGTGGCGCTGCTGCAGGCCTATGCGCTTGCGCGGCGCGAGGACCGCGACGGCACGCTCGCCTTCAGCGACGGCCTCGTGCGCCTGGCCTGCAGTCCGGCGTCCGTGCTCAGGCCGCTGCGCAGCCTCGGCCTGCTGCTGCTCGACGGCCTGCCCGGACTCGGCGGCCTCGTCGCCCGCCGCGGCATGGGCTTCCGCGGCCGACCTACCGCTTACGCACTCGGAGTACGCCCATGAGGCCACGCAATGTTTTCGATGTCGCCGTCGTCGGCGCGGGCATGGTCGGCAGCGCCGCAGCACTCGCGCTGGCCCGGCGCGGCCTGCGCGTCGCACTGGTCGAGGAACGCGCGCCACCGGGCTGGAATGCCGCGGACGACGTCGACCTGCGCGTGGTCGCGTTGGCGCCGTCTAGCGTCGATCTTTTTGAACAACTGGATATCTGGACCAACCTGCGCAGCGCGCGCGCCTGCGCCTACCGGCGCATGCAGGTCTGGGACAGCCAGAATGGCGCGCACATCGAATTCGACGCCGCCGATACCGGTGCGGCCGAACTCGGCTGGATCGTCGAGAATCGCCTGATCCAGCACACCCTGTGGACGGCGCTGCAGGCGCAGGACGGCGTCAGTCTGCGCTGCCCCGCGCGCGTCGTCGCGACCGAGGACGACGGCGAGACCCGCAGCCTGCGTCTGGACGACGACAGCCGCGTCGTCGCGCGCCTCGTCGTCGCGGCCGACGGTCCCGCATCACCGCTGCGCCATCTGCTCGGCATCGGCGCGAGCGGCCATGTCTACGACCAGCACGCGCTGGTCGCGCATGTGCGTACCGAGCGCGCGCACGAACACACCGCCTGGCAGCGCTTCCTGCCTGGCGGCACGCTGGCCCTGCTGCCCTTGGCCGACGGGCGCTGTTCCATCGTCTGGTCGCTGCCGCCGCTGGAATGCCGGCGCCTGCGTGAGATCGATGAGGCGACGTTCCTGCAGGAATTGGGATGCGCGTCGGATTTCCGCCTCGGTCCGATTCTCGCGACCTCGGCACGCGCCGAATTCCCGCTGCGCCTGCTGCTGGCCGATCGCTACATCGCGCCGCGCTTCGCGCTGATCGGCGACGCCGCGCATCAGGTGCACCCGCTCGGCGGGCAGGGCGTCAACCTCGGTCTGCGCGATGTCGCCGCACTCGTCGATGCCATCGCCGGCGACGCCGACCGCGACCCCGGTGCAGCCACCGCGCTGCGCCGCTACGAGCGCCGCCGGCGCAGCGACAACACGATTTCGGCCTGGGGCATGGACGGCATCAACCGCATCTTCCGCAGCGAGTTCGAACCACTGGTCGTCGCGCGCGGCATCGGCCTGCGCGCGGTCAATGCCTTGGGGCCGCTGAAGCAGTTGTTTGCGCGGCATGCGGCTGGGCGATGACAAAGAACTCCCTCTCCCCCAACTCCGTTGGGCGGTGAGCGGGGCGCCGCTCAGAACCGCAGGTTCTGGCGCCCCCGAACGCCCAACAGGCCGGAGAGGGTTGGGGTGAGGGGGAGAAGCTTGGGACGCGCTCGGTGCAATATGTGCGCCGCTGCGTCACGCAGAATATCTTTTACTGCAAAAAACCACAATCTGCGCTTGACGGATGTTTCTCCCCCTCACCCAACCCTCTCCCCCCGCGCAAGCGCGGGGGGAGAGGGCTAAAGCTCGTCCTCCTTTCCCCTGTCACGACCGCGTCACTGCACCCGCCCAGACTGCGCGGCTGTCGCCGGTGCGCCCGGCTCGCATTCCAGGGGATCCCATGAGAATCGTCACCGTGCTCGCCCTCGCGGCGAGCCTTGCCGGCTGCGCAGATGCCGCGCTCGCGCAGGTGCGCATCAGCGAATTCATGTACAGCGGCGCCAACGGCGAATTCGTCGAGATCACCAACACCGGCACGGGTGCGGTCGACCTGACCGGCTGGAGTTTCGACGACGACAGCAACACGGCCGGCAGTTTTACGATCGGTGCGCTCGGTACGCTCGCGCCGGGCGAATCGGCCGTCATCACCGAAGGTGCGGCGGCCGATTTCCGCGGGGCGTGGAGCCTGTGCGCGGCAGCGAAGATCGTCGGCGGCAATGGCCAGAACCTCGGCCGCAACGACGTCATCAATCTCTACGACGCCGGCGGTACGCGCATCGACACGCTGCGTTTCGGCGATCAGAATTTTCCCGGCAGCATCCGCACGCAGAACGTCGCCGGCTGGGTGTCGGCCGCGGGACTCGGCGCCGACGCGATCGCGCAATGGACGCTGGCAGTCGTCGGCGATGCGGAAGCGTCGCGCGCTTCGGTCGGCGGCGACATCGGCAGTCCCGGCGTCAGCAAGCGCAGCGCCGCGACCTTCGATCCCTGCGCGCCGCTCGGGCCGCGCCTGCGCATCACCGAGTTTATGTATGACGGCCCGAATGGCGAGTTCGTCGAGTTCACCAACGTGGGTGACGCGGTCGCGGACCTGGCCGGCTGGAGCTTCGATGACGACAGCAACGCACCCGGCACGATCGATCTGAGCGCGTTTGGCACGGTGCAGCCCGGCGAATCGGTGCTGCTGACCGATGCGACGGCGGCTGCGTTTCGCAGTGCCTGGGGACTGTGCGACGGCGTCGGCGTGGTCGGCGGCAGCAGCGCCGGTCTGGGCCGCGCCGACCAGATCAACCTCTACGATGCGAACGGCCAGCGCGTGGACCGTCTGACCTACAACGACCAGGCCATCGCCGGTTCCGTGCGCGCCAAAGACGCGAGCGCGTGGGTGTCCAGCGCCGGGCTCGGCGCCGATCAGGCGCTGCAGTGGACATTGTCCACCTTGTCTGATGTGGAAGAATCTCAGGCCTCGGCCGGCGGTGCGATCGGCAGCCCAGGCCGCAGCCAGCGCAGCCTGTTCGATTTCGATCCCTGCGCCGGCAGCGGCGGCGCGCCAGTCGTCACGGTCGACGTCGCGCAGACGACGCGGCGGCTCGATCTCGCGGTCAACGGCACGGGCGCGATCGCCGCGACCCTGGCCGATGCAACCGATCCGGCCGCGGTCGACGGCATCGTGCTGAACTTCGCCGATCCCGACGGCGACGCCGCGGCGCTGACGATCAGCGCGAGCAGCAGCAATCCGGCCGTCGTCGGCGCGGCCGGTCTCGCGCTGAGCGGCACCGGCGCGACGCGCACCTTGCGCATCACGCCGCTCGGCGTCGGCTACAGCACGATCACGGTGCGCGCTGTCGACGCCGGCAACAGCGCGGGCACTTACGTCATCAGCTATGCGGCCTCGGCCGCGGGCAGCGCCGGCCAGCGCTGGTTCACCGGCGCGAGCGATGCGTCCGCGGCGATTGTCAGCGGCGACCACATGCTCGTTGGCGACGACGAAGGCCAGCGCCTGCGCCTGTATGCGCGCGAGGCATCGGGCCTGGCCGAAACCGGCTTTGATTTCACCGCATCGCTGGGCCTGACCGACATCGACGGCGGCACGCCGCGCGAAGTCGACATCGAAGGCGCCGCGCGCAGCGAAGACCTGATCTACTGGACCGGCTCGCATTCCAACAAGAAGGACAACGGCGCGGCGCGGCCGAACCGCCAGCGCATCTTCTCCACGCGCCTCGGCGGCAGCGGCAGCCAGGCCACGCTGAGCTACGTCGCACGCTACGATCACCTGCGCGCCGATCTCGTCGCCTGGGACGCAGGCAACGGCCACGGCCTTGGGGCGGACGCGCTGGGCCTGGCCGCGAGCGCGGCGACCGGCGTGTGGCCCGAGCGCGACGACGGCTTCAATATCGAAGGCCTCGCGCTGGCACCGGATGCGGATGGTCTCTACATCGCGTTCCGCGCGCCGCTGCTGCCGTTGAGCCAGCGGCGCAAGGCGCTCGTGATCCACGCCACGAACCTGCGCAGCACGATCGCCGCCGCTCCCGCGGGCGGTTCCGCCGCGGCCGGCAGCCTGGTTTTCGCCGCGCCGATCGAACTCGATCTGGGCGGCCGCGGCATTCGCGACATCGTGCGCACCGCGCAGGGCCAGTACCTGATCGCGGCCGGTCCGACCGCGGCCGCGACCGGCGTGGCGCCGTCAAACTTCCGTTTGTATACCTGGAGCGGCGATCGCGCCGACGCACCGCTGCCGCTGGACGCGGACCTGAGCGGTATGGCCGCGAGCGGCAGCATCGAAACTCTCGTCAATGCCGACAGCGCGGTGCCCGGCCCGCTGACGCTGGAACTGCTTGCCGACAGCGGCGACACCGTCTGGTACGCCGACGGCATCGTCGCGAAGGATCTCGCCGAGCCGCGTCACCGCAAGTTCCTCGGCGGCCGTGTGGCGATCGACCTGCCGCCGGCGGATGATCGGGTGTTTGCGGATGGGTTCGAGTGAGGCGATGCTCTGCTCCCTCTCCTCCGAGCTTGCTCGGGGGAGAGGGTTGGGGTGAGGGGGAGAAACATCCGCGCAACGCACCGCACGGTTTTCGCCGTGGCAGATATCTCCCGGTTTACGTCAACCGGTATTCATCCGAAAACCAGATTCTCTGGGTCGATCTCGGCTTCGCCCCCTCACCCAACCCTCTCCCCCGAGCAAGCTCAGGGGAGAGGGCTAAAGCGCAAGACGCTTCCGCTGCGAGAACTGGCTTGAATCCCGGCCTATTCCGGCCTATTCCGTTCTGCGCACCGCCTCGCGGCAAATACGCTCGATCTCGAACGGATCCGCCGGTTTGACGAGGTGGTAGTCGCAGCCTGCCGCGCGCGAGCGGCGGCGGTCGTCTGCCTGGCCCCAGCCGGTCAGCGCGACGAGGACGACATGGTCGCCATGGGTGTCGGCGCGGATCATTGCGGCGAGTTCCAGGCCGTTGAGCTTGGGCATGCCGACATCGAGGAAGGCGACGTCGGGCTTGAACGCGATCAGCGCGTCGAGCGCGAGTTCGGGATCGTAGACCGCGCGCACGTCGTGGCCGGACATGCCGAGCAGCTGCGCCAGCGTATTGGCCGCGTCGCGGTTGTCGTCGACGATCAGGACGCGGCGGCCGGCTTGCGCCACGGTCGCGGTGGGGGCGGGGGCTTCGGCCTCCTGTGCCGCCTGCGCGCGCGCCGCGCCACGCGCGGCCAGCGGCAGGCGGATCTCGAAACAGGAACCGAGGCCGACGCCGTCGCTGCTGGCGTGGATGCTGCCGCCATGCATCTGGATCAGTCGCCGCACCAGGGTCAGGCCGATGCCGAGTCCGCCCTGCGCGCGTTCCAGCGAAGTATCGATCTGCACGAACAGGTCGAACACTTCATCCAGCCGCTCGGCCGGTATGCCGATGCCGCTGTCGGCGATGCGCACGACGACTTCCTGTCCCTGCAACTGCGCCGACAGCGCGATGCGCCCGCCGGGCAAGGTGTACTTCGATGCATTGTTCAGCAGATTGCCGAACACCTGGGTGAGCCGCTGCGGATCGCCGTCGACGAAGATCGCGGCGTCGGGGATCTGCAGCGAAAGATCGTGCCGCATCGACTCGATGTGCGGCAGCGTGGTCTCCACTGCGGTGGCGAGCAGCGGACCCAGCTCGGTCAGCTGACGGCGCAGTTCGATGCGGCCATGGGTGATGCGCGACACGTCGAGCAGATCGTCGACCATGCGCACGAGCTGGCGCAGCTGGCGGTCGATCACGTCGAGCGACTGGCGTTCCGGCGCGCTGGCGCGCTCGTTCTGTAGCAGGCCGACGGCGCTGCGGATCGGCGCGAGCGGATTGCGCAGCTCGTGCGCGAGCGTGGCGAGGAATTCGTCTTTGCGCCGGTCGGCCTGGCGCAGTTTCTCGGCCAGCTTCTGCAGCTGCGCCTCGGCGCGGCGGCGTTCGGCGACTTCGCCCTCGAGCTGCGCGTTGGTCAGCGACAGTTCGGCGTTGGCCAGCGCCAGCGTCTGGGAGAGTGCTTCGAATTCCTGCGCGCGCTCGGTCTGCAGCGCGAGGTTGACCTTGACCAGGCTCGCGTTCTCGCCGGCCAGCGCGCGGCGCTTGCGGTACAGCTCGACGAGCACGGCGACCTTGCTGCGCAGGATGTCCGGCACCAGCGGCACCTGCACGTAGTCGATCGCGCCGAGACGATAGCCCTGCAGCCGGTCCAGTTCACCGACATGCACGCCGGTGACGAAGATGATCGGCGTGTTCTCGAAGCGCGGATGCTGGTGGATCAGCTGCGCCGTCTCGAAGCCGTCCATGCCGGGCATGCTCACATCGAGCAGGATCACGGCGAATTCCTGTTCCATGAGGCGCCGCAGCGCCTCTTCGCCGGAATGGGCCTTGACCAGGGTTTCGCCGAGCTGCGCGAGCACCGCCTCGTAACTGAGCAGGCGCTGCGGCTGGTCGTCGACGAGCAGGATGTTGACCTTGTCGTTTTCGGTCTGCACGGTGGCCACTCAGCGATGCAGCCATTGACGCAGCACCGACAGCAACTGCTCGGTGTTGACGGGTTTGGCGAGGTAGTCCGACGCGCCCGCCTCGAGGCATTTCTCGCGGTCGCCCTTCATCGCCTTGGCGGTCAGCGCGACGATGGGCAGGCTGCGGAATTGCGCGTCCTCGCGGATCGCGCGCGTGGTTTCGTAGCCGTCCATTTCCGGCATCATGATGTCCATCAGCACGAGGGCGATGTCCGGCGCGTGCTGCAGCCGCGCGATGGCCTCCTGGCCGGTGGAGGCGGTGACCACCTGCAGGCCGTGGCGTTCGAGCACGCTCGACAGCGCGAAGATGTTGCGCACGTCGTAGTCGACGACGAGCACGCGCTTGCCGGTGAGCACTTCGTCGGTGTTGTGCAGATGTTCGAGCATGCGCCGCTTGTTCGGCGGCAGGTCGGCGATCACGCGGTGCAGGAACAGCGCGGTTTCGTCGAACAGGCGCTCGGGCGACTGCACACCCTTGATCACGACGCTCTTGGCGACTTTCCTGAGCAGCGTGTTTTCCGCGTCGCTGAGCTCCTTGCCGGTGAACACGACGACCGGCACGTCGGTCAGCGTGGCGTCGGCATGGATCTGGTTGAGCAGTTCGAAGCCCGTCATGTCCGGCAGGCGCAGGTCGAGCACGACGCAGTCGAACTGTTCGGCGCGCAACTGCGCCAGTGCGTCGGCGCCGGTGCCGACGCTGACGATCTCGACGTCGTCGTGGGCGATCAGCTCGACGATGCTGAGGCGCTCGACGTCGTTGTCCTCGATCACGAGCAGGCGCTTGGGCCGCGGCATGGCGTAACTCTTGATCTTCTCCAGCGCGGCTTTCAGCCCTTCGGTGGTGACCGGCTTGTTGATGAAGGAAAACGCGCCGCGTTCCAGGCCCTGCTGCCGCTCGTCCTCGATCGTGACGACCTGCACCGGGATGTGGCGCGTGGACGAGTCCTGCTTGAGCCGGCTCAGCACGGTCCAGCCGAGCATGTCGGGCAGGAAGATGTCGAGCGAGATCGCGGTCGGCGCGTGCTTGCGCGCAAGCGTGATCGCTTCCGTGCCGCGCATCGCGACGAGTCCCTTGAAGCCATGCTCGCGCGCCAGGTCGAGCATGACCTTGGCGTAGTGCGGGTCGTCCTCGACGATCAGCAGCAGCGGGTCGCCGGGCTCGAGGTGGCCGCGGTCGTCGGCCACTTCTTCGTTGCGCGGGCTCGGCAGCGAGGGCAGGTTCGCCGCGTTCGCGAGCTTGGCGCGCGTATCCTCGGCGGCCGTGGCGCTGGTGTAGTGCAGCGGCAGGTACAGCGTGAACGTGCTGCCGACGCCGACGGTGGAGCTGAGCCGGATCTCGCCACCGAGCAGATTGGCGAGTTCGCGGCTGATCGCCAGCCCCAGGCCGGTTCCGCCGTACTTGCGCGAAGTGCCGGCGTCGGCCTGCTGGAAGGCCTCGAAGATGATGCGCTGCTTTTCGAGCGGGATGCCGATGCCCGAATCGGTGACCGAGAACGCGACAACGGTGGGCGTACGGCTCAGCACCGGATGCTCGCTGCTCCAGCCGCTCGCGGCGACGCCGGCGGCGAAGGTGATGACGCCCTGATCGGTGAACTTGAACGCATTCGACAGCAGGTTCTTGAGCACTTGCAGCAGGCGCTTCGGATCGGTCGTGATCAGCGGGCCCAGCGCCGGATCGAGGCGCGTGACGAAGCCTAGCTTGCGCCGCTCGGCCTCGTGCGCGAAGTTGCGCTCGACCATGTCGCGCAGCTGGGCGAAGGCGAGTTCCTCGACGTCGACCGTGACCGTGCCCGATTCGATCTTGGACAGATCCAGGATGTCGCTGATGAGGTTCAGCAGGTCCGTGCCCGCGGCGTGGATCGTGGTCGCGAATTCGACCTGCTTGTTCGACAGGTTGCCCGGCACGTTGTCGGCGAGCTGCTGGCCGAGGATCAGGATGCTGTTGAGCGGCGTGCGCAGCTCGTGCGACATGTTGGCGAGGAATTCCGACTTGTAGCGCGAGGTCAGCGCGAGTTCGGCGGCCTTTTCCTCGAGCGCGCGGCGCGCCTGCTCGATCTCGCGGTTCTTGCGTTCGACTTCGGCGTTCTGCTGTGCGAGCAGCTTGGCCTTGAGGCCGAGTTCGTCGTTGGTCTGCTGCAGCTCCTTCTGCTGCGTCTGCAGTTCGCCGGCGAGCTGCTGCGACTGGGCCAGCAGGCCCTCGGTGCGCATGGTCGCCTCGATCGTGTTGAGCACGATGCCGATACTGCCGGTCAGCTGTTCGAGGAAGGCCAGGTGCGAGGGCGTGAATTCGCCGAGGCTGGCCAGCTCGATCACGGCCTTGACCTCGTCCTCGAACAGCACCGGAATCACGATGACGCTGCGCGGCGCGGCTTGCACGAGTCCCGCGCTGATGCTGATCTGCTCGGCCGGAATATCGGTCAGCAGCAGGCGGAAACGCATTTCCGCGCACTGCCCGACCAGGCTTTCGCCTAGGCGGAAGCGCCGCGCGGACTCGCCGGCGCGATCGGCGTAGCCGTAGATCTGCTGCAGGCAGGCGCCGTCCTGGTCGTTCTCCATGATGTACATCACGCCCTGCTGCGCGCCGACCAGCGGCGCGAGTTCGGACAGCAGCGTGCGCGCGACGGTGAGCAGGTCGCGCTGGCCCTGCATCATGCCGGAGAAGCGCGCGAGGTTGGTCTTGAGCCAGTCCTGTTCGGTATTGCGCTCGGTGGTCGCGCGCAGGTTGCCGATCATGGCGTTGATGTTGTCCTTGAGCTCGGCCACTTCGCCGCGCGCATCGACCTGGATGGAACGCGTCAGATTACCCTGCGTCACCGACGTGGCGACTTCGGCGATCGCGCGCACCTGCGTGGTCAGGTTCGCCGCGAGCAGGTTCACGTTCGCCGTGAGGTCGCGCCAGGTGCCGGCCGCGCCGGGCACTGCGGCCTGCCCGCCGAGACGGCCTTCGACGCCGACTTCGCGCGCGACCGTGGTCACCTGGTCGGCGAAGATCGCGAGCGTGTTGGTCATGCTGTTGATGGTGTCGGCCAGTGCCGCGACTTCGCCCTTGGCCTCGACCGCGAGCTTCTGGCGCAGGTCGCCGTTGGCTACCGCGGTCACAACTTTGACGATGCCGCGCACCTGATTGGTCAGGTTCGCCGCCATCACGTTGACGTTGTCGGTCAGGTCCTTCCAGGTGCCGGCGACGCCGGGCACGGCGGCCTGGCCGCCGAGTTTTCCTTCCGTACCGACTTCGCGCGCGACGCGCGTGACCTCGGCGGCGAAGCTGTTGAGCTGATCGACCATTGTGTTGATGGTGTCCTTGAGCTCAAGGATTTCCCCCTTCACGTCGACCGCGATCTTGCGCGAAAGGTCGCCGCGGGCGACCGCGGTCGCGACTTCGGCGATGTTGCGCACCTGGCCGGTGAGGTTCGACGCCATCGAGTTGACGTTGTCGGTCAGGTCCTTCCAGGTACCGGCGACGCCGGGCACCTGCGCCTGGCCGCCGAGCTTGCCTTCGGTGCCGACCTCGCGCGCGACGCGCGTGACTTCGGCGGCGAAGCTGTTGAGCTGGTCGACCATGGTGTTGATGGTGTTCTTCAGCTCGAGGATTTCGCCGCGCACGTCGACCGCAATCTTGCGCGAGAGATCGCCGCGCGCGACGGCCGTCGTGACCTCGGCGATGTTGCGCACCTGGCCGGTCAGGTTCGACGCCATCGAGTTGACGTTGTCGGTCAGGTCTTTCCAGACGCCCGAGACGTCCTTCACGTCGGCCTGGCCGCCGAGCTTGCCCTCGGTGCCGACTTCGCGCGCGACGCGCGTGACTTCGGCGGCGAAGCCGTTGAGCTGGTCGACCATGGTGTTGATGGTGTTCTTCAGCTCGAGGATTTCGCCCTTCACGTCGACCGCGATCTTGCGCGAGAGGTCGCCGCGCGCGACGGCCGTCGTGACCTCGGCGATGTTGCGCACCTGCACCGTGAGGTTGGTCGCCATCGCGTTGACCGAGTCGGTCAGGTCCTTCCAGGTGCCGGCGACGCCGGGCACCGTGGCCTGGCCGCCGAGCTTGCCTTCGGTGCCGACCTCGCGCGCGACGCGCGTGACTTCGGCGGCGAAGCCGTTGAGCTGATCGACCATGGTGTTGATGGTGTTCTTGAGCTCGAGGATTTCGCCCTGCACGTCGACCGCGATCTTGCGCGAGAGATCGCCGCGCGCGACAGCCGTCGTGACCTCGGCGATGTTGCGCACCTGCGCGGTGAGGTTCGACGCCATCGAGTTGACGTTGTCGGTCAGGTCTTTCCACGTACCGGCTACGCCGGGCACCTGCGCCTGTCCGCCGAGCTTGCCTTCGGTACCGACCTCGCGCGCGACGCGCGTGACTTCGGATGCGAACGAGCGCAGCTGCTCGATCATCGTGTTCAGTGTTTCCTTGAGATCGAGGATCTCGCCGCGCACGTCGACCGTGATCTTGCGCGACAGGTCGCCGCTGGCGATGGCGGTCGCGACCTCGGCAATGTTGCGCACCTGGTCGGTCAGGTTCGAGGCCATCGAGTTGACGTTGTCGGTGAGGTCCTTCCAGACGCCCGACACGCCCTTGACCTGGGCCTGGCCGCCGAGCTTGCCCTCGGTACCGACTTCGCGCGCGACGCGCGTGACTTCGGCGGCGAAGCCGTTGAGCTGGTCCACCATCGTGTTGATGGTGTCCTTGAGTTCGAGGATTTCGCCCTTCACGTCGACGGTGATCTTGCGCGACAGGTCGCCGCGCGCGACCGCGGTCGTGACCTCGGCGATGTTGCGCACCTGCGAGGTCAGGTTGGTCGCCATCGCGTTGACCGAGTCGGTCAGGTCCTTCCAGGTGCCGGCCACGCCGGGCACGATGGCCTGGCCGCCGAGCTTGCCGTCGGTGCCAACCTCGCGCGCGACGCGCGTGACTTCTGAAGCGAAGCCGCGCAGCTGGTCCACCATGGTGTTGATGGCTTCCTTGAGCTGCAGGATTTCGCCGCGCACGTCGACCGTGATCTTGCGCGAGAGGTCGCCGCTGGCGACCGCGATCGTCACTTCGGCGATGTTGCGCACCTGCGCCGTCAGGTTGGACGCCATCTGGTTGACCGATTCGGTCAGTTCCTTCCAGACACCCGAGCCGCCCTTGACCTGGGCCTGTCCGCCGAGCTTGCCGGCGGTGCCGACTTCGCGCGAGACGCGCGTCACTTCAGAGCTGAACACGCTCATCTGTTCGATCATCGCGTTGACGATCGTCGCAGAGCGCAGGAATTCGCCTTGCAGCGGCCGGCCTTCGACTTCGAGGTCGATGGTGCGGGTCAGGTCGCCGCGCGCGACCGCGGAGATCGAGCGCGTCATGCGTTCGGTCGGCCAGAGCAGGTCGTCGCAGAGCGTGTTGACCGACAGCTCCATCGCACCCCAGGCGCCGCGGCGGCTGGCGCCGGCGACGCGTTCGCGCGTCTGGCCGCGCTTGCCGACCACGTCGCCGACGCGCGCCAGTTCGTCGGCCATGCGCCGGTTGTTGAAGATGATCTCGTTGAGCGTGTCGGCGAGCTTGCCTTCGAGGCCGTCCCAGTTGCCGGGCAGGCGCTCGCTGAAATCGCCGTCGCGCACGGCCTGCAGCACGCGCAGCAATTCCGGCAGTCGATCTGAATGGGCGAACGGCGGAGCCGGCTCGGCGCCGGCTTCCGCACGAGGGTCACGGCGAACGGTCATGCAAACTTCTCCCGACAGCAACCCCCACTGATTAGCGCAGGGCAGGTGTTTGTAGCGTGCACAAGAGTACGCGCGATCAGGTTCTCGATGCGGGAGTTTCGGGCGCGGATCGGAGAATTGCGAGTGGCTGAACCGGCGGCGGGAACGGCAACGCCGGGAGGCACGCGCGCGGGATCGCGTTTGCCATCAGGCACAGGAGCGCGGCACCGCCCGCCGATAGGCTATCGTCCGGGTCGGGGATGGTGTCCTCACCGTTTCTTCACAAATTTGTGCGTCGACACCGGTCCGGCGGCCGGATCACGACCCGTCGGCAGCGGGCGGCAACCCGGCGTCAGGGTGTCGCAGGCGCACCGGCGGCGGCACCGACCTGACGCGCGATCTGTGCAGCGAATTCGTGCACGAGCACGGCCGTAAACGCCTTGGTGATCGATGCGACTTTGTAGCGCGTCTGCGGCGTGTTCGGCACCTGGAAGGTGTGGCTCGCGAGGCCGAAACCCTTCTCGTAGGTCACCTTGCCATGTTCCTGCATGATCACGGTGCCGCTGAAATGATGGTCGCGCGCGTAGCCGTCGATGAACACGGTCGGCGCGGCCTGCGCCGCGGTCGTGAAGGCCAGCGCGATCAGGGCCAGGAGCATGCGATACATCGAATCACCATCGTGGCTGACGGCGGGTGGCCGCGATGGGAGTTCGGATACGCGATCACGCGCCGCGGTAGCAGCGGAGCCGGGCGCACGGCCCGGCTCCGCTGCGACTACGCGCTTATGGTGTGTAGCTGCCGGTCAGACTCAGTCCGCTGAACGCGGCGTAGCCGCGCACCATGACGTAGTAGGTGCCGGCCCGTGCCGTCGCGATCGGGCAGTTCTCGCTGTTGCCGTTGGTGTACGGGCGGCAGTCGTAGCTCGACGTGGTCGGCGCCGAGCCGAACCTCACGTAGAGATCGGCATCGCCGCTGCCGCCGGCGATGACGAACCTGAGGTTCGTCGCGCCGGCCGGTACGACCATCGTGTAGTTCAGCGCAGCGCCTGTCGCGGCCGAAAGACCGGTGCGCGCGACACCGTTCTGCAGCACGTTCGTGGCGCCGCCGCTGACCGTGACCGGACTCGTCTTCGTGTGGCTCGCTCCGGCGTTGTCGGTCACGGTCAGCGTGACGGTATAGGTGCCGGCCGCGGCGTAGGTACGGCTCGGGTTGGTCGCCGTCGATGTCGCGCCGTCGCCGAACGTCCAGCTGCGCGAGGCGATCGTGCCGTCGCTGTCGCTCGAGGCGTCGGTGAAGTTCGCGACGAGGCCGTTGGTCGTGAACGAGAAGTTCGCGGTCGGTGTGGCGTTGGGCGGCGGTGTCGCGTTGTGACAGCTGCCGCTGAAACTGTCGGTGAAGCTGCCGGTCGAACGCACGAATTCGCCGGTATAACCGGTCGCCGTCAAGGTCAGCTTGAGCACGCCGTGGCTGTTCGCATTGCTCTTTTCGAGCAGCGGATGCGAACCCGAGATGCCGTAGAAAGCGCGGCCTCCGGTACCGACGAGCACCTGCCGGATGCCGCCGGCGCTGTCGGCGGTCTTGTCGGGTTTCATCAGCGCATAACGCTGGTAATTGTGGTCGTGACCGACGAGCACGAGATCCGCATGCGCGGCATAGAGCCGGTCCCAGATGGGCTTGACCTGACTGTAGCCGGAATAGTTGCCGACGCTGAGCAGCGGATGATGGAAATACGCGGCCGTGCACGGCTTGGTGTTGGCGGCGAGATCGCTCTGCAGCCAGTTGAGCTGCGCTTGCGCAATCGTGCCGCCGGACATCGTATTCAGCGCGATGAAATGCCAGTCGCCGACGTCCCAGCTGTAGTAACCCTTGCTGCGGTCGCCGGCAGGGCCGGTCTGCGCGCCGCTGCCGTTGAAATAGTCGAAGTAGCCCGAGGCGCCGCTGGTGTTGTATTCGTGGTTGCCCGGTGTCGGGCTGGTGAGTACCTTGAAGCGGCCCCACGACGGCGCATAGCGCGCGTTGTACTCGCTTAGGGTGCCATTGGAATAAGCGTTGTCGCCGGCGGTGAACACCGCGGTCGGATTGATGCCGACGATCAGGTCGGACGTGCCTTTGCAGGTCGTGCCGTTGGTGTCGCAAATGTCGCCGGCGCCGGCAACGACGACCGTCGTCAATTCGAGCGCCCGCGTGCCGAACTGGTAGCTCTCGACGCGATAGCGGCTGTTCGCGTTGCCGAAGCTCGGTTCCACGCTGACGCAGTCGCCGCGCAGCGCGCGCGTGGCGAAGCTGCGGCCGCCGAACGCGTCGCCGTCGAAAACCTGACGTTCGCCCGACGAGCTGATCACGGTGAGGCTGTCGTACGCCGACAGCGCGAGTTCGCCGAAACTCAATCGGATCCAGCGCGCGCCGGGCTCGCAGATCTGGTCCGACGCCGCGGTCAGTTGTGCTTTCGCCGGAGTCAGGTAGCGCGTCGTCACGCCGTCCTCGGCGAGCTGCTGCACACGTTCGGTCGACTGCGCAGCCGGCGCTGCGGCAAGCGCGGCCAGGGCCACGACAAAACACCCGACGTGCGGGCGAATACGGTAGGACATACTTCAAGCCTCCCAGATGATGGCCACCGCGAACGTGCTCGCGGATGCGTTTGGCGCCGGTTTCTCCCCGCCGGCAGTCCAACGCCCGCGGTTGTACAGCAGAACGCGTACAAATTTCTTGTTCGTTTAGTGCATAAGTGCATAGAGCCGGCGGCGCAGCATGCGGCGTGTGACGGTGCGCACACTGCCGTTGGCACGTTGCCGGTCGCGAAATAGAGCACGGACTGGTTGCGCCGATGTGACGCAATGAGCGCCCGCATGACGATTGCGTTCGCGGGAGCGAGCCCGCACAGTACGCGCCCCCGTTTCCTCGTGCGCGTTGCGATGACCGACCTGCGCCGCCGTCTGCTGCTGTCGAGTTGCGTCGCCGCCGCGGCGGCCGGTAGTGCCGCGTTGCTGTGGCGCCGCGGCGGTCCGCGCAGCGACGCCGCCGCGCCACCGCCTGCGCCAACACCGGCCACCGATCCGTTCGCAGCACCGCTGCGCATTCCATCGGCCGATGGTTTGCTCGGCGAGATCGCCGTCGACGGCGCGCTGACACTGGTGGCCAAACAGGCTGATTTCTCTATTTTTCCAGGAGCGCCGACGCGGCTGTGGCACTACGCCGCGCGCGTCGGCGAGCGCACGATTGCCAATCCGCTGCTGCGGGTGCGGGCCGGCGAATCGCTAGCCGTGACGCTGCGCAACGAACTGTCCGAAGACACCACGATCCATTGGCACGGACTGCTCGTCGACGAAGCGAACGACGGCAGCGGCCTGCATCCGGTAGCGCCCGGAGCGCAGGCGAACTACCACTTCCCCGTGCGCAATCGCGCCGGCCTGTACTGGTATCACGCGCACCCGCACGGCCGCACCGGCCTGCAGCTGCAGCGCGGCTTGGCGGGCCTGTTGCTGGTGGAGGACGACGAGGAACTCGCGTTACGAGAAACGCTGTCGCTCACCTGGGGCGAGCGCGACCTGCCGCTGCTGATCGCCGACAAGCAGGTCGACGAGGTGAACGCGATCGTCTATCGCGAAGACGGCGCTGACGACTGGATCGGCAATCGCGTGTTCGTGAACTGGACGCCGCAGCCGCATCTCGACGTGACGCCCGCGCTGTACCGCTTTCGTATCGCCAACGTCGCCAACGCGCGCATGTGGCGGCTTGCGTTCCAGCATCGCGGACGCTCGCTGCCGTTTCAGCTCATCGGCACGGATGGCGGCCTGCTGGAGCGGCCCTGGCCGGTGGAAGACCTGTTTCTCGCGCCCGCGCAGCGTGCGGATGTGCTCGTCGACTTCGCCGGCGTGCCGGCCGGCGAGCGCGTGCTGCTGCGCAGCCTGGACTATGTCGCGATGGAAAACGAAGACGAGTCGGGCGCCTTCGCGCCGGACCCGATGGGCGACCATCCGGGCGCGACGCCGATGGGTGCAGCGCTCGACGTCATGGAGTTCCGCGTTGCGGCCACAGGCGGTGAACGAGCCGCATCGCCGCTCGTTCCTTCGCAACTGTCGACCCTGCCGCCGCTGCCGGATACGGCCGGCTGGACGACGCGTGCGCTGCGCCTGCGCATGGACAGTGAGGGCACCTGGTTCATCAATGACTGGAATTTCCGCAAGGACGGGCATGCGCCCGCATTTCGCATCGAGCGCGGCAGCCGCGAGGTCTGGGAAATCCGCAACAGCATGACGAGCATGCCGCACCCGGTGCATCTGCACGGCTTCGTGTTCCGCGTGCTGTCGCGCCGGGTCAGTCCGATGGACCTGCGTGCGCGCCAGGTCGCCGACGGCGGGCTGACGGCGCAGGACCTCGGCTGGACCGATACGCTCGTGGTGTGGCCCGGCGAAGTCGTGCGCATCGCGATCGATTTCAGCCAGCCTTACAGCGGCGTTCAGAGATACATGTTCCATTGTCACAACTTGGAACATGAAGACATGGGCATGATGGTCACGTTCGCGGTGACGGATTGACGCGGCCCCGCCGCTATCGCAGGAGATCGACAATGAAATGGATGAAGCGTGTCATCGTCGGGTCGGCCGTCGCAGCCGGCCTTGCGGCGTGCGGACCGGCGAGCGTGCCGCCGCCGCCGCAAGCCGCGTCGAAACCGATGGCGGGCGAGGAACGCCGGCAGGTCAGCTACATGGTCGGCCTCGATCTCGCCAGGAATGTCGCGCCGGTCCGGGACGAAGTCGACATCGATGTCGTCGTCGAGGCGCTGCGCGCGGCGTACGCCGGCGAGCCCGTTCTGCTCGACGACACGCAGGCCGAGGCCGTGCGCAAGCGCTTTACCGCGCACCTGCGCGAAAAACGCGAAGCGGCGCAGGTCGCGCTCGCGGCGAAAAACCACAGCGACGGCGAGATCTTTCTCGGCCGCAATGCGAAGCGCGAAGGCGTGATCACGACGGCGTCGGGACTGCAGTACGAAGTGCTGCGCGCCGCGCAGGGGCCGCGGCCGAAGTCCGATGACACCGTGCGCGTCAACTACACCGGCAGCCTGCTCGATGGTCGCCGGTTCGAGGACACCTACGCCGTCGACCACGCGAGTTCGTTCGCGCTGAAGCAGGTGCTGCCGGGCCTGGCCGAAGCGATTCCGCTGATGCCGGTCGGCGCGAAATACCGGTTCTGGCTGCCTGCCCGGCTCGCCTATGCCGAGCGCGGCCTGGACGGTCAGATCGAGCCCGGGTCGACGCTCGTATTCGAGATCGAACTTCTCGAGATCGCCGCGGCGGGCACGCCGTAGCGCGTCAGACGCCGGGCCGCGTCAGGCGCCGAGGCGCTTATCGACACGGACGCGCAGGCGCCGACGCGCCTGTCGGCGCATCACTCAATCGATACGGTAGACGCGCGCTTTCGGATAGTCCTCGTGGACCTGCAGGAACCAGCGGCCGGCGAGGCCGGGCACTACGAGAATCTCGGGCGATTCCAGCGTTTGGCGCAGTTTCATCGCGCCCTTGAGCACCTTCCAGGTCTGGCCGTTCTCGAGGCGGAATTCCGTGCCGGGTTCCCAGCCGGCGACGGGGCCGCGCAGTCGGCTCTTGATCGTGCGGATGTCGAGATCCATTGGTATGGCGCGCGGCGGTTCGTCGCCACGCTGTTCTGCGGCTGCCGCATCGGTCGCAACCGCGGCGTCGCGCGCCGGTGCGGGTGCGGGCAGGGCCGCGGCGCTGATGGCGGCGTTCTCGCGCAGCAGGCGGTTCAGGAGCTCCAGTTGCTGCGCTGTCAATGTATCCAGGCCGGTGTCGCGACGCTGCTCGGGCGTGAGCCGGTCTTCGACGTTGACGTAGTCCTGGATGGCCAGTGCGACCGGCATCGTCAGAAAAAACATCAAGGCCAGGACGATGCGCGTTGCTGCCGACATGCCGTTCTCCGTGAACCGGGCCGGCCGCAGTGGCGGGCCTCGAAGGTCAGGCCCGGCAGCGTAGGCAGGCTTCGTGTCAGATTTGTTACGCGCGATGCGGTGCGTACCGTGGCGTGACTGTCGCCGATGCGACGGCCGTGCCTGGTTCTACTCGCCCGGTTCAACGCGCCTGATTCAACGCGCCTGATTCAACATGCCGGGTTCATCACGCCTGATTCAATCGGCGTAGTCCTTTGCGGCGCGGCCTTGCGCGACGACCACGACGTAGTCGAAGCCGAACACAATCTTTTCGAACGCTGCGCCGGCCGACTGGCGCGCCTTGCGATGGCGCCGCAGCGGATCGACGTCGAAGACGGTCCAGCCGGACTTGTGCGCGTGCTCGATGAAGGGCGTGGCGCCAAAATCGCCCATCTCGGCGCGTACATCGTAGGGCTGCGTCTTCAGGCCGGCATCGGCGACGAACGGCAGCCAGCGGTTGGCGCTGCCTGCGCCGACCAGGACCAGCACGTGTAGCGACGTGCGGCCATTGCTCACGGCGAATTCGCTGGCGAAATTGCCGATGTCGAACAGGTTGGTCGGGCTGATGCCGCGGATCATATGGTTGGCGCCGAAGCGGAACAGCGCGCGCGGCATGGTCTCGCCGGCCTTCTGCGCGGCCCGGTAATAGTCCATGAAATGACGCTTCATCAGCCGCGCGCGCTGGTTGTTCGACGCATAGCCATCGGTCTGCTGGCCGCGGTAGATCTGCGCACTCTCGTCGAGTTCGTCGATGAGCCACGCGGCTTCGCTGCCCGGGCTGGGCTCGACCGCGGCGCGCAACTGCGCAAAGTCGGCGTCCTGCCATTGCAGCAGCAGTGTCGGCGCGGTGTCGTGCTGGGCCAGGGCTTCGGCGTCCGCGCGTGCGTTGCGCGCGAGCGCATCGGTGATGGCTTTCTTCGCGGCTTCCGTCCTGGCCAGCGCCTGCAGGCGTTCGAGGATCAGGCGTCCACTGAACAGGAACTCCTGATCGAGTCCCCACAGGCGTTCGCGTTTGTCACCGTGCTGCCAGGCGCTTGCCATGGCGCCGTCTTCCCGCAGGTTGAGAAACGGCATTGCCGCGGGATAGTCGCGCGACAGCGCACTCAGGCTGCCGTCGCGTGCCGCAACAGCAGCGCGCTGCGCCGAATAGGGACCGATTTCGAGCACGAGGTTCTGTGGCGTGTCGCGGCCCAGCGACTGGCGCAGCGCGAGCACGAATTCCGGCACTTCGGCAAAGCCGTGGTCTTCGCCGATCAGGATGAACTGCGCGGTGCGCGCGCGATCCAGCAGCGCTCTCGCGCCGGCGCCGCCGAGTCCGTCCGCAGTCAGCGCCAGTTCGCTGCGCTGCGACGTGAGCAGTTCCGACAGCACCTGTTCCGGCGTCTTTTCGGCCGGCGTGTCGGCGGCGAGAGCGCCACCGATGAACGCGGCGAGCAGGATGGCGCCGCGCGCCGCGTGACGTGACAGCAGTGACATGGATTTCCCCGGTTGATGGCGGACCGGTGATGCGGCCCGTGCGGGTCGGATGCTGTCGCCGTCGGCCAGGGTTTAAAGCGGGTTCCGCCACATCGATGGCATCGCCGCTTTGCGCATAGACTGCCCACGGCATTCCGCCATGGCCCAGCACAGGCGCACCGATGACTCCATTGCCGACTACGTCAGGCACACCGGCGCCGTTTGCCGAACTCGCGCTGGCTTTCGCTCAGGCGCTGGTTGCCGAAGATTACGACGCGGCGCAGGCGATGCTGGCCGACGAGCTGCGCGCGACGCTGGATGCGCGGACACTCGGCGCGCGCTACCAGGACCTGATCGGGGAGGGCGATGGTCCGCCGATCGACGTCTCGGTCGTGTCGACACTGACGCAATGGCCGGAGCGCGAGGCCGACGATCTGGGCTGGGCCTACGTCGGCATCGCCGGCGACGACTATGTCGAAGGCATCACGGTCGTTGTCGCGCGGCAGGGTGCGACGGCGAAGATCCGCGCCATCGAATGGGGTCGGCCGTGATGCGCCAACCGCGCTAAGGCGATCCGCCGGTGCCGCCGCGGCGCATGTTCTCCAGTCGTGCCTTGTCGATCGCCGCGGCGAGGCCGACGCTGCGGCCCGCCAGGTTCGCGACGCGATACTGCACGCTGCTGCCGAGGATCTGCGCCGCTTCGGACGCATCGAGCCCGTAATCCTGCCGCAGCCATTGCAGCATGCCGTCCGTCGCTGCACGCAGCGCGTCGTCGAGCGAGCCGGCCTGGCCGAGCACGAAGATCTGCCGCGGCGATTCGATGCGCGGCATCGTGATCGTATTGCCACGCAGGAGTTCCACGCGGAACTCGACCTCCATCGAGGTTTCGAGCGCGTACTGCGAGGTTTCGCCGTCGCCCTGCAGTGCGTGCGCGTCACCGAGATAGAGCAGGGCGCCGGGCTGGGACACCGGCAGGTAGACGACGTTGCCTTCCACCACTTCGTTGAAATCCATGTTGCCGCCGTTGCGTCCCGTATCGCCGGTGGACATCGGAGGCCAACCGTCTCCCGGCGCGACAGCGAGGCCGCCGAGCATGGGCCGCAGCGGCACCGCGAACGCCGACAGCGCGCCGCGCGCCTGCTGCGGCGACGCGGTGCCACGCGTGAGATCCAGCGCCCAGCGCACGGGCTTGCCGAGATCGGCGCTCTTGAGCGCCTGCGCCGCGTTGAGCGCGCGCGGCACGATGCCGTCCAGGCTGTCGGCGTAGTCGCGGTTGAGGCGCAGCCGCGTGAGGTGCACGGCGATCGTGTCGCCGGGCACTGCGCCGGCGATGTAGAACGGTCCGGTCTGCGGATTGCCGTACAGCGCGCGCGTGACGCCGTGCTCGTCCACACCGCCCGAATCCAGCGTCGTGGTCCGCACGCTGTCGCCGGGCCACAGCGTCAGCACCGGTGCGCGCGTGGCGGAGAATTCATTGGAATAGTCCGATGGCGCGAAGGTGTGAGTGCGAGGCGGACCGGTGGGGCGGGGCGGAATCCGACGCGCGGTGAAGGTGTGGTGCACGCGCCGATCCGCATGGTTCGTGTCGGGATAGTCGGCTTCGCCCGTGATGCGCTCGCCGCTGCGTACGCCCGCGAAGACATAGCGCGCTCCCTGCTCATCGGTGGCGGTGAAGCTCAGCCGGTCGCCGCGCCGCGAGCCTTGCAGTGCATCCCCGGCCAGCGTGCCGCTCAGCGTGCCGCGGTCATCGCGCAGTTCCAGCGCCTGATGGTTGGCATTGCCCCAGCGATCGGTCGTGACGAGCCAGGATTCGTCGGCGGCAAGGGCGGCACTCGCCGCCAACACGGTATACAACGGGAAAACGAGACGACAGAGCATGGCTGGCCTTCGTGGGGGAATGCCTGGCAGATGCGCGGCGGCGCGCGACGGTCGCAGCTGGCGGATGCCGCGCGCGATCAGCTTACTGACAGCGGCCGGTTCAACTCGGTCTCCCAGGCCGACGCGTCGGGGCTGGATTCCGGTCCGCTGACATAGCGTTCCCACAGGGTTTCCGCGGCAACGTGGCCGTTCGCGCGGATCCAGGCCATGAGTTCGCCCCAGCCGCCGCCAAGGCCTTCATAGCCGCCGCGATAGATCGTGCGCGCCACCGTGGCGGCCGGAATCTGCCCGGGTTGCACGCGCCCGGCGGGCGCGATGGGTTTGTGGACTGGAAAGCCGACGTCGAAGTCGAAGGTGTCGGTCGGATTGCGATGGTGAAAGGTATACATCGGCCCGGCCGGGCCGGCGTCCTGCGCCGCGATCGCGCCGAGCAGTTCGTTGATCGCCGCGCCCATGACCGTGGGCATCTCCTCGCGCGGTATCGTGAAGCGAATGACAGCGGTCTGCTGGGCGGGACTGCGGACGATCTGCGGCGGGTCGATCATGGCGTGCTCCTTCAGGCGATCAGCAAGGATCCGTGACGGTATCGTAGCGGCGTTGCATTTCCTCGGCGCTGACCGCCTCGATGCTGTGGCCGATGTTCCAGCGATGGCCAAACGGATCGCGGATGACCCCGGAGCGCTCGCCGTAGAACTGGTCCCTGGCCGGTATCAGCACGGTGGCGCCGGCGGCGACGGCGCGGTCGATCAGCGTATCCGCATTGTCCACATGGATATGCAGGCTCACGCTCGTGCCGGCGGCGGGATCCGGGCGGCGGATGTCGTATTCGGGATATTCCTCACAGAGCATGAGCACGCCGGCACCGAGATCGACCTCGGCATGGCCGATGCGCCCGCCGGGCTCGACCAGACGCAGTTTTTCGGTGCCGCCGAATACTTCGCTGTAGAACGCGATGGCGGCCGCCGCGTCGCTGACGCAGAGATAGGGAAACAGCTCGTGTACGGTCATGGCGCTCTCCGGTGGGGGACTCGGCGCTGACCTTACGCGTCGCGGCGACGGCGGTCTTGAATGGAATTGACCGGCGTGGTTTCGCACGCGACGTGATGCGCCGACGCGGTCGCGGCGGCACGCCAGGCTTCTGGCGTCAGGCCGGTGAAAGCGCGGAACTCGCGATTGAAATGCGCCTGATCGCTGTAGCCGGCGGCGAGTGCGGCCTCGCTCCAGGATGCGGACCGGTTGCCGGCGGCCAGCACCTGCTGCAGGCGCAGCACGCGCGCAAAGCGCTTGGGTGCGAATCCGGCGCTGGCACGGAACTGCGCGATGAAATACCGATGGCTGCAGCCGCTGGCCTCGACCAGCCGGCCGACCTCGCCGCTCCGCAGCGCAGCTAACGCCTGCGCGATCGGTGCGTGCAGTGCGCGTACCGGACGCAGCTGGCGCAGCAGGAAGGCCTGCAGCGCCGCGATCTGCTGCCGCTCGTCGTTCTCCGCCGACAGGTCCTGCCGCAGCTGCGTGGCGGCGTCGCCGCACAGTGCGTCGAGCGCGACATGCCGATTGCTCAACGCGTCCGCGCGGCAGCCGAACAGGGCGAGTGCCGCGCCCGGGCGCAGCAGCGCGCCGACGGAGCGTGACGGCTGCGAAGTGTCCTTGAAGTAGGGGCGGTCGCGCGTTCCGGCGACGACGGCGTTCGCGACGAGCCGGCCGCGCATGTCGGCGGCGTCGGCATAGAGGCGCAGGCCGTTGCCGTCGAGCCGCACGGCGAGATGCATCAGCCCGCTGGGTAGTACACGTTCGCGCGCCGCGGTTGCGGGCTGCGCGGCGCGCGCCCACAACGAATCGACGTAGGGACGCAGCGCAGCGGCGGTGGGTGCTATCAGCATTCGGCGAGCTTAGCGCAGCGCGCGCGTTGCGGCTGCCTCAGCCCCACCAGCAGGCTGTTGAAACAGCCTGCTGGTATGACCCAGGGATGGAATCGATTGAGAAAGGAGTTTTGACTCCCTTCTCAACAACCCGCCAACGAACCTCTGAAAAAGCGGAATTTTGCGTTGGATGTTGGAGCCCCCTTGAGTCAAGGGGGCGGCCAAATGCTTGCGCAGCAAGCGTTTGGCGGGGTTGTGGGGGCAAGCAGCCGGGTATAGGAGCCGCGCTGCAAACACTTGCTCAGACCTTACCTAAGCCAAGGCCTGCAACAGATCGGCCTGGTTTTCCTGGGTCAGCCGCTGGATCAGGTCATCGAGGTCGCCTTCGACGATTTCGGGCAGGCGGTACAGCGTCAGCCCTTCCACGCGGTGGTCGGTGATGCGGCCTTGTGGAAAATTGTAAGTGCGGATGCGCTGGCTGCGGTC
>JBBQZR010000038.1:0-61919 GCA_038207515.1 Lysobacterales bacterium | reverse complement strand
AGGCTCATCCCCTTGCCGCACTCGATCATGATCGCCGCCCGTTCTTCCGCACTCAGATGTTGATACCGTTTGTCCATCGCGCCACCCTATCCGATCTGGGGTGTTGCGCTTGAAGGTTGAGACTAAGGTGTTGCGTCATCGATCTCACTGCGCTCGGCATACCGCGTTGTTGGCGGATGCGAAAACGCGAAAGAGTTCGATACTGTCGGTAAGCAGTTACTCCTGGTCCACGCCCTAGGTGAGCGCTGGTTGCCCCCAGCACGGCGAAGCGTCAGCAGCGGCTAGCGCTCCGTTCACGACCGCCTCGTTCACCACGTGAATTGGCCCGCCCGGTCGCTCCAGGTATTTGGGCAAGGCGTCGTCGACATCGACCTGACGAAATGCGTAATACACATGCGCAGTCGGTACGAATCGTTCGGGTACGACGCCATCACACGTGTTGGCCGGCACCGTGTTCGGCACGACCTTGAATCCCAGTCTGTTGGTCGCGTACATGACGTCTCCGCAGATGGCGCAGAAGTAGCGCTGCATCTGCAGCGTCGGATGCGGATACTGCTTGATGAAATTCGCGCCTGTTGCAGCGCTGACGTCGGCGCTGCGCCAGACGGTCGCTGCGAACATGGGACCACCGTGAAAGCTCCGACAGGAACTGCAGTGGCAATACGCGCGTAGCAACGGGATACCTGTCGCGACGAGACGGCTGGCATTGCAGCGGCAATGAAATACGTCACTCATTGACGCAACGCTCCGATAGCAGGGGTCCGCAGCGTCGCCCCAGGCGTGTCGTCACGGATCGGAAGAATGTGATGTGTTTGAACCGGGAGATATGCAGGGGCATGAGGTATTCATGCGTCGGAGCATGATGCCGGCTATGGCGTCTCGATTCACAACCGCGTTTTGCGCATCCGAAGTCTTGCGGACGCGTGAATGCGTGTCGTCATCAATTTTGATGACGAAGGTTCGTCCGCATTGATCCCTGCGCATGGCGACCCATTCGCTCAATCAAGTCCGTTGCGAAAAATAAGGTCCGCACCACTGGCGTCGATCGTGATCGTGGAATGTGTGACGTCCGCGTTCGCATGACTGCCCATTCGGCGGCCCCGCACGCCAGCGGAGTACGCAAACGAAAGATCGAACGTGTCGCCGAGGTTCACCGCCAGGATCAGCTGGCCATTGTCGGTATAGCTGACTGAACCATTCGCGGTGCCGGACATCACCTCGAGCGTCTGTCCGTTCTGCACAACTTGAACATCCCAGCTGCTTTCGGCCGTTGCTGAGGTGGCGGCGTCCAGAGAGCCGTCGATCACCGCACTGATGGTGACGCCCACCTGCGCTCCGAACGTTTCACCGGGACTTGGGTTCACGTGCAAGGTCCAGTGCTGCCGGCCATCTGCACTGTCCACACCTGAGTACGCATCCGCGGAAGCTGAGTAAATGCCTTGGTCGGCTGCCGAATCGCCAACCGCCTGCGCATTGATATTCACATGGCGGACCGAGGCCCCCGGAATGTCGTTGAGGTCGGTGTCGACCTCTGCGTTTGCCGCGGCCTCGGCATCCTCGCTGTGCTCCTCACGATGACTGGAGACGGTGGGATGACCGATCATGCAGCCCTTGTTTGCGCCGTCCGATTCATCCTGGGCTGTCGTCGTGCCTACGCAGCGCGCATTGGAGGACCCCAGGGTGATATTCACAGCTGCCACATCCATGGTGACGGCCAGAAGAACCAGGCTCGTCAACGTCGTCACTCTTGTCTTCATTTGCATTTGAACTCCGCTCGTTTGATCCATGCCGCCCTGCGATTCGCACCGTCACAGGGAAGCCATGGGAAATCCATGGCAGCGGCGTCCGTCAGTCGCAGCGTTGTGGTTCTCGGTTCAAAGTCTTTTTTGCAAACCGGTTCGCCGGATCCGCTGTAACTATTGCGGAAATTGGACCTTCGACGTCGTTGCGTGTTCTGTCGCAGCGCGCATGTCGACATCGAGTCGCCGTCGCGCGCTGGTGCTGGATAGCCCTTCCAGCAAGCGGAACTAGCGAAAGATGAATCGGTTTAGTTTGTCACTCGAACCCATTGTGGAAAATTGAATCCGATCTCAGTGGATGCGGATACACGTAGGGCACGTAGCCTGCTTTTGCGTACTGGAAATAGTTGCGACCTTCTTGCAGATAGTAGGTGCAGTCGAAGGAATTGCCGTCTGAAATGCGAATGAATTGCGCGCTGCTGCCGCCGCGTACGTTGTTCCAGATCCACGCGCCCATGGTTTGGTCGGGCGCAGGATACGGGCCCGCGGGGCCCGGTCCTCCGCCAGTCGCCGGACAGCCCTGTTCGATCACGATCTGAGCGTCGTAAGCGACCTCGCCGTCGATCGTGTTGTTGAAGATGACGCCATCGCCTCCGCGAATGGAGATGCCATCGGTGTAGGTGGTGTCTTGCACCTGCAACACGTTCTCGTAGATTTCCCAGCTTCTTGAGCCACGACGGAGAGGTTCTTGCCTGCCGTGCGCGTCTATCATGCCGGTGTCACCGCTCAGTTCGTTGGTCACGAGCGTGTTATGGCGAATCACATCGCGTGAGCCATAGTTGGAGGTGACATCATGTCGGTTGCCGCTGAAGAAATTGTCTTCGATGAAGACGGCTTCAGCCGTCCCCAGTGCAATGGTCCCAGGCCATTCATCATCACCATAGACGACGACGCCATAGCCCAGGCCTGGACGGAAATTGTCGATGAATTCGCTGGAGTAGACCACTCCGCGTGAATTGCCGCCGCGCACTTCCAGCCCGGCATTGGAGAACAATGTGAACCGCGTATCGTGGACCTTGAAGTCGCGGCAACTGTGGCCAAGCTTGACGCCGTTGTCTTCGACGCTGTCGGTGTCCATGCCTTCAAAGGCTATTCCGGAAAGCTCGACGGGTTTTCCGTTCGTGCAATCAAATATCAGCGCATACCCGCCGTCTCCAGCCGGCGCGCCTGTCCGACGGATCTTCGTCAAATCGCGACCTGCGCCTCTGACTGAAATGCCCGCCGCTCGCGACACCGTCTGCGAACCCCAATCGCAAGTGCCCGCAGGAATCGTGACCGTCGCACCGTCGGGTGCAGCGGAGAGTGCCTGCTGCACATCGGCGGCACTGCAGGTAGGCGGATTTCCGCCGAGTGGCCGGTATGCGTCGGAGCCGGCGACGCGCGTTTCAATGCGGCGCACCGTCTCGTCCGGCATGTTTGCCGGCTTGCTGGTTGCGCCGGTCGGCTGAGCAGTGGCGACGCAGCAAACGAACGCACTCGCAAAAATCTGAGCTACCCGTGCACCATTGCCCTTGAAGACATGCATCTAGCACTTTCCTTGGTTCGGTTGAGCCATGAGGTGTGCCGGCTTTTGACCTCCCGAAGTGCGCGGGCAGGCCTGGACAGCAAGCTTCGTCCGCAAGAGCGGGGATCGAACAGCGAGTATTGCCATCGCAAGCATCGGTGTCGTCATCAAATCTGGGGACCCATGACCCTGACGGATGGCGCAGTGCGGAGGGCCGGATCAAATGCGTTGTATTCGCATCAGGCCGCCAAGTCCCTGCGCTGAAACATACATGCGGTGACGTATGGAGGGCGTGGTGGGTTCATGCATGGAACTATTTCGCTGTCATCGTCATATTTGGGGACACGGTGTCCATGTCGCGGCATACTGCGACCGTTATAGTGTGATTTGCAGCGGGTTCGTACGGACGTATTTACGTCCAAACTCCATGAAATAGCGTGGCCGCCACCGGAAAAAATATTGAACCAGAGGCGCTGTTTCCGCGACTCAGGCTCAAATGAGGCAAGCAATGAAACTGCAGACAGCTACTCGAACGTTCGTGCCGCCGCTATCCCGCCATCGCGAGCTGGAAGGAGTTCCCGCCACTGGGCAATGCATGCAATTGCATGAAGGGTCGCAGGTGAGCCAATGAGGGCGCTGCGCATACTGTTGCTCGAAGACGATGAATTCAGCCGCGAAGTGCTGCGCGAGGCAGCGGGTCGACTCGATAGCTACGCGGTGACATTGACTGAGGCAGACAGTCTCTTCGAAGGCCGCCGCTTGCTTGCGCAGACGTCGTTCGATCTCGTTCTGGCAGATCTCGTGCTACCGGACGGGGTGAGTATCGATACGATCCGCTATGCGCGATCGCTGGCGGCGCCGCCGATAGTCCTGGTGGTGTCGTCGCTGGCCGATGAAGACGTGGTGGTGCAGGCGATCGTTGCCGGAGCCTGCGGCTACCTGTCGAAGAATGATGACCCTGCCGACATTGCTCGTGCCATCGAAATTGCGGCCGATGGTGGTTCCTGCATCAGTCCGACGATTGCTCATCGGCTCATGGAGCTGTTGCGCAAGCAGGTCTCTGGCGCCACGGGAAGTGCGAAAGTGGATTTGACCGATTGTGAGCAAGGAATTTTGACCCTGGCATCGAAGGGCCACAATTACCGGCAAATTGCGCAGATCACCGGGACGCGTCCGTCGACTGTCTACACCCATGTAAGACATGTCTACGAGAAACTGCAGGTTTCAAATCTCGCGCAGGCGTTGTTCGAGGCGCGAAGGCACCAATTGGTCTGATGGCGCAATCGGGTGTCCCGCGCCGGATTCCCGTCCAGCGTCCGGGCGACGGGCGTCGCTGGACGGCGCTGCTTTTCTGGACATCCCTGCTGCTCGCGATCACGGTCGTCATCACCGGTCTGCGTTATCGGGAAGCACCGCAGTCAACCTGCGTAGCGACGCTTGACCCCATCGTCGATGCTTCCTCGGGCAATTCGCCGGCAGGCCGCGTTGGCGATCGGCCCCCTGCGAAAATCGTGCGTTATCGTTTCGAATTCGACAATGCCTCAAGTGACTCGGCACCAAAAGCGCTGACGGTCGGCAGGGCAACGCCCTTCTATCAACTGACGCTCAACGGCTCTGAGTTGACTCCTGCGGTCGATCTGACGGCCGGCAACATTCGCGATATGGCGCCGCATCTGCACGCATTGCCTGCGGATGTGTTGAAGAAAGGCCTGAACGTGGCAGAGTTTGAATTGCCCGCGTCACACAACCTTGGTCCGGCGAGCGTGGAGCAGGTCTGCTTCGGTAGCCTCGCTGCCATGCAGCCCGCCTTTCGAGCGAACTGGTGGCGCATGGTCGGGCAGCCGACGGCACTTGCGATGTTGTTTTGCGCATTCGGCGTGTTGGCAATGGCGTTATGGTTGCTTAGCGGGCGTCAATCGGCCTATGCGTGGTATGTCGTCTGCCTGCTTCCCCTGATGGAACGCAGCGTCTATCTCGCAACGCCCGCGCGACCCGGAAGCCCGGTGCTGTGGATCATTATCGGAAATCTCTCCCTCACCATTTTGCCGCATGCACTGTACCGGTTCATGTCCGCGTACTGGCGCTTTTCGTTGCCCAGGCTTGAGAAATTCCTGCGCGTTGCGACGGTCGGCGCGCTGCTCTGTCTGGTTTACCTGACATTCGCTGCGCCATCGCGCGCGAGCGGTCTGGTCGGGGGATTCTTCGTGCTCCTCGTTTCCTTCAGTGGCTTGACCGTCGTCGGAGCGATCACTCGACGACTGCATGCCTTGCACCGGATTGAGAAGGGTGTGGTGGTCTGGGTCGGGCTATTTGCGTTTTTTGTGTCGTTGCCCGAAATCATCAATTTCTACGTGCCCTTTGCCCATCGATGGATGTGGACCAACCCACCGGCGATGGCCGTCGTCGCGATGGGACTTGGGTATTTGCTGCTACGTCGCGTGGTTGTCGGCTCGGACTTGTTCGCTGCTGCCACGGACGCGGCTGCCGTCGACCTCGACCATGCGCTCACGCCGGAATCGATGCCGGCAGCCAAGATCTGGGCCGAGATGTCGTCGGGCATCGCGATGCGCGAACGCCGTCGCATGATTGCCGATATCCACGATGGCTTCGGCTCCCGCCTGGTGGCTGTCCTGGTCCAGGCGCGCCGCGAATTTCCGCACTCGGCGATGCACGTCGATATCCAGCGCGCATTGCTGGACATGCGCCTGATGATCGACGCGATGGACGATTCGTCACGATCGCTGGACGTGGCCATGGCGCGCTTTCGCCACCGCATGGAGTCCGCCATCGCCGCGGCCGGCGTTCATTGCGAATGGCAGCTCGATGCCATCGGCACGGTCGTGATTGAAGACCGCCGCAAGCTCGTCAGTCTCTATCGCTGCCTCGAGGAGTTGCTCAATAACAGCCTTCGGCATTCGGGCGCGAACACGCTGTCGGTCGATACCACGGCGACGCGTCGCATCTTGCAAATAGGGATCGCAGACGATGGTGGCGATATTCCTTCGATCGGTTTACCGATTGACCACGGATTCGAGCGGGCGAGCATCCATGCCCAAGCCATGGGAGGATCGCTTCGAATCGGCAAGCGCGAAGACGGCACTGGCACTCGCTACACGCTCATCGCGCCGCTGTTTTGAAGCCCAATATGGCCAGACCCGATCGCTGCTTGTCACGCATCGTTTCCGTCACGGGCGTGCGCTCAGTCATGCGTCGGGTTGCTCCTTGGATGGCCTTGCTGATCGCAGTCGCCGCGATGGTCGTCGCATATCGCAGTTCAACGCCGCCGCGCTCGTGGTGTGCGGATCAACTCGTCGATGCCACAACGGGCGAGTCGATTTTGCTGCCGTTACGCCGCACTGCCGAGCGCCATGACGACGCGATCCTGACCCTTCAAACTCATTTCATCGCTGCCGCAGGCGACGCTCGTCAAGGCGTATACCTCGCTCAGGCGTCACCGTTCTATCGTTTGAAGCTCAATGCGCGCGACCTTACGGCGGGTGTTGACCTCAGCCGTCGCGATCTGCGCGACCTTGCACCCCATCTGCATTCGCTGCCCCCCGATGCACTGAACGCCGGCGACAACGTCCTGACGCTGCAGCTTCCGATTGCTTGGAAGTTGAGCGAGACACGCCTCAACGGGTTGTGCGTTGGCGACTATCAGGTGTTGCAGGCGATCTACGACGCGAACTGGTGGCGTCAGATGGGCATACCGTGTCTGTGCCTGGCGTTGTTCGTCGTGCTCGGCATGGGTGCGCTGACTCTCTGGCGAGTGCATCGACGCGCGCAGGTGTATCTGTGGTATTTCGCTTGCCTGGTCCTGATGGCTTGCAGGACGGGCTATCTGATCGTGGGAACGATGCCCGGCGGTCCAGTCTGGTGGCGCGCGGTTTCCGACATTACCGTGCTGTTGCTGGTGTTCGCGCTCTATCGCCTGCTGACGCTGTTCTGGGGCACACGACTCAGGCGATGGATCCTGGTCTGGCTGATCGGCTCGATCCTGCTTCAACTCTATGCTGTGTATTCGCCCTGGAACCTCCTGTTCCCGATGCTCGCTACGCTGTTCTGGCTCGGCGCATTGGCGGTTGCCCTGACGTTGCTGGTGCAGATCATGCTGGATGTCCAGCATGTTCCACTGGTTGAACGACGCAGTTTGCAGTGCGCGCTGTTGTTCACGATCGGCTGCAGCGTGCTGGAGACCGTGGCTTACCAACTCGATCCGGCGCAGCGACTGCTCTGGATGTATCCGGTTGGAACAGCAACACTCGCTGTCACTCTCGCCTTTCTGCTGGTACGGCGCGCGACGATGGGGACGACCTTGTTGGGCCATGCGACGAAGGCGCTCGGCAAGCGACTGGACAATGCCCTGCTACCCGCTCGACGGGGTAGCACGTCGGTGTGGGAAGACGTGACCAGCAGCGTCGCCGACGACGAACGACAACGCATGCTGGACGTGATCGACGAAGGATTCGGATCGCGCATGGTGACCGCACTCATGCGCATCCACAGCGAGCATCCCGATTCGCGATTGAGTACCGAGATCCAGCGCGCATTGCTCGATCTTCGCTTGATGATCGACGCAATCGACGAACCCTGTCAGTCCATCGACGGCGCACTCGCGACGCTGCGTCAGCGCATGGAGGGCCCGTTGGCGGCCGCCGACCTGCACAGCCATTGGGACATCGCCGGCACGCGCAACCTGCAGGTGAATAGCCGCCGCAAGCTGGTCGAACTGTTTCGCTGTGTCGAGGAGCTGCTCAGCAATGTCATCCAGCATGCCGAAGCAAGCGAAGTGCGAGTGTTCGCCTATTCCGATGACTCGATGATCGTCTTGCGCGTTGAAGACGATGGTCGTGGAATTCCGGTCGAGCCACAGCAGGGCCGTGGACTGCGCAACCTGCAGACGCGCATCCAAGCTCTGAACGGCGAACTCGGCCTCGGCCCGCGCGAGGAAGGCGGCGGCACACGTGTTGAATTGCGATTGCCGCGTTTCTAGTTGGCGATCGCGCTGGATGTCAGTGCGTGCAGTGCGTCGACATAATCCGGATTTTCTAGGAGCGGCTTCAGTCGCGATGCTCTTGAAGTCGACTCACACCGAACGACACCATCCCCACCCAACCATCCCCTTGAAGGGGAGGGCTTTCGCAAGCTCGGCATAGTGTTTCGTTCGCGTCATTTGACGCTGCTGCCGGATGACGCTCAGCCGCGACCGCCCTTCTTCTTGTCGTCCGGACGCTTTTCGTCGGGGAACTCGACGCGGTACTTGCGCGCGTCCTTGATCAGCTGGGTCGCGTCTTCGGGGAAGTAATCGCCTTCGATACGCGCGAGCGCGTCGTTCTCGAAGGTCAGGCTGAGGTTCTTGGTGGCGATCTTGCCGCCGCGACGCTGGATGGAGGAGACATAGTCCCAGCGGTCGCTTTCGAATGGGCTGGTGATCGACGGTGTACCGAGCAGCAGGGTGACCTGGCGCTTGCTCATGCCCGGCTTGAGCTGGTCGACGATGGGCTTGGACAGCAGGCTGCCCTGTTGCACGTCCGGACGGTAAATGACGCCACAGCCGCTCAGGGCGAGGGCAAGGCCAAGTACGGACAGGGAGCGGGTGAAACACTTCATCGCGACGATCCGGTCAGTCAGCAAGGGGCCGGATGATACACTAGCGCCGCTAAACGGCCGGCCCGACCGGGCGCCGCGAGTCTCCCGGCACCGTTGCCGCCACTTGGCGCACGGACCTTGATTTTGCAAGGCTTCCGCGCCCGGCCACCGCGACCCAGGCAGCCCTCAACGTGAATCGCCCCCGAATGGGGCAGGCACTTGCTCAGCCGGCGGCACCGCTGCCCGCGCATTACAGGAGAAACACCATGGAGTCGCAGGATCTGCGCAAAGTCGGCCTGAAGGTCACCCATCCTCGCGTGCGCATTCTCGGCATACTCGAGGACTCGGACGGCAAGCACATGACCGCCGAGGACATCTATCGCGAGCTGCTCGCCCACGAGGACGACATCGGCCTGGCCACGGTCTATCGCGTGCTGACCCAGTTCGAAACCGCCGGGCTCGTACTCAAGCACAATTTCGAAGGCGGCCAGGCCGTCTACGAACTCGATCGCGGCGCCCACCACGACCACATGGTCGATCTGGATACCGGCAAGGTCATCGAGTTCACGAGCGAAGACATCGAGCGCCTGCAGCGCGAAATCGCCGACAAGCACGGCTACGTGATCGAGGAACACAGCCTGGTGCTCTACGTGCGGCCCAAGCGCAAGCGCTGAGCAGCGCAGCGGCATAGGCAGGCGACGTAGGCTGGGCTGAGCAACGCGAAGCCCAGCATCGAGGCATCCCAGAAAGCCGATCGCCCCGGCGAAAGACCGCCCAGCATCGAGGCATCCCAGAAAGCCGATCGCCCAGGCGAAACACCGCGCCCAGCATCGAGGCATCCCCTGCGGGCCGATAGACCAGTCGAAATACCGTCGCGCGACGCGCTCATTGAAACGCGCCGCCCGATTTCACTCGATCGAACCGCACCGCCCCTTCAATCCCGCAACGGCTTTCGCGCCACGAAGCGGTAATACGGCACGCGCAGCAGCGGCAGGTAAGGCACGGCCGTATCGCTTTCGACGAGTTCGTGCCGCGGCAGCAGATCGCACAGCCGCGGCAGGTGGTCCGGGCTCGGATGCACGCCGTCGTGCCCGAACCACAGCGGCCAGAACCGGCGCGTGAACACGCCGTGGCGCCGATGTCCCGACGCCGGTTCGGCCTGGCCCACGTAGAAATCCACGACCGCGAGCAGGCCGCCGGGCTTGAGCATGGCCAAGGCGTTGTCGATCGCGCCGCGCCAGTCCGGGATCATCGTCAGCGCGTACGAGAAATACACACAGTCGACCAGTCCCTGCGGGCGCCACAGCGTCGCGTCGGCCTGCACGACGGCGATGCGCGGGTCGACGCTGTGCCGCGCCTGCGCGCGTTCGACGAGCGCGGGACACAGATCGACGAGTTCGAAGCGCGCGATGCGCTGCCATTGTTGCGGTGTGAAGAAATCCAGATTGCGTCCGGTGCCGCCGCCGAGCTCGACGACGCGCGCTCGCTCGGGCAGCGCCAGCCCGGCGATCAGTTCGCGCCGGCCCTGCAGCAGGCGTTCGCGGAATGCGTCGTAGTGCGTGGCCTGCGGCGCGTAGAACGCCTGCAGGCGCTGCGCGTGCGACGCCTTGCGCGGCATGCCGCGCAACAGGCTCAGCAGCACGCCGGCGTCGGCGCGCAGGGTCTCAAGCCGGCGCATCGGCGATCACGAAGCCGGCGTAGGTATGCACCCGGTCGCCGCGCTGCAGCTGCTGCGCCAGCTCGTCGCGGAACGCGAGCACGTCGCGCAGGCGGCGGCCGTCGCTGCCGATGCGCAGGGTATCGAGGTATTCCGGACGCTCGTGCGCGCTGCGCAGCAGGATGCGTGCGCTGGGCGCGGCGCGCTGCAGGATCGCGTCCCACTCCTCGGCCAGCGCCTGCGGGTGGTAGCTGCTCATCCAGTCCATGTGGTCGAGCAGCACGAAACGCGTGATCGGCTCGTCGTGGCCGCGCAGGAACTCGGTCACCGTCGTCGTATGCGGCACGATCGCGTCGACGCGGCCGGCCTTGAGCGCGGCGAAGTTGTCCGGCTTGAGGTATTCCGGACAGCAGTCGCGGCGATAGCGGCCGGCGACGTAGACATGCCAGAAATAATTGTCGCTGACCGGTAGCTGGTGGAACACGTACTGCACCGCGTCGCGGATGAAGCCGGCGATGCCGCCGGCATGCTGCGCCTCGACGAGCTTGCGCTGCGGATACGGCACGCCGAGCAGGCTCATGACGAACTGCTGCGACAGCAGCCAGTTCAGCGGCCGGTTCCACATCAGGGGCGCCACGCGGTCGTCGTAGATCACGCGCTGCTCGGACAGGTCGCGCGCCTGGAACAGCGCGGTCAGCGCATGATTGAGGCGCGGCCGCAGCCGGAAATACGTGCGGCAGCTGCGCGCGACGATGCCGGACAGACCGTGGAAGTAGAAACTGCCGTGCGGGTTGGCGAACCAGTCCCAGTGCTTGTCCCACCACTGTTGTGCAAACGGGCTCAACTCGGCGCGCAGCCGGTTCTGGTAGAGCGCGCGGAAATCGGCGTGATAGCCCTCGCCGAAGATCGCGAAATAGTCGTCGAATTCGAGCCGGCGGATGCCGGCGATCTTGAGTTCGAGCAGCGCGGTCTGGCGCGGATTGGCGTCGACCGCGTGCACGCGGCGCGGACCGGCGATGGCGTAGTCGAGCGCATTGCAGCCGGCGCTCGTGATCACGAGCACACTGTCGTCGGGCCCCAGACGCAAGGCCTGGCGATCCACCGCCGGATCCTCCCAGCACGCGTTGTAGACCAGATTGCGCGAGTAGATGGCGTTGAACAGGCGCTGGTCGAGGCGGTCGCGGAGGCTGGGCGTGTCCATGGCGTTTTCGCGGGCGGTGGCGCGCACGCTAATCGTGTCGCATGACACGGCCGTGACTGCGACCGAAGGTCGCAGCCGCGTCGATGCCGCAGCGCGTAAAGTCGCGCCCATGTCCATGCTTTCCGCCGGTCTGTTGCGCAGCCTTGCGACGCTGCGCTGGTTCGCCGTCGCCGGCCAGGCGCTCGCCGTGGCGGTGGCCGTGCACGGCCTCGGTCTGCCGTTCGACGCGTTGCCGTTGTGGTGCGGCGTGGCCGCGCTGGCTGTGTTCAATCTCTGCGCCGCGCCGCGTGCGCGCCGTCTCGTGCAGGCGAGCACGCGCGAGGCGCTGCTGCATGTGCTGGTCGATATCGTCAACCTGACCTGGATGATCGCCTGGAGCGGTGGCGCGATGAATCCGTTCGCGTCGCTGTTCCTGCTGCCGCTCGCGCTCGCGGCGGTGGCCCTGCCGTGGCGCGCGGTCGCGGCCGTGCTGCTGGCCTGCGGCGGCGGCTATGCCGTATCCACCGCGCTGGGCCAGTCGCTGCCGCATATGCATGGCGTGTTCGGCGACACGCTGGATCTGCACCTGTGGGGCATGGCGGCGAACTTCGTCGTGTCCGGCGCCGTGGTGGCGTGGTTCCTCGCGCGGCTCGCGCAGACGCTGCGCGAGCGCGAACTGGAACTCGCGCGATTGCGCGAACGGTTCGCGCGGCGCGAGGGCATCGTCGCGCTGGCCACGCACGCGGCGGCCGTCGCGCACGAACTCAACACGCCGCTGGGCACCCTGACCCTCATGGTCGAGGACGCGATCGCCGACGCGCCCGCCGGCAGCGAGCGGCGCGCCGACGCGGAACTGATGTCGACCCTGATCGACGAATGCCGCGACCGCGTGCGTCAGCTCGCTCGGCCCGCGGACGGTCTGCCGTCTGCGCAGCCGCGCCGTCTGCGCGACGTGCTGGATGAGCTCGTCGATCGCTGGCAGCTGCTGCGGCCGGCGGTGGTGCTCGCGCGCTCCGGCGATCTGCCCGCCGGCCTCGTCGTGGATTGGGATGCGGGCGTAGGCCATCTGCTGCAGGCCTTGCTCAACAACGCCGCGGATGCGAGCCAGTCGGCCGGTTGTGCACAGGTGGATCTTGCGCTGGCGTGGACCGACGGACGCCTGCACGGCAGCGTGCGCGATTTCGGTACCGGTCTGGAGGTTGCCGGCTTTGGTGTACCGGGCCGTCTGTTCCAGTCGAGCAAGCCCGATGGCCTCGGGCTGGGACTGGCCTTGTCGCATGCGACGGTCGAGCGGCTCGGCGGCACGCTGACGCTGGACGGCGCCGACAGCGGCGGCGTCTGCGTGCGCTTCGAATTGCCGTTGGTGGGTGCGGTCGCATGAACGGCCTGCTGATCGACGACGACGAGGTCTATGCGCGCATCCTGCAACGCTCGCTGCAGCGCCGCGGCCTGACGGTGAGCGTCGCGCACGATGCGCCGCGGGCGCTCGCACTGGCGGTTGCCGAGGCGCCGGACTTCGCCCTGGTCGATCTCAAGCTCGGCTCAAGTTCCGGCTTGAACCTGATCGCGCCGCTGCGCGCGGCGCGGGCCGACATGCAGATCGTGCTGGTCACCGGCTATGCCAGCGTCGCGACCGCGGTCGAGGCGATCAAGCGCGGTGCCGACAACTACTTGCCCAAGCCGATCACCGCCGAGGCACTGCTGCGCGCACTGCAGGACGAGCCGTTCGTGGACGAGCCGGACACCATGACGCCGCTGAATCGTCTGGAGTGGGAACACATCCAGCAGGCGCTGTTCGAATGCGACGGCAATATTTCGGCCGCCGCGCGCCTGCTCGGCATGCACCGGCGCAGCCTGCAGCGCAAGCTCGCCAAGCGGCCCGGACCCGAGCGCGTCGAGCGCAGGCCCGAGTAGTACGCAGCCACGAGCCGACGCAACCCTTGCGGTTGTCTGCGGCACTCACCCGGCGACGTCGATCGCTGCGCGCCTGCGACAGTCGGTCGCATCGCGCGCCCGTTTCCTGCGTGGCGTACTTCACCCTCTATCAAAGCCGCCTTTATCAAAGCCGCCTTTATCAAAGCCGCGCTGTCCGGAATGGAGTCCTGAAATGATCCTGCTGTCGCTCACTGCCGCCGTCGCGCTCGCGCTGGCCGCGCCACCGTCCACGACTGCACTGTCCACGACTGTACCGTCGACGACGGCATGGTCCACGATCGCGCCGCCGGCGACTCCGGACGCCGCCGGCGCCAAGCGCACGCTGCTGCCGCGTGTCGAGGTGGAGGCGAGCCGGGACGCCACGCGTATCGAAGCGGCGCGCGAGCGTCTTGGCGAAACCGCCGGCGCGGTCGGACTCGTCGACGCGGAGCGCTATCGCGAGCAGCGCACCGGCACACTTGCTGATGCGCTGGGTTACGCGGCCGGCGTCTTCGTGCAGCCGCGCTTCGGTTCGGAGGAGTCGCGCCTGTCTGTGCGCGGCTCCGGATTGCAGCGCACCTTCCACTTGCGCGGTCTGGAACTGATGCAGGACGGGGTTTATCTGAATCAGGCCGACGGCGGCGGTGATTTCCAGGCGGTCGAACCGCTCGCGGCGCGCTACATCGAGGTCTATCGCGGCGCGAACGCACTGCAGTACGGCGCGGCCACGCTTGGCGGCGCGGTGAATTTCGTCAGTCCGACCGGGCACAGCGCGCCGCCGCTGGATCTGCGTGTCGAAGGCGGCAGCTTCGGCTATCAGCGCGGCCAGGCGGCGTTCGCCGGCGCGGGCGAGATGCAGGACTACTACGCCAGCGTCAGTGCCTTCAGCCAGGACGGTTTCCGCGACCATGCGAAGCAGGAAACCTATCGCCTGTTCTCGAACGTTGGCCTGGCGCTGGACGGCGGCGAGACACGCTTCTACGTCACCCGCGTGGACACGAATTCGCAGCTGCCCGGCAGCCTGACCCTGGCCGAATTGCGCAACGATCCGACGCGCGCGGCGCCGGCGAACATCAGCGGCGACCAGCGCCGCGACTTCGGCCTTACCCGCGTGGCCAATCGCAGCCAGTTGCGCCTCGGCAACGGCGACGACCTGGAATTCGGTGCGTTCTATGCGGCCAAGCACCTCAATCACCCGATCTTTCAGGTGATCGTGCAGGACTCCCGCGACTACGGCGGCAATCTGCGCTTGCGTCACGAAGCGCAGTGGGGCGGTCATCGCAGCGTGCTGACCGGTGGTGCAGCGGCGGTTGCCGGCACGCTCGAGGATCGCCGCTACGTCAACGTTGGCGGCGAGCGCGGCGCAGTGACGAATGGTTTCGACAACCGCGCGACGCGGCTGTCGGCCTTTCTCGAACAGCAGTTCTACGTGACGCCACGGACAGCGCTCGTCATCGGTGCGCAGGCCTCGCGCAACCGGCGCGAGGCGCGGGACGCCGTCGTCATCAACGCGCGCGACGAAAGCTACGCGCGGACGTATTCTGGCGTCAGTCCCAAGCTCGGCCTGCGCCATGACCTCGCCGATGGCATCACCGTGTTCGGCAATCTGAGCCGCAGCTACGAGCCGCCGAGTTTCGGCGAGCTGGCTGGCGGTCCACAGGTCACGCTGGTCGACGCGCAGAAGGCGACCAGTGGCGAAGTCGGCCTGCGCGTCGAACGCGAACGGCTGTCGCTGGACGCCGCACTCTACCGTGCCGACCTGCGCGACGAACTGCTCGCGCTGACCGACGCCGACGGCAATCCGCGCGGCACGGTCAACGCCGCGCGCACGCGCCACCAGGGCCTCGAGTTCGCCGCCGGCTGGCGCTTCACCGAGGCCGCGGAACTGCGCGTGGCGTATCTGTGGAACGATTTCCGCTTCGACGGCGATGCGGTCTACGGCGACAACCGCCTGGCCGGCATCCCGCCGCAGTTGCTGCGCGCGGAACTGCGTTGGAGCTTCGGCGGCTGGTATGTCGCGCCGACGGCCGAATGGTCGCCGCAACGAGCCTTCGTCGATCACGCCAACACGCTGGCGGCGAAAGGCTATGCGATCGCCGGACTGCGCGTCGGCGGCGAATGGCAGCAACGCTGGCGCTGGTTCGTGGATGCACGCAACCTTGGCGACCGGCGCTACGCCGCGACGACCGGCGTGATCGCCGATGCACTGGGTCAGGACAGCCGGCAGTTCCTGCCCGGTGACGGCCGCTCGGTGTTTGCCGGACTCGAGTGGCGGCGCTAGCCGATTCGCAGCCGCTGGCGAATGGCACCGGCTGCGGCGTGGACCGTCCGGAAAATGCATCGACGCCAGTCACTCACAAACCTGTACGGCATCGTCGTATCGGTCGACACGGGTTTGACTTCTGCGTGAAATAATTTCGCGTTAACGGCGCAACGAATCCGGTTTACGCAAGACTAAAAAATTAAATAGATGCATCGTATATTTGTGTTGACACGATAGTTGCGCGGCGTATAGTCCGGCAGGAAAGGGTGGTGCCGGATCTTCGCCGGCACTTTGGCAAACGTTGCACTGTTCATGTCGACGACCGGCGTTTCCGCCGCGAATATCTGCGCCGAATAGTCAGGGCTCCCGTTGCCATGCGCGGGACCTTGGCGGCGCGTGCCCAAGGAGTTCCCGATGAGTTCGACCCCTGCGCCAAAGCCGGTGCTTCCCGTCCGCACTGCCGATATCGACATCCGTCGCACCGCCTCGCTGCGACGCGTCGACTCCCTGTTCAAGGCCATGTCCAGCGATTTCCTGCTGCGCGAGCAGTTCGTCACCGAACCGACCCAGATGCTGTCGGAATACGTCAACAGCGCGAAGGTTTCCGCCGAGCAGGCCGATGTCAGCGATCAGTTCCTGTATGCGGTGATGTCCTCGCCGCCGCTGCTGACCTGGCTACGCGACTATTCGCTGAAGGCCGGCGGCAAGACCCCGACGCGCGAGCAATTCGTGCACGATGTGCTGAATGCCGCCGTCGCGGCGCGCGCGACTACCGTGGTCATCGCGCTGGCGCGAGCGACGGTGGAACGCCAGGACATCCTGAGTGGCAACGGTGTGGCCGCCGCGATTCTCGAGCTCATCGCCTACGGCGGCCGCTTCGCCGCGCAGACCGAAATGTCGACGGGCCACAGCACCGCTACGGAAATGTCGACGGGCCACGTCTTCCAGACCTCGGGCCAGGTCTTCCACACCGAGATGTCGACCGGGCACAGCACCGGCACGGAGATGTCGACGGGGCATGTATTCCACACCGAGATGTCGACCGGCCATAGCACGGGCACGGAAATGTCGACGGGGCATGTATTCCACACCGAGATGTCGACCGGCCACAGCACCGGTACCGAAATGTCGACGGGCCATGTGTTCCAGACCGAGATGTCGACCGGGCACAGTACCGGCACGGAAATGTCGACCGGCCACATCATCGGATCCGACTGGTTCCGCGCCGGGCATCAGCGTGTCGCGCTCGCGGCGCTGGCCGAATACGCGATCCAGTTGCGCAATGGCGGCGCGCTGAATCGGATCTGGGTGCGCTGACACACGGGTGATCCCATGGACGCATCACAGGCGACGACGGGCCTGCACGGCACGCCTGCGGCAAACGATGCGGCGAGTGCCGGTGCCGACCCGCGCGATGTCGCTGCGCTGATCGCGACCGGCTGCCGGCTTGCGCAACGGGGCTTGTTCGCCGAGGCCGTTGCGCCGCTGCAGCGCGCGGTCGAACTGGCGCCGGATCAGCCTTCGAGCCTGGCGCAGCTGGGCTGGGTCTGCCAGCGGCGCGGCGAATTCGCGCAAGCGATCGCGAACTACCAGCGTGCGCTCGCGCTCGACCCGGAACTGGAACTTGCACGACGTGGACTGATGACCATGCTGGTCGGCCTCGATCGCGCCGAGGAAAGCGTGTCGCTGTGGCGCGACGAATTGCGCCGGCCCGGCGGGCTGGAGTGGATCGACGAGCACATCGCACAGGCGCTGCGCACGCGCGATCTCGCCTATGCCGGCCGCTGCGCCGAGCTGTCGGCGCGACTGCGCTGGGGCAGCCGCTGGCACACGACCGCCGATGCGGCCGCGCCGCCGCTTCGATCGCCGAATCCGCTGCTGTCGGCGGCCAAGCTGCGGCACGACGTGGAGCAGTTTCGTTACCTGATGGGCGCCGGCGTCCTCGGCGCCGAGTTCAATGAAGTCTGCGCGGATTACGAGCGGGTCGGCGCCGATCTGGACGCACGCGGCATCGGCGGGCAGGTCGCGATGGATGCGCAGGCCGAGGCGCGCATCGGCGCGGTATACAACCGCCTCGTGCATGTGCGGCCGACACTTCGGCTGGACCGTGCGCTCGCGTCGGGCTGGGATCCGGCCGTCATCGAACGCGACTACATCGAGCGGCCGCCCGGCGTCGTCGTGATCGACGATTTTCTCGATCCCGCGGCGCTGGCGGCACTGCGCGCGTTCTGCCTGGAGTCCACCGTGTGGTCGGCGAACCGTTACGCCCACGGGCGCCTCGGTGCGTTCTTCCGCGACGGCTTCAACTGCCCGCTGCTGCTGCAGATCGCCGAAGAATTGCGCGCCGCGCTGCCGCGCGTGATCGGCGAGCGTTATCCGCTACGCCAGCTGTGGGGATTCAAGAACGACTACACCTTGCCGGCCGACGCGAACACGCATGCGGACTTCGCCGCGGTCAATGTGAACTTCTGGATTACGCCGGAATCGGCCAACGCCGACGCGGCCAGCGGCGGCATGGTCGTGTACGAAGTGGATGCGCCGATGGACTGGGACTTCTATACCTACAACGGGCGCAGCGACCTGATTCATGCATATCTGCGCGAACGCAACGCGCGCCGCGTGCGTATTCCGTACCGCGCCAATCGCGCGGTGATTTTCAACTCCGACCTGTTCCATGCGACCGAGGCCGTGCATTTCCATCCCGGCTATGCCAACCGCCGCATCAACGTGACGATGCTGTACGGCCAGCGCGAGGGCGACGTGCATCACCGCGGCGCGGCGCAGGGTGCGCAGCCGCAGCGATCGGACGCCTGGCGTTCGGCGGCGTTCGCGCGGAGCCGCGGATGATCGGCAGCGCGTTCGGCCAGGATGCCTGGGTGATACAGATGCTGGGCGGTCAGCGTGGCGGATTCTTCCTCGACTCGGGGGCTTCTGACGGCGTGGGCGGCAGCAACACGCTGCTGCTGGAGACCGAGTACGGCTGGAACGGCATCTGCGTCGAACCCAATCCGGTGTTCTTTGCCGCGCTGGTTCGGCAGCGCCGTTGCCAGTGTGTCTGCTGCTGTCTGTATGACCGGGACGGCGAGGTGCCCTTCGTCGATGCGCAGGTCCTGGGCGGCATTGCGCAGGACTACCCGGCTAGCCTGCTGCGCCAGGCGCGCGCCACGTACGGCGTCGCGGTGGACGCGGATGGCCGTCCGGCGACGGTGCTGCGGCCAGCGCGCGCGATACCGGCGCTGCTGCGCGAGCTGGCCGCGCCGCCGGTGATCGACTACTGGAGCCTCGATACGGAAGGCTCGGAGCTCTCGATCCTGCGCGCGTTTCCGTTCGACCAGTACCGCGTGCGTCTGCTTACGATCGAACACAACTGGCTGCCCGTGCGCGAGGAAATCCATGCCTTCATGCGCGCACGCGGCTATCGGCGCGTCGGCGAACTCGCGGTCGACGATTGCTACGTCGAGGAAGCGACGGCCACGCCGTCGGCGTGGCGCAGCGGCGCCTGGCGCCGTCGCGGCGCAGCCTGAGGCCGGCGGCGCTTGCGGATCCGCCGACTCGCCCATGCGGGCCTGCTGATCGAGACGGCGCATACGCGCTGCCTCATGGACCCGCTGCTGTTCGAGCCATTCGAAGCCGGCATCAACCGCTTCGAACCGGCGCTGCGCATCGATGTCACCGCGGTGGCGGCGCGCGCGGGCTTCGTCATGCTGTCGCACGAGCACATGGATCACTTCTGCGTGCGTTCGCTCGATCGCATAGGCCGCGACCGTCTCGTCGTCTATCCGGCCGGCGCGACCTTGATCGAGCACGCGCTGCTCGCGCTGGGCTTTCGCGACCTGCGTCCGGTCGTGCCGGGGCAGACGCTGCAGGTCGCCGATCTGCAGCTGACGTTCACGCCGAGCAACGTGTCGTTTCCCGAGATCGGCGTGCTGGCCGGTGCCGCTGGCCTGTGGTTCTGGAACTGCGTGGATACCGACGCGACCGAGGCGGCCTTCGCGCTGGTCGCGGCGCGCACGCCGCGGCTGGACCTGATGTTCGCGAATTTCCAGGTGCTCGCCGAGGAGGAACTCGGCAGCGACGGACTTGGCAGCGCATTTCCCGCGGAACGCTACGCGCAGCGTCTGCGTGCGGTCGTCGAGGTCAATCCGCGCGTCGCGGTGCCGGCGTCCTGCGGCTATTCATATGCGACGCAGCCGTGGCTCAACCAGCGCGGGTTTCCGGTGTCGGAAGAGGACTTCATCCACGATATCGCCGCAATCGCACCGGCGACGACCGGCGTTCGCGTTGCGCCGGGTACGGTCATCGACGTTGCCAGCGGCGCCGTGCAGGACGATGAGCTGGGTCTGGTCGAGTGCGGCGTGAGCACGCTGTCGCTGGACTGGCGGCCCGATCACGGCGTGCCGCCGCTGCAGGACGACGATCCCTGCGCCCACGGCAGCGAGGCCTTGCGCACGCAGGTCGCCGCGGTGCTGCACGAGCGGTTCCCGCGCGGCCTGCACGAGCCGTCGCTGCGGCGCTGGCGCGAACGCCTCGCCGCCGCGGCGCTGGTGTGGCAACTGGATGTGGTTTATCCGGACGGCAGCCGCGACGAGCGCTGGCTGGACTTCGCCGCGCCGAGTGCCTGGCTGACCGCGCCGCCGCGGCCGGTACGCCTGATCACGAGCATCTGCGCGTCGACCTTGACCGGCCTGTGCAACGGCGAGGCGACGCCGTATCGCGCGCTGTTCACGCGGCGCGTCGTGCTGCGGCTCTACCAGCCTACGCGCTGGGGCCTGCAGCGCACCGGCACACTGGCCGACGAACCGATTGCGCGCGTGCTGTTCCCGGGTGCCAACCGCCGCTTCGTCGACGCGCAGCTGCGCCAGCTCGGCTACGAGCCCGATGCGCCGGGCAGTGCGCGCGGATGGCGCGGCATACGCAGCTTGCCGCGACGCTGAGCGGCGCCGTTGCGGCGCGTCGTTTCCGCGGTGTCGATGACACGCGCCTGCAGGCGGCATGACGTCGGCAGTGCGATCGCGCGCCGCTCGAACGCGACGATCGCACGCTACCATCGGCCGACCGGTTTCGATGGAGGTGGATTCATGCTGCATCACATCTCGTTTGCCGTCGCCGACATCGTGCGATCCACCGCGTTCTACGATGCGGTCATGCCGACGCTGGGCTATCGCCGCGTCTGGAGCAGCGAATACGCCGCCGGCTACGGCATCACCGACGACGACGAGTTTTTCGCGATCAAGCAGCGTGAGGTCGTGCAGATTTCCCCGTCGGGCTTTCATCTGGCGTTTCTCGCGCCGTCGCGCGAGGCGGTCGACCGCTTTCATGCCGCGGCGCTCGCGCAGGGCGGCAGCGACAAGGGCGCGCCGGGTCTGCGTCCGCACTATGGGCCGAACTATTACGCGGCCTTCGTGCTGGATCTCGACGGCTACTGGATCGAAGCCGTCATCAACGACCCGCAGCCTGATAGCGCCAGCCTCTGATCCGGGTCGTGGCATCCGTGTGCTCCGGTCATGTCGCTGACGTTGTCGCGGCGCTGCGTCGTGACTGGGCGCGGCACGGTTGCCACGCCTCCCCGCTGCGCCTAGTCTCGCGACGACATCCCTCCGTTTTTTCGACGCACTGACCAGGCAGACCAACCGCGTGAGCGACGACGGCGCGATTACCCGATTGCTCAAGCGCGCCGCCGCCGGTGAAGTGGATGCCGGGCGCGAACTGCTGCCGTTGGTCTACGACGAACTGCGCCGCGTCGCGGCGCGTCAGCTGTCGGGCGAGCGCAGTGGCCATACTTTGTCGCCGACCGCGCTGGTGCACGAGGCCTATCTGCGCCTGTCGGCCGACGACACGCTCGCGCCCGCCGACCGGCGTCAGTTCTTCGCCATCGCCGCGCGGCGCATGCGCCAGGTGCTGATCGACCACGCGCGTCAGCGCGATGCGGCCAAGCGCGGCGGCGGAGGCCGCGAGGCGGTGACCCTGTCCTCGCTGAGCAGCGAGGACAGCGCCGGCGACGTCGATATCCTCGCGCTCGACCAGGCGCTGCAGCAACTCGAAGGCATCGACGAGCGCAAGGCGCGCATCGTCGAGCTGCGCTATTTCGCCGGGCTGGAAATGACCGACATCGCCGAAGTGCTCGGCATCTCGCGCGCTACCGCACAACGCGACTGGGAAGTCGCGCGCACCTTTCTGTTCCAGATGCTGGCCTGAGACGTCCGGTGCGGCGTCGTGATGACGGCGAATGCGCACGGCTGCCGCCATGGCACGTGATCCGCTTCGCAGATCCAACAATTGCCGCCGATCGCATGCGACACGGCAGCCCACTCCTGCGCCCCTGAGGACAACCGCGAATCGTCGCGGGGCAAGGAGACGAATCATGAGTTCCAGACGCTATCTGCTGCCGTTCGCGCTGCTGCAGCTGCTCGGTGCCTGTACGGCCGATGCGCAGGTATTCCAGAGCGGGTACGACCTCGGTCCGGATTTCGGCGCGATGATCGAGCAGCAGCTTCAGCAGGGAAACCAGCTCGCCGCGCAGATGCGCGAGCACGAGCAGCAGATCGTGCAGCAGCTCATGCAGAACCCCGATTGCGTCGCCAGATACCAGCAGCATGTGGCGGCCGGCGGCGGACTGTCGTTTCCGCAGTTCGCCTACCAGTACGCCGCCACGGCGGGATTCAGCGACGACGGTATCGCGCGCTTCCGCGACAGCGAGCGGCGCAACCTCGAGGGCGAACGGCGCGCCTGGGCCGGTTATCGCGGCGCGCAGGACCAGCGCGCGATCGCGCAGAACGGCTACGCCGAGGGGTATTTCGCCAATCAGGTCGAGGCCGGCAACGTGCTGCAGGGCAACAGCTCATGGATCGATCCGACCAGCGGCCAGAACCGTGCGCTGGCCTATTCCGGGCAGAACACGACTGTCGATCCGGCCACCGGACAGACCTTCTACCGCGACGATAGCGGCCAGTACTACGCGCTCGGCAGCGATGGCCTGTGGTATGCAATGACACCGGGACGCTGAGCGTCGCCCGTTCGTTTTCAGCGTGAGTCGGGCGCCGGTGCTGCGCGCCGGAGCGCTTCGGCGAGCAGCGCCTCGGCCTTCTCGCGCCGGCCCGCTTCGAGGCCCGCAACCTGGGCATAGATCGCAAGCGCCTGGCGCAGCTGCGCCGCGGCGGTGTCGTGATCGCCCTGGGCCAGCGCGATGCGTGCGGCGACGACGAGGGTGTGACCGTATTTCGGCTCGTCGGGCGCGAATGCCGCGGGAGCGAGGCGCAACGCGTCGGCGATCGTGCGCGCGGCCTCGTCGATGCGGCCGAGTTCCGCGTAGCCGCGCGCGAGGTTGGACAGCTGCGAGGCGAGCCGCGGGTAGTCGCTGCCCATCGCCGCGCGGGTCAATGCGACGGCCTGTTCTTGTGTTACGACGCTGCGCGCGAGTTCGCCCATTTCTTCCTGGAGGAAGGCGTAGTTGTTGAGCAGGATCGCGATGTCGAGATCGGGTGCGGGCACGATACGGCGCGCGAGCTGCAGGGCCTGCTCGTAGGTCGCCCGCGATTCCTCGAACCGGCCGAGGCCATCCAGCGAATTGGCAAGATTGGACAGGTTGATGAAGCGGTCGCGCGGCAGCACGCCGGACAGCCGCTCCTTCAGCGCGAGCGCCTGCTGCGCGAGCGGCAGCGCCTCGCCATAGCGCGCGACGTCGTTGAGCAGGGCGGCGTTGTCGTTGAGCAATTCCGAGCGCAGGCGCTGGCCGTCAGCGCTGTCGTCGCACGCGGCCAGTGCCTCGTGGTACAGCGCCTCGGCCGCGCCATAGCGCGCGAGGCGCCACTGCAATTGCGCCTGCAGGCCGAGTATCCGCGCGTAGTCGGTACCGCCGTCGGCGGCGCGCAGCGCGGCGGCGCGGTCGAGCTGCACACGCGCCGCGTCGTTGCGCTCCAGGGCGAGATAGGCATCGCCGATCGCGCGGCGCACGTCGGCTTCGAGCAGCGGTTCGCCGGCGAGCTGCTGCGGGATCGACGCGGCGGCGCGGTCCAGCGCGTCGACGAGCAGCAGCGGCTTGCCGCTGTTGAATGGATTGGCGTTGCCGATCATGCCGGTCAGAAAGCGGTTGGCGAGCTGCGCGCGCTCGGCTTCGCGCGCCGCGCGCTGCGCCTGCAGCAGCGCGAGTGCGAGCCCTGCCGCGAGCGCGACGGTCGCCGCCGCCGCGACGGCGACGGGCAGGCGGTTGCGGCGCAGGAACTTGGCCGCGCGATAGACGCGGCCGCCGGCGCGCGCCTGCACCGGGCGGTCGTCGAGCCAGCGCTGCAGGTCGTCGGCGAACGCGCGCGCCGACTCGTAGCGCTGCGCGGGTTCCGCGGCAATGGCCTTGCGCACGACGCGGTCGAGATCGCCGGCGATGCGAGCGCGCCAGTCGCGCGCGAGGCGCGGCGGCAGCGCGAGCGCGTCGAGATCGATGCACGTGCTGCTCGGCGCGAGCGGCGCGTCGGCGATCTGGCGCGCCCGTTCGGTCACCGCGATGCCCGCATGCCGCACGCGGCCAGTCAGCAGCTGGTCCAGCAGCAGGCCCAGCGCGTAGATGTCGCAGGCCGTGGTCAGCGGCTGGTCCAGCAACTGTTCGGGACTCGCGTATTCCGGCGTCAGCGGCATGAGGCCGGTGCGCGTGGTGCCGGCGATGCGCGCGTCGAGCGACTTGGCGATGCCGAAGTCGAGCAGCTTCGCGTTGCCGCCGCGGTCCACGAGGAGGTTGCCGGGCTTGATGTCACGATGAATGATCAGCGCGCGGTGCACCGCATCGACCGCGGCGAGTACCTGCAGAAACAACGTAATGCGCTCGCGCGGATCCAGCGCGTGCTCGCGGCACCAGTGATCGATGCGCAGACCGTCGACGTATTCCATGACGACGTAGGGCTGGCCCGCCGCGGTGGTGCCGCCGTCGAGCACCCGCGCGATGTGCGGGTGGTCGAGCCAGGCCAGGAACTGGCGTTCGCTCTCGGCGCGGCGGATTGCGCCGGGATCGCCGAGCAGGCTCGCGAATACCTTGATCGCGACGCGCTGCTCGAAGCCGCCGTCGCGGCGCTCGGCGAGCCAGACCTGGCCCATGCCGCCGCTGCCCAGCGGTGCGAGCAGGCGCCAGGCGCCGAGTTCGCGCGGTGCGCTGCGCGGTGGCGCGGGTTCGAGGAAGCCATCGCTGGCCGTGTGCGCGTGCAGCAGCTGAATGACTTTTGTGAACAATGCGTCATCGTCCGCGGCCGACTGCCGCACGAACGACTCGCGCTGCGCGGCCGGGTGGGCGAGGGCGGCTTCGAACACGGCGAGGGCGTTGCGCAGGTCCATGGTCGATCGGCGGTGGGACTGCGCCGATGCTAGCACCCGCTCCCATGCGGGCCGGAGAGGAGCGCACCGCCGCACGACCGCGCGTTCTCGGCAACATCAATGCGGACAGACCATGACCGCATTGAGCCCTAGCGTGTGCGCCAGCCCATCCGGGCGGGGAAAGGAGAGGGAAGTGAACGAGTCTGTCGATGAACGGCGCCGCGTGCTGTTGCAGTCCGCCGCCGTCGGAATCGCACTGGGCGGGATCATGAGCAACGCGACGGCGGAAACCGTGCCGGTCAACAAAGACGAGCCGGCGAAGAAGGACGCGCCCGCGCTGAACCCGGGCAAGCCCGGCGATTTCGATTTCCTAGCCGGCAACTGGACGATCCGGCATCGCCGGCTGAAGAAGGCGGGCACGCAGGACTGGGATGAGTTCGACGGCGAGGCGACCTGCTGGACCATCCTCGGCGGCGTCGGCAGCGTCGAGGAACTGCGCATACCGGCGCGCAACTTCAGCGGCATGGGCCTGCGTCTGCTCGACGTGGAAAACAAAGTCTGGTCGGATTTCTGGGTCAACGCGAAATCTGGCGTACTGGTCTCGCCGGGAACGACCGGACATTTCGTCGACGGTGCCGGCATCTTCCTCGCCGACGACGTCGACGGCGACACGCCGATCAAGGTGCGCGGCGTGTGGGACCGCATCACGCCCAAGTCCTGCCGCTGGTATCAGGAAATCTCGCGCGACGGCGGCAAGCAGTGGGAACTCAACTGGTCTATGGACTGGACGCGCGCCTGAGCGGATGGTACGGGCGCCGCGCTAGCCACGCAGCGCGGCGACTTGCGCCGCGAGTTTTTTCGGCGCGAGCGCGCAATAGCTCGCGACGAGCAGATCTTCGATCTGGTCCCAGTCGCTGTGTTCGTCGACGGCCATGCCGACGATATCCGGCCACCAGCGCGGCAGGAGGAACGGCGCGCGTCCGAAGCGCGGCGTATCGGCCGCGGGTCGCGGCGTGCGGAAGGTCAGCACGCACAACGGCCCGGCGCTGCCGGCGGCCTCGACATAGGCCGGCGGCCAGCCGCCCGCGATCATCACGACGTGAGCGAAGTTCTTCGTGCGGACGGTCCAGCGCGTGCCGGTCCAGGCCTGCTCTTCCACACTCTCGGGCAGGTCCAGGCAGATCAGGCGGAGCTTGTCGACGTGGCGGGTCCGTCGGCCGTGCCACACGCCGAGATCAACCGATACGATCGGCGCAATCGTGCCGCAGCATCCATTGGATGAAATCAACCATGACCCCCAAGCCCCGCCTCCTCGTCACGCGCCGCCTGCCTGAGCGTGCGGAAGCGCAGCTCAGCGAGCTTTTCGACGCAACGCTCAATACATCGGATATTCCGTTCGACCGCGAGGCGCTGACGCAGGCCATGACACGCTACGACGCACTCTGCACCACGCTGACCGAGCGCATCGACGCGCAACTGCTCGCGACGGCTGGCCGGACGGTGCGGATCATCGGCAATTTCGGTGCGGGCACCGAGCATATCGACCTCGCCGCGGCGCGCGCGCAGGGCGTCGTGGTTACCAACACGCCGGACGCGGTGACCGAAGCAACCGCCGATCTGACCCTGCTGTTGATCCTGATGGCTTCGCGTCGTGCCGGTGAGGGCGAGCGCGAATTGCGTGCACAGCGCTGGAGCGGCTGGCATCCGACTCATCTGATGGGGCAATCGCTGTCCGGCAAGGTGCTCGGCCTCGTCGGCTTCGGCCGCATCGCGCAGGCGACCGCGGTGCGCGCGCGTGCGTTCGGCCTGCGCATCCGCTACTTCAGCCGCTCGCGCGCGTCGGCCGAAACGGAAATAGCATTCGGTGCAGAGTACGTGCCGTCGCTGGAGGCATTGGCCGAGCAGGCCGACATCCTGTCGATCCATGTGCCCGGCGGTGCGGCGACGCGCCATCTCGTCGATGCGCGCCTGCTCGCGCGCATGAAGCCGACGGCGATACTCGTGAACACGGCGCGCGGCACGAGCGTCGACGAAGCCGCGCTCGCCGAGGCGCTGGCCGAACGCCGCATCGCCGCGGCGGGACTCGATGTCTACGAACGCGAGCCGGCGGTCGATCCCGCGCTGCTCGTGCTCGAGAACGTCGTGCTGTTGCCGCATCTGGGCAGTGCGACCCTCGAAGCGCGCACCGCGATGGGCCTGCAGGCGGCGCTCAATCTCGAAGACTACTTCGCCGGACGTGAGCCGCCGAACCGTGTTGCCTGAGCACACCACCGTCGTCGATCTACTGCAGGACATGATCGGCGCCGTGCTCGCGACGCGCACCGAACCGGGTCCGCTGATCGTCGGACTCTGCGGCGCGCAAGGCAGCGGCAAATCGACGCTGTCGGCCGAACTGGCCGCGCGCATCGCACATACGGTCGTGCTGTCGCTCGACGATCTGTACCTGACACGCGCGGCGCGCATCCAGTTGGCTGGCGAAGTCCATCCGCTGCTGCGCACGCGCGGCGTGCCCGGCACGCACGACGTCGGACTGGGCTTGCGCGTGCTCGACGCGCTCGATCGCGGCCTCGACGCGCCGCTGCCGCGTTTCGACAAGGCCAGCGACGACCGCGTACCGCGCGAGCACTGGCGCATCGCGCGCGGCGACACGCAGGTGCTGCTGCTGGAAGGCTGGTGCGTCGGTGCGCGACCGCAGACCGACACCGCGTTGTCCGAACCGGTCAACGCGCTGGAGCGCGACGAAGATGCAGACGGCCGCTGGCGGCGCTACGTCAACGCCGCGCTGGCCGGCGACTATCAACGCCTGTTCGCGCGCCTCGATCGGCTCGTGCTGCTGGCCGCGCCGGGCTTTTCGATCGTGCGCGACTGGCGCACGCAGCAGGAACGTGCGCTGCGTGCCGCCGCCGGCGCGGACGCGACCGGCGTCATGGACGATGCGGAACTCGTGCGCTTCATCGCCCACTACGAACGCGTGACGCGGCACGTGCTCGAGGAAATGCCGGGCCGCGCCGACCTGACGATCCGGCTCGACGAGACGCGCCGGCCGGTTGCTGCAATCAGCCGAGAGCAGTGATTCCAACGGAAAGTCCCGCGACTGCCTTCGCCGGTCGTTCCAATCCCTCTAATCAGAGCGGGCGCTCTAGCTGATCACCCGTGGCGCAGCAGTGGCTTCAGTGAACCGACCGGCGCCTTGCATGCACCTTGGATACGGGAAACGAAAAGGACGGGCGACTGGTGAACCGGGACAGCGAGCGGATCTACGACGAATTCCTGGTGGCCGCTGCTATGACCGGCGATCGGCCGGCACTGTCCAGACTCGTGTCGTGCTGGCAACCGCGGTTGCTTCGCCATGCCTGGCGCGTGCTCGGTGACGTCGAACGGGCAAAGGACATGACGCAGGAAGCCTGGGTAGAGATCCTGCGCGGACTCGCGCGGCTCGACGATGTCGCTGCCTTTCCTGCCTGGGCGTACCGGATCGTCACGCGCCGTTGCCAACGATCTTTCGCGCACACGATGCGCAACATCGTCGAATTCGACGCGGACGAGCACGCGGCAGGTGCGCAGGCGCCGGAGCACCACGCCGGCGAGTTCGCTGCCGAAGTCTCCAACGTGATGCTTGCGATCGCCAGGCTTCCTCCCCTGCAGCGTGCCAGCCTGGCGCTGTTCTACATCGAAGACCTCAGCGTGGCGGAGATCGCCATCGCGACTGACGTTCCACCGGGAACGGTCAAGACCCGGCTATTGCACGCGCGGCGCAAGGTCCGCGCATTACTGGAAGGACACGACGCATGAACAAGATCGACGACCTCATCGGCCAGGCTCTGACGGAAGAGGACCGCGCCCTGCTGGCCAGCCACGCCGAGCCGGGCTACCTCTCCCAGGCTTTCGGCATCTTTCGCGGACCCATGGCGTGGGTCATGTGGGTGGTGAATGTCGCCGCCGGACTGGCGTTTCTCGCGGGTCTGTACGCGGTGTGGCACATGGTTGCAGCGCCGGACGCACTCGCTGCGGTGAAGTGGGGCGTCGGCGCGCTGTTCCTGTTCCAGGTGACGACGCTCGGCAAGACCTTCATGGGCAGCCACATGGAAGCCAACCGCCTGTTGCGCGAGCTCAAGCGGGTGGAACTGCAGGTGTCGCTGCTCCGAGATCGCCTCGGTGCCTGACGGCTTCGACCGGCTATTCAGCTACATCGATCCGGCGGCACGCGCCACCGCCGGATCGAGGCGACAGCGACCAGGGCCACGTCGCTGCGGCGCAACGTGGTTCCCTGCTATTCCACCGTCACCGACTTGGCCAGGTTGCGCGGCTGGTCCACGTCGGTGCCTTTGAGTACGGCGACGTGGTAGGCGAGCAGCTGCAGCGGGATGTTGAACACCGCCGGGGCGATCAGGCTCTGGCCGACGCTCAGGCGCAGCACGGCGCCGCGGTCGGGGTCTAGCTTGACGTCGACCTCGGCGTCGGCGATCACGAACAGCTCGCCGCCGCGGGCGCGCACTTCTTCCAGGTTGGATTTCAACTTTTCCAGAAGTTGATTATTTGGCGCGACCGCGATGACCGGCATGTGCTCGTCGACGAGCGCGAGCGGACCGTGCTTGAGTTCGCCGGCCGGGTAGGCTTCGGCGTGGATGTAGGAAATTTCCTTGAGCTTGAGCGCTGCCTCGACCGCGATCGGATAGCTCGCGCCGCGGCCCAGGAACAGCGCGTGCTGCTTGTCGACGAAGCGTTCGGCCAGCACGGCGATCTGCGGTTCCAGCAGCAACGCTTGAGCGACGAGGCGCGGCAGCGTCGCCAGTTCGCCGACGAGCTGCTCGTAGCGTGCGTCGTCGATGTGGTTGAGCCGGGCGAGTTCCAGGGTCAGCAGGCACAGCGCGGCAAGCTGGGTCGTGAAGGCCTTGGTTGAAGCCACGCCGATCTCGGGACCGGCGCGGGTCATCAGTACGAGATCGGATTCGCGCACCAGCGAGGATTCCGGCACGTTGCAGATCGCGAGCGCGCCGAGGTAGCGCTGGCTCGCCTTGCCGCTGCGCAGCGCCGCGAGTGTGTCGGCGGTCTCGCCGGACTGCGACACCGCGACGAACAAGGTGTCGACGGGTACCACGGTATCGCGATAGCGGTATTCGCTCGCGACCTCGACCGAGCAGGGCAGGCCGGCGAGCGCTTCGATCCAGTAGCGCGCGACCATGCCGGCGTGATAGCTCGTGCCGCAGGCCACGATATGCACCTGCTTGACGCGCGCGAGCAGCGGTTCGGCATTGACGCCGAACACGTTGGGCAGGATGCGCGAACCGGCGATGCGGCCTTCGAGCGTGCGCGCGACCGCCTCGGGCTGCTCGTGGATTTCCTTGAGCATGTAGTGGCGGTACTCGCCACGTTCGACCGCGTCGGCGGTCAGGTCGGTCTCGCGCACGTCGCGCGAGACGTCGTGGCCATCCGCGTCGAAGATGCGGTAGCCGTCGCGGCGGATCTCGACGATGTCGCCTTCGTCGAGATAGATGAAGCGGTTGGTCACGCGCAGCAGCGCCTGCACGTCGGAGCCGATGAAATGTTCGCCCAGGCCGATGCCGACGACGAGCGGGCTGCCGCGGCGTGCGCCGACGACGCGATCGGGTTCGCGCGCGGAGAGCACGGCGATGGCATAGGCGCCGTGCAGGCGCTGGGTCGCGGCGACGACGGCCTTGACCAGGTCCAGACCGTCGCGCTGCAGCGCGTCGATCAGATGCGCGATGACTTCGGTATCGGTCTCGGAGGTAAACGCGTAGCCCTTGTCCTGCAGCTCGCGGCGCAGCGCTTCGTGGTTCTCGATGATGCCGTTGTGCACGACCGAGACGAGTTCCGAGGAGACGTGCGGATGCGCGTTGTGCGTGCTCGGCACGCCGTGGGTGGCCCAGCGCGTATGCGCGATGCCGATGCGCGCGGGCGCGGGATCGGTCTGCAGCAGTTGTTCCAGATCGCGCACCTTGCCCTTGGTGCGGCGGCGGGCGAGCGTGCCGTCCTGCAGCACGGCCAGACCGGCCGAGTCATAGCCCCGGTATTCCAGCGCCTGCAGGCCGGCGATCAGGATGGGACCGACTTCACGATCGGCGACGGCACCTACGATTCCACACATGGCATGCTCCGGAGGACAGATCAGACCCATTGCACCGTCAACGTGGGGCGGCGGTGGGCGCGAAACCGGGCCGGCCGGCGGCGCTTTCGGGGCGAAACGCGGGCGCGGCAGCCGGCCTGGCTGGGCGAATCGCGAACTATGCGACAGGCGGCGCCGTCGCGGCCAGCTTATGTGGCGGTTCATGCCGGAATTTCACCGGCTGTCACGGTGCGCCGGCCGTGTCGCCGTCGGCCGACCGGCCGCCTTTCAGCCGGCGCGCCGTGCCGCGAGCCGGCGTTCCCAATCCAGGGTGCTGCGGGCCATGAGATCCAGGTCGTGCCGCTGCGGCGTCCAGTCCAGTACCTCGCGGATGCGTCCGCAGTCGGCGACGAGTTCCGGCGGATCGCCGGGTCGCCGCGGCTGTTCCCGGCAGGGCAGCGGCTGGCCATGCGCGCGCTCCACCGCGGCCAGCACTTCGCGCACGCTGTAGCCGCGGCCGTAACCGACGTTCAATGTCACCGGCGCGCCGCCGTCGCGCAGATAGCGCAGCGCGGCGACGTGCGCGGCGGCGAGGTCTTCGACGTGAACGTAGTCGCGCACACCGGTACCGTCGGGCGTGGGGTAGTCGGTGCCGAAGATCGCCACGTGCGGCCGCACGCCGCAGGCCGCCTCGGCGGCGACCTTCATGAGCAGGGTCGGCCGCTGTGTGGACTGGCCGATGCGGCCGCGGGCGTCGCAGCCGGCGACGTTGAAATAGCGCAGCGTCACGTAACGCAGCGGCGACACCTCGGCCAGGTCGCGCAGCATCCATTCGCTCATGAGCTTGGAACTGCCGTAGGGATTGATCGGCACGGTCGGCGAGCTTTCGCCGGCGCGCCCGCCGTCCGGCACGCCGTAGACCGCGGCCGAGGAAGAGAACACGAACCGCTCGATGCCGGCCTGCGCGCAGGCGGCGAGCAGCTGGCAGGTGGCCGCCGTGTTGCTGGCGTAGTAGCCGATCGGGTCGCGCAGGGACTCGCACACGATGATGCGCGCGGCGAAGTGCAGCACGGAGCGGATGCGGTATTGCTGCAGCAGCGCCGTGACCAGCGCGCGATCGCCGACGTCGCCCTGCACGAACGCGCCGCCGATGACCGCGTCGCGGAACCCGGTGCTGAGGTCGTCCAGCGTGACCACGTCCTCGCCCGCATCGACGAGCTGGGCCACGACGTGGCTGCCGATATAGCCGGCGCCGCCGGTGACGAGGACGGCACCGTCGCCGCCGCGCGTCGGATCAGACGCCATAGAACTCGCGATACCACTGCACGAAGCGCCCTACGCCGACCTCGACCGGTGTGTCCGGGCTGTAGCCGGTATCGCGCATCAGCGCGCTGACTTCGGCCGAGGTGTCCGGCACGTCGCCCGGCTGCAGCGGCAGCAGGCGCTTGCGCGCAGTCCTGCCGGTGGCCTGCTCGATCAGCTCGATGTAGCGCGACAGTTGCACCGGCTGGTGGTTGCCGATGTTGTAAACCCGGTACGGCGCGTGGCTGCTGGCCGGCGTCGGCGCCAGCGGATCGAAAGTCTCGTCTGGCCCGGGTACGCGGTCGAGGGTGCGGATCACACCTTCGACGATGTCGTCGATATAGGTGAAGTCGCGCGAGTGATTGCCGAAGTTGAAAACGTCGATGGGTTCGCCAGCGAGGATCTTGCGCGTGAACAGGAACAGCGCCATGTCGGGCCGGCCCCAGGGGCCGTAGACCGTGAAGAAGCGCAGGCCCGTGGTCGGTAGCTGGAACAGATGGCTGTAGGTATGCGCCATCAGTTCGTTGGTCTTCTTGCTCGCCGCGTACAGGCTGAGCGGGTGATCGACGCTGTCCTCGACCGCGAACGGCAGCTTGCGGTTGGCGCCGTAGACCGAACTGGACGAGGCGTATACCAGATGCTCGATCGCGCGATGGCGGCAGGCCTCGAGGACATTGAGGAAGCCGACGACGTTCGCGTCGATGTAGGCGCGCGGGTTTTCCAGCGAATAGCGCACGCCAGCCTGGGCAGCGAGGTTGACGACGCGGGCGGGGCGGAAGTCTTCGAAAGCGGCTTCCAGTTCGTCGCGGTTTTCGAGCGCGCCCTTGACGAACCGGAAACCCTCGCGCGCGAGCAGGCGGTCGAGCCGCGCCTGCTTGAGCGTGACGTCGTAGTAGTCGTTGAGGTTGTCGTATCCGAGCACGTCATCGCCGCGGTCGAGCAGGCGACGGGCCAGGGCGGAGCCGATGAAACCGGCGGCTCCCGTGATAAGAACGCGCATGAAGTTCGCTGCCTAATCTTTTGTTAAGAAACAGAATTTCGGTTTCATGGCGAGTCACGACCACGCCAGCGCCGACCGCCGCATGATAGCCGTTGGGGTGAGCGACGGTGCTGCCGGACGCTACAGCCGCTCGTCCACGTCCTCGCGCGGCAGCAGGTTCTTGACGTCGAACAGCACGGCGCCGGGCTTGCCGGCGGCGCGGATCTGCTTAGCACCCATCTGCTTGAACTCGCGATGCGCGACCGCGAGCACGATCGCGTCGTATTGCGCGGCGGGCAGGGTCGGGACCAGGGTGATGCCGTATTCGGCCTCCGCCTCGGCAGGATCGCCCCAGGGATCGTGGACGTCGACCTGCATGCCGTAGCTGCGCAGTTCCTCGATCACGTCGACGACGCGCGTGTTGCGCAGATCGGGACAGTTTTCCTTGAACGTGAGGCCGAGCACGAGCACGCGCGCATCGACGACGTGGATGCGCCGGCGCGTCATCAGCCGCACCACGCGCTGAGCCACATACGCGCCCATGCCGTCGTTGATGCGCCGGCCGGCCAGGATCACGTCCGGGTGATAGCCGATCTCCTGCGCCTTGTGCGTGAGGTAATACGGATCCACGCCGATGCAGTGGCCGCCGACGAGGCCGGGCCGGAACGGCAGGAAGTTCCACTTGGTGCCGGCGGCCTCGAGCACTTCGGTAGTGTCGATGCCGAGCTTGCTGAAGATCTGCGCGAGTTCGTTGATCAGCGCGATGTTGAGGTCGCGCTGGGTATTCTCGATGACCTTGGCCGCTTCGGCGACGCGCAGGCTCGAGGCGCGGTAGGTGCCGGCGCGGATGATGCGCCGGTACAGCGCGTCGACGAATTCGGCCGCGGCGGGGGTGGACCCGGACGTCACCTTGACGATGTCAGGCAGACGATGGGTCTTGTCGCCGGGATTGACGCGCTCCGGACTGTAGCCGGCGAAAAAATCAACGTTGTATACAAGACCGGATTCGCGCTCGATGACCGGCACGCAGATCTCCTCGGTCGCTCCCGGGTAGACGGTCGATTCGAAGATGACGACCGCGCCCCGGGACAGCGCTTGGCCCACGCTGCGGCTGGCACTGAGCAGCGGGGCGAAGTCCGGGCGTTTCGAGGCGTCGATCGGCGTCGGCACGGTCACGATGAACACATTGCAGTCGCGCAGGCGGGCCGGATCGTCGCTGCAGCGCAGTTCGGTCGCGCTCGCCAGTTCCTGCGCGCTGACTTCGCGCGTGTGGTCATGGCCGGCGGCGAGGGCGGCGATGCGCTGCGTGTCGATGTCGAAACCCAGCGTCGGCAACTGGCGCCCGAATTCCACGGCCAGCGGCAAGCCGACGTAGCCGAGGCCGATGATTCCAATGCGAGCCTCGTCGATGCTGCCCAGTGCTGCGGAATTCATGGACGCCCCGGTCGCGGAAAGGGCCGCAGTCTACTGTGCAATGGCGTTGCATATAAATGCGCGCGGCTTGCTGCAGGCAGGCGGCTGTGGGACGGCTGTACGGCGGCATAGAAAGAGGGGAGGAGTGGGGAACGGGCAACAGCGGGTGCTGGCCACTGTGTCCCGAATGGTTTCCGGCCGCGCGAGCACACCGCGCTGCCGTGCTTGAGCGCGTCGCAGCTTTCCTCGACGTGTACGTGTTCGGCCTGGCGGTTATCGCTAGCCGGAATAGGCGTATTCGTCGACGCGTTGGTCGACGCGGGGCAGGGTGGTCTGCGTATTCGCTTCGAGCAACTCAGCCGCGCGGGCCACCCATGACCGGCAGGATCGCGCCGCTGATGTAGCTGGAGCAGACCGGCGAGGCCAGGAACACATAGGCCGGCGACAGTTCCTCAGGCTGCGCCGGTCGTCCCATCGCGCTGTCGGCACCGAAACTGGCAACGTCTGCGCCCTTGCGGTCGGCCGGATTCAGCGGCGTCCATACCGGTCCCGGCGCGACGGCGTTGACGCGGATCCCGCGCTCGACGAGGTTGCTCGCGAGCGATTGGGTGAACGCATGGATCGCGCCCTTGGTCGCGGAATAGTCGAGCAGCGCCTTGCTGCCGAAGATGCCGGTTTCCGAACCGGAGTTGATGATCGACGCGCCCTCGCGCATATGCGGCAGCGCCGCGCGCGCCATGTGGAAGTAGCCGGCGATATTGGTCTGCAGCGTTTCCTGCAGATGCGTGTCGCTGAGGTCCTCGAGCTTTTCGCAGTGCTGCTGGAACGCGGCGTTGTTGACGAGTACATCGAGCCGCCCGAAGGTATCGACGACGCGCTTGACCGCGTCGTTGCAGAACGCCGCATCGCGCACGTCGCCGGCGATCGTGAGGCAGCGCTGGCCTTCGGCTTCGACGTAGCGCTGGGTCACGCCGGCGTCTTCGTGTTCGTTGAGATAGAGCACGGCCACGTCAGCACCCTCGCGTGCGAACAGCACCGCCACAGCGCGGCCGATGCCCGAGTCGCCGCCGGTGATGATCGCGACCATGCCCTTGAGCTTTTCGCTGCCGAGATAATGCGGCGCGAGGAAGCGCGGCAGCGGATCGAGTTCGTGCTCATAGCCGGGCTTGCGCAGATGCTGCTCGGGCAGCGGGTTTTCCGGTTGCTCGCGCGCACCGGCCTGCATCGCGGGTTTCTTTTCGTGGCCGTTCTGGGCGGGCTTGCTTTCCTTCGGTTGTTTCCGCTCTGCGACGGCGACCTCGTCCTGAATACGACGCTGGCGCTGCACGGTGTCGTTGGCCTGGGCCTTGGCCTTCGCATCTGCGACGGGAGCGGCGACGTTGTTCTTGACGGACTTGTCGGTGGACTTGGCCGCGGTCTGACCGGCGGTTTTCGCGCTGTCTTTGGCAGCGGGCGTGCGCGCCGTGGTCTTGCTGGGCATGGGTTGACTCCGGTGAGGGACGGAGCAGCCCGACGCAAAAGCGGTGCCAGGGCGCGAATGGCCGACCATCCTGATAGCAGCCCATGACAAGTACAGAAAGCACTGTGCTGTCGTGCAAGTTGAACGCGGGATGTCGCGGCATCTTGCAGGCTGAGCGAGCGTCGTTGCCGCATGGTCCACCGCGTAGCGCCCTTCATAGGCAACGGCAAGCACTGAAACCGCGAAAAGCCGCCGATATGGCGCGGTTTGCCGTGTATTCGTCGCGCTGCATCGCTGCCGGGCGCAGGCACGACAGCGAGCGCGGCGGTCGGCACGGTTTCTGCGTAGTGCAGATCAACCTGCAGAACCCGGAGATTCCGATGAAGTGCCTGATTCCCGCCATCGCCGCCCTGATGCTGATCGGCACGAGCTACGCGCAAGCCACCTTGCAGGGCGAGAAGCCGCAGCCCGTGGATTCTTCGCGCGCGCAGCAAGACCCCGAACAGCGCCCCGAGCCCGTGCGCAAATCCGTCGAGCCGCTGGCCGAAGAGAAGCGCGGCGAAACGTCCACGAAGTCTTTCGAGCAGCTCGACCAGAACAAGGACGGCAAGCTCAGCAAGGACGAACTCGGTGCCGACGAGGCCCAGGGCATGGACTTCAGCAAGATCGACCGCGACGGCGACGGCACCATTTCGCGCGACGAATGGAACGCGCACTGGTCCGGACGTCACGACAAGCATTGATGCGGTCGCTGCTCCGGCCGCATCACCCCCGGCGACACGATCACCGGGTAATACCGAGCAATCCAGAAAAACCCCGATACCTGCTGTCCCGATAACCCCAACAAGGAGAACGTTATGACGCTGTCGACCCTGCTGCTGATCGTGCTGGTCCTGCTCATCATCGGCGCACTGCCGACCTGGCCCCACAGCCGCAACTGGGGCTACGCGCCCGGCGGCGGACTCGCCGTCGTGCTCGTGATCGTCGCCGTCCTGGTGTTCGGCGGATACCTGCGGTGAGCGGCGCCGGCGATGCATTGATGATGGACGCCTATCTCGCCAGCGGCAGTATCGATGCGCTGGCGAGGGCGCTTGTCAACGATGCATACGCCGGCAGTTTCTTGAGTAATGACATAAAGAGTGAATCGAATGCGCCTGTGAGGGCGCATTCGACGCCGGATCCGGATGATGAGAATGTCGCGCCGGGTCATCTCACGGATCCGCTGGAGCCGCGTACGGGACACAGGCCCAACGCTAACGAGCCGCTGCCCATTGATGCGCCGCCGGTGCCGAAGTTGAGGCCGTTGGAATGAGCATTCCGTCCGCAACGCTTGCGTGCGGTTCGAGCTTGCTTTCGACAGTCAACAACAGCGCGGCCATCTGGCGGTTTCTCGGATCGAGCAGGTAAGTGCCCAGAACGATGTCGCGCAGTTCGTAACGCGATTTGCCAGGATTTATCCGGCTGTCGGCCCAGGCTAGTTCATCATGGATGTAGCTGCTGAGCGACGTAGCCGACAATGGCGAATCGCGCGGTTGCCAGGATCAGAGAAGTGCCAACGCAACAACCGCACGAAATAGCTCGGCACGCCGGGAGCAGCAGATCGCCGGCGAGGATGGTCAAGGTACCGCTATGCAGTTGTGGACAAATGCGGAAGTTGAGATGAGCGAGCATGGGTGCAGCCGTTGCAGGGGCGGACCCGAGTGCGCAGCAGGTTGCATGCCATCGCGAAACGGCGCCTGCAGGCGCTTTGCCCGCGCGGCGGGCGGGAAACGTTTTCAGGCCGTTGCACAATTTTCCGTGACAGCGGCGATGGCGCGGACCGGTGCAGTCACGCGTCGCCGGCGCAGCCATGCCAGCGCTTCGTCGCCGAGGCCGATGCTCAGCGCGGTGCCGCAGAGGATGATGGCGCAGCCGGACACCATGCCGCGGCTGATCGACTCGTGCAGGAACAGCCAGCCCCACAACACGCCGAACAGCGGGATCAGGAACGATACGGTGAACGTGCGTGCCGCTCCGATGCGCGCGATGAGGCGGAAGAACAGCAGGTAGGCCAGTGCAGTGCAGCCCAGCGCGAGCGCGGCGAAGGCGAGCCAGGCACGCGACGAGGGCAGGGCGGCCGGCCAGGCGAGCGCCGTCGGCACGGCCAGCGCGAGTGCGGAGAACGCCTGGCCGCCGGCGGCGATGGCCAGCGGCGACACGGTGGACAAATAGCGTTTGCTGAAATTGCCGGAAAACCCATAACCGAGCGTCGCAGCCAGCGCGGCGGCTATGGCGAGTGCGGCTGAGCCGGCGCCGGCCGCGATCGCGATGCGGTCCCAGACCAGCCAGGCCACGCCGGCGACGCCGAGCAGCAGACCGGCCAGGCGCGGTCCGCTGAGCCGTTCGCGCAGCCAGAACCCGGCGATTGCGGCGGCGTAGAGCGGCGTCGCCGCGCTCATCGTCGCGGTGAGTCCGGTGCTGATACTTTGCGTGGCGAAGGCGAACAGCACATACGGCGCGGCCGCTCCGGCCAGGCCGGCGATCGCGATCGGCTTCCAGTGCGCTGCCAGCTCACGCCAGCGGCCGCCGATCAGCAGCAGCGGCAGCAGGCACAGGCTGGCCGCGGTCGCGCGCAACCCGCCCAGCGCCCAGGCGCCGAACTCGCCGCCGCCGATCTGCATGAACAGGTAGGACGCGCCCCAGAGCGCGCCGAGCAGGATCAGACTGAAAGGGTCGGAGGGTTTCATGGGCTTCTCGTGTGCGCGGAAGTGGCCCGTGTGCGTGGGCAGTGGCTCGAGTCGCTATGGGATCGGCCTGGCTACGTCGGACAGGGCTAGCCTAAGTGCACGACTGGACCGTGAGCAGCACCAGAATCAATAAATTTGTAGGATCCAGTTGAGCGACGGAGGAAGACCCCGACGAGCTACGACGGTTCGCGCCAGGCAGAGCGGTACGGGCAGGCGCTGTGCCAGTTCAACGACAACCCGGCGTTCCAGTTCGTGCTCATGGACTGCACCTGCGCGGGCATAGGCGCATCGATCTCGACGATTGAAGTTCAACTCCTTTTCGCGCGTGGTGATGCTCATCGACGAGCCATCGCCGGCAGGTCCGCGTCAGATTTGTGCGCGGCCGTGGTTGAGGTTACCGGCTCGATCAGCACGTCCATCTCGCCAGCCTCGATCTTGGACAGGTCGAGGATGTCGTTGATCCGGTGCAGCAGGTTGCTGCTGGCGTCGGAGATCACGCACACGGATTCGACGTGGTCGGGCGCGAGGCGGTCGGCGTCGTTGTCGGTAGGCTGCGCGACAGGATCAACATGGCGGGACCGCGCCCGCACGGTCTTGTGCAACCCTGCCGGCGGACAGGACCATTGCGTGGCGATACTGGATTAGCATGCGTGGCGGGAAAGGGATTCCGTACGCCGGCGTGTTTCGCGGAAAGGGGTGGAACTATGATAATAGTGGAAAAAGGAAAATCGGATTCCGGCCCGGACCATGCCGTCCCGGCGGTGACGTGAGCGCGCCGATCGCCCGCGTGCGACTGCGCTGGGAGCTGGCCGGCAGTTACGCCGGCCTGACCCTCAACGCGCTGATAACGCTGTTGTTGCTGCCGGTCTACGTGCGTCTGCTCGGCGCCGCGGAATGGGGCAGCGTCGCGCTGTGCATGACCTTGCAGGGCTTGCTGTTCGCGGCCGACGCCGCGCTCACACCGCCGCTGCTGCGCGACGTCGCCACGGCGGCGGCGCAGGGACGCCAGGTCGCGGTCTATCGCCGGTATCTGAAGCTCTACGGCGCGATCGCGCTGGGCCTGTTCGCGGCCGGCCAACTGGTCCTGCTGCTGTTGCCGCTGCTGGGCGCATTGCCGCCCGACGCGCCGCTGTGGCCGCTGCGCCTGGTCCTGGTGCAGTTCCTGTTTCAGTTCTGCAACAACGCTGCGATCGGCTACTGGAACGGCGTGCTGCAGCAGCGCCGTGCGAACCTGCGCCAGGCCGTGGCCTTGCTGATCAAGCACGGCTCGGCCCTGGCCCTGCTGCTGTTCTGGCGCGCCGATGCGCTGGCTTACCTGTTGCCGTTCGCCGTCGTCGGCGCGGCGGAGTTCGTGCTGAACCGGCGCGTGGTACTCCGCGCCGCGCCAGCCGTGCCATCGTCCGTGGTCGCCGCGACGAGCGGCATCGATGTCGCCGCCTATGCCGCGGCGGCCGGATTGGGGCTGATCGGCGGGCAGATCGACCGTATCGTGCTGTCGCTGTACCTGCCGGCCGTGGACTACGGCCGCTATTTCCTGGCGAGCACGGTCGTGCTGTCGTTGCTGCAACTGCAGCAGCCACTGTTGCGCAGCTTCCTGCCGCGTCTGGCCACGGCCGATCCGTTGCAGCCCTGGCGGTGGGTCATGCTCAGGGCGTCGCTGCTGCTCGTCGCGCTGCCCAGCGTGCTGCTGTCGCTCGTACCGGAGCCGCTGGTGCGGCTGTGGCTGCACGATGCGGCCGCGGCCGCGGCCATCGCGCCGCTGCTGAGCCTCATGCTGCCGGCCGTCGCGCTGCTCGCGGCCTATGCGCCGTTCGGTGCGCTGCTGCTGGGCCAGCGGCGCTACCGGCTGCTGACGCGCATCAATGCGGTCGCACTGCTCGCGCAGCTGCTGGTACTGGCTGCCGCGACCACGACGCTCGGCGCCCATGCCGGCGGCCTGGCCTGGCTCGCCTGCGCGCTCGCGCAATTGGCCGTCGTGCCGCTGATCCTGCGCCGACGGGAAGCCGAGGCCGCATGACGACGGCCGCGTCGCCGGTTGTGCCGCCTCTCGTCATGCCGCCTCTCGTCGTAGTGTCCGTGCTGAACTGGAATACGCCGGCATTGACCCTGCGCTGCCTGCGCGCGCTGGCCGCGTGCGATTACCCGGCGCTGCGCCTCGTCGTCGTCGACAACGCATCGGGCGACGACAGCGTCGCGCAGATCCGTGCTGCCTGGCCCCGCATCACGCTGCTGTGCGCGACAGAAAACCGCGGCTTTGCCGAGGGTCATGCGCTGGCCCTGGCGCAGGCGCGGACCTGGAATGCCGCGGCACTCTGGCTGCTCAACAGCGACGCGGAACCGGAGACGGGCGCGCTGCGGCGACTGGTCGATGCCTGGCAAGCGCACGGCGATGCGATCTATGGCGGCGCGCCGCTGTGTCCGACCGCCGACGGCCGCCTGCAGCTGAATTTCCCGGACAAATACCTTGATCCTGCCGGCAGGCCGCGACCGTTCCGGCGCGACCGCCGCGTGATCTACGACGCATCCTGGGCGACGGCGCCGCCGCGGCGTGTCGGTGCCGTCGCCGGCAGCTGCCTGCTACTGCCGTTGCGCCTCATCGACACGCTGGGCTGGCTCGATCCAGCCTGGTTCCTGTACTGCGAAGAGATCGACTACTGCTATCGGCTGCGCGAGCACGGCGTGGCCTGCTGGCTGGTGCCGCAGGCGCGCGTCTGGCATGCGGGCGGCGGCAGCGCGACGGCGCGCGGTGTCGCCGATGCGATCGCCTATTACGGCGCACGCAACGAGATCGTGCTGGCGCGGCGCCACGCGGACGGGGTGATGGCCGGACTGATCGCACTCAAGAAGCTGCTGCGCGCGCTCGCGCTGGCGGTGTTGCGTCCGCGGCGCGCGGCTTATGTGCTGCGCGGCCTGATCGATGCATTGCGCGGCCGCCGCGGCAAGGCCGTCGCACCGGAACGCGTGCGGTCGCGCCGCGATATCGCGACGCCGTTCTGGCTCACGCGGCGCCGCGTGCTCCATCGCCTGGACCTGCTGCGCCGACGCGTGCTGCCGCGCGGGGCCACATGTGCTTGCGAGCAGATTGGCGCGGCGCGGCTCGTCCACCCCGCCGCGCCGCCGCCGTTCATCGCCGAATACCGGCGCTATTGCGTCGCGCTGCTGCGCGAACGGCTGCGCGTCGAACCCCGGTCGCTGCAACTCGTGTTCGGCGATTGCGCAGCGCCACGCGATGCCGCGGTGCGCCGCATCGTCATCCAGTGGGAACACACGCTCGTGCGCCCCGGCGGCCGCGACAGCGCCGACGCGCCGGCCGGGGCGATCGCGCTCGCCGACGGTAGCGGGCATTACCTCGTGCGCATCGCGCACTTGGCGGATCTGGAGCGGCAGGACCTGGTCATCGACTACAGCCGCGCGAACCGGATCAACATCGAACGCGGCGGCGTGCATGGGGCATTGCTCGCGCGGCTGATCGTCATCGCGCCGCTGCTGCATACGCCGCATTTCCTGCGCGACGATCGGCCATTGCCGCTGATCTGCCTGTTCGGCAATCGCCGTGAATCGCGCCGCGCCGCGCTGCTGGCGCAAGCGCGCCGGCGTGGGTTGGACCTGCGCCACGTCGACGGCATCTTCGATACGGCGAGCCTCGAACGTCTGTATCGCAGCAGCCGCGTGCTGCTCAACGTGCACCAGACCGCCGATCATCACACGGCCGAAGAGCTGCGCATCCTGCCGGCGCTGCAAAGCGGGATGATCGTGGTCAGCGAAGACGTGCCGCTGCGCGAGGAACTGCCGTACCACGCGTTCGTGATCTGGGCCGCGTACGAGGATCTACTCGATACCGCCGCGACCGTGCTGGCGAACTATGAGGCCGAGCACGCGCGGCTGTTTGGCGATGGGCGGCTGGTGCGAGTCCTGGCGGAAATGGAGAGGGACAATCACGAAGCGGTGGCGGGGGCGTTGCGGATGTTGGACTGACGGCGGTCGGTGGCTAGTACGTCGACTGCGAGGCAGACACCATCCCCACCCAACTCTCGGGCCCGTTGGGCGTTCAGGGCGATGAGAACCTGGGGTTCTGAGCCATCGTCCTTAACCCCCTTGAAGGGGAGGACTTGTTCTCGCCACATTTCTGCTTGTACGCAAGGTTTTCGCGCGATGTCGAAACCCTTCCCTTGAAGAGACCCTTTAATTTTTTTCCGGTTTTTCAACGTAGGCCTCTGGCAAGGCCGCACGGCGGGAGCGGCCGGACGGCGCGGCCAATGCCTGTCAAGATGTCTGGCTGCCTGCCGACAAGCGCATTCGCACCAGATCGGCCAGCGTCGTTGCCAGCATCTTAGCCATCAGATGGCCGCGATGAACTTCGACAGTGCGATGGCTGCAGCCCAGGCTGCGCGCTATTTCCTTGCTGGTCTTGCCGGCGACGATCAGGTCCATGACGCTGTGCTCGCGCCGCGTGAGCGACCGGATACGGCTCAACACTTCCTGGCGTTGTTCTTCGGCGCTCAGCCGCGGTCGATCGCGCTCGATCACCGTGCGCACGCGCGCGACTAACAATTCATTCTCGAAGGGCTTCTCGATGAAATCCGCGGCACCCTCGCGCATCGCGGCCACGGCGATCGGGATATCCGCCGATCCGGTGAGGAAAATCACGGGAATTCGAGCCCCGTCCAGATTGAGGCGGGTCTGAATTTCGAGCCCGTTCATTTCCGGCATGCCCACATCGAGGATCACGCAACCGGGCCGGTCCAGCTTGGCGTGGGCGAAAAATTCCTTGCCCGAGGCATAGCACTCAACCGCGAAGCCGGCCGCTCGCAGCACGCGTTTCAACGCGGCACGCATCGAGGCTTCGTCGTCCACCACGATCACGACCGGCAAAACCGCATCGGCGGGATGGCAGCGACTGGCGGCTGGCATATCGATCCGCATACGGCATCCCCCGTCTACGAGACCCCAAAGTCGACAATGAGTGCTTGTCCCGCCGCCAGTGTGCGTCGGATCGCCGCAGCCAGGATCGCGCCAGGCGCTCGCACGTCGCGCTACGCGCTCGTATGTAGAGACGTACGTCACGATAAGGCGCGCGTCGCAGTATGTCACGAACCCGGTATGTGTCCACTTTTCCCGCGTACTGCCGGAGTTCGTGGTGTCAATGAGTCATCGCTCGATCCGTGCCGCCATCAAGAGATGCCTGCCTTGCGGCCATAGGCCGCCGCAATCACTCACGGTTGCAGGCCCAATGCGGCTTACCTCGGTAGCGATGCAATCAGCCGGCGTACCTTGCCGTAGAGGGCATGGCGCGCCAGTCGCGGAGCGATCCATCAAGGCCGTTCGGCCATCCCCAATGCACGCAACTACGGTATCAGTGGCGCTGACGCAACCAGGCTGTTCGTGGGGATCGCGTCGCGCTGCGTGCCGACGCGAGTTCCGTGCGTTCCACGCACTCGCGCGACGATTTCGGCAAAGCGGCGGTCGGCTTCGGGATCGGGCGGATCCAGGCCTTTCGCGCGCCGCCAAGCCCCGATGATTTCCACTGACTCGCCGGTCAACGTAATGCCGACGCGGACGCCGCCCTGCTGAGCCCGTGCCGCAATGGGCATAACGACGAGGCTGCATGCTGCCAGGAGAAAGGCGGCCAAATGCAATGATCGGGAAAATAGCAGGCGACGCATCGAAGTCCCCGGTTGGCTGGCGGCAATTCAGTTCACATCGGCGAAGAGCGGCGGTGCTGTCGACCGACGCAGGCATGCTATGAACTGCTGCAGGAGCCAGCCATTCGTGCGAATACGTATATGGCTGGCGGACGCGAGAGGGGCGACAACGGTGTCACAAGCGCTTTCCAGGGAATCACCCGGGGCCGGAGGGCCCGGGTGCGCATCGCGAAACCCGCATGGGGATTACTGGACAAGGGTGACGACTCAGCGCCGGGAACGTTGCCGCGGCGTCCCCGGCGGCAGCGCGATCACCTCGTCGTCGGTGCAGACGAACAGCTGTTGCTCGGGTTGTGCGGTCCATTCGCGCCCGCCGGTGAAGCGCGAGAACGCGGGCAGGATCAGCTGTGCAGACGACCGCACGAAGGCGGGTTGCCGGCCGGGCACGCGCGGCAGGCGCACTACCGGGTGCAGATGTCCACAAATTACGCCGTTGCCGTCGATCGGCAAATGGCTCAGCTGCAGCGAGCCGACCGCGAGCTGTGTGCCGGTGAGTTCGAGATCGAGGCCGGCCTCGGCCAGGCGCCGGTCGTGGTTGCCGGCGATGGCGACGATGCGCACGGCTGCGTGCGCTGCTCGCCACGGTTGCCAGTGGCTGCGCCAGCGTGCGCCGTGTTCGGCGCCGTGCAGCAGGTCGCCGAGTACGTACAGCGTGTGTGGGGCGTGGATCTGCAGCAGCCGCTCCAGACGGGTGAGATCGTGTTCGGTGCCACCGCTGGGCACGGCCAGGCCGGCTTCGCGAAAGATGTCGCCTTTGCCCAAGTGCAGGTCGGCGATCAGCAGGCTGCGCTGCGTCGCCCAGTACACCGCGCGATCCGGGAGCAGCTGCAGCGTTTCGCCGGCGAAGTCGATGTCGACTCGGTCAGGCATGCTTCTTTTCCAGCTGTGCCGCGGCGCGGGCGATGCGCGTGTTCCAGTCCTCGGTGCTCAGGTGGCCGCGGAAACTCTCGGCCCATAACGGAAACGACAGCGGCGTCAGCGACGGCGGTTCGCGCAGCATCAGTGGACGCGCGGCGCAGTCGGCCAGCGTCGCGGCGAGCCCGGCGACGTCGAGCTGGCGCGAGCGCACTTCGCGTTCGGCCAGCGCGAGGAGCACATGCTGCGGATCGTAGCGACGCAGCACGTCGTAGATCATGCCGCTGGACGCCTGCAGCTGCCGCAGCGAGCGCGGCGCACGGCCCGGCAGCGACGGCGGCAGCAGGCCGGCGATGCGTGCGATTTCGCGGAACTGGCGCCGCGCGAGTTCGGACAGGTTCACCGCCTCGGCGAGATCGGCGTCGAGTCCGTCCGGCGTAAGCAGTGCGGTCAGCGCGGCGGTGTCGAGCGCGAAATCGTTCGCGCCGGTGAGGATCAGTCCGTAGTCGTTGGCCGCGTAGGTGAAGCTGTTCGGCGCACGGCGCGCCAGGCGCAGCGCGAGCAGCGCGGCGAGGCCGTCATGCACGCTGCGGCCCGCGAACGGATACAGGAACAGATGCCGGCCGTGGCGGCTGCGCAGGCTTTCGGCGAGCAGGTGCTGCGGCCCGGGCAGTGCGGACAGCCGCTGCTGCAGGCGCAGCAGCGGCTGCAGCGCCTGCCATTCGGGCGAATCGTCGCCGCGCGCGAACAAGGCCTCGACCTCGCGGCCGAGTTCGTTCGACAGCGGCAGACGCCCGCCACGCCAGGTCGGGCTGACGCCGTCGCGTGAACGAGCGATGCGCACGTAGGCAGTCATGTCTTCGAGCCGCACGAGGCTCAGGCTGCGGCCGGCGAACTGGAACACGTCGCCGCGGCGCAGCTGGCCGACGAAGGCTTCCTCGACCGCGCCCAGCGTCGCGCCGCGCAGGAACTTCACCGCGACCATGCCGTCGCTCGTGATCGTGCCGATGCTCAGGCGATGGCGATAGGCGATGCGCCGGTCTTCGACGCGATAGAGGCCGTCTTCGCCGCGCTGCACGCGGCGGAAATCGGGATAGCTTTCCAGCGCGCTGCCGCCGCGCACGATGAAATCGAGCACGGCCTGCCAGTGCTCCACGGTCAGCTCGGCATAGGCGTGCGTCTCACGCACTTCGGCGTAAAGCGCGTCGGCGTCGAAGCCGCCACCGAGCGCGATGCTGACGCAATGCTGCGCGAGCACGTCGAGCGCGAGCCGCGGTGGCGGCCGCGCTTCGATGCGGCCTTTCGCGAGCGCGTGCCGCGCCGCGGCGTACTCGAGCAGCTCCAGCGCGTGCGTCGGAATGCAGGTGATCGTAGCTGCCGCGCCGGGCCAGTGCCGCGCACGTCCGGCGCGCTGCAGCAGTCGCGCAAGACCCTTGGGACTGCCGAGCTGCAGCACCTGGTCGACCGCGGGAAAGTCGACGCCGAGATCCAGGCTGCTCGTCGCGACAACGCAGCGCAGGCGCCGGTCGCGCAGGCCCTGTTCGGCGGCCCGACGCAGCGCCGGTGCGAGCGAGCCGTGATGCAGTGCGAGCGTGTCCGGCGCTTCGGGCCAGACCGCGGCGAGCGCGTTGTGCCACAGCTCGGCCTGCAGGCGCGTATTGGTGAACAGCAGGCTGGTGCCGGCCTCGAACACGCGCTGGGTCACGCGCGCGAGATGGGTCAGACCCCGATGTCCGGCCCAGGCGAAGCGTTCGTGCGCCGCCGGCAGCAGCGTTTCCAGCGTGAGCGGGCGCGGCGCGAGACCGCCGACGAGCGCGCTGGGTGGCGCATCATTGCCGATACGCGCGCCGGACGGCGCGCCGGGCAGCAGCACGTCGCGTGCCTCGTCGAGGTTGCCGAGGGTCGCCGACAGGCCCCAGGTGCGCAGGCCCGGCGCGAGCCGGCGCAGGCGCGCGAGGCCGAGCTGCAGCAGCACGCCGCGCTTGTTGCCAAGCAGCTCATGCCATTCGTCGACGACGACACCACGCAGCCCGCGCAGCTGTTCGACCGTGTCGGCATAGGACAGCAGCAGCGCGAGCGATTCCGGCGTGGTCACGAGCACGTCGACGCGGCCGGCGCGGGCCAGGCGCTTGTCCTTCGCGCTCGCATCGCCGGTACGCTGCGCGATCTGCCAGCCCAGCCCCAGCGCCTCGACCGGCACGCGCAGCGCGCGCACCGTATCCGCGGCGAGCGCGCGCAGCGGCGTGATCCAGATCAGCTGCAGGCGCGGTGACGTTGACGCGTTGCCGGCGAGGCCGTCGAGCAGCGCGCCGCCGAAGGCGGCGAGGGTCTTGCCGCTGCCGGTCGGCGTATGCAGCAGGCCTGATTCGCCGGCGCGCCAGCGCCGCCAGACCTCGCGCTGGAACGGGAACGCCTGCCAGCCTTGCTGCGCGAACCACTCGAGCAGCACGGACTCGGCTGCGTCCACTGCGGCGGTACGGCGTGATGGCTTGCGCGCAGGGCCCACCTCAACCATCAGTGCGGCATCGGCTGTCGTCTCGCGCGTCATCGGCCCACGATTGCCTGTCTCTCTGCGCGCCATCAGGGGGTTGAGCCAACACAGGGGCGAAACTCGATCATTGGCAGATGGACGACCCACCGTGTCCCTGCCCGACTTGGCATAGTTCGATCGAAAACTAGCCTTTGCCTTCGGCCGAAACGTGCAGGAGGTCCGAGTGGCCAGCTTGGAACGTACGGCCTATCCGCGATTTTCGTGGGTTCTTGTATCGAAGCACTGAATCGCCAGCGCAGCCAATCAGGCTCGGGCAATGCCGCCAGCAGGCGGTTGGTTTTGGGCCAATCGCGGTGGTCCATCGACGATCGGCGTGGGGGTGCACATGCTGCGACTCTCCAAGAGTGTGCGTCATCGAACGGTGAACCCGCCGCGGAAATCGTATGAGCAGTCGAACTGGCGGGTTGGCCCCGCACATCACGTCGCAGCTGAGTCTTTGCAGGCGCTGACAGATAGTGGTGTCGACAGTCGGTGGGTTTGCCTCGATTGGTTTGGTACCTGATGAGCGAACCAGGAGGTCGACATGGAAATCAAAGTTCTGGGAGCGGGTTGCAGCAAGTGCCAGAGCACCATCGGCATCATCGAACAGGCTGCGCGGGCTGCGGGCGTCGTCGTTGAGATCGTCAAGGTCGAGAACCCCGACGCGATCAGGCGCTCGGGCGTCAACGCCACCCCGGCCGTCATGATCAACGGGAACGTCGTACACAGCGGCGGTCTTCCGTCCCGTGAGCAAGTGCAAGCTTGGCTGGCGCTCGGCACGATCGGGTTTCTGAGAAATGCGACCCGCTATCTGTTCTTCACAGGCAAAGGCGGGGTTGGCAAGACGTCGCTGTCGACCGCCGCCGCGCTGACCCTCGCAGACGCGGGCGGACGCGTGCTGCTGGTCAGCACCGATGCTGCTTCAAACTTGGATGAAATGCTCGGCATCGAGCTTCGTAACACACCCGTGGCAGTGCCCGGCGCGCCCGGCCTGTCGGTGCTGAACATTGACCCTGACACTGCGGCCGAGGCGTATCGACAACGGGTCCTGGCGCAGATGGCCGCAGCTGCCAGTTCGGAAGAACTCTCGACCGTGCGCGAGCAATTGTCAGGCGCCTGCACCACGGAGATTGCATCTTTCGACGAGTTTTCTTCCCTGCTATCCCGGGCTGACGAGCACTGCGACCACATCGTCTTCGACACGGCCCCGACCGGGCATACCTTGCGGCTGCTCAGCTTGCCCAAGGCATGGACCGGTTTTCTGGACGGCAATGACCGCGGCGCGTCCTGCCTGGGCCCACACTCGGGCCTGAAGATGCAGGAAGTGCGCTTCAAGGCTGCGCTTGACACCCTGAGCGATCCCGCCCAGACCACGGTGATCCTCGTCACTCGACCCGACCGGGGAGCGATCAACGAGGCGGCGCATACGTCTGAGGAACTGCGAGAACTCGGCCTGAACAACCAACGGTTGGCAATCAACGGTGTTTTCCACGCCAGCGAGCGCACCGACGCTGTTGCCTGTGCCATCGAGGACCTCGGGCAGCAGGCACTGGACGCTATGGCTGCGACATTGCGCGCGTTGCCGCAGGACCGCGTGCCACTGCGTGCCTTCGACACTGTCGGTCTGGCAGCCTTACGCGCTCTGCTGACCGGCGCCGGACCGATCTCAACGCATGCGATCTCGCTTGCACAGACCGATGAACAGCTACAAGGCCTGGATGTACTGGCCGACGAGCTGGCTGCTGCCGGGCACGGGCTGATCATGGTGATGGGCAAGGGGGGCGTCGGCAAGACGACGGTCGCCGCTGCCCTGGCGCTGGGGCTTATCCAGCGCGGCAAGAGCGTGCATCTCAGCACTACTGATCCGGCTGCGCATCTGGCGGAAACGCTGAACGGCGACGTGCCGGGATTGAAACTGAGCCGGATCGATCCGAAGGTCGAAACGCAGCGTTACATCGACAAGATCATGGCTGCCAAGTCGCCCAAGCTAGATGCGGCCGAGCAGGCGCTTCTGCTGGAAGACCTGCAGTCGCCCTGCACTGAAGAGGTCGCAGTCTTCCATGCGTTTTCGCGCATCGTCGGCGAAGGCCGCAGCGCCTTTGTCGTACTGGATACCGCGCCGACGGGTCACTCGATGTTGCTGATGGACGCGACCGGCGCCTACCACCGGCAGATGACAGGTGCCTTCGAAGGGCGCGATGTCACGCGCGTCGTCACGCCCCTGATGAGGCTGCAGGATCCCGCGATTACGAAGATCATTCTCGTGACGCTGCCGGAGGTGACGCCGGTGTCGCAGGCGGCTGCGCTGCAGGAGGACCTTCGCCGAGCCAGCATCGAGCCCTATGCCTGGGTGCTCAACAAGAGCGTGCTGGCCGCCGGCACAGCAGATCCCTTGTTGGCGGCGCGACTGACGGGCGAACGCACGCAAAAACAGCGCATGGCCAGCGGCCTGGCCAAACGCATCTTTGCCGTGCCTTGGCTGACCGTGCCACCGATCGGATTCGCCGAATTGTCCAAGCTGGTTGTCAGCCCATCGGATGCCTCGGCGAACCGCCCTTGACCCCCACATCACCTCATCGAGGTTCCCCATGTACGGATTCACCACCACGCTTGTTGGCACTACCTTTGACCATGCGCTCGCGAAGACGATCGCCGCGCTGAAAGGCGAGGGCTTCGGCGTGCTCAGCGATATCGACGTGCAGCACGCGATGAAAGAGAAACTCGGCGTCGACATGCGGCCTTATCGCATCCTGGGCGCCTGTAACCCGCCGCTGGCACACCAAGCCCTGGAGGCCGTGCCTGATATCGGCCTGCTGTTGCCTTGCAACGTGATCGTGCGCGAGGAGGCACCGGAGCGCGTGGTGGTCGGCTTCCTCGATCCCCAGATCATGGTGAATCGGGTCGCAAGGCCTGAGGTCAAGACGGTCGCCGACGAAGCGGAACTGCGCCTGCGCCGCGTCTGCGAGAGTCTCGGCGGCAGCACGGCACAATCCACCTGAGCCGCAATGTGCGAGCTGCTCGCGTTGTCGGTTCGCGTCCGGTATCTGTTTGACGTTTTCGTAGATCCTTGCCGCAGGCTAGGTTCGTCCAACAGCGCGCGTCAGGGCGAGCGTATCGACGGCTTCGCTACGAACGGGTGTGAGAAAGGCGGGCTAGGAGCCACGCGCATGATGTCATGCGCCCCTTTGTGGTTCCGGCGAGGGGCCGCTCCATCAGCGCGTGATGCCTCTTTCTTCGGCGCGCCATCAACGCGCCAGGGCACGCAGCGTTTCCAGCCGGTCGGCCTCGGCGGCGGGCTTGTCGCGGCGCCAGCGCAGGATGCGCGGAAAGCGTACGGCGAAGCCGGACTTGTGCCGGCCGGAGCGGTTGACCGCCTCGAAGCCGAGCTCGAACACGAGCAGTGGCTGCACCGCGCGCACCGGTCCGAAGCGCTCGGTGGTATGTGCACGTATCCACTTGTCCAGTTCGAGGATCTCGGCGTCGGTGAGACCGGAATAGGCCTTGGCGACCGGCACCAGCGCATCGTCCTGCCACACGCCGAAGGTGTAGTCCGTATACAGCGTGCTGCGGCGGCCGTGACCGGCCTGGGCGTACAGCAGTACGGCGTCGGCGGTCAACGGATCGATCTTCCATTTCCACCAGTCGCCGCGGCGGCGGCCGGACTGATACGGCGATGCGCGGCGCTTGAGCATCAGCCCTTCGACACCGCGTTCGCGCGCGTCATCGCGCGCCTGCGCGGCGGTGTCCCAGTCGGGCGGCGACAGCATCGGCGACAGTTGCAGGCGCGGATCATCGGCCTGCGCGAGCAACTCCTTCGCGGCCGCGCGGCGCTCGCTGAGCGGACGTTCGCGCCAGTCCTGGCCGTCGAGTTCGAGCAGGTCGTAGACGACGAGGCGCGCCGGCGCTTCGGCGAGGCTCTTGGGGCCGGGCTTGCGTCGCTGGATGCGCGTCTGCAGCGCGGCGAACGCTAGCGGCGCAGGATCGCCTTCGCGCCAGGCCAGCAGTTCGCCGTCGAGCACACAGTGCCGCGGCAGCCGCGCAGCGGCGGCCTCGATTTCCGGGAAGCGGCCGTCGAGGCGTTCCTCGCCGCGCGACCACAACGCGATCTCGCTGCCGCGCCGGATCAGCTGCAGACGGATGCCATCCCATTTCCATTCGAGCAGCCAGTCGTCGATAGGCCCCAGCGACGCCGGACCGGCTTCCAGCGGCGAGGCGAGGAAGAACGGATATGGCTGGGCGCGGTCGCTTTCCGTTTCTCCGGCGCGCAGCAGCTGATCCAGGTACGACGGACTCGGCTGCCAGGCGCCGAGCATGCGCTGCGCGATGCGTGCGATGTCGATGCCGCTGAGTTCCGCGAGCGCCTGTTGCACGAGCCGCTGCGACACGCCGACGCGCAGTGCGCCGGTCAGCAGTTTGTTGAACACGAAGCGCTGCTCGCCGGCAAGGCAGGACCAGGCGCTCATCACCAGTTCGCGCCGCGTCGCCTCGTCGCGGCCGGCAATGGCGAGCAGGCGCTGCTCGATCCAGACATGCAGCGGCGCGTCGTCCTGCGTCGGTGGATCGTCGAGCAGCAGGGTCAGCGTTTCGGCGAGATCGCCGACGTGGTCGTAGCACTCGTCGACGAGCCAGCCCGGCATCGCGCTCGCCTCGGCGATCCAGTCGCGCAGTTCGCGATTGCCGGCGATGCGTGCCTTGGCGCTGCCGATCTTGCCGCCGGCCAGCAGCCACAGTGCCCAGGCCGCATCGTCGCGCGGTGCATCGCGGAAATACGCGACGAGCGCAGCGCGCTTGTCCAGAGTCCCGGTGCTGCGGTCCAGGCGGCGATACAGGTCGGCGAAGCGGCGCATCAGTCTTCACCGCCATAGGCCGTCGCGAATGTGCCGGCATGCACGCCGCGCTCGCACAACAGCCTTACCAGCGCCTCGCTGTTGCCGTGGGTCGCGATGATCCGCGTAGCGCCGGTCTGTTCGATGGTCGCGAGCAGGGCCGGCCAGTCGGCGTGGTCAGACACGACGAAGCCGCGGTCATAGTTGCGCCGGCGCCGGTTGCCGCGCAGTTGCATCCAGCCCGAGGCGAAACCGGTCTGCACGCGGCGGAAGCGGCGCATCCACGCGCTGCCCGCGGCCGCCGGCGGCGCGAGCACGAGCCGTCCCGCGTAGTCGACGCCGCGCGCCTGCTCGGCGATGGTTTCGGTCGCAAGCAGCGGAATGCCGGCGGCGCGATAGACCTCGACGCCGGCGGCAATCGCGCCGTGCAGCAGCACCGGCTGGTCGGTATGCGCGGCGAGTTCGGCGAGCACGCGCTGCGCCTTGCCGAGCGCGTAGCAGAACAGCACGGCCGCATCGCCCTCGGCCGCGCATTCGTCGCGCCAGGCGCAGATATCGCGCGCGACCTCGGCTGTATCCGGCCAGCGGTAGACGGGCAGGGCGAACGTGGTTTCGGTGACGAAGGTGTCGCAGCGCAGTGGTTCAAACGGCACACAGGTCGGATCGGGCTGGCGCTTATAGTCGCCGGAGACGACCCAGACCCGGCCGTCGTGCTCGATGCGCACCTGGGCAGAGCCCAGCACATGGCCGGCCGGATGCAGCGAAACGCGCGTCGTGCCGAGTTCGAACAGTTCGCGATACGCCTGCGCCCGGTAGTCCTGTTCGCCGAGGCGCCAGCGCAGTATCGGAAGACATTCCGGCACCGCGTAGTAGCAGCCCATGCCGATGCGCGCATGGTCGCTGTGGCCGTGCGTGATGACCGCGCGCGGCACCGGCTGCGAGGGATCGATATGGAAATCGCCGGCCGGACAATACAGGCCGGCCGGCGTGGCGATGACGAGGTCAGCGCCTGCGCTGTCCGTGGTTGCGCGGCTTGGCTGCATGACCCGACGACACCATGCGCGCGGTGACATCGGCGTGAACCGGTACGCCGCGTTGCACGGGCGGCGGACGGCGCATGTATCGCCGGCCGGCAGGGCGTCACGCCGTGTCGCACCCGGCCCGGTCTGGTGGTTCGCGCCTTGCCATACGCCGGAGAGACCGGACGCGCGGCGCGCCGACCGAATTGCGGAGCTCGTCCCGACTCTGCTATTGCGGCCGCACAGGGGCCGCAGATTGCTGAGGAACGGCGAGATACGCGGCTTCGAACTCCTCCCGCGGCACCGCCTCGCCGTACAGGTTTCCCTGCACCTCATCGCATCGGAGCAACCGGAGCAGCGAGGATTGCTCCGGATTCTCCACGCCTTCCGCAACGACTTTCAGGCTCAGCGAATGGGCGAGGGTGATCATCGTCGACACCAGCACCAGGCCTTGCGGTGACTGGGTCATGTCGTTGATGAAGGACCGGTCGATTTTCAACGAGTCGACCGGCAGCTTGGCCAGATAGGCCAGCGATGAGAAACCGGTGCCGAAGTCATCGATGGCGACGCACACGCCCATGTCGCGCAGCGCCCGGAGACTGGCGATGCTGTGGTCGATATCGGCCATGATCATGCCTTCGGTGATCTCCAGCTCCAGGCCTTCCGCCCCGTTCCTGCTGCTGTCCAGCAACTGGCGGACTTCATCGACGAAGTGCGGATTGCGCAGTTGCAGCGGCGACACGTTGACCGCCAGCCGCACGGCCGGCAGTCCGGCATCGCACCAGCGCTGATAGTCGGTGATGGCCTGGCGCAAGGCCCAGCGACCCACTTTGTGGATCAGGCCGGTTTCTTCCAGGATCGGGATGAATTGCCCGGGCAGCGTCAGGCCAGTGCGGGGGTCGTTCCACCGGATCAGCGCCTCGGCGCTGGTCATGCGGCCATCCGCATTCATTTTCGGCTGGTAGTAAAGAACGAATTCATCATTGTCCAGCGCTTGCCGCAACTGATTTTCCAGGCTCAGTTTGCGCGCCACCGATTCGGTCATTTTCTGCGTATAGAAGGCATGGCGATTGCCGCTGGCCTGAGCGCTCTTGAGCGCGGATTCCGCCTTCTTGAACAGGTTCTCGGCGTCGGCGGCATCTTCCGGGAACAGGGCCACGCCGAACTTGGCGGCGATCCGGAACACGGCGCCTTCGAGCGAGAATGCATGGTCGTGGAAATCGGCAATCAATTTTTCCAGGTAGCGCGCCGTATCACCCGGGTTGTCCGCGTCAGGCAACATCACCGCGAAGTGATCGGCGTCCACGCGCCCCAGCGAGGTTGCGTCCAGCAGGCTCCCGCTCAGCCACGTCGCCACCTGCCTGAGCAGCTCATTGCCGGCTGCCTGGCCGAGGCTGTCGTTGATGCTCTTGAAGCGTTCCAGATCGATCAGCACCAGTGCGGCGCCGTGGCCTGCGCTGGCGGCACTGCGCAAACGCTGACCGGCGCGCTCCAGGAACAAGGTACGGTTGGCCAGCCCCGTCAGGGCGTCGTAATAAGCCAGATAGCTCAGTCTCTCCGCCTTGCCGATATGGTCGATGGCAAAACCAATGTCGTTGGCCAACTCGCGCAGCAGATCCATTTCCGCCGCATCGAAATAGTCCTTGTCAGCCGCATGCAGGCCGAAAACGGCAACGACGTCGCCGGCGACGAATACCGGCAGAACGACCAAGGCGCGGACACCTGCCTCGGCATACATCTGCGGCTGCTGTATGCGCGGATCGCCCGCCACGTCGTTGACGATGATCGCCTGCCTGGCATGGACCGCGAGCGCAGCAGGCCCTTGGCCCAGCGCCGCGTCGTCGCGCAGCGACAGGCACTCGCCGGCCTGTTGCAGGCAATCACTGTCGCGGCCTGCTGATGCGGCCGGCACGATTGTCATTTCCGCCCGGTCCACCAGGCCGATCCAGGCCAGGTGAAAGTCGCCGGTCTCCACCGCGATCCGGCAGGCTTCGTGGAACAGCCTGTCGCGGTCGCTCTCGCCCACGATCAGCGCGTTGATCTGGCTGAGCACGAGGTAGCCGCGATTCAGGCGCCGGATCCTGACTTCGGCGGACCGGCTTTCGGTGATGTCCTGGGACAGCACGACAATGCCTGCGACCTGTCCCTGCTGGTTGAAGTAAGGAACTTTGTCGGTCTGTATACAGCGTGGATTGCCTGCCGGATCGCGGATGGTTTCGATGATGCCCCGCTTTGCAGCGCCCGATTCGATGACGAGGCAATCGTCCGCATAGTAGTTCGCAGCCTCGTCGGGATAGATTTCCGCAGATGGCCTGCCTTCGATGTCGGCGACGGATCTGCCGGCGGCATCAGCAGCCTGCTGATTGACGCGCAGGATGCGGTTGCCGGTGTCCTTGAACCAGATCATCGCCGGCAGCAGGTCGACCAGCACGCGCAGTTCGGCGCGTTGCTGGTCTAGCACCTGTAGGCTTTCTACGCGCTGGGTGATATCCAGATGCATCACCACCGCGCCCGAGGTATGACCGTCGGTCAGCGGCGTCGCCGTCATCAGGAACCAGCGCTTGCGAGTGGGCAGATGGCAGGGGTACTGAAAGGAAAAACTTTTCTCGGTGCCGTTCAATACGGCACGAATTCCCCGCGCCGCCTCTCCGGCGTCGGTCGCGTCGCTACCCTGCACACGGTCACAGATGTCCAGATAGTTGCTGCCCACAGCGGCATCTGCTGTGTTTGGTACCGGGCCCTGTGCGAAGCCTTTCCAGGCCTCGTTGACCGACACGATCACGCCTTGGGTATCGATCAGCGCGATGTTGGCCGGCAGCGCATTGAGTATGGCCGCCTGCTTGGCCGCGTCATGATGCCGCAGATGCACCTGCGCCTCACGCAGTACGAACGTGTGGCCGTGCTGGTCCGCGACCGTATCGACCTCGCCAGCGGTCAATTGCTGCAGCCGCTGTCCCGTGGCGTGCAGCGTGGCGATCAGCGCGGAGATTTCGCTGTCTGCGGCGGGCAGCACGGTGTCGGTGTGGCTCATGCGCGCAGCGACCCCAGTCCGAGCACATCCAGCATCTTTTGGGTATCGGCCAGGGTGCCTACCACCCGCCGCACCGGAAGCGGCGCCAGCTTGATCAACGTAGGCGTCATGAAAACCGACCCGGCGAGCGCGCGCTCCGGATCGACGAATACGTCGACGACTTCGATGTCGTGGCGGTCTGGAGCATGTTCCTGGCACATCGCCCGCAGATTGGCGAGGGCCTGCGCCGAATTGGTCGCATCGCCGGCGACGAACAGCCGGAAGTCGAAACGCAACAGATTGCTCGCGTCGGTGTTCATTTTTAGTCCCCGGTCGCCGCATCGGCCGCACTCGCTGCATCGTCCGTGCTCGCTGCATCGTCCGCGCTCGCTGCATCGGCGCCGCGCAACTCGCGCACGTGATGGTCGCCTCGGTTGACTTCGTCCTCCTGGCTGGCCGCAGTCCGCGTCAGCAGCGCCTTTTCCACCTGCTTGGCCACAAGCTCCGTCTGCAGCGATTTCAGCCGCACTTCAAGCTCGGCTTCTTCTGTGTCCAGGCGCACGCCCGTCAGCTTGCTCGTCAATTCGGCCAGCTCGCCGGCGGCCCGCCTTGCGTTTTCCTTTTCCCAGCGCAGAGTGCCCATCAGCACTTCGCCGCCCGCGGTATAGATGTCGGCCAGCGTCACGCCATCGTCGCTCAGGATCAGTTCGCGCACCTGGTTGGAATGCGCCGTGCCGCGTGACTTGATGATCGACAGGCCGCGATTGCGCTCGCCTGCCTGCACCAGATAGTCGACATGAATCCAGGTGTCGGCCAGTGTCGATATCTGCAGCGATGTAACGCTTTCCTTGCGGTGCGACAGCCCGTCGAGCAGGCTGGTGCAGAACAGGGTGATACCTTCCGATTTCGACCAGTCGATCAGGCGTTCGGCAACACTGTGCGCGGCCAGGCCATCGCCGGACTTGGCCCAGGTGTACACCGGGTCGATCACCACGCATCGCGCGCGGTGTTCCCGCGCCAGCGCCTTGATGCGCACCAGGAAAGTCTCCGCACTGCCGGTGACGGTACGAGCCGAGATCATCCGCAGGCAGCCGCCTTCCGTGTGCCGGTCCAGACGGATGCCCACGGAGCCCAGGTCGCGCACCACTTCGTTGGAGTCGGCGTCGACGCTGACGAACATCGTCTGTTCACCGCGCAGGCAGGCGGCCTGGGCAAACGAGCCGCTCAGGATCGTCTTGGCGGTGCCGGGAAAGCCGGTGATCAGCACACAGGCGCCACGGTAATAGCCGCCGCCCAGCATGGTGTCCAGCCGTTCCACGCCGCTGGAAACGCGTTCCTGGCTGACGACGCTGACGCCGCGGCCGAGCGGGCGCGCCATGGCCAACTCGAAGCCGGAACTGCCGATCACGAACGGCGATTCATTCTCGTCGAACGATGACCCCCGATACTTCTGCACGCGCAGGTTGCGCTGTGATATGCCCAGCGCCACACCGTGTTTGAGCACAACCGCGCAGTCGACCATGAATTGCATGAAGCCGAACAGCTTTTCGCCGTCCACAGCGGCTTCGTCGCCGCCAGCCTTGACGGTAATGATGCCGGTCAGGTTGTGATCGAGCAGCCAGGCATGCAAACGGTAGACTTCGCGTCGCTTCGATGCGGCATCCGGCAGCAACGACAACAGGATATCCAGGGCGTCGAACACGATGCGCCGAGCGCCCATCCCCGCCGTGCGCACTTCGAGCACGGCGAGCAGGCCGCCGAGATCGAAGATGCCTGACTGGATCAGGTCCGGATCGGGATGCGCGTCGATGATGCACAGTCGCTCGTTGCTCAGGCTCGACAGCTTCCAGCCGAAGCCCTCGGCGTTGGCGATTATTCGCTCGGCACTCTCCTCGAACGCGACGAAGATGCCCGGTTCGTCGGCGTGGGTGGCGCCGTGCACGAGGAACTGCATCGCGAAGATGGTCTTGCCCGAGCCTGGTCCACCAATAAGTATGGTGGTACGGCCCGATGGCAGCCCGCCGCCGGTGATTTCGTCGAAGCCGGTGATGCCGGTACGGGTCTTCGACGACTTTATTGCAGCGGCCGCCGTCGGCGTGGATTTCATGGGCGTGTCCTGCGCAGCGCGCCGCGCGCGCCGCGTCACAAACCCGCCAGCATCGCCAGTACGCTACATAAGCAGAAAGATGGCGCGCATTGGCCAGCGAGACACTCGCGTGACGCTGCGACACTCGGGCTCGCAAGAAAACCACCGGAGAGCGAGCGGTGACAGCGAGAATAAGGGATCTCGTGCGCTCCACGCGGACAGACTAGCACGGTATACATCAGCGCATCGTGTTCATGTGGATGGCGAACAGAGCGGTGGCGGCTTCGAGCGTTTGTTGAGAGGTCCCACCGAATGCGCGGCCAATCCAAAAAGACGAAGTCGCGATGTAGCCGCCTTGGCGTAGCGCCATGGCATCTTACCGGGCGCTCCAGGGGCATCTGACAAAAAGGGCTCAGCCGTCCCGCAAAGGCTGGGAACATCTCCCTTCAGCGAGTTGAGGGAGCAGCCGGTCAGAACCTTTCGTTTCCGAGGCGCCGGCTGCAAGCCCCTTGAAGGGGCTCGATGCGCTTACAGCACGCGGGACGACCAGTGGATATGCGTGATGCGCCAACCGTGTGCGGTGTTGCGCCGCAGCAGGGTCTCGAGGCTGGCGCGAGTCCTCGCCTTGCCGTCGCGGTCGCTTCCGATCCGCGTTTCGCTGAGCACGACGGCACGGAAGGCCATCTGGGTCATCGAACGCGCCGATCAGCGCGGCAGCCGCCACGGCTTCGCGCATCGCCGTGACCTGGGCTGGACCCGTTCTCGTTCCGTTTCGAACCCGAAGCGCGCATCGCGTTCTCGCTGGCACTCGACGACTGTCCTGAAAATTGGCCGTTCTTTTCAGCGCTGCCGGGACCGGTGCACTGGCTCACGCTCGGCCTGCGTCGGCACGACCTCGGCGACGACCGCATTCAGTTGCGTGAAGTCGTGCCGGGGCCGTCGTGAGTCGCTGCTTGCAGTGCGCTGGGTGAGTTGTCAGAAAATGACAATCGCGTCTGGAATGTAAAAATGACCTGCTGCGTTGAGGGTAAATACTCATGTTTCGGGCGTTTCGATGCTGCTAGTGTGTGATTTAGGTAAATTTCCCTAATTAAACTCGTTGCCTATGCCAGCTGCTTCTTCAGGAACGCGATGCTGCGATCCCACGCCAGCCTGGCCGCGTCCTTGTCGTAGCGAGGTGTCGTGTCGTTGTTGAAGCCGTGCTGGGTGCCGGGATAGGTGTGCGCGGTGTATTGCTTGTCGGCGGTCTTGAGCGCTTCCTCGTACGGCGGCCAGCTGGCGTTGACGCGATCGTCCTTTTCGGCGAAGTGGATCAGCAGCGGCGCCTTGATGTTCGGGACATCCTTGAGGTCGGGTGCCGGACCGTAGAACGGCACTGCGGCGTGGAGTTCGGGCACTTGCGTGGCGAGGTAGTTCGACATGCCGCCGCCGTAGCAGAAACCGATCGCGCCGACCTTGCCGTTGCCGTGTTCGATGCGCTTGAGCGCGCCGGCCGCGGCGATGAAATCGGCGCGTGTCTTGGCCTGGTCGAGCTTGCCGAACAGCTCGCGTGCCTTGTCCTCGTCACCGGGATAGCCGCCGAGCGGCGCGAGCGCGTCCGGTGCGAACGCGATGAAGCCTTCCAGTGCGATGCGGCGCGCGACGTCCTTGATGTGCGGGTTGAGGCCGCGGTTCTCGTGCACGACGAGCACGAGGGGCAGCTTGCCTTTGATCGTTGCCGGCTGGGCCTGATAGCCCTTGACCGTGCCATTGCCGGCCGGCGACGGAAATTCAGTGCGCGTGATCGTGAGGCGCGCATCGCTTTCTGGAATCTGCTGCGCCGCCGCGAACTGCGGGCTTAGCTGTTCGAGGATGAGTTCTGCGGTCAGCGCCGCAGTCGCGTACTTGGCAACGGCGACGAGAAAACCGCGGCGGCTCAGCGCGCCGTGGACGTAGGCATCGAAGTGCTGCAGCACTTCGGGCGCGAAATCGGCACTGGTCTTGCGGGCCATGGCAGGTCTCCGGGCGGGCAGGGGCTCCGAGCATCGCGCCGACGGCGGTAAGAGTGCAATGCGTGCGCGCCGCGGCGTGCGGCCGCTGCGGTCGACGCCTCATGCGCAAGCTCGCCTGCCGTCGCCTAGGCCCGGCGCAACTCGACCGTCATCCAGGTGCGCCACGACACATTGAGGCGCTCGCGCATCTCCCAGGCGCCGCTGAATACCTGGCCGTCCTCGCCGAAGCCGCCGCGGAAGCGCACGTTGTTGCCGGTGAATATCCACTGGTCGCCGTCGACGCTGGCCTGCATCGCGCTCGCGTTGCCCTGGTTGTCGTAGGACTGCATCGTGTAGAGCTTGCGGCTCGCGTCGTAGCCGATGACCTCGATGCCTTCGACGGTGCCGTCGGGCATGTGCGACACGAAGCGGTGCAGCAGGAAATGGCCGCCGGGCAGCCACTCGTAGCTGTCGGTTGCGCGAAATGGCGCACCGCGTCCCGATGGCCCGAGCAGCTTCACTTCGCCCTGCGTATTCCAGTGGCCGACGAAGGCGGCAAGCGGGGCGAGCGCGGCGGTGGCCGCGACGGTGTCGGTCATGGGAAAACTCCTGGCGCTGCGCTGTTTCGAGACGCGCAAGCCTAGCCCGCCTTTCTCACACCCGTTCGTAGCGAGGGCGTCGAGACGCCGTCCTGATGCGCGCCGCGGACTGAGTGACGGCGAAGGCGTAGTCGACACTACGTCGAGCCGACACGAGGGAGCAGCGCGCGTCAGGGCGAGCG
>JBBQZR010000037.1:0-62492 GCA_038207515.1 Lysobacterales bacterium | reverse complement strand
GGGAACCTCTGAACAAGTCGATATCTGCCTTTGATTCTGGAGCCCCCTTGAGTCAAGGGGGCGGCCAAATGCCTGCGCAGCAGGCGTTTGGCGGGGTTGTGGAGATCTGGTGTTGAGTACAAGAGCGATAGTGCCAAGGCTTGTTCAGAACTTCCTTAGTGGTCTGTAACGGGATACCCGCAGTACACCCAGCATAGCGACGACACGACCGGAACCTGATGTCGTTACTTCCGATTCCCGATTCCCGATTCCCGATTCCCAGCTCCCCATGCTCAGCGGCCTTCGCGTCCTCGATCTCTCCCGCATCCTTGCCGGTCCCTGGTGCACGCAGTTGCTGGCCGACTACGGCGCCGACGTGCTCAAGATCGAGAAGCCCGGCAGCGGCGATGACACGCGGCGCTGGGGACCGCCGTTTCTCGCGGCTGCCGACGGCGATGCGGTCGCTGCGTATTTTCTCTGCTGCAATCGCGGCAAACGCTCCCTCGCGCTGGATTTCACGACGCGCGACGGACAGGACATCCTGCGCCGCCTCGCCGCGGATGCCGACGTGCTGGTGGAGAATTTCCTGCCCGGCACACTCGCGCGCTACGGGCTGGATGCCGACAGCCTCTGCGCGCTGAATTCGCGCCTCGTGTACTGCTCGATCACGGGCTTCGGCCAGGACGGACCGAACGCGTCGCGCGCCGGTTACGACGCGATGATCCAGGCCGAAGCCGGCCTGATGTCCCTGACCGGAGCGGCCGGCGGCGAACCGATGAAGGTCGGTATCGCGGTCAGCGACCTGATGTGCGGCATGTACGCGAGCAGCGCGATCCTCGCCGCGCTGCACGAGCGCACGCGCACGGGCCGCGGTAGCCGGCTCGATCTCGCCCTGTTCGATTGTCAGGTCGCGTGGCTCGCGAACCAGGGCATGAACTATCTCGTCGGCGGCGAGGTGCCCTCGCGTCACGGTAGCGCACATCCGAATATCGCGCCGTACCAGGCGTTCGCGACGGCCGATGGACATCTGATGCTGGCGGTCGGCAACGACGACCAGTTCCGCCGTTTCTGCGCCGCCGCGGCGCTGCCCGACCTTGCCGGTGATGCGCGCTTTTCGAGCAATGCGGGACGCGTCGCTGCGCGCGACGCCCTGAGCAGTGCGATCGGCGCACGCCTGACGGAAGCGACGACGCAGGAATGGCTGGATCGTCTCGCGGCGGCCGGTGTGCCGGCCGGACCGGTCAACGATCTCGCCGCCGTCTTTGCGCATTCGCAGGTACAGGCCCGCGGCCTGCGCGTCGAGCAGCCGCATCCGCACTGGGGCAGCGTGCCGCAGATCGCGAACCCGTTGCGGCGCGATGCACAGCCGCAGTTCGCCGCGCTGCCGCCGCCGGCGCTGGGCCAGCACAGCGACACGGTGCTCGCCGAACTCGGCTTCGATGCGGCGGCGCGCGCGGAGCTGCGCGCGCGTGGCGTGATCGGCGGCAGTACGGACGCGTGATCCGTGCCTGACGCAGGCATGGAGGCGTTGCGGTGGCAGTCGCCGCGCTGGCAGACCTTGCCCGCGCTGCCCGGCGCGACGCTGCGTTTCGCGACCGGCCTGTTCGCCGACCCGGCCGCGCTGTTCGCGCAGCTGCGCGCGGAGATCGCCTGGGAACAGCATCACCTGAAGATCTTCGGCCGCACGCTTGCCTCACCGCGGCTGTCGTGCTGGATCGGCGATGCCGATGCGGTCTATACCTACTCGCGCACGCGCTTCGAGCCGCGGCCGTGGACGCCGCTGCTGGCCGCGCTGCGTCTGGCGTTGCGCGACTGCTGCGCGCAGGACTTCAACAGCGTGCTATGCAATCTCTATCGCGACGGGCGTGACAGCATGGGCTGGCACAGCGACGACGAACCCGAACTCGGCGCCGAACCGACGATCGCGTCGCTGAGCCTTGGAGCGACGAGGCGCTTCCGGCTGCGTCACAAGCGCGATCCTTCGTCGCGCCTGGAACTGGATCTGCCGGCCGGCAGCCTGCTCGTGATGTCCGGCGCGACGCAGCGCCACTATCGGCATGACCTGCCGCGCGCGCTGCGGGTGGCCGGACCGCGCCTCAACCTGACGTTCCGGCATATTGGCCAGCGAGCCAGCTAGGCGAGCAGCATGCACGCCACGCCCGAGATCGTCAGCGCGACGCCAAGGAGTTTGCGTCGGGTCAGCGCTTCGTGCAGGAACACCGCGGCGAGCACCACGATGAAGATGGACGTGGTCTCGTTGAGGATCGCTGCGACCGACGCGCTGGTGTACTTGTATCCGCCCAGCCACAGCAGCATCGACAGGTATTGTCCGACCAGCGCGCCGATCAGCACCACGGGCCAGCGGATCTGCGCGCGCTCGGCGCGACCCGGCCACGGCAGTTCGCGCTTGAACGCGAATATCAGCAACAGGCCGCCGACCCCGCCGATCATGCGCAGCGCGACCATCCAGATCAGCGGCTGGGTTTCCAGCACGCGCTTGACCAGCACGATGGCCACGGCCATCACCGCGATCGCGCTGACCCCGAGCAGCAGTCCGCGGCGCAGTTCGCGCCGCTCGGCGGGCTCACCGGACGAGCGCGCGCTGACCACGAGCACGCCGCTGGTCACCAGTGCGAACCCGAGCAGTTGCAATGGACCCAGGCGCTCGCCGAGGAACAGGAACGACAGCAGGATCACGAACGGGCTGTAGAAATTGCCGAGGATGCCCATGCGTCCCGCGCCAAGGCGATTGAGCGCGGTCAGGTACATACTGTCGGCGATAGCGATGCCGAGCATGCCCGACAGCAGCGTGATCGCGAGTTCCGCGGTGCTCAGCTGAGGCAGCGGTCCGCCGAAGAACGCGAGGCTGGGCAGCAGGAAGCCGAGCACCAGCAGGTTTTTCATAAGGTTCAAACGCACCGGAGCGATCGTTTCGCCGAGGCGTTTGTAGATAATCACGCCGGCCGACCAGGCCAATGCACTCAAGATCGCCAGCGCCTCTCCCAGACCCATGCACCTACATCCCGAATGCCGCCGCGGCCTAGCGGACGATTATCGCCGAGCCCGCGCATGAACGACCGTTCGGCCTCGCTCAAGGAACGCGTCGGGTTCGTCATCGCACTGGCGCGGCGCCTGCACGAATACGGCACCGCGGCGCCACGCCTGGAAGAAGCGATCGGCAAGGTCAGTGCGCGTCTGGGACTGGTCTGCGACGCGCTGTCGACGCCGACCTCAATCGTGCTGTCGTTCGCCGAGCAGAACCACGAACTGGACTCGGTCGCCGATTTCACCCAGGTCATCCGTCTCGCGCCGGGCGAAGTGAACCTGCGCCGGCTTTGTGCGGTGGACGAGATCGCCGATCGCGTCATCGACGGCAGCCTCGATCTGCAGAAAGGGTATCGCCAGTTGCTCGAACTCGGCCGGCCGCCGAGCCGGCGCACGCGCTGGCTCACGGTGTTGAGCTTCGGCGTGGCCTCGGCCAGCGTCGCGACCCTGCTCAAGGCCTCGTGGATGGATTTGGTCGTCGTCGCGCTGCTCGGCTGGCTCATCGGCCTGCTGTCGCTTGGCGCCGAGCGCCGGCCGCGGTTGTCCAACAGCTTCGAGGCCGTGTCGGCGCTGCTGGTCACGCTGATCGCGACCGTGTTCAGCGCCTACGTCGCACCGCTGACCTTGAATGCGGTCGTGCTCGCGAGCCTCATCGTGCTGCTGCCGGGCATGACCCTGACCACGGCCGTGCGCGAACTCTCCAGCCAGCATCTGGTGTCCGGTGTCGCGCGCATGGCCGGCGCGACGGCGACCTTGCTCAAGCTGACCTTCGGCGCGGTCGCGGCGACGCAGCTGTGTCGCGTGCTCGGTGTCGTGCCCGCGGTGGAGGTATTTCCGCCGGTGCCGTTATGGGTGGAATGGTTCGGACTGGTGGCCGGCGCGCTGTCGTTCACCGTGCTGTTCCGCAGCGCGCCGCGCGACGGCCTGGTCGTGGTCGGTTCGGTGATGTTCGGCTATGCGCTCACGCGGCTCGGCGGCGCGCAGTTCGGGCCCGAGTTCGGTGTGTTCATCGCCGGGCTCGGCGTCGGCGCCGCGAGCAATCTCTACGCGACCTGGTACCAGCGGCCGGGCGCGGTGATCCGCGAACCCGGCATCATTCTGCTGGTCCCCGGCAGCGTCGGCTTCAAGAGCCTGTCGTTCGTGTTCGAGCGCGATGTGTTTCTCGGCGTCGACACGGCGTTCTCGCTGATCACGATCCTGGTGTCGCTGGTTGCCGGTCTGCTGTTCGGCGACCTGCTGGTGCCGCCGCGGCGCAGCCTGTAATAGGTTGCTGAGAAAGGAGCGAGTGCTCCTTTCTCAATCGAACGGTGCAAGCGGAGCTTGCCCACGTTCTCCGAGAATCAATCGCTTGCGCGATCGAATCTCGGGCGATCCATTCTGGATCGCTCTAGCAGGCTGTTTCTCAACAGCCTGCAAGCATCAGCCGATGCGCAGATCCACTTCGCGCACGCCGGCCTGCAGCGCGGCGCTGAACCAGCGCGGCTGCTTGCCGCGGCCGGTCCAGGTCTGGTTGGGCACGAGCGGGTTGCGGTACTTGGGCTTCACCGTGTGCTTGCGCATCGGGATGTGGCCGAACAGCTCCTCGATCGTGAAGCCTTCCTCGTGCGCGAGGCAGATCAGGCGTGCGCGCACCTCGGCCGCATGTTCGCGCTGCATTTCCTGCTGGCGTTGATTGGCCTGGGCGATGAGGTCGGCCAGCTGTTGGGAACTGAGAGAGTCGAGATCGAGGTCGATGGACATGCCGTGTGGTCCTTGTGCCTTGCCGCCGAGACGACGGCACGGCGCCGCCGTCGTGGCGGGGTGCGCGAGCCTCGGTGTTGATCCCTGAAATGCGATTTTGTGCCAAAACGGATTTCTAGCGCAAAATATTCCTTCGCCGGCTGTGCGGGCCGCGGCCGTGGCGCTGCTCCGGACCGGGTGCCTTAAACCCGCCATACCGGATACTATGGGCCTGGTTGTGGGGCGGGGCGGGTGGGTTTTCTCTACGTCTCAGGGGTGAGCAGTGGGTCTGCTGGACGATCTCGAACAAGAAGCGCAGCGGCGCAAAGCAGGCGCCGACGACCAGGATCGCGCGAAACAGGAGCGCGAAGCGATCTATCGCACGCAGCTCGAGCCAGGCATGGCGGCGTTGCACGAATACCTGTCGAAGCTCACGCAGAATCTGAGCTTCATCAAGCCCCGCAAGACCTTTCGCTATCCGCTCGCCGGCTACGGCGATATGGTGCTGCAGGTCGAGCACGAATACGACTTGAAGATTACTAGCCAGCCTGCCTCCAAGGAGATCAAGCTGTCGTTTCCGTGCCCGATCGTGACGGATGAGTGTCCCAACGTCGAAATACTTGGAACGACCAAGGTCAAGTCCGTCGCGGGCACCTTCCAGCGCTTCCACATCGGCGGCGTGACCATCACCAAGAAAGATGCGAACGGCGAGGTGCAGGCGGCGACCGTCAGGGCGCGCGGCCGCATCGTCCTCGCGGCCGTGTTCAGCGCCGACGCGGATTCCGGCGCCGTGCGCATGCACTTCAGCAACTTCGACCAGATGGGCGGCCAGCAGACCAAGACGGTCACCGGCGAGCAATTCAACGAATCGCTGTACGACGAAATCGGCCGCTACATCGCGCGCGAGCAGAACAGCCTGTTTCGCGAGGCGCTGCCCGACGACTACCGCAAGCAGCTGCGCACCAAGGTGCAGCAGGAAGAGCTCAAACGTCGCTGGGAAACGCAGATGTCGCAGCGTCAGCGCGAGGAACTGGCCGAAATGGAGCGCCAGCAGGGGCTCGCCGGCAAGCTGACCAAGGTCGTCGATCAGGTCAAGGGCGGTTCGTTCTTCGACAAGCTGCGCGGGCTGGTCAAGAAGGACAAGTAGCGCTGCCGCGGCGTTCGCGCCGCGCGCGGGCTCGAGGAAACGGCCGCGTGTTTCGGCAATCGCGTCGGAACGCATAGAATCACGGACTTTTCCGCCTGCAGTCCGTCGCCATGCGCCTGAGCACGTTCCATCTCGCCACCGTCAAGGAAGTCCCCGCCGACGCCGAAATCGTCAGCCATCAGCTGATGCTGCGCGCCGGCATGATCCGCAAGCTTGCGGCCGGCCTGTATACCTGGAGCCCGCTGGGGCTTCGCGTGCTGCGCAAGGTCGAAGGCATCGTGCGCGAGGAAATGAATCGTTCCGGCGCGATCGAAGTGCTGATGCCGGCGGTGCAGCCGCGTGAGCTGTGGGAGGAAACCGGGCGCTGGGAGAAGTTCGGCGGCCAGCTCCTCAAGATCAAGGACCGCAAGGACGCCGAATACTGCTTCGGCCCCACCCACGAGGAAGTCATCACCGACTTCGCCCGTGCCGAGCTGCACAGCTACAAGCAGCTGCCGCTGAACTTTTACCAGATCCAGACCAAGTTCCGCGATGAGATCCGGCCGCGCTTCGGCATCATGCGCGCGCGCGAATTCCTCATGAAGGACGCGTACTCCTTCCATTTGAGTGCGGAGTGCCTGGAACGCGAATACTGGAACATGTACGAGACCTACGGCCGCATCTTCACGCGTCTGGGGCTGAAGTTCCGCGCCGTGCAGGCGGACGCGGGCGCGATCGGTGGCAACGTCACGCACGAGTTCCATGTGCTGGCCGACTCGGGCGAGGATGCGATCGCCTTCAGCGACGGCTCCGACTATGCGGCGAACGTCGAGAAGGCCGAAGCGCTGGCGCCGAGGCAGGCACGAGCGGCCGCTGCAGCAACGCTGGAACGTGTCGCGACGCCGACGCAGAAGACCATCGACGACGTGTCGGCGTTCCTCGCAGTGGCGCCCGAGGCCTGCGTCAAGACCATTCTCGTGGGCGGTGTCGACGGCCTCGTCGCCCTGTGCGTGCGCGGCGACCACGAGATCAACGAGGTCAAGGCCGGCAAGCTGGCCGAACTGGGCGGTGAGTCGACGCTCGCCGACGAGGCCGAGATCGTCAAGGCGCTCGGCTGCAAGCCCGGCTTCATCGGCCCGGTCGGATTGCCGGCGTCGATTCCGGTCATCGTCGATCGCGACGCCGCCGTGCTCGCGGATTTCGTCTGCGGGGGCAATCAGGACGGCACGCACTACCGCGGCGCCAACTGGGAACGCGATGCGCAGATCACGCGCGTGGCGGACCTGCGCAAGGTAGTCGACGGCGATCTGTCGCCCGACGGCCAGGGGGCGATCCGTATCGCGCGCGGCATCGAAGTCGGTCACGTCTTCCAGCTCGGCCAGAAATACGCAGAGGCGCTGAAGGCGACAGTGATCGACCAGGGCGGCAAGAGCCAGGTGATGAGCATGGGCTGCTACGGCATCGGCGTCAGCCGCATCGTTGCGGCCGCGATCGAGCAGAACTTCGATGCCGCCGGCATCATCTGGCCCGAGCCCATGGCGCCGTGGCGTGTCGTGCTGTGCCTGCTCAATCCGAGGAACGATGCGAACGTGGCGGCGGTCGCCGACGCGCTGTACGCCGAGCTTGGCTCGCGCGGCATCGAGGTGGCGCTCGACGACCGAGGCCTGCGTCCGGGCGGCATGTTCGCCGACATGGAACTCATCGGCATTCCGCACCGCATCGTGATCAGCGAGCGCGGCGTGGCCGCAGGCACGTTCGAGTATCGCGCGCGGCGCGAGAGCGAAAGCCGCCAGCTCAGCCGAGACGAGGTGCTGGCGCTGTTCGCATGAAGCGGCATGCGCCCGGTGGCGATGCGCGAAACGGCGCATCGCGCGCCATCGCCATCGGGCTGGCAGATTTTGCCGGCGTGCTTCCTAGCGCGATTGCTTTGCCGGATCCGGCGGAATCGGGCGGTTTTCCGCGGCATCGGCGGCAGCCGGACTGCGGTAGCCGGGCACGACGTTCGTATTCGGGTCGTAGCGCACGGTCTCGTAGGGACGGTCCGTGGGCGGGACATCCGTCACGTTGAGCCGGCCCTTTGCGTCGCGCCATTTGTAGAGCGCCGGCGACGCGGTCTGCGCATTCGGGGAAACCGGCGCCGCATGGCGTACCGCGACCGGCAGGGTCTGCGGCGCGAAATACCACCAGGCGGCTGCAGCGGCTGCAAGCAGCGCGGTCAGTCCGACGACCGCGCGCGTCATTGCGGGATTACTGGCTGGCGCCTGCCGAACATAGCGAGGCGACCGTTGCCTTGGCGATGTTCAGCTCGGCAGCACGGTCCGCGGCCGCCATCTGAACGTACTTGCCGTCCTGCTGCACGGTCAGCGGCTGGGCGCTGGAGAGCAGGGCGACGCGATCCTGTGCGGACGCACAGCGGGCCGCGTTTCCGTTGTCGGCCACGGGTTTGGCTTCGCCACTGTCTGTAGCGGCAGCCGTGTCGCCGGTCGGCGGCGGGCTCTGCGGCTCCGTCTGAGTGATCGCCGCGCTCTGGTTGACGATCCTGACGTTGTTGAACTCGGTGCCTTTGGGCGGCGGCGCGTCCGAGAAATGAACGACGCCGTTGGCGTCCTTCCATTTGTACACTTTGTCAGCGGAATGGCCGGCAGTCGCGGCAACTGCTGCGAGCAGGCCGAAGGCGACTTGGATGGCTTTCATAAGGGGCTCCGTGGTCGCGCGGGAAACGGCGCGGGTCTATCGTAGGCATTGGATAGCACTGTTGTTCTCACGATACAAGCCGTTACGCCGCGGTACTGTGCAGCACGGCAGAAAAATCCGGCAAATCCTTGGGCAGCCAACCAATCCTGTGTCTCGACTATGGTTGGGACGGCTTGCCGAAGCGGTCCGGTGAACGAGGGCCGCGACTGTCGATCGCGCCGCCGATGGATGTTCGAATGACCCTCGAGGAGCGAGCGGAATCGGTCGCGCCAGCCATGAATCTCCGGAAACGAATGCACTGGACCGCGCCGGCGAGGCATTGCCGAAACGACGAGGCAGCGCTTTCTGAGCACACCATTCGATCGAAAATGAGGCGGGACGCCCTTTCCCGACAACGTTCAAGTCCGCTCACGGCCACGCCGATGCCCTGAGGACTTGGCGCGGACGCGGCTATCCCGCAAGCTTTCCCAATTCCGCACGAGGCACAGGCATGGAACCCAGCGAAAGTCCGCGCCGCAAGCCGCACCGCGGCATTTATCTGCTGCCCAACCTGTTGACCACCGGGGCCATGTTTGCGGGCTTCTACGCGATCATCGTCGCGCTCGCCGGGCGGCCGCAGGAGGCCGCGATGGCGGTCTTCATCGCGGGGCTGCTCGATGGTCTGGATGGCCGGGTCGCGCGCCTGACCAATACCCAGAGCGAATTCGGCGTGCAGTACGACTCGCTGTCGGACATGGTCAGCTTCGGCGTGGCGCCCGCCCTGGTCCTGTACGCCTGGAGCCTGTCCACGCTGCAGAAGCTGGGTCCGCTCTGGGGCAAGGTCGGCTTCGCTGCGGCTTTCATCTATGCCGCGTGTGCGGCCCTGCGTCTGGCGCGCTTCAATACCCAGGTCGGCGTCGTCGACAAGCGCTATTTCCAGGGGCTGGCGAGCCCGGCGGCGGCGGGGCTCGTCATGTCCTTCGTCTGGACCATGAGCGCGAACGGGTTCGCTGGCGACAACGAACTGGTACAGACCGTCGCGCCGTGCATCGCCGTGATCGCCGGCCTGCTCATGGTCAGCCGTATCCGCTACTACAGCTTCAAGGCCTGGCCCCTCTCCGACCGCGTGCCGTTCGTGGTGATCCCGCTGGTCGTGCTGATTTTCGTTGCGCTGTACATCGATCCGCCGATGGTCCTGTTCACGATCGGCGTGCTGTACGTGATTTCGGGACCGCTGTTCACGCTCTGGGGACTGCGCCGGCGCCGTGGCCAGCGCGAGCAGCCGCAGCGCCAGGAACCGCCGCCGGCGTGAATGCCTCTGCCGCCAGCCTGCTTGCCCATGCCATGGTCGGTGACGATGCACGCGCATTCGCGCTGCTGGCCGAGCTGTCCGAGGCGCTGGCGGTATCGCTGGACCTGCGCCGCACTCTGCCGCTCGCGCTGCGGCGCATCGCCGACTACATGCACGTCGAGGCGGCCTCGCTGTTCCTGCTCGACGAGCTGACCGACGAACTCGAATGCAAGGTCTGTGTCGGCCCGGTCGATCTGCGCGGCCTGCGTCTGGCCAGCGACCAGGGCGTGGTCGGCCGTTCGCTGACCGACAAGGCCGTGATCATCGTCGCCGATGCCGCCACCGACCCGCGCGTCTACAAGCGCGTCGACGAGGAATCCGGCTTCGTCACGCGCAGCCTGATCTGCGTGCCGCTGACCACCGCCAAGGGCACGATCGGCGTGCTCGAGCTCATCAACAAGCACAACGGCGAAGCCTTCGACGCGATCGATGCGGGCATCCTGCGCCTGCTCGCGGCGCCGACCGCACTGGCGATCAACAATGCGCGCCTGGCCAACGAGCTGGTCGAACAGCAGCGCCTCAAACGCGAGTTCGACCTCGCGCGCCGGCTGCAGAAGCAGCTGCTGCCCAAGCGCCGCCGCGCCGGATTCCCGCTGCTCGCGATCAACGTGCCGGCGCACGAGATCTCCGGCGACTTCTACGATTACTTCGACCTGGCCGACGGCCGCATCGCCTTCGTCATCGGCGATGTCGCCGGCAAGGGACTGGATGCGGCGCTGCTGATGACGCGCGCCGCCAGTCTGTTGCGCTGGGCCGGCAAGGACGGCCTGCCGCCCGGAGAATGGCTGCGCCGCGCCAACGAAGAACTGTGCCTGAGCACCCACGGCGGCCGCTTCGTCTGCGCCGCGGTCGGCTACTACCGCCGCGCCACTGGCGAGGTGCACATGGCCGGCGCCGGGTTTCCGCCGGCGCTGCTCTACCAGGGCGGCCTCTGTACCGAATACCGGTCCGACGGGCCGCCGCTGGGCATCGTCGTCGGCCAGGAGTTCCCCGAGACGCGCCTGCGCCTCGGCGGCGGCGCCCTGTATTTCTTTTCCGACGGCGTCACCGACGTGCGCAAGGGCGACACCCGGCTTGGTCAGGACGGCGCGCGTGCGCTGATCGAACGGCATGCGGACGCCTCGCCGGAGGTGCGCCTGCGTTCGATCGTCTCCGAGCTGCGCCAGATGCGCCTGGTCGACGACACCACGCTGCTGCTGCTGCAGGAAACCCAGCCCAGCACCGCGATCCTGCTGCTGCGCCAGTCTTTCCCGGCCGAGGCCGAGCGCCTGCGCGCCATGCGTGCCGAGCTGCGCCAGGCGCTGGACCGCGCCGGCGTTCCCGCGGACCTGCGCGACCGCCTTGTACTCGCCGTCGACGAAGCGTGCTGCAATATCATCCGGCACGCCTATGCAGGAAGCAGCGGCGATATCGTGTTGTCTTTGCACCGCGACGGCGATGTGCTGGAGTTCGAATTGCGCGACGATGCGCCCGGTGTGGATCCGGGCCGCGTCACGCCACGCGATCTGGCCGAGTGCCGCGCCGGTGGGCTGGGGGTCAATTTCATCGACGCGCTGATGGACGGCTGGCGACTGCAGCCGCGCGTCGGCGGCGTCGGCAATGTATTGCGGATGTGGAAACGCTGCGCCGCGCCCGCGGAGGAAACGGCATGAACGATGTGATCACCGAACAACACGACGACCTGCTGCTGCTCAAGCTCGACGGCGAGGTCGACATGTCGTGGTCGGGACGCGTGCGCGACGCCATCCTCGAAGCGCTCGAAACCCATTCGGTCGGGGTCGACCTGTCGGCGGTCAGCTACATCGATTCGTCCGGCATCGCCGCGCTCGTCGAGGGTCTGCAGACCGCGCGCAACGGCGAACGCCGCTTCGTGCTGATCGGGACGAGCGCGCCGGTGCTGGCGGTGCTCGAACTGGCGCGGCTGGATCGCGTCTTCACGCTGCTGCCGGACCTGGCCAGCGCGCAGCCGGCGGAGGCGGGTTGAGCCTGCCGTTCGCCGAGCCGCTCGCGGCGCTGGGCCGCGTGACCGTGCATTCCGTCGCGGGGCTCGGCTACGGCGGCATGCTGCTGCTGGAGAGCGTCTGGTTCATGATCTGGGGCTGGCGTCGCGGCCAGCCCGTGCGCCTGTCCGCGATCGCCGCGGAAATGCGCCGCATCGGCGTCGACGCCTTGCCCATCGTCTGCCTGCTCGCGTTCACGATCGGCATCATGCTGGGCATCCAGTTCATCGCCGCGCTGAAAGAGTTCGGTGCGCAGTCGCAGGTCATCGTCGCCGTCGCCAAGTCGGTCACGCGCGAATTCGGCGCGCTGATCACGGCCATCCTCGTCGCCGGCCGCTCCGGATCGGCGCTGGCCGCGCGCATCGGTTCGATGACGGTATCGCAGGAAGTCGACGCGCTCGCCGTCATCGGCATCGAGCCGGTGCGTTATCTCGTCGCGCCGGCGCTGATCGCGATGCTGATCATGCTGCCGCTGCTGACCGTGTTCGCCGACGCGGTCGCGATCATCGGCGCGGCGCTGTACAGCGCACCGGCGCTCAACGTGACCGCCCAGTCCTACATCCTGCAGACGCTGGCGCTGCTCGAGCGGGGCGATCTGTGGCAGGGCATCGGCAAGAGCGCGGTCTTTGCCGTGCTGATTACGCTGATCGGCTGCAGCACGGGCTTCAGCGTGACGGGCGGTGCCGAAGGCGTAGGCCGCGCGACCACGCGCGCCGTCGTGCTGTCGATCTGCTACATCATCGTCGCCGACATGATCTTTTCGTACTTCCTCAACCGATGACGGACGCCGCCGCGCCATTGATCGAGGTGGAAGGCCTGGAGGCCTGGTACGGCAAGCGCCGCATCCTGCACGACGTGGATTTCCGCGTCGACGCGGGCGAGATCCGCGTGATCATGGGCGGCTCGGGCTCCGGCAAGAGCACGCTGCTGCGCCAGATCCTGGGCCTGCACCGGCCCACGCGCGGCAGTGTCCGTCTGCTCGGCACCGACATCGTCAACGCCGGCCAGCGCGAACTGCAGCAGGTGCGGCGCCGGCTCGGCGTGTCGTTCCAGGGCGGTGCCCTGCTGACCTCGCTGAGTGTCGGCGACAACGTCGCTCTGCCGCTGCGCGAACATACCAATCTCGACGAAAACCAGATCCGCATCATGAGCCGCATGAAGCTCGAGGTCGTCAACCTCGGCGGCTTCCACGATCTGATGCCGAGCCAGCTGTCCGGCGGCATGGTCAAACGCGCCGCGCTCGCGCGAGCGATCGTGATGGACCCGCGGCTGCTGTTTTTCGACGAACCGTCGGCCGGTCTCGATCCGGTCGTCTCGGCCGAGCTGGACGAACTCATCCTGCGTCTGCGCGATGCGCTGCGCATGACGATCGTCGTGGTCACGCATGAGCTGGACAGCGCGTTCAAGATCGCCGACACCATCACCGTGCTGGATCAGGGCAGCGTGCTGATGACCGATACCGTCGACGCGGTGCGCCGCTCCGACAACGAACGCATCCAGGATCTGCTGAACCGTCGACCGCGCGATGTCGTCGTCGATGCGGACGCCTATCTGCGCCGCCTGACCGAGGAAGAGGCATGAACACGGAACTGCGAGGGCAGAAGTGAAACGCGACCACGTCAACTACACGCTGGTCGGCGCGATGGTGCTGTCAGCGCTTGCGCTGCTGCTCGTCGCGCTGTTCCTGATCACCGGAAGCAGCGGCGGCGAGGCGGAATACCACACCTACTACCGCAACGTGACCGGCCTGCGCGCCGGCGCGCCCGTGTTCTATCAGGGCTATCGTATCGGCCAGGTCGACGACGTGGTGCCCGAGCGCGGCGACGGGGGCACGCGCTACCGCATCGGCTTGAGCCTGCGCGCCGACTGGCCGATCCCGCAGGATTCCGTCGCGCGGCTGCAGTCCAGCGGCCTGCTCGCCGACGTGACCGTGGCGATCCGCGAAGGCATCGAGAAGACGCCGCTGGCCGTGGGCGCCGAGCTCAAGGGCGAGGAGGGCACCGATATCTTCGGCGCGATGAACGAACTCGCCGCCGAGGTCACGACGCTGACGCGCAGTCAGATCACGCCGCTGATCCGCAATCTTTCCGAGCGCGTCGATTCGATCACCGGTTCGCTCGACAAGGGCACGCCGGAGGTGCTCAACCAGACGCGCGAACTGCTGCTGCGGCTGACCGAAGCATCGGTGTCGGTCAACGACCTGCTAAAGCCGTCCAACCGCGAAGCCGTCAGCGGCATTCTCAGCGACGTGCATGCGCTGAGCCGCGATCTGGAATCGACCAAGGCCAGTCTCGACAGCGCGCTGAACGATCTCGCCGCACTGACACGCGAGAACAGGCCCGGCGTGAATGCCGCGGTGACCGACCTGCGCGCGGTGCTCGCGACGCTGTCCAGCCGCATCGACACCATCGTCCATCATCTGGACAGCGCGAGCCGCAACGCGGATGAATTCACGCGCGAGATCCGCAAGAATCCGAACCGCCTGCTGCTGCAGCCCAAGGCCGACGCGCCCGAGGAATCCGAACGATGAGGATGGCCTTCAGAGCCGTGTTGCTGGCGTTGCTCATGTGCGTGAGCGGCTGCGAATCCGTGCCCGTGCCCGAAGTGACCTGGTATCGCCTGCCCGATCCGGTACTGCCGCCGGCGCGCTCGGTCCGCTTCGAAGTACCGGTCGATGTGGCCATCTTCAGCGCCGACGGCATCTATGCCGATCAGGCGCTGATCTATGCGCTCGACAAGGATGGCCGCGCGCTGCGCACCTACCACTATCGCCAGTGGAGCGATCCGCCCGCGCGGATGCTGCAGCGGCGGCTGATCCGTGTGCTGCGCCAGATCGATGCGGCGCCGCAGGTCAGCGACCGCCTGCCGGCCAGCGCGAACGTGCTGCGCGTCAGCGGGGTGATCCAGCGCTTCGAACGCGTCGAGGACGCGGGAACCTGGCATGTGGACGTGTCGCTGCAGATGCGGGTCGAACACGCCGGCATACTGCTGGCCGAGGAGACGTATTCCTCGCGCATTCCCGCGGCCGATCCAGACATTCCGGCCACGGTGACCGCGTATGGCCAGGCGATGGACCAGATCTACGCCGCGTTCGTCGCGCGCCTGGCCGGCCTGAGCGTGCAGGTGCGATCGTGAGCGCGCCTGCGCTGTCGGCGCGGCGCTTGCGCCAGCTCGATGCGATCGGCGTGATCCCGTACCGCCTGCGTTCGCGCGATCGTGTGAATGCGCGCGATGCCGCCGTCGCGGCGACTACCGGCGCGATGCCGGCGGCAGCGGCAGCCGTCCGCGTCGCAGTGATCTGCGAGCAGGCGGCCGGTACGACCGCGCAGACCATCGCCGCGGCGCTGGGCCTCGCCGAAGCGGCCTTGCATTGGCAAGTGCCCGCGGACGGACGGTTGCCGGAGCTGGACCAGAATGCGGCGGCCTTCCTCGTGCTCGGCACTCACCTGGCGCGTGTGCTCGGCGCGGAACTGCCGACGACGGCGCAGCAGGCCGCCACCATCGTCGTTACCGCCGCACCGTCGGAATGGCGCGGCAATGCGCTGGCCAAGCGGTTGTTGTGGCAGGCACTGCGGCCCTTGCGCCGGCATCTGCGGGAGCAGACGTGGTCGCGATCCTGAAAACCGGCTTGCCGGAAATGCGGCCGCTGCGCCTGGAAGACGTGGTGGAGGTCGCGGCGCTCGAGGCTCGCGCGTACGAGTTTCCGTGGAGCGAAGGCATCTTCCGCGACTGCCTGCGCGCCGGCTACAACTGCTGGGTGCTGGTGCGCGACAACACGATCATCGGCTACGGCGTGCTGTCGGTCGCGGCCGGCGAGGCGCATGTGCTGAACGTCTGCATTTCACCGGATGCGCAGGGCGATGGCCACGGTCGCCGCTTGATGCGCCGGCTCATGGACCTGGCGCGCTGGCACAACAGCGAGCGCATCTTTCTCGAAGTCCGGCCGTCGAACCCGCGCGCGATCCAGCTCTACCATTCGCTGGGCTTCAACGAGATCGGCCGCCGGCCGAACTACTACCCGGCAGCGCGCGGCCGCGAGGACGCGATGGTAATGGCGCTGGAGCTGCTGCCACCCGGGATGGAATGACGCCGTGGTTCAGCGCGGCGGGGAAACCGGCTCGCGCACGACGACGAATTCGCCTTCGATCACACCGGCCGGGGTCGGCCGGCTCGGCTGCGCGGCCGACTGCGTCGTTGCCGTCGCGGCGGCACCCGGCTTGCTCAACTGGCGCGCCGCCCATACCGTCGCGCCGATCGCGGCCAGGCCCAGGACGATGAAGATGCCGAACACCAGCGTTGCGCCGAGGATGAGTACGCCCACGACGGTCGCCAGTGCACGCAGCAGCGGGTTGCGCGTACGCGGCGAGCGGAACAGGACTGCAGTCATGGGGACATCGACTCCGTGTGGCATCATTCAGAGGCCCAGTGTGGGGTTTTCCGGTAGCAACTCAAGTGCTTGAAGTCAGTCCGGGCGGCAACGCGATCTGCCGGCTCGAGGATATCCCCGACGGCGGCGCGATCGCCGCCGACGTCGACAGCAGCACTGGCGGCTTCAGCCTGATCCTGCTGCGCCAGGGCGACCGCGTCTTTGCCTACCACAACGAATGTCCGCATGCGGGCCGGCGGCTCGACTGGGCGCCGGGCAAGTTCCTCGTCAAGGACGGTGCGGTGATCTGCGCTGCGCACGGCGCGACGTTCGACATCGCCAGCGGCGCCGCACTGGCCGGCCCCTGCCGCAACGGCCTCGCGCCGATGCCGCTGCAGGTGCGCGACGGGGTGGTCGTTATGCCCTGACGGGCATGGGGAGTCGGGAATGGGGAATGGGGAATCGTTGGAGCGGAGCACGATGTCGCCGGCTTTGACGATTCCCCATTCCCGATTCCCCGCTAAAACCCGAACAGCCAGTTCACCGACACCAGCAGAGTGATCAGCAGCAGCACCGTCAGCGGCAGGCCGACGCGCCAGAAATCGCGTCGCCGGTAACCACCGGGACCGCCGACGATGGTGAGCACCGGGTTTGCGTTCGCGATCACGAAGGTGTTCGAGGTCGAGATCGCGACGACCAGCGCATACACCGCCGGATTGCCGTTCGACGCCAGCGCGATATTGATCGCCATCGGCACCATCATCACCGTCGCGCCGACATTGGAGATGACCTGGGCGAAGAACAGCGCGAGCACGGCGATAACGGCCTGCAGCGCCCACTGCGGCCAGGCGCCGAGGTAGATCAGCACCTCTTGTGCGACCCAGGCGGCCGCGCCGGTCGTGTCCATGGCCCAGCCCAGCGGGATCAGGCAGGCCAGCGTGAAGATGGTCTTCCAGTTGATCGCCGAATAGGCCTCGTCCATGGTCAGCACGCCGGCGAGCAGCATGCCGACCGCGCCGGTCAGCATGGCGACCGACAGCTTCATGCTCGTGAAAAGACCGAGCAGCATGGCCAGGCCGAAGAAGGTCAGCGCATGCCACAGTTTGGCCGGGCGCGCTTCTTCTTTCGGAATGTCGGTGACGACGACGAAGTCGCGATCCTCGGCGGCATGAGCGAGGTCGCGCCAGGAGCTGTGCATGACCAGCGTGTCGCCGGCGCGCAGCGCGACCTTGCGCACGTCCTCGCGGAACACCTGCTCGCCGCGATACACGGCAAGCACGCTGATGCCGTGATGCTTGCGCATGCGCAGGTCGGCGAGCACCTGCTTGACGTAGCGTGAGGTCGGCGGGATCACCGCCTCGGAAATGCCGGCGCGGCCGGGATTGAACATGTCACCGAACTGACGCAGGCGCGCCTGCACGCGCAGCAGTTGGTTCTGCGCGAAATCGTTGACCTGATCGCGCTGGCCGAGCACGCCGAGCACGGTGCCGACCCAGATCATCTGGTCGGCCGGCGGCGCTAGGCGAGATTCGTTGCCGTTCTTCATCGCGAGGATCAGCGGCGCGCCGCGCATCTGCTCGACCTCGCCGACGCTCATGCCGACCAGCGGGCTTTCCGCGGTCACGGTCAGCTCCATCACTTCGCCATCGATGCCGTAGGTTTCGGCGAAGTAGGTTTCGGTGCGGCCGGGCGTGACCTTCTGCTTGGACTCCTCGTCCGGCAGCAGCTTGCGCGTGAAGAAGAAAAAGTAGGCCAGGCCGACCAACAGCAGAGGCAGGCCGATCGGCGCGATGGCGAACAGACTGAACGGCGCGATGGTGTCGGCACCCGGCGGCAGGTTGCGATTCGCGCTGACGATGAGGTCGTTGAGCAGGATCAGCGGCGAGTTCGAGATCATGGTCATGTTGGTGCCGGCCAGGATCATGCAGCCCATCGGCAGCAGCAGGCGCTTGAGCGGCACGCCGGTACGCGCCGACACGCGCGAGGCCACCGGTAGCAGCAACGCGGCCAGCGCCTGGCTCTGCATGATCGAGGTCAGTGCGCCGGCCATCACGTTGATCGCGAGCGACAGGCGCGATTCCACACCGTTGGATACGCGCAGGATCAGGCTCGCGGCCTTGGTCAGCACGCCGGTGCGATCGAGCCCGGCGCCCATGATCATCACGGCGATCAGCGAGATCACGGCGTTGCCGGCGAAGCCGTCGAACAGCTGCTCCACCGGCAGCAGGCCGGTCACGCCGATGCAGACGATGACGAGCAGAGCGACCACGTCGGCCCGGATCCACTCCAGCACCAGCATCAGCACGGTGAAGGCGACCAGCCCGAACACGAGCATCATGTCGGTGGTCAGGGTCAGTCCGTAGTCCATGTCGCCGGTTCGACGTCCTTTGTTGGTCGGGCGCGCGTGGTGTCAGACGCGCTGGTAAAGCAGATCCCAGACGCCGTGGCCGAGCTTCAGGCCGCGCTGCTCGAAATGGGTGTGCGTGCGCCACGCGGGCCGTTCCGAAAAATTCCCCAAACCAGCACGGTTGCGCCACGAGGCGTCGGCATCGACGACTGCGAGCATCTGCTCGGCATAGTCCGCCCAGTCGGTCGCCATATGCAAGATGCCGTCGGGACGCACGCGCGTGGCGAGCAACTCGACCAGCGGCGCCTGCACGAGCCTGCGCTTGTTGTGCTTCTTCTTGTGCCAGGGATCCGGGAAGTAGATGCGCACCTGGTCCAGGCTGGCCGGCGCGAGTTCGTGCAACAGCACCTCCACGGCATCGTGGTGGTAGACGCGTACGTTGTCGGCTGCCGCGGCGGCGAGCGCGTTCAGCGCGCGGCCGACGCCGGGCCGGTGCACTTCGATGCCGATGAAATTCCTGCCGGGCTCGTGCTGCGCACCCCAGACCAACTGTTCGCCATTGCCGAAGCCGATTTCCAGCGCGACCGGCGCATCGTTGCCAAAGACCCGTGCCAGGTCGCGCGGCTGGCCTTCGACGTCCAGGCCAAAGTGCGTCCAGTGGTCGGCGAAGGCGCGCTGCTGCGCGTCGGTGATGCGCCCCTGGCGCAGCACGAAGCTCTTGATGCGGCGCGGCGGCCGTGAACGCTCGCCGTCGCGATCATCGCCCTCGTGCATCAGCCGATGGTTCCGTCGATCGGGCTGGACGCCGACGCGAAGCGCTTGCGTGGAATGCGCCCGGCGAGAAAGGCCTCGCGGCCCGCCTCGATCGCCTTGCGCATCGCGCTGGCCATGAGCACGGGATTCTTCGCACCGGCAATGGCCGTATTCATCAGCACGCCGTCGCAGCCCAGTTCCATCGCGACTGCCGCGTCGGAAGCGGTGCCGACGCCGGCGTCGACGAGGATGGGAACCTTGGCGTTTTCCACAATTTCCAGCAGGTTCCAGCGGTTCTGGATGCCCAGTCCCGAGCCGATCGGCGCGGCCAGCGGCATCACCGCGACGCAGCCGATTTCCTCGAGGCGTTTGGCCAGGATCGGATCGTCGGAGGTATAGACCATGACCTCGAAGCCCTCGCGCACGAGGATTTCAGCCGCCTGCAGGGTCTGCACCACATCCGGGAACAGGGTGCGCGGGTCGCCGAGGACTTCGAGCTTGACCAGCGTATGCCCGTCGAGCAGCTCGCGCGCGAGGCGGCAGGTGCGCACGGCATCGTCGGCGGTATAGCAGCCGGCCGTGTTCGGCAGGATGGTGTAGCGCGACGGCGGCAGCACGTCGAGCAGGTTCGGCTGGCCCGGGTCCTGGCCGATATTGCTGCGGCGGATCGCGACGGTGACGATTTCGGCGCCGGCGGCCTCGGTAGCGAGGCGGGTTTCTTCCAGATCCTTGAATTTGCCCGTGCCGGTGAGCAGGCGCGAACGGTAGGACTTGCCGGCGATAACGAACGAATCGGAAGGCGTCGCAGTCATGGGTTCGAAAGAGCGCAGCGGAGAAGTTCGGGATGGTAGCAAGCACCGCCCCGGCGCAGGGAAATGACCGCTGCGCCATTCAGCCGGGCAAGGCTGACTCAATCGAAGCCATCGGCGAACAGGAGGTCTTCCTGCAGGCGCAGCACGCCGACGTGATAGGTGCTCGCGCCGGTGTTGAGCAGCGTGCCGGCCAGCACCGGGCGCCGGGCTGAAAACGCGATCGCGCGCGGCGTGTCGAAACTGATGCCGCCGGCTTCGAATGCGTAGCGTGCCACGCCGTTGCCGTCGAAGGTGTCGTCGAGGTCGCCGGAAAAATTCGTGCGCGCGGCCAGGAAGTCGGTGCCGCTGCCACCGTTGGGGTCGATCGTGCCGGCGGCGAACAGTCGGCGCTGCGCGTCGACCGCCAGGGCCGTGATCGACGTGCCTTCCTCGAGCGACAGATCCAGGAATCCGCTGGTGCCGAACGAAGCACTCGGCGTGCCGCTGTCGGTCAGGCCCAGCACGCCGCCGTTGCCGCTGCGGTTGGTCGCGACGAAGATGCGGCGAACGAAAAAGTCGCCGGCGGTGCGTCCGACCGCCAGCGCGCCGATGCTGCAGGTGGTGGAGCCGGCGTTGGGACAGGCCGGTGTGACGATCGCATCGCCGCCAAAGTTCGTATCGGGCACGCCGGCCGCGGTCAGTCGCGCCACCAGTAACTGCTGCGTGCCGCTGCTGTAAACCCCGGCGATGACGACGCGGCCGAGGTCGTCGATCGCGACCTCGCTCGCCGCCTGCAGCGCGCTCGCCTCGATACGGCTCCAGCCGCCGCTGCCGAAGGACGGATCGAGAGTGCCGTCGGGGCCGACGCGCAACGCAACGATATCGAGATCGTCCGGATCGCTGCCGCAGCCGCGGCAGGTGCCCGCGCCGACGAGCTTGCCGTCCGACTGCCAGGCGCCGGCGGCGATCTCGAGGCTTGCCGCAACCGGCCAGCCGCTGGTGTCGATAGTGCGCTTGCCGTCGACGCCGAATGCCGGATCGGGCAGGCCGGCCGCGGTCAGACGCGCCATCACGGGCAGCTCCGGCGCCGATCCTTCGCCAGTACGCACACCGCCGAAGCCGAGCACCTTTCCGTCGGCAAGAACCGTGACCGCCCGCAGCTGCTGCCGTACGCGCGGCGCGGCATTGAACGTGATGCGGGCCACGCCCTGGGTGGCGAAGGCGGTATCGAGTTCGCCATCGCTGCGAAATCGCGTCACAGTCGCGGCGAAATACTGCTGGACGTTGCTGTAGCTGATCCAGCCGGCCGTCGTGACGCTGCCGTCGACGGCGGTCGCCACGGCGCGGGTTTCGGCCTGCAGCGTGGCCGGTTCGGGCCAGCTGTAAATGGCCTTGCCGTCGCCAGAAAAGCGGAGGTCGGGATCGCCGTCGGCGGCGAAACCCGGCGGCGCGATGAGCGCTAACGCCAGGACGGCAACAACGTGTTCGATGCGCATGCGGATGTTCCTGACGTCGTTGCTGGGATACACGCAGGAACCTGCGCGGCGGGGACTCCGTTTTTTCGTCTCGGTCCAGGCATGGCGGGATTCGTTCGTCGCCGGGGTCGGCAATCGTTCGTGGTGCAGGGCGCCGGCCGGGCCATCCCTGGCCCGGCGTTCAGCCGCGCAGGAGATGCCACTCATGGCATCTCCTAAACGCGCCGCTTCACCCACCTCCCATGGCGTGGACGATTTCTACGTGGTCGGCGGGACGCAGGGGCGTGGTGGCGTGCTCGCTGCGCGGAATGATCTGGCGATTGATTTCCACGGCGACGCGGCGATTGGCATAGCCGTGGTCGGCGAGTAGCTGGGCCAGCGTCGTATCGTCGGCGCAATCATGAGAATTGCCGTTGAGTAGGATCTGCATACGGTGATTCTCGCCGATTGCCGGCGGTGATGTCCCTGCGGCCAGCGTGAAAAAAAGGGCGGACCGAAGTCCGCCCCGTGTACGTGCTATCGGCGTTTCATTCGCGCCGGCGGCGTCCGTTGTCGCCGCTGTCGTCGTCGTCCTTGTTGCCACCGTCTTCTTCGTTACCGCGACGGCGTTCCGGCGGCGGCGCGGCCTGCGGCGGCGGCGCGCGCTGTGCTGGCTGTTCGCGCGGCACTTCCTGCACGCGCGGCGTCGGCTGTTCGCGACGTTCCATGCGCTGCTGTTCGCGAACTTCCGGCGCACGCTCGATGCGGGCCGGGGCTTCCTCGCGGCGCATGCGTGCCGGGGCTTCCTCGCGTTGCACCGGCGCCGGCGTTTCCTCGCGTTGGAAGCGCGGCTGCTCACTGCGCTGGATGCGTGCCGGTGCTTCCTCGCGCTGCACGGGTGCCGGTGTTTCCTCACGCTGGAAGCGCGGCTGGTCATTGCGCTGGATGCGTGCCGGTGCTTCCTCGCGCTGCACGGGTGCCGGTGTTTCCTCGCGCTGGAAGCGCGGCTGCTCGTTGCGCGGGGCGCGGGCGGGCGCGTCGTCGCGTTGCACGGCCGCCGGCGCTTCCTGGCGCTGGACACGCGCCGGTTCGACCCGATCCACCGCCGCGGGGCGCGTGCGCTGCGCGTCGTCGGCGCGGCCAGCCGGTCGCGTGAACTCGCGTTGCGGCGGCGCCATCGTGCCGTCGCTGCGTATCGTCGGTGTACGGGCCGGCGGCGTATCGCCACGACCGTCCGGTGTAGCGACGCGACCCGGCGAAGCGCCGACTGCGCGGTCCTCGCGCTGCGGGCCGCTCCGCTGCGGCGCGCCACGCTCGAGACGCTCCGCATCGGCGCTGCGCGTGTTCGCCGCACCGCCACCGCCGACGACGCGCACCCGTTCCGGCGCCTGTGCGGCGGGCCCGCTGCGCGGGGTACGCAGTGATTCCATCGCGTCGTTACTGATGCCACGGCCCGGGGTACGGTTCAGCGTCGCCTGACGGTCCGCGAACGGCACCGCCGCTGCCGGCGGCGCGGTGCGCGCGACCACCGCGCGATCGAATACCTCACGCTGCGGTTTCGACGTCGCCGCCCGGCCCGAACCAACCACGCTGCGCGCATTCGGCGCGAGCTCGGCGATCTGGCTCACTTCGGCACGCGCCGCCGCATCACGATTGACCGCCACCATCTGCTGCCGCACCGAGCGGGAGTTCACGAACGTGTCGCTGGATACCGCCGTGATGGCGCCGGCCACGCCGCGGTTGTGATAGTTCACCGCGCGCATGTCGCGACCGCTGGAGTAGTCGTTGTAGACGTTGGTGATATAGGTGTTGTTGATCACCGTATTGGTGATGTTGACGTTGGTGAAGTAATTCCGGCTCGCGCGGTACGGCGGCACGTAGATTTCGCGCGGACCAAGCGGGAACCAGCCAATGGGACGGCCCGTGCTGATGCCGATGCTGAAGTTGTTGCCGCCGACGAAGGCGACGAGCGCCGGCGCGTAGACCGGACGCACGCTGATCGGGCCCGGTATCCAGCCCCAGCGGCTCCGCACGTTCACCCAGCGGCCGTAATGGAACGGAGCGAAGCCCCAGTCGGAGTCGTCGACCCAGGTCCAGCCCCAGGGGTCCTGCCAGATCCAATGCCCGTCACGGTACGGCGCCCAGTCATTCGCGACGCGCGTCGGGAACCAGACATTGCCGTATTCGGTGACGTCGTCCCAGGAACCGTACTCATCGAGGTCGGAATAGCCGATGAGATCTTCTGAAACATAGCGGCGCGATGCCGAACGATCGAAGCGTTTGTCGCGGTCGAGGCAGAAACGGTCGAATTCATCCGGCCGGGGGATGTCGAAGGCCTCGTAGTCCTGCAGCTTGGTGTCGTGGAAGCGGATCGCTTCGCCTTCGCGGATGCGGAAGTTGGCCTGGTCGCCATGCGCTTCGCCGCCACCGTCCCAGACCGCGACCGTGGTGTGGTTGCCGCGCGGATCGACGTCGATGCGGTATTCGCCGGGACGCGACACGACGAAGGCCAGTGTCGGTGTGTCGATCTCGAAAATCTGGTCTTCATAGATGCGACGCACGCGCAGGTTCAAGGTGCCTTGGGTGATTTCGATCTGCGCCGTGCGATCGTCGAGATTGAGAATCTTGAGGCTCGTGCCTTCATCGATGCGGAAGGTCGCACTGCCGGCCTGAAGCTCCGCGCGGGCGCCGCGATCGGCCCAGAGGCGGTCTCCGCGAATCAGCGGGCGATTGCGCGTGGCATTGACCCAATCGTCCTCGCCGGCCGGCGAGAAACTGACCTCACCGCGGATAAAACTCAGGCGGGCGACCCGGCTGGGCGGGTCCACATATTCGGCCTGGGCACTGGTCCCAGCCAGTACCAGCAGCGCGCCGCCCAGAATCGCTGCGAACCGCGTAAACATCGACATGAAGCTCTCCTCCGGAATGGGCCGCTGCCGTTCCCGGCGGGAGCGACTGCGGCGCGCCTATCTGAGCGTACGGATGCTGAACGCATACCTGCCGCCGGGGCGAACAACCCGACGTGGTTCTACGCCATTCAACAACGCTTTAGTCCGCGCTTTCACACGTCAAACGGCGATTGCCGGGGCCGCATTGCCGCCGACGCCGGCGCTATGGCTAAATACCCGGGCTGCGCGGGCGTAGCTCAATGGTAGAGCTGTAGCTTCCCAAGCTACTGACGTGGGTTCGATTCCCATCGCCCGCTCCACGTCGCAGCGTCTTTCTGAATCGGCTTCCAAGCCTCTGAGTTCCCTGGGATTCGCGGCCGGCAGCGGCACCCGGCACGTCCACCTTCGGGGTACGACGCGGGTACGAAATGCCACAACCCTTCCTGCTTTCGCGGCTGCCCTTCAGGTTGTTCTGGGCGTGCGTCCTGCAGAGCCGCGAATGCATCATCCGAAGTCCGCGCGGTCTGCGTGGCGACCTCAGCACATCGATGGCAGTGCGCCCTCATGACGGGGCAGCGTGATGACAAATTGACTGCCCTTTCCGCTGCCGGCACTGGTGGCGACGACGGTGCCACCGTGCGCTTCCACCAGCTCCCGCACGACCGCGAGTCCGATACCCAGGCCGGCACGGTTGAAACTGACCGCCGTTTTTTCTTGAACGTACGGATCGAAGATCGTGAGCAATGCTTCGGCAGCAATTCCAATACCGTCGTCCGCCACGGTCAAAACGACACAGCCTTCCAGCTCGACCAGCGAAAGCGTGATGTGCCCACCGTCGCCCGTGTACTTGGATGCGTTGTCGAGCAGATTGCGAATGACCTGAGCCAGGCGAACGGGATCACCTTGCATGTTCGCCGATGACGACGGAAGACGTACGTCCAAGTGCTGCATCCGAACGTCCATCGCGGGCCGACATGCATTCACTGCCTGCTCGACAATATGCGTCAAGCTTACAATCTGACGTTCCAGGTTCATCTTGCCGTTGTTGATGCGCCCAACGTCGAGCAGATCACCGACCAGCCGGGTCATGTGCCCGATCTCGCGCTCGATGATGGCTTGCATCCTCGGCAGCTCGGTCGCCGGGAGCCGACCTATCAAGTTGGCAGCCATGCGAATGGGTCCCAGTGGGGAACGCAGTTCGTGAGCCAGCAGGGCGAGGAATTGGATTTGCTGCCTCTGCGCCTGCTCTGCATCGCTTTGCGAGATTTGCGCACTGATCGCTGCTTTGATGAGTTGTTCGTTGGCCTCACGCAATTGATTCAAATGGTATTCGGGTTCGACCGTGATCCCCTCGGTCAAGTCTGGTAACTGCCGAAGCGTCGCCGGAGGTGGCGCAGGCTGGGGCTGTTTTCCGGCCACCAATGCGCCGTGTGAAACGAAGCGTCCGACGCCATGGCGCTTGGCCAGATACATGGCGGCGTCAGCGCGATCAATAAGCATGTCGGCCTCATCCCCATCGTCGGGATAAAGACTGATGCCAATGCTGGCGCTCAGGCGAAGTACGTTGTTTCCGATGCGGCTGGGCATGCTGAGCGTGGTAGCAATCTTGTCGGCAATGGCGACCGCATCAACCGCCAGCTTCACTTCGGTGAGCAATACCAGAAACTCATCTCCGCCGTGGCGACTCACGGTGTCGCTGTCGCGAATGCTGCCGGCCAACCTGTGGGCCGCACGCTGGAGGACCTGATCGCCGATCGCGTGGCCGAGCTTATCGTTGATCCGCTTGAAGTTGTCGAGATCCACGAACAGCACAGCCAGGCGCGTGCCGTGGCGAGACGCCTGTGCGATTGCCTGATCGAGGCGATCACGGAAGAGCACGCGGTTGGGCAACTCTGTCAACGGATCATGGTCGGCTGCGCGCGAAACCTCGCCGAGGGTTCTGTTGCAATCGTCGGCGTCGGTCTGGGCCTGAAGTGCCGAGCAAACCAACTGCTCATTGACCGCACGCAGGGGCGATGCAGCATTGCTGTCTGCTGCGTTCATCGCGTCCAGGATGGTTTGCCGCAATCGGGTCAGCGTCTCACGCGCAACATGTGTTTGACGCCGGACTGCAGCCAGTTCCAGCGCCGCTTCCATCGCATCGAGCGCGGCCCGGTCGGGCAGGTCGTTCACGGTGGCAGGACCGCGCCCACATCGGCCGGTGTGATCGCAACCCCCTCCTGAACGGAATGGTCTACGGTATGGCGCACTGTGGGTCGACCACCCAAAAGTCCCACGTAGTCCGGCAGCTTGTCGCCGATGCGAATGCCTTCCGCTGAAATGGTGAACTCGCGCAATTCGTGCGAATGGATGCTTCCACGTACCTTGACCACCGCCATGACGCGTCTCAATTCGCTGTGCACTTCGATATATCGCTGCACGATGATCGCGTCGGTCAAGAAGGCGGTGCCGTACGGGCTGAAGCGAAGGTCCGTATATTGGTCCTCCAGTTCCGATGTCATCAGCACCGAAACGCCCGCATGAGCCAGTGCGATGACCATTAGGGCCAGTGATTCGCGAAAGTCGGCGCGGAACGTCGGCGCGACCGCCAGCTCAAAGCCCGACAGGGAATCGATGACCACCCGTGTGGCCTTCAGGCGGTGAATCTCGTCGAGCAACAAACGCACGATTTCATCGATAGACAGATCGGGAGTCTGGGGATCGACCAGGCCTATACGATCACTCCGAATCAGTTCGGCAAGCGCCCGGTTGTAGAAGGGATTGGGACGACGTTCGAAAGCCGCAATCACACCCGTTTCTCCACAGCGTGCGCCTTCCGCGAGGAACGCCGCCGCCAGAAGGCTCTTGCCGGAACCGGAGGGGCCGGCCACCAGCAGCGAGTAGCCCTGCGGCAGGCCGCCGCCCAACATGTCATCCAGACCTGGCACTCCCAGCCCAACACGGGAGACCACTGCAGCTGTGTCGGGATGGCCTCGACTGGCTACAGCGGCATGCGCCGGGGCGAAGACCTGGATGCCGGCGGACGTGATGCGGAACGTGTGCAGTCCCGGCAACGATGGCTGGCCGCGCATCTTCATGACTTCCATTTTTCGTACCATCGAGTTGCGTTCCACACTCTGGCGCAACCAGATCAAACCGTCGGCCACCGTGAACACCGGATTGGCGTCCGATTCCACAAAATACTCGCCAATCAGAAACGTCGTGGCTTGCCAGCTGGTCATGAGCACGCCCAACTGCTGCACGAACTGCTGAAGAGCGTTGTTAGAGTTCCCCTCGGTCGTGCTGGCCAGGACTACGGAACGAAACGAATCGACGAAAACAAGCGCCGAATCGTGGGCGCGGACTTCTGCGACGATGCGCTGCAGCACCGCATCCAGATCACCTTTGAGCGTGTCGTCCGAAAGGTTGACGAAACGGATCGAACGATTGATGGCCGTGCTGTCAAAGTAGGAAAACTGCTGCTGGTACCTGAGCATCTTCAACGGGGGTTCGCCCAACACCGTGAAGTAGATCGCCGGACGCTCGGGGGTCGCCATGGCAAACATCATCTGGTGCGCCAGCGTTGTCTTGCCGCAGCCGGGTGTGCCGGCAATGAGATTGAACGAAAACTCCGGCAGTCCGCCGCCGAGAACCTCGTCCAAACCGGGGACGCCTGTGGCGAGGCGTTCTATGGTAGCTGTGTGGTTCATGGGGCATCCTGGACAGGTGAAGCCGCGGTCGGCTGAATCCACACCGCCCCTAGCAATTGTTCCGAAAGCGAAAAGCCGATCAGACTGATGAGCAGCCGCGTGAAAGTTTCCAGCACCTCTGTCCCGCCGGCGAGGGCCGCCTCTTCAGTCTGTTGTGCCAGCAACGCCCGGAGCGGCGAAAAGTCAACGTGTGGCGTCGATACAACGGAAGAGATGTCGATCCAGTCATGGGTCGTCTTGGCGAGATGGAGGCTGCGCTGATAAAGGGCGACCACGCCGCCGGGGCCAACAACGGGTGTCAACGACTTCTCGATGTCCTGACAGACAACGACAACGGTATCCGCGATGTGCGACGCCGTCGCACCCTCGCCGACGCGATGGTTCAGGGTGGCGGCAATCCGCGGGCTGAACGTGTGTTCCAAGAAGAAGGTTCCCGTAGCTGTTCGCGAGGAACTAATCGAGTCTACGCGCTTGCTCGAACCTTCCATGTGAAGGAGGCGAATTCAGTGCTAACCATATGATTTATATGGAATGTATGAAATTAATAATTCTTTAATGTTTAATTATGTATTAAATTATCTTTTTTACGTATCGTGATGTTGTTTTTATTCCTCTTTCTTGGCTCTACACGGGTCAAAAAGGCGGGGCATGATGCAAAAAAGCATACTTCAGTGGTGATCTGGCGAGTCAGCTTCAATGCGCGGCACGGTGCAGGCGAAATGCCGTCTGGCATTGGTCCTCGTCAAATCTGGCGGCCGCGAAAGTGGCTGGTTGAGCGTTGGTCCCCTGGCACTTGCTCCCGTATTCCTCCGCATTCGCTCGCCCGAAACGCGATCCGGTTGACGCTGCCATAGAGTTTCGCTTTCATCGCGGGCGGGGAATGGGAAGCACGCAGGGCGCCGGAGCCCACGGAGTGATATGCGCTTAGCCGATTTCATCGAGCAGCATCGCGCAAGAATCGTGGAGGCGTGGCAGCGTTTCGCTGAAACGCTGCCGCCGTTCGACGGCGGGGCGTCTTTTACGGACCTGCAGTCTCACGCCGCCCGGCTGCTAGACGCGATCGTGGCCGACATGCGAGCGCCGTCAGATGTCCTGGTCGGTGAGGCGTCTGCCGATGCCCCGGTCGCCTCCGGTGGGTCTGAGCATGGTTTGGCGCGCTACGCAGCCGGGCTTTCCCTGGTCTCCGTGGCTTCTGAATTTCGAGCGCTTCGTGCCGTCGTCCTGCGTCTGTGGGCCGGTGCGGGCTTCGTGCGTACGGCGCAGGCTTTCGATGATCTGGTGCGCTTCAACGAAGCGCTGGACCAGTTGACCGCCGCCGCGGTCCTGTCGTTCTCCCAGGCCGTGGAACGCGATCGTGCCTTGCTAATGGGCATTGTCGCCCACGACCTGCGCGGACCGCTTCATACCGCGTCCATGTCCCTTCACCTCCTGGCGCAGCGTCATCCGAGCGCTCGGGAAGACGCCGCTCTGGGCCAGGTGCGGCGCTCCCTGGCGCGCATGGTGCCTATGGTGGATGACCTGCTGGGCGTCGCCGCGGCCGGCATGCGGGCACAGTTGCCAGTCCGTCCGCAGCCCATGGATCTGAAGACGCTTGTGGAGGAAATTCTTGCGGAAGCCGCCGGCGAGTTTCCCAGGCATGAGTTTGTGCTGGAAGCGGCCGAGCCTGTGGAAGGCTTCTGGGACCGGGCACGCCTGGGTCAGCTGATCTCGAACCTCGCCCGCAACGCCGCCGCTCATGGCGAGCCATCCGGCACCATTCGGGTGGGTCTGCGTGATGATGGGGATCAGATTGCGTTGACGGTCCACAACACGGGCCCGGTCATTCCCGAACACGAGCGTCGGTATCTGTTTGCCCCGGCGGCGCGAGGTGCGAATGCCCGAAGTGGGCACCACCTGGGCTTGGGCCTGTTCATCGTGAACGAGATTGCGCGAGGGCACGGGGGGCGGGTCGAGGTGGCATCCAGCGCGGAAGCAGGCACCGTGTTCACGGTTGTGCTGCCGAAAGACCCTCAGGCCGGCGAGGCATGACTGAGCCGACGACTACTGACAGGTCCATCGATGCAGGCGCCTCGACCGAGCGCTATTGACCTTGCCAGGAGTGGACCGGGATTCGGGCGAGCAGGGCAGCCAGAGCATCGAGGTCGAGGGGTTTCGCCAAGTGCTCCACCATGCCGGCGTCCGCGGACCGCTGCCGCATTTCTGGGGTGTTCCAACTGGTCAACGCCACCAGGGGAACGGCGTCCAATGCCGGCATCTGCCGGAGGCGTCGTCCGACCTCGTGCCCGTTGATGTCCGGAAGGTCGATGTCGAGCAGTACGAGGGTCGGGCGGAAGGCCAATGACTGTTCCAGCGCGGCGGCACCTGTTCCGGCGATGCAGACCTCCGCACCCAGGTGCTCCAGTCCCATCGCCGTGGCTCTTGCTACGTCGGGCTGGTCCTCCACCAACAGGACCCGATGGTGTGAAGGCGAGTCCGCTCGCGGCGGTGTCGGACCCGTAGCGCCGGCCAGGGTGAACCGGACGGGGCCACCCGAACCCGAGCCCTTCGGGTCGGCAGCGCTCTCCGGAATTCGGGAATAGTCCTTTTTCATGGCCCTTTACTTCGTTGTTTCATACGCTTCCTACGCGTCTGCTTGTGTGGAGGTCGTGAGCGGCAAGGAACGGCGACATCTAATCAACAGCGAGAGGTTGGCCGTTGGGCCATCAGGTCCCAGGGAAGCCTGGCGTGGGGCGTGCGGACCTGTGGCCTGATCGGCGTACACGATGTTCGATACGGGAAGGGGACGATTTGGCGCTACGAACTCTTCGTGCTTCATGTCGAAGGCCAGGCAAGTAACGGTTCTGGATGACGGTGAGTGTCTGGCGGAATACGTCAGGGATTTCTCCATCGAGGACGAGGCAGTCTCGCTCCCGGGATGTTGCCCAGTAGGTCACGCAGACCGCTTGTCGTTGCTCTTTATATCCATTATTCTGGATATATGGATACGAATACTGCAATTGCTGCCCTGAGTGCTCTGGCGCAGACCACCCGCCTGGACGCCTTCCGGTTGCTGGTGCGGCATGAGCCCGATGGTCTGCCGGCGGGCGAAATCGCTCAGGCCTTGGGTGTGCCGCAGAACACGTCATCCAGCCACCTGGCCATCCTGGTCCAGGCGGGCTTGGCCAAGTCAGAGCGTTCGGGCCGTTCCATCGTCTACCGCGCCGACCTCGATGCGTTTCGTGCGCTGACCGTATTCCTGCTCAAGGACTGCTGTGCCGGCCGGCCCGAACTGTGCCGGCCCTTGGTCGCCGAACTTTCCCCCTGCTGCTGAGCCTTCCCATGTCCCGAGTCTTCAATGTCCTGTTCCTGTGCACGGGCAACTCCGCCCGGTCCATCCTGGCTGAAAGCATTCTTGCCGCCGAAGGAGCGGACCGCTTCCGCGCGTTCTCGGCCGGCAGCCATCCCAAAGGCGAGGTCCACCCGCTCGCCATCGAAACCCTCGAACGCTTTGGCTGCCCGACCGGGGGGCTGCGTTCCAAGAGCTGGGACGAATTCGAACAGCCCGGAGCACCGGTCCTGGATTTCGTGTTCACCGTATGCGACAGCGCCGCCGGCGAGACGTGTCCGATCTGGCCGGGTCAGCCCATCACGGCCCACTGGGGCATCGAAGACCCGTCGTCGGTCGAGGGCGACCGCCTGACACAGGCGCGCGCCTTCGCCACCGCTTTCCGGCAATTGAAGAATCGCATCGGTGCATTTGCGGTTTTGCCGCTCGACCGTCTGGACCGGGCGTCGCTGGCGGCCCGTCTGCGCGGCATCGGGCAGGACGTCGGCACGGCCAATGCTCCGGTCGAGCACGGCTGAGCCGCGGTCATGACTGAAGCATCTGCATTGACCGCCTTGCCGCGGCTGGGGCTCTTCGAACGTTTCCTGTCGCTGTGGGTGGCGCTGTGCATGACCGCCGGCATCGCCCTCGGCCACGCTGCGCCCGGTGCGTTCGCGACCGTGGCCCGCCTGGAATGGGCGCATGTGAACCTGGTGGTCGCCGCTCTGGTCTGGCTCATGGTGGTGCCGATGCTGCTCAAAGTGGATTTCAGCGCATTGGGAACCGTGCGGCGGCATTGGAAGGGCGTCGGCATCACGCTGGCCATCAACTGGCTGGTCAAGCCGTTCTCGATGGCGTTGCTCGCGGCCGTATTCCTGGGTTGGCTGTTCGCCCCGTGGTTGCCGGCGGATGCCATCGGTTCCTACACGGCGGGCCTGATTCTGCTGGCCGCCGCACCATGTACGGCCATGGTGTTCGTCTGGTCGAACCTGTGCGACGGCGAACCGCATTTCACGCTCAGTCAGGTCGCTCTCAACGACCTCGTGATGGTCGTGGTTTTCGCACCCCTGGTCGCGCTGCTGTTGGGTGTGTCGGCCATCACGGTGCCCTGGTCGACGTTGCTGCTGTCGGTCGGGCTGTACATCGTAGTTCCCGTGGCGGTGGCGCAGGCACTACGCCGCACTCTGCTGGCACGCGGTGAGGCGGTGTATCAAAAAGCACTTTCTATACTTCAGCCGATCTCCCTGCTGGCGTTGCTGGCCACCTTGGTACTGCTGTTCGGCTTCCAGGGCGAGGCCATTCTGGAGCGGCCGCTGATCATTGCGCTGATTGCGGTGCCCATTCTGGTGCAGGTGTATTTCAACGCAGGTCTGGCCTATCTCCTGAGCCGCCGTTTCGGTGTTGCGTGGTGCGTGGCCGGGCCATCGGCGCTCATCGGAGCGTCGAACTTCTTTGAACTGGCCGTCGCTGCTGCCATCAGCCTGTTCGGCCTGGACTCGGGAGCTGCGCTTGCGACCGTGGTGGGGGTGCTCATCGAAGTTCCCGCGATGCTGTCGGTGGTCGCCCTCGTAAAACGCACCCGCGGCTGGTACGAGCGGGGCCTGCCGCCGGTCGAATCCGTGCCGTCGTGTGGAGCATCTTCTTCATGAGGTTGCGCGACCTTCCCAACCCCGACCACCTGCCGGCTCTCGACGCGACATTGGCGGGCCGTGCGCCTGCGGCCGCTTTGGGTGCCCTGGATTCTCCGCCCCGCATACTGCTGCTCTATGGCTCTTTGAGGACACGGTCATTCTCGCGCCTGGCCGTGGAGGAAGCAGCGCGCCTGCTGCAGTATTTCGGTGCGCAGACGCGCATCTTCGACCCGAGCGATCTGCCGTTCCCCGATCAGGTCGCTGGTGATGACCACCCGGCCGTCCGCGAACTGCGTGAACTGTCGCTGTGGTCGGAAGGACAGGTGTGGTGCAGCCCGGAGCGGCACGGTGCGATCACCGGTTTGATGAAGGCGCAGATCGACCATCTGCCGTTGAGCCTGGGCAGCCTGAGACCGACCCAGGGCCGCACGCTGGCGGTGATGCAGGTATCCGGTGGCTCGCAGTCGTTCAACGCGGTCAACGCGCTTCGGCTGCTCGGCCGGTGGATGCGCATGTTCACCATCCCCAACCAGTCGAGCGTGGCGAAGGCGTTCCAGGAGTTCGATGCGGACGGGCGCATGCGTCCGTCGCCGTACTACGAGCGCATCGTGGACGTGATGGAAGAGTTGGTGCGTTTCACCGTGCTCCTGCGTCCGCACCTGGCAACCCTGACCGATCGATATTCCGAGCGCGCCGAGGCCCGGCTGGCGCATAAACGAACGGCGGAACTGGCGGTGTTGGCGACCCGATAGGGAAAGAACGACGGAAGCCTCAGGCGCTGCCGGCAGCTGTGACGCCTTTTCGCCGGTCGAGCGGGCTATGGCGCAAGCCGCATTTCGGCGGTTTGAGGAGTCGCTCTGGGTATGGTTTTCGAAGTCGACGGCTGAAGTAGTGCAGGTTTTTCAGCGAGTTGGATGTTGACACGAGCGCCATGTGGCGCCCGTCCGGCAGTCGGGGTCCCGGTCAAGGAACTCGCGCCGGACGGCCCAGTCCCTGTCGCCCGTCCATCGCCGACGCATACGACAGCACCGCTCATATGGTGCGAGTCGCGCGCCTCGCGCCGCGTCTTGCATGGGATGATCGCCGCACTTGCAGCAGGTGCAAACCGAAACCGCGTAGAGGCGGTCGGAGGCGGCCGATGGCGGCGACGCTGTTCATCTCATATGCGCACAGGGACGAAGCATTTCTGCAGGAATTGCTGGCGTACCTGCAGCCGCTCGTCGACGCGGCGCTGATCGATGTCTGGCATGACCGGCGCATGATCGCGGGCGACGATATTTTTCCCAGTATCGAGATCGCGCAGGATAGGGCGCGCATCGTGCTGCTCCTGGTCAGCGAGTCCTTCGTCAGTTCCGTCGAATGCGCGCGCGAGATGTGGCGCGCGCTGGAGCAGCGCGAGAAGGGCAGGGTCGTCGTGGTTCCGGTCATCCTGCGCCAATGCGACTGGCGCGCGGCTCCGTTTGCGAAGCTCAACGCGCTGCCGACTGATGGCGCGCCGATCGATTCGGCGCAGGACCGCGAACGGGCCTACCTCGAGGTCGTGCAGGGCGTGCGTACGCTGGCGGAAAGGTTCGCGCATACAGGCGCTTCCGCACGGCGTCGCAGCTTCGGACTGGCAGTCTTGACCGTGGGACTGGCGTTGCTCGTCGCCGCAGTGTGGTTTGCGCGGCACCGCACGATGCGGGAGGCCTCGCCGCTATTACCGGAAGCGTCGACGCTGGCACCGCCGATTCCCAATGCGATCGATGTGCCTGCGGGCGTGCTGGTGATTGCCGAAGTTGCGGCAACCGCGCCGGGTGGCGCGGCCTGGAACCCGGACGCGTCGGGACTATGGCGGCTACCGAACCTCTTCGTGTGCTTCCGCCAGGATACCGGGCAGGCGCAGGCGTCGGAGATCTGCCAGCCGACCGTACTCGGTGTGCGCGGCGCGCGCGTGATTCCGCGCCCCAGCGCGATCCATCTCGCGGACGCCTATCCGGCGATGACGTCGTGGAGTCCGGTGTTCTCGGTCGAGCTGAAGAACCAGAGGATCGCCTCGGTCAGAGTGCTTGGACGGGGGCGTTGCCGTTTCGGTGTGCCATGCCGGTTGCTCGACCCTGGCGGCGGTTATGTCGCGGCCGAAGTGCTGGTGCTGCCTGCGCGTGAATCGGTCGGTGAATCCCTCGGGAAGTACCTGGAGCGCTGCGTCGATCCCGACAGCCTTCTCGCGCAGCAGTGGCAGTCGCTGTTCGTGGCGGCGGGCCTTACGGCGCCCGATATCGCGCAGCTCAGCTACGCCGCGTTGGCGCGCACCTTTGTCGCAGTCAGGTCCAACACGCTCACACCGAGCATGACCGATGCCGTGCTGACGACCGATCGCAGTCCGTTACAACGCAAGTCGCCGCCCGACACGTTTCGCGGCAGCATTTTCCGCAGGGTGGCTTCGCTCGGCGAAGCGGACGATTGGGCTCCGCTGGTGCGAAACGAAGTGCTGCGCGAGATCGCCGCACTGCGGCGCAATCTGGAAACCGCCAACGATGCGGATCTCCGCCGCGGCTGCCGCTGACGTCGACGCACGCCTCCGACAGCGCGATTGCGCTGTCGGAGGCCGGCAAGCGTCTATTCCGGGCCCGCTTCGTAACGCTCGTGCAGCTTCACCGGCGCGGTCTTCTTCCTCGCGCGGTTGCGGATCCACAGGTTGATCATCTCCACGAAGACCGAGAACGCCATGGCCGCGTAGATGTAGCCCTTGGGAATCTTCTGGCCGAAGCCGTCGGCCATGAGCACCAGGCCGATCATGATCAGGAAGCTCAAGGCGAGTACCTTGACCGTGGGATGGCGCTCGACGAAATCGCCGATCGGCCGCGCAAACAACAGCATGAACGCGATCGAGATCAGGATGGCCGCGAACATCACCCAGCGTTCCTCGACCATGCCGACTGCGGTGATGATCGAGTCGAGCGAGAACACGATGTCGAGCACCATGATCTGGGCGATGACGCTGCCGAAGCTCACGGCGACGCGGCCGGGGCCGACGCTCTCCGAATCGCCTTCGAGCTTCTGATGGATCTCATGGGTCGCCTTGCCGATCAGGAACAGGCCACCGCCGATCAGAATGAGATCGCGCCAGGAGATGGCGTGGCCGAAGACCGAGAATATCGGCGCGGTAAGCCCCACGATCCAGGCGATCGCGAACAAAAGGCCGAGCCGGGTGATCGCGGCGAGCGCGATACCGAGGCGGCGCGCCTTGTCGCGCTGCTCCGGCGGCAGCTTGCCGGCGAGGATGGAGATGAAAATGATGTTGTCGATGCCGAGCACGAGTTCCAGTGCCGTCAGCGTCGCCAGCGCGATCCAGATTTCCGGGTTGGTCAAGGATTCCATGCGTCTCTCGGGCCGGGTTGATGGACCAGTGCGTCGGGCGCGGTTCACCGCGGCGTACGGGTCAGGGTCTGTCTGATGAGCGAGAAAGCGCTCGGTGCCCGTCACTGGCATCGGGCCGTTGCCGCGCTACGCGGCAGGCCTTTCCCCGTCTTCCGGCCGAGTATTCCTCCGGCTGCAGCCTAGCATCGGAGCGCGTTAAGCAGACGCGAGCGTGACGGCATTCGGTAGAAGTCGGCGCGTCGGTACACCGCTGGGGAAGGTTGCCGGGTGGTGGAGTGCGGTATCGCTTCACTGCTATGACGCGATAGCCCTCGGGCGCGCATTCTTGGTATCGTCGAAGCCGTTTGCCCTTCCCCCGCCGTCCGGTCCCGCTGAGTCGCTTGCAACATGCCTGTCGCAGAATGAGAGCGTCGGCGCGGCCGTGACTGCGCCGCCGGATCCCGCCCTGTCGCGCAGCACGGCCCGAACGGCAGTCATCGGTTACCCTGTGTGTTCCGATGCGCCGGATGTCGCGTCGGCGCTCGGAATGCATCAAATGAACATTGCGATATTGTCTCGAAATTCAAAACTGTACTCGACGCGTCGGCTGGTCGAGGCGGGGCGCGAGCGCGGCCATCGCGTGCGGGTGCTCGACCCGTTGCGCTGCTACATGCGTATCGCGCCCGGCGCGTTCAGCGTGCACTACAAGGGCAAGCGCCTGGCCGACTACGCCGCGGTGATTCCGCGCATCGGCGCGTCGATCACCTTCTACGGCACGGCAGTGCTGCGCCAGCTGGAACTCATGGGCGTGTACACGCCGAACGGTTCCGACGCGATACTGCGCGCACGCGACAAGCTCCGCTGCCTGCAGTTGCTCGCGCGGCAGGAAGTCGGCATGCCCGATACGGTGTTCGGCGACAGTCCGGACGACACGGCCGATCTCCTCGCCCTGCTCGGCGATCCGCCGCATGTAATCAAGCTCAACGAAGGTTCTCAGGGACAGGGCGTGCTGCTGGCGGAAAAGCATTCGTCGTCGCAGAGCGTGATCGAGGCCTTTCGCGGCCTGTACGCGAACTTTCTCGTCCAGGAATTCATCAAGGAATCCAAGGGCGCGGACATCCGCTGCTTCGTGGTCGGCGGCAAGGTGGTCGCTGCGATGCGGCGGCAGGCGCGGGCGGGTGAGTTTCGCTCCAACCTGCATCGCGGCGGCAGCGCCAGCCAGGTCGAGCTGTCTGCGCGCGAACAGGACGTCGCTCTCCTGGCTGCGCGGACCATGCAGCTCAATGTCGCCGGCGTGGACCTGCTGCGCGCCAAGCGCGGGCCGCTGGTGCTGGAAGTGAACTCGTCGCCGGGGCTGGAGGGAATCGAAGCGGCGACCTCGGTCGACGTCGCCGGCGCCATCATCGACTACGTCTGCGCGAGCGCGCTGAAGCGCAAGCGCCGCGGCGTCTGAAACCAGGGGCCGGCAGTGCGGTGCATGTGCCATTCGTCCTGGAAACACCGAATCATTCGTCAATGAATGTCATCGTACGAAGGTTGCCGTTGACAACCGCAATATGGCTGCCTAGCATCGCCCGGCCGCTGTCTCGATGCTTGTCTGCAGACGGTGTGCAGGGGGCACGGGTATTCGACGGTTGAGACGGAGTGAGACGTGATGCGTATTGCCAAGATTGTTGTGTTCGCTGTGGGTGTGGCCCTGTCCATCGGTGCGATGGCAGCCGAAAAACTGGATCCGGCGCTGCAGGCCGTGACCAAGGAAAAGTTCGACGATCAGGCGGCGGCGATCCGCCAGCAGATGAAGGCCGGCGGTCGCTGGGAATTCGTCGATACGGCTGAACGGGCGTCGGTGAATTCGCGTCTCGACGAAATCGCCGCGCTGCTCGCGACGGCCGACACGGCCGACGCGTTGAACCGCGACCAGAAAGGGAAACTGCTCCAGGCCCAGGAAGACGTCAACGCCATCCTGACCAAGAAAGACGGCCGTCGCCTGATCTGCCAGCAGGTCGCTCCGACCGGTTCGAACCGCAAGCAGAAACAGTGCTCGACCTTCGCCGAGCGCGAACGTCAGCGCCGCGACTCGCGCGACTTCCTGCGTCAGACCGGTGACGACGGCATCCGCACCAATTGACGGGAGAAGGGCGGCGGCCCCGCGCTTCTGCCGCCGCCCTCTTTTTTCAGGCTTGCCCCGGTCCGTTCGCTGGGGCATGCTGTACGAAGTCATTCGTTGAGGGGCCGCCGTGACTACTCGTCGCGTATCTGATTTACCCAAGCCCACCGAGGCCGAACTGGCCATTCTTGGAGTGCTCTGGGATCGCGGCAGCGGCACCGTCCGCGACGTTCATGAAGCTTTGTACGCCCACGACGGCGGCGGCTACACCACGGCGCTGAAGCTCATGCAGGTCATGCATGGCAAGGGCCTGGTCGAACGCGACGACTCGCAGCGTGCGCATGTGTTCCGCGCCGTCGTCAGCAAGGAGCGCACCCAGAAACGTTTTCTTTCCGACATCGTCGATCGCGTGTTCGACGGTTCCGCGTCGCAGCTCGTGCTCCATGCGCTGGGCAGCCAGAGCGCCTCGCGCGAAGAACTCAAGGAAATCCGCCAGTTGCTCAATCGCCTGGACAGGGAGTCCAAGTAATGGACGCCGCCGTCGGGGGACTGGCGTCGGCCGTGCACCTGCTCGGTCTGGTATTGCTGCACTTTCTCTGGCAAGGCGCCCTGATCGGCGCGGTCTTCGGCCTGCTGCGCCAGCGTCTGGCCGGCGGCACGCCGCGCTATACGCTGGGGCTGATCAGCTTTGCGGCCCTGATTGCGGCTCCGGTCATTACCGCAGCGGTGCTGCTCGTCGACAGCAGCGCGACAGCCACCGCGTCGGTCGCGGCGTCCGGTCTGTCCGTCGCACCCGGCGCCAGCTACGCCGCGCCGGAAGGCCTGCTGCAGCAGTGGACCGACTATCTGCCGTGGCTCGTCGCGCTGTGGGTCTGCGGCGTCGCCGTCCTGAGTCTGCGCGCCGTACTGCACTGGCGTGGCCTCAACCGGTTGATCCGCCAGGGCTTGCCGCTGCCGGGCTGGAGCCAGCGCCTGCAGCAGCTCTGCGCGCAGTTCGGTCTGGGCAAGGTCGGCCTGCTGTATTCGACCAAGATAGAGACGCCGACCCTCGTCGGCTGGATCCGCCCGGTCATTCTTCTGCCGGCCGCGGTCGCGCTGGGGTTTCCGGCGGCGCAGATCGAACTGATCCTCGCCCATGAGCTGGGCCACCTGCGGCGCTGGGACCACATCGTCAATCTGGTCCAGGTCATTGCCGAAACCGTCCTTTTCTATCACCCGGTCGTGCACTGGATTTCGCGCGATCTGCGCGACCAGCGCGAGATATGCTGCGACGAACTCGTGCTGCGCATGAGCAAGGCCAACCCGCGCGACTACGTCGCGACCCTGGCCGATCTCGAACAGCTGCGTCTGGACGGCTCTGCCGCGCTCGCGCTGCAGGCCACCGGCGGCGTCCTGCTCGAGCGTGTGCAGCACATCGCCAAATTGCCGACGACGCGACTGGACGTGCGCGCGCCAGTCCGCCTGCTGCCGCTGTTCATCGTCAGCGCGGCGGTGATCGTGCTTGGCTATGCGCAGCGCGCGTCCTGGGAAAATTCGAACATGCTGGCGCTGCTGGCGCCGCAGCCGCTGCGGGAACTGCTGCTGCGCGACCGGACTCTGCTGCGAGTTGCGCCCGTCGCGGTCAGCGACATGATTGCGGACCGGCGTGACCTGCGCCTGCCGCGTCTGCCGACGTTCGCCGAACAGCCAGCCCCGGCTGATGCGCGCCTGGCTGTGCCGGCCGCCGCCGCGCCCGTGAACACGATGCCGGTCGAATTGCCGAAGGTTCTTCCGCCGAGCCTGGTCGAAGCCGTGCCCGTGGCGGTACAGCCGCTGGCGGTTCAGACGACCACTGCGGCGCTGGAGACGGAAGCGCCGGCCCCACTCAAGCTCGATACGGTGGTCGCGGTGCGCGAGCCCATGGCAGCGCATGCGGTACAGCCGTCCTACCCCGAGCGCGCCCTGTTGCGCGGCATCGAAGGCAGCGTGCGCCTGTCCTATTACGTCGACGAGGACGGTCGCGTGCGCGACGTGCGCGTGGAGCAATCCAGTCCGCCGTCGGTGTTCGATTCGGCAGCCATGGCCGCTCTGCGCAAGTGGCGCTTCGTGCCCGGCAGCTTCGAGCCGGGTTCGCGCCGCTATTCGCGCCATTTCATGTTCGCGCTCGAAGGCGGCGCGGACATCCCGGCCGGCGACATCGAGGAAACCGTGGAATCGGGGGATTGCCGCACCATCACCGGTTCGCGCATCTGCCGTCGACCGGGTGACATGGCGGCTTCCCCGATAACGGAAATCACCACCGGGCTGAACTGATTCCTCTCCTGCCGGCCTGTGCTGTGCGCGGGCCGGTGTGGTCCAAGCTGCTACGAATGGCGCTGAATTGCCCGTCATCGATACGTTATCGCAGCACGTTTAACGGGTCTCTCAAGGCTGCTTAACGTCGATTTAAGCCCTGGCTTCCTACCATGGCCCCACTGTATTCCTGCGAACACTCCTGGTCAGGTCGTGACTAGCAGAACTACGGTAATCGGGGCAGTAGCTATTTGGCCCAAGCGAGGTGTGTTCCCCCAATGACACCTCCTTGGGCCAATCTTTTGGCCGTTCGCGCCGCTCTCTGGGCTCCGATCTCATCTGCCGACTTCCCGGCGCATCCCTATTCGGAAACGGAGTTCGTTAAGCTAGGCCTATGCGCGTACTCGTGATTGAAGATAACCGGGACATCGCGGCCAACGTCGGCGACTTTCTCGAAGACAAGGGCCACGTCGTGGATTTCGCCGGCGACGGCGTAACTGGCCTGCATCTGGCCGTAGTGAACGAGTTCGATGCCATCGTGCTCGACCTGACGTTGCCGGGCATGGATGGCCTGGAGGTTTGCCGCAAGCTGCGCCAGGAAGCGCGCAAACAGACGCCGGTGCTCATGCTGACCGCGCGCGACGCGCTCGACCACAAACTGTCGGGCTTCGACTCCGGCGCCGACGACTACATGACCAAGCCGTTCGCGCTGCAGGAACTCGAGGCGCGCCTGCTCGTGCTCGCGCGCCGCGGCAAGGGTCCGCAGAGCCGCGTGCTGCAGGTCGCCGATCTCAGTTTCAACCTCGATACGCTGACCGTCAGCCGCGCCGGCAAGCAGATCCCGCTGAACCCGATCGGTCTGAAGCTGCTGCAATTTCTCATGGAAGCGAGCCCTTCCGTGGTTACGCGCCAGGACCTCGAACACCGCGTCTGGGGCGAGGAACTGCCCGACAGTGATTCGCTGCGCGTGCATATCCACGGCCTGCGGGCGGCGCTCGACAAGCCGTTCGACAAGCCGCTGATCCAGACCCGTCACGGCATCGGCTATCGCATGGCCGATCCGGACGCGGCGAACAGCTAAGCCCGCGCGACCGTCCCGCTTCCGCGCATGCGCTATCGCCGACGGTTACGCAGTCGCATCGTCATTTCGTTCGGCCTGTTCGGCATGGCGCTGACGGCGCTGTTCGCTCTGGCGGTCGTCGGCCTGCGCGGCAAGCTCGAAGATCAGCTCATCAACGCCTCGCTGCAGGACGGCGTCAACAAATTCCTCGATTTCAAGCGCGAGCACCCGGAAGAGGGTGCGCAGTTCCCGTTCTCCCCGGTCACGGCCCTCATCGTCAGCGAACGCAAGTTCGCCAACGTGCCGTTCGCGTGGCAGAAATACGGCACCGGCGTCTACGACATCCATGAAGCCGACGAGCACGGCCGCGAGCGCCCCTACAAGCTGGCCGTGCGCAAGGAGACCGATCTCTGGGCCTTCTATCGCTACGACGTGGCCAAGGAGGAGCTTGGCGAGCGCCAGCTCATCACCGCGCTGATCGCCGCGGTGCTGGTGTTCTCGCTGCTGGCGTTCCTGCTCGGCTTCTGGTCGGCGCGCCGCGTGATGCGTCCGGTGGCGGACCTGGCCGAGCGCCTGCGCGCGTTCAAGAACGGCGCACCGACCGACGATCTGGCCTCGCACTACGCCAACGATGAAGTCGGCGAGCTTGCCGCTGCGCTGGACGATTATCGCCAGCGCCTGACCGAGATGGTCGAGCGCGACCGCGAGTTCAACGCCGACGTCAGCCACGAGCTGCGCACGCCGCTGGCCGTGATCGCGACCACGGTCGAGCTGCTGATGGTCGCACCGAATCAGACCGACAAGACCCGCGACCGCCTCAAGCGCATCGAGCGCGCGTCGCGCCAGTCCACCGAACTCACCGAAGCGCTGCTGCTGCTGTCGCGGCGCCAGCGCGAAGCGCCCAGCGACGGTGAAACCACCGATGTCGCGCGCGTCGCCGAGCAGGTCATCGAGGTCAACCGCACCCATCTGGCGAACAAGCCGGTCGAGGTCATCCTCGAAGTCGACGGTCCGCTCGAAGTCGTCGCGCCCTCGTCCGTCGTCGCGGTCGCGCTGACCAATCTGGTCGGCAACGCGTTCAAGTACACGCCTGCCGGCGAGGTGCGCGTGCGTATCGGCGACGGCAAGGTGGTGGTCGAGGACTCCGGTCCCGGCATCAAGCTCGAAGACGCCGAGCGTCTGTTCCAGCGCGGCTATCGTGGGGAAGGCGCGACCGGCAAGGGCGCCGGCCTTGGCCTGGCCATCGTGCGGCGTCTTTGCGAGCTGTACGACTGGAAAGTGACGCTGCGGCCGCGTCCGCAGGGCGGCGCCGCGGCAACGCTGGATTTCCGTCTGCGCCGCTAGGGCAGCGTCGCGGAATCAAAAGCCCGGCTCAGCTCGCTGCCATGGGAGCTGCCGTGGGTCACGGCATCGTCCGCGCGCCGGACGCGCCGACGCTGTCGCCGGCAATTCCCGGCACGGTCGATCCCCTGGTTGCGGGCGCCGGTTTCCCCAAGCGCCCGCGCAGACCGGCGCTGCGCGCGTTACGCGCCCAGCGGCTCGAGCCAGCCGTACTTGTCTTGCGTCTTGCCCTGGAACAGGCCGAAGAACAGCTCCTGTATGCGGCCGGTGACCGGACCGGGCTTGCCGCTGCCGACCGGCTTGCCGTCGACGGAGCGGATCGGGGTGATTTCCGCCGCCGTGCCGACCATGAACAGTTCGTCACATAGATAAAGGTATTCACGCGGCAGATCGCGCTCGATCACGCTGATGCCGTTGTCCTGCGCGAGCGCGATCACCGAGTGGCGCGTGATGCCGTTCAGGATGGCGCTGGCGACGGGCGTCGTGTGGAGCACGCCGTCGAACACGAGGAACAGGTTTTCGCCGGCGCCTTCGCTGAGCAGGCCGGTCGAAGCCAGCGCAATGCCTTCGCCGAAGCCGAGGCGACGCGCTTCGCGCGCAATCAGCTGGCCTGACAGATAGTTGCCGCCGGCCTTCGCGCCAGCCGGAATCGTGTTCGGCGCAAACCGCTGCCAGCTCGATACGCAGGCGTCGATGCCGGCTTCGAGCACGTCCGGGCCGAGATACGGCCCCATTTCCCAGGTCGCGACGGTCATATCCGTCGGTGTGTCTGCCGAAAGACCGAATCCGCCGAGGCCGCGATAGGCGAGCGGGCGCAAATACGCTTTGCGCAAATTGTTGGCCTTGATGACTTCGCGACAAGCGGCATTTATCTCGGCCACCGTATAGGGCATGGCCATGTCGTAGATCTTGGCCGACTGGAACAATCGCTTGTTATGGTCGGTGAGGCGGAAGATCTGCGGCCCGGCCGGCGTGTCGTAGCAGCGGATGCCTTCGAACACTGAGGATCCGTAGTGCAGGGCATGCGACATGACGTGAGTGGTCGCTTCGGCCCAGGGCTTGATGCGACCGTTCTGCCAGATGAATTCGGGATATTGCATGGCCATGGCGGAGAATTCCGGGCGGACGAAGGCTGCGAAGCCTAGCGGTGGGCGCGGTTTTTGCCTAGCGCACAAGCCCGGCGGGTACCAGATTTCGAGTGTAAAAGCGGTACAGCTTCTGCGAAACCGCTCACAAGCGGGACAAATGTTCACGACGTTGGTTTAGCATACGGCGCAGCAGGGCTACGTTGCGGGTCGATTCAGGGAAGCTGGTGGCAAGGGGAAGCCTGCCGCCGGTACGGCACTTACCCATCGACGCGGCAGCGGAAGCACGGTCCGGCACTGCGGTGACGGCAGTATTTGGCAATAAGGGGATGGGTTCATGCGTATCCGGAATGTGGCCTTCGCGGCTGTCGCTTTTGTCATGGCTCTGTGCGCGACAGCGGCCAGCGCTCAAACCTATACCTATTCCGTCTACGTCGACGGCGACCTGAACTCCGGCAGCGGTTGTACCGTGCCGCAGATGAGCGGCGCCGATGCGCGGCTCGAGGTCAGCGTCAGCGGCGGCAGCTCGCCCCAGGTCGTCTCGGTCACCCGGTCGAACTGCGCCGGCGCCAGCTTCCCGGCCGGTACGTCCATCGGCGGTGGCTATCCGGTCGGTCTCAACAATGGCGTCGGCGCTGCCGATGTCATCGAGTTGAGCGATGCGATCAGTTCCCTGCAACTCAACAACAGCGGCGGTCTGCGGCTTGCCGTCGTCGCACAGAGCGCCGCTGGCACCGATGATCTGACGACCACGGCGCCGGGCGCCGGTCCCATCATCCTCGGCCTGCCCGCGCTGCCGATTCCGTTCCTGACCTTTCCCGTACTGCTGATCCTTGCCGGCCTCGTCGCTTTTCTCGGCGCGCGGCGCGCGCGACGCACGGCGATCTGGCGCACCCTTTCCCTGTTCTTCGTCGCGAGCGGCATGGTCATTGCCGCCAACTTCATCGTGGACGGCCAGGTCAGCGACTGGAACGGCGTGTCGCCGCTCGCGACCGATCCGCCCGGTGACGCGACCAGCGGCGAGAGCGCGATCGACCTCACCCGGTTGTTCGGCGCCTACGAAAACGGCCGCGTCTACCTGCGCCTCGACGTACGCGATCTTCAGAACAATCCGCCAACGGTCAACCCGTCCGCGGTCACCACGCTCGAAGACCAACTCGTCACGGTCACCCTGACTGGTACCGATCCGGAAGGCGCCAACATCACCTACAGCGTGGCGACGCCGCCGACGGCTGGCACCACCAGCAACCTCACGTCCACCGGTCCGACCTCGGCGACGATCGACTACACGCCCAACGCCAACGCCAACGGCAGCGACAGCTTCACTGTCACCGGCAGCGACGGGCAGGGCTCGTCCGTGCCGGCAACCGTGTCGATCACGGTCACGCCGGTCAACGACGCACCGGGCTTCACCGCCGGCGCCGATCAGGCCGTGCCGGAAAACGCCGGCGCGCAGACCGTCACCGGCTGGGCCACGGCGATCAGCGCCGGCCCGGCGAACGAGTCCGCCCAGACCGTCAGCTTCACCACGAGCATCGTCAGCAGCACCGGCAACCTGGCGTTCACGACCGCGCCGGCCGTCGCGCCGAACGGCACGCTGACCTTCACACCGCAGAACGCGACCTCCGGCATCGCCACGATCAGCGTCGTCGCCGTGGACAACGGCGGGACCGCCAACGGCGGCATCGACACGTCGGCCGCCCAGACCTTCGTCATCAATGTCAACGCGATCAACCACGCGCCGAGCTTCACGGCCGGTCCGAACCAGACCGCGCTCGAAGACGCCGGCACGCAGACCGTGGCCGGCTGGGCCACCGCGATCAATGATGGCGACGGCAACACGCAGATCGTCGACTTCCAGGTCACCGGCAACACCAATGCCGCGCTGTTCACGACCGCGCCGGCGATTTCGCCGACTGGCACGCTGACCTATACGACGGCGCCGAATGCCAACGGCACGGCGACGATCACCGTCGTCCTGCACGACAACGGCGGCACCGCGTTCAGCGGCAGCGATACCTCGCCCCCGCAGACCTTCACGATCACGATCACTGCGGTCAACGACGCGCCGTCGTTCACCGTCGGTCCGAACCAGAGCGTGTTCGAGAACGCCGGACCGCAGACCGTCAATCCCTGGGCCACCGCGCTGAGCACCGGTCCGGCCGACGAATCGGCGCAGACTCTGACCTTCACCGCCGCCGTCGCCAGTTCGACCGGCACGCTGGCCTTCAGCACCGCACCGGCCGTCTCGCCGAGCGGTGTGCTGACCTACACCCCGCAGGCCGGCACGATCGGCACGGCGACGATCAACGTGGCCGCGGTCGACAGCGGCGGCACCGCCAATGGCGGCGTCAATACCTCGCCGACGCAGACCTTCACGATCACGGTCGCGGGCATCAACCATGCCCCGAGCTTCACAGCCGGCGCGAACCAGACCTCGCTCGAGGACGCCGGCGCGCAAACCGTAAACCCCTGGGCCACCGCGATCAGCGACGGCGACGGCAACACGCAGGTGCTGGACTTCCAGATCACCGGCAACTCCAATGCGGCCCTGTTCGCCGTGGCCCCGGCGGTTTCGCCGACCGGCGCGCTGACCTATACGGCCGCGCCGAACGCGAACGGCACGGCCACGATCACGCTGCGGCTGCATGACGACGGCGGCACCGCGAACGGCGGCGTCGACGCTTCCGCGACGCAGACCTTCACGATCACCGTCACCGCGGTCAACGACGTACCGTCGTTCACCAGTGGCACCTCGGCCGGCGCACTCGAAAGCGCCGGTCCGCAGACCTTCACCAACTTCCACACCGCGATTTCCGCCGGTCCCGCCGATGAATCCGGCCAGACCCTGAGCTTCGCGACGACGGTCGGCGCCACCACGGGCAGCTTGACCTTCAGCACGCCGCCGGCCGTCTCGCCGACCGGTACGCTGACGTTCACGCCAACCGCCGGCACCTTCGGCACCGCCACGGTCAGCTCGACGCTGGCCGACAACGGCGGCACCGCGAACGGCGGCGTGGATACCTCGGCCGCGCAGACCTTCACGATCACGATCAACAACGTCAACGATCCGCCGATATTCACGGTCGGCGGCCCGCAGACCGCGCTCGAGGATGCCGGCGCGCAGACCGCCGCAGGCTTCCTGACCGGCATCGCCGATGGTGACGACGGCACGCAGACGATCGCATTCAACATCACCAATAACACCAACGCCGCGCTGTTCAGCGCCGCGCCCGCGATCGCCGCGAACGGCACGCTGACCTATACGCCGGCTGCGAACGCGAACGGCACGGCAACGATCACGGTACGCGCGCAGGACAACGGCGGCACGGCGAACGGCGGCAACGACACCTCGGCTCCGCAGACCTTCGTCATCAACGTGACCGCGGTCAATGACGTGCCGAGCTTCACCGGCGGCACGGCAGCCAGCGCGTTCGAAAGCGCCGGCGCGCAGAGCGTTCCGAATTTCCATACCGCGATTTCCGCAGGTCCGGCCGACGAATCCGGTCAGACCCTGAGCTTCGCGACGACGGTCGGCGCCACCACGGGCAGCCTGACCTTCAGCACGCCGCCGGCCGTTTCGGCGACCGGCACGCTGACGTTTACGGCAACGGCCGGCACGTTCGGCACCGCCACCGTCAGCTCCACGCTGTCCGACAACGGCGGCACCGCGAACGGCGGCGTCGATACCTCGGCCGCGCAGACCTTCACGATCACGGTCAGCAACATCAACGATCCGCCGGTGTTCACGGTCGGCGGTACTCAGACCGCGCTTGAGGATGCCGGCGCACAGACCGCGGCGGGCTTCCTGACCGGCATCGCCGACGGAGACGACGGTTCGCAGACGATCACGTTCAGCATCACCGCGAACACGAACGCCGCGTTGTTCAGCGCTGCGCCGGCCATCGCGCCGAACGGCACGCTGACCTATACGCCGGCGGCGAACGCGAATGGCACGGCCACGATCAGCGTGCGTGCGCAGGACAACGGCGGCACGGCCAACGGCGGCAACGACACCTCGGCGGTGCAGACCTTTGTCATCAACGTGACCGCGGTCAATGATGTGCCGAGCTTCGCCGGCGGCACATCGGCCAGCGCGCTCGAAAGCGCCGGCCCGCAAACTTTTGCCAACTTCCACACCGCGATCTCCGCCGGCCCGGCCGACGAAGCCGGCCAGACGCTGAGTTTCGCGACGACGGTCGGTGCCACCACCGGCAGCCTGACCTTCAGCACGCCGCCGGCGGTCTCGTCGACCGGCACGCTGACCTTCACGGCGACGAACGGCACCTTCGGCACGGCCACGGTCAGCTCCACGCTGTCGGACAACGGCGGCACCGCCAACGGCGGCGTCGACACCTCGGCCGCGCAGACCTTCACGATCACGATCAACAACGTCAACGATCCGCCGGTGTTCACCGTCGGCGGCCCACAGACCGTGCTCGAAGATGCCGGCGCGCAGACCGCGGCGGGCTTCCTGACCGGCATCGCCGACGGCGACGACGGCACGCAGACCATCGCGTTCACGATCACCGCGAACACCAACGCCGCGCTGTTCAGCGCCGGTCCGGCGATCGCCGCCAATGGCACGCTGACCTATACGCCGGCCGCCAATGCGAACGGCACGGCGACGATCAGCGTGCGTGGCCAGGACAACGGCGGCACGGCCAACGGCGGCAATGACACCTCGGCGGTGCAGACCTTCGTCATCAATGTCACCGCGGTCAACGACACGCCTAGCTTCACGCCGGGCGCTAACCCGTCCGTCGGAGAAGATTCCGGCGCCTACAGCGCACCCTGGGCCACGGCGCTCTCGGCCGGCCCGGCCGACGAATCCGGCCAGGCGTTCGGCTTCAACGTCGCGGTCGTCAGCGGCGGCGCGCTGTTCTCTTCCCTGCCGACCATCTCGGTCACCGGTCAGCTGCTCTTCACGCCGGCCGCGAACGCGAGCGGCACCGCGACGTTCAACGTGACGCTGCAGGACAACGGCGGCACCGCGAACGGTGGCGTCGACACGAGTGCGCCGGTTCTGCTGACGATCACGATCAACCCGATCGACGACGCGCCGGTCGCGGTCAACGATGCGGCGACCCTCGTCGAAGACGCGCCCGCAACGGCGGTCAACGTGCTCGCGAATGACACCGACATCGATGGCGGCCCGATCTCGGTCGCGTCGGTCACGCAGCCGCTCAACGGCACTGTCGTGATCACCGGCGGCGGCACGGGTCTGACCTACCAGCCGAACCCGAACTACTGCAACGCGCCTCCGGGCACGACGCCGGATACATTCACGTACACGCTCGCGCCGGGTGCCAGCATCGGTACCGTCAGCGTGACCGTGACCTGCGTCGACGACAACCCGGTCGCGGTCGCAGATGCGGCGACGATCACCGAAGACGATCCGGCCACGGCGATCCCGGTGCTTGCCAACGACACCGACGCCGACGGCGGTCCGATATCGATCGTTTCCGTCACGCAGCCGGCCAACGGCATCGTCGTCATCACCGGCGGCGGCACCGGCCTGACTTACCTGCCGAATCCGAACTACTGCAACAGCGCCTCGGGCCCGCCGGACACGTTCACCTATACGCTGACGCCGGGCGGCAGCACGGCCACGGTCAGCGTCACTGTGACCTGCGTCGTCGACAATCCCGTCGCGGTCAACGATGCAGCTACGGTCGTCGAGGATGCGGCCGCCAGCCCCCTCAACGTGCTCGGCAACGATTCCAATCCGGACGGTTCGCCGATCACCGTCGGTTCCGTCACGCAGCCGGCCAACGGCGTCGTCGTCATCACCGGCGGCGGCACCGGCCTGACCTACCAGCCGAACCCGAACTACTGCAATGCGCCTCCGGGCACGACGCTGGATACGTTCACCTACACGATCACGCCGGGCGGCAGCGTCGGCACGGTGACCGTGACCGTGACCTGCGTCGACGACGCTCCGGTCGCGGTCGCGGACTCGGCCACGGTCAACGAGGATTCGGGAGCCTCCGCGATCAACGTGCTGGCCAACGACACCGACGTCGACGGCGGTCCGAAGTCGGTCCAGTCGGTCACGCAGCCGGCCAACGGCACGGTCGTCATCACCGGTGGCGGCACGGGCCTGACCTACGCGCCGAACGCGAACTATTGCAACAACCCGCCGGGTACGACGTTGAGCACGTTCACCTACACGCTGACCCCGGGCGGCAGCTCGACCACGGTCACCGTCACGGTCACCTGCATCAACGATCCGCCGGTGCCGCCGGCCGTGCCGAATGTTCCGGTGCACACGCATATCGCGATCGGTGTCGGCGACGGTACGACGGGTGACCTGCTGATCCCGGGTGCGATCGTCGATCCGGACAGCAGCAATTTCGTGATCACCGGTGCGCCGGCGACCACGACGAACGGCGGCGAACTCGGCGTCAACGCGACGACGGGTGCGTTCACCTACAACCCGCCGCCCGACTTCACCGGCAACGACACGTTCCAGTACACCGTCTGCGACGACGGCACGCCGCAGGCCTGCAGCGGGCTGGTGACGGTCACGCTGGTCGTCAGCGGCCCGAAGATCTGGTTCGTCGATGACAACGCCGTTGTCGTCGGCACGCCGGACGGCACGCTGCAGCAGCCGGTGTCGACGCTGCCCGCAGCAGCGGCGCTGGCCGCGGCGGGCGAGCGCATCTTCGCGTTCTCGGGTGCCTACACGGCTGGGGTCACGCTGCCGGCCGGTGTCGAGCTCGCCGGTCATGGCCTCGATGCGGCGAACGTCAACAACTTCGATACCGAATTTGCGATCACGCCGCCGTCCAACAGCATCACGCGTCCGCTGGTCGACCAGACACCTCCGGTGCTCACCAACGCCGCCGGCGCCGCGATCACGCTGACGTCCAACAACACCGTGCGTGGTGTCGAGATCGGCGCGACCAGCACGTCAGGCATCGTCGGCACCAACTTCGGTACGCTCACGATCTACGATGACGTGCGCAAGACCGGAGCCGGTCAGGCGCTCAATCTCGTCAATGGCGTGATCTCGGCGGGGTCGGTGTTCTCCAGCTTCACCTCGACGAGCGGCACGAACAACGTATTGCTCGACGGCGTCGGCGGCAGCGTCGACCTGGGTACTGGCGCGCTCAGCGGAGCAACCGGTTCGGCGTTCTCTGTCCAGAACGGCAGCACGGTTGCGATCACCTATGCCGGCACCATCAGCAAGGCCAGCGCCGGCGCCCTGATCGACGTCAGCGCCAAGCCCAGCGGCAACATCACGCTGAGCGGAGCACTCAGTGCGACCAACGGCACCGGCGTGCAGCTGAACAATGTCGACGGCGGTTTCAGCGCGACCGGCCTGGTCACGCTCAACGGCGGCGACGCGGCCATCGACGTGACCAACGGATCGAGCGGCACGATCGCCTTCAGCAACACGGGCTCCAGCATCAACAACCCGACCAACGAAGCGGTCGTGGTCAACGGCAGCGCGCCGAGCTTCACGTTCGCCGGCTCCATCACGAAGTCCAACAATGCAGTCAGCGGCATCCGCGTCGACGCCAACACGGGTGGGACGATCGCGTTCACCGGAGCCAAGACCATCTCCACGACGACGGCGAACGCGATCCAGCTCAACAACAACGGTACGGCGACGACGAACTTCTCGGGTGCGACCAATCTCACCACCACGAGCGGCACGGCCTTCAACGCGACCGGCAGCGGCAACGTCAGTGTTGCGGGTGCGGGTAACACGGCAGTCAGCACCACGGGACGCGCCGTCAACATCGACACACATGTGATCACCGCGACCGGCGTCACCTTCGAACGCGTCAGCTCCAACGGCGCGCCGAACGGCATCCGTCTCAACAGCACCGGCAATGCAGGCGGCCTCACCGTCACCGGTACGGCCGCTGCCAACAGCGGCGGCACGATCCAGGCGTCGAGCGGTGTGGGCGTGTCGTTGAACACGACGCGCGGCGTCAGCCTGACCCGCATGCTCATCACCGGCGGTGCAGACGACGGCATCAACGGCGCGAGCGTGAACGGATTCACCTGCAGCTTCTGCACGCTGACCAACAACGGTTCGACGACGTTGCACGAAGGCATGGAGTTCACCCAGCTATCGGGTGCGGCCACGATCGGCAATTCGACGTTCACCAACTCGGCGCACAACAGCATCTATGTGCAGAACACGAGCGGCACGCTGGCCTCGCTGACCATCGACTCCAACAATTTCACGAGCAACAATGCGGCGACGGGCAATCACCACGTGCTGATCGAAGGCGTGACCGGCACGCCGGTGTTCACGACCGTCGCGGTGACCAACAACACGGTCGCCAATGCGCGCTCGATGGGCGTGCAGATCGCCGGCAACAACACCACGTCGATGCCGAGCGTGACCGTCACCGGCAACACCTTCACGAACAACGTGCTCGCGGTCGATGCGTCGCTGGTGCAGGGGTCGAACCTGACCTTCAGCATCAACAACAACACGATCAACTCGACCGTCACCGGTGGCAGCCATGCGATAAACTCCAACCAGGGCATCCCGAGCACGGGCCTGGTACGCGGCCGTATCGACAACGTGCAGATCGGCACGGCCGGCTCCATGGGGTCTGGCTCGAAGATCGGCAACGGCATCCGCGTCATCGGCAACGATAACGGCAGCAAGCAGTACATCGTGACCAACACCACGATTCGTGAAACCCGCCTTGGCCGCGGCATCGAAGTCGTCAATCGCAACGGGACCGGACGCATGGATGCAACGGTCACCAACAACAACGTCAACACCGACGCCCAGCTCGCCGACTTCCCGCTCGCTGGCATCGTCGTGCAGTCGAACTGCGTGACCACATGCAACAGCCTGCGTGCGGACGTCGCGGTCAATTCCGTCACGGTGCCGCCGGGCGGATGCGTCAACGACCTGCTCGGCACCTGTCTGGAACTCGTCCGGGGCGGTGCCTCGGTCTGCGAGTTGCTTGATCGCGCCCCGACCGGCGCCGCGTCGGCCAATGCGGAACTCGTCGCCAACAACCCGGCGAGCACCAGCACCTCCGCGTCGGCAGGCTGCACACTGACGACCACGGCACCGATTCTGCCGCCCTGACCAGGGCGGTGACTGGCATCAATCCTGCCGCCCTGACCAGGGCGGCAGCTGCATAGCGTTCAGGGGGAATCCGGGGCTCCCCATTCAGCCCCAAGGAGAAGCGCGATGGCAGAGCCGTTCCTTTCCGAAATACGCATGATGAGTTTCGTGTTCCCCCCGAAAGGGTGGGCCCTTTGCAACGGCCAACTCTTGCCGATCAACCAGAACCAGGCTTTGTTCTCGTTGCTCGGCACCACGTTCGGCGGGGACGGTCGTGTCAATTTCGCCCTTCCGGACTTGCGCGGGAGGGTGCCGATCCATGTCGGCTCCTCACACACGCTGGGCGAGCGCGGTGGAGAACAGGCGCACACGCTGTCGATCGCGGAAATTCCAACGCATACGCACACGCTGAGTGGTACGACCAAGGCGGGCGATGCGACGCCGGCGACACCGATCGGCAACCTGTTCGGGACGCCCCTGCTGCCGTTCTACGGCCCGCCCGCCAACCTGACACCGCTCGCGCCCAGCACGCTGAGCAATGTCGGCGGCTCGCAGGCGCACTTGAACATGCAGCCGTTCCTCACCTTGAGCTTCTGCATCGCCCTGCAGGGCATCTTCCCGTCGCCCAATTGAGGATCAACCCATGGCTCAACCCTATGTCGGAGAGATCCGCATGTTTGCGGGCAACTTTGCGCCAGCCGGATGGATGTTCTGCGAAGGCCAGCTACTGCCCATCTCCGAAAACGAAACGCTGTTCCAGCTCATCGGCACGACCTACGGCGGCGACGGCCAGAGCACGTTCGCGCTGCCGGACCTGCGCGGCCGCCTGCCGCTCCATCAGGGCAACAGCTTCATCCTTGCCGAAACCGGCGGTGCCGAGACGATTACCCTGACGGTTGCGCAGATTCCGGCGCACAGCCATCCCGTCCTCGGTACTTTATCGATCGCGACCAATACCGGTCCCAACGGCGCCGTGCTCGCGCAGTCGTCAACATTCGACGGCTACCAGTCGATCCCCGGTGCGGTTGCCATGTCGCCGCAAGGTCTGGCGTCGGTCGGCGGCAGTCAGCCGCACAATAACTTCCAGCCGTATCTCTGCGTCGACTTCATCATTTCGTTGTTCGGCATCTTCCCGTCGCCGACCTGAGGAGAATCAACCATGGCAGATCCTTTCGTCGCCGAAATTCGCATCTTCCCCTTCAATTTCGCACCGCGCGGATGGGCTTGGTGCGACGGCCAACTCTTGCCGCTGTCGCAGAACACCGCGCTGTTCTCGCTGCTCGGGACCACTTACGGCGGTAACGGCAAGTCGAACTTTGCATTGCCGGACCTGCAGGGCCGCGCGCCTATGCACCCAGGCCAGGGACCGGGATTGTCGCTCCACGATCTGGGCGAGACCGGCGGTTCGGAAACGGTTACCCTGCTCGAGTCGGAGATACCGTCGCATTCGCACCAGTTCAACGCCAGCGGTGCACCGGCCGACGCACAGCAACCGACGGCAAATTCGCCGGCACGCATCACCGGCGCTCAGCCGTATGCAACGCCAGCGGGTGCATCGCTGGTTCCGATGGCCCCCGAGTCGGTTGCACCGGCCGGTGGCGATCAGCCGCACAACAACATGCAGCCGTACCTCACGTTCTATTTTTGCATCGCCCTGCAAGGGGTATTTCCGCCGCGAACCTGACCTAGGCACTGGGAGTGCACATGCGACGTCGCGAATTTCTTCAAAACAGTCTGCGGGGGGCAGGCGCAGTGGTAGCGGCGTCTCTACCCGTCCCTCTATTGGCCGCGGCATCGGCGACGATGCCCGGCCTCTCACTCGCGCGCCTGGAAGGTGAAGGCGCGCAACGCCGCTGGCAGGCCTTGCATACCTGCGCGGCGGCATGCGGCGGACAGGCACGCGTGCGCATCGATATCGATGCGCTCGCGTTCCCGGATGCGTTTGCATCGGTCGCGGTCGAAGCGATGTTCTTGACGGATGCGGGGCTCACGCCGTTCCGCATCGCTGCGTTCGACCGGGGCGCGGTCTCGCCCGTGAGCAAACCGTTCGGTTTCGAAGCCGCGCGTGACGGCCTGGCCGGACTGCGCGTTGAGCGCCGTCTCGACGGCGAAAAGCCGTCGCACGGTGTCGACAGCGCGGGTTTCCTCGGCGGCATCCACACTCAGCTTGCGCCCGGCCGTTACCTGCTGACGCTCGCGCCCGACGCGCAATCGGTGCGTCTGGCTGACGTCGGTGTGACGGACGTCGTGGGCGATGCAGTGACGCTGCGTGACGGCAGCGTGCCGCAATTTGGCTATGTCCTATTCTCCGTGCGCACCGCGACTTGATAGCGGCGGCGGAACGGTTTGCGGACAGGTTGGAGCAGGCGCTCGTCGGTCACGACGAGCGCCTGCGTCTGCGGCTGGAAACCGCGCAGGACGCGGACTTCGTCATCGCTCTCTACACTGACGTGCGTTGGGAAGAACTGCGTCCGGTCGAGTGGCCGGAAGCGGCCAAGCGCGAGTTCCTCGCCCAGCAGAGCCGGCTGCAGTCGGCACACTATCGCGAACACTATCCCGGCGCCGAATTGCTGCTCATCCTGCGCGGTGAAGTGCCGATCGGGCGCCTCTACCTGCGCGCGGGTGCAAGCGAAGTGCGACTGATGGACATCGCCTTGCTGGGGACCGAATGCGGACACGGCATCGGCGGCACGCTGATGCGTGCCCTGCAGGCCCACGTTGAACAGCAGGGCCTGCAGCTGACGCTGCACGTCGAGCCGACCAATCCGGCGCAGCGGCTGTATCAGCGGCTGGGCTTCCGGCTCATCGAAAACCGGGGTATCTACGATTTCCTCGGCTGGCCGGCCTAGCCCGCATTTCTCACACCCCTTCTACTGCGGCCGCCGATACGCTCGCCCTGACGCGCGCTGCTCCCTCGTATCGGCTCGACGTAGTGTCGACTACGCCTTCGCCGTCACTCAGTCCGCGGCGCGCATCAGGACGGCGTCTCGACGCCCTCGCTACGAACGGGTGTGAGAAATGCGGGCTAGCCCGCGATCACGGTTGAAAAATCCGTGCTTTTTTAAGCGAGGCGGCGTGCCGGGCTGCGTGATGGCGGCGAGCCGCGCTCGTGGCGAAACGCGTCGGGCGCCTCGGACCTCGGGGTGATTTCAGTTGAGGACGGCCTCGAAACGGGCGCGCCCCTGCACGATGTCGATCGGTACGAGGAACAGCGACAGCGTACCGAGCTCGGGATGTTCGAGGTGGTAAACGCCTTGGCCGCCGCGCGTCTGGGACGGTGCGAGCAGTGTCACCGTGAACGGCGTCCCGCGTGGTGATGGAGATTTCAGCCGCTCGACGGCGCTTACCTCGAAACCGAACGTGCTCTCGACGACAGGCAGGGTCTGGCCGATCAGGTTTTCGAAGTGTTCCGGCTTGAGGTCGGTGAGATCGAACATGACGGTCTGCAGGTGGGGAAGGCGCCGCTATGGTAATGCGTCGGTGAACTTATGTGTCGCCGTCATCGCGCCATGAAAGGCTGGCACGGATGCCGCAAACTCTGCGGGTACGCTGCGGCAGGAGTGCAGTGGCGTCGTCCCACAGGGGGAATCTATGAATATTCAGCACCGGCCACGAGCCGGCCGCTATTGGTTTGCCGCATTCTTGCTGTCACTGGGTGCCGTGTCGTCGGCGTCGGATCTGGTCGAGGCGTCCAACGGAACGGCCGTCGGGCCGCTACTGCAGACGCCGCATGGTGATCAGCTGTTTGCGCTGCTCGACCTGGGCGGCAGCGAGTCGTTGCCGTACGGCGAGCTTATCTTCGCAAGTCGCTACGAAGCCGGCACGACACCGCAGGGCTTCGTCGAGGTCTTCCTTGGCCGCGACGGTATCGAACATCCCTACGCGCCTTACGTGTACTTCGCCTCGCCGGCCTGCGAAGGCCAGGCCTTTGTCTCCAAGGCCGCAACGTACTACGCGCGCGGCCAGCGCGCCGCGATTGTCGGCCGTCGCGCGGAACTGTATCTGACGACCGGCGACGTCGCGTCGCTCCAGACAGTTTCGAGCCAGCTCACCACGGCGGGCTGTAGTCCTTTCCAGCACGTCATCCGCGCGTATCCCGTGCGGTCGGCCGGTCAGTTGCTCGATCGTCTGCCGCCGCCCTATCGCATCGGAACCAGCGGCTGAGCACCATCGCGGCTTGCCGCACGGCGTGATGGCAAACGCTCCCTCGCGCGTGCAAGGGAGCGATCGAGGCCGTGGCTTCGATGGGTCTGCCGTAACGTGAAGGCTCAGCGGAACGCAGCGACCGTCGCGGCGCGCTGGTTCAGCACGCGCGCGTTGTCGTGCGTCGCGGCGGTACCCATGGCGACGCCGTTGTAGGTCTTGTTCGGGTTCGACCAGTAGTTGATGCGCGTGCAGTTCGCGCCCGAGCAGGCGTAGGCCATAATGGTGCGCCAGCCTCCGGCCGGATACTGGTAGCCGTGCCCATAAGCGTACGGCGAACCGCTTGCGTTGGCCGGATCGTGGTTGGCACCGAAGTTGTGGCCGATCTCGTGCGCGAACGAGTAGTAGCCCGTCGCGCAGGTGCGCGCGACCACGGTGAAGGCCGACGAGGCGCCGACGTTCATGTAGCCGATGCCGCAGTAGGCGCTGCCGTTGACGATGAGCACGGCCACGTCGGCGGCGACGCTGTTGCGCTGCGCATGGATCGGGTCCATGTAGCCGTCGTTGGTGCTGCGGTAACGCGACAGTTCGGTGCTGAAGTTGCCGGTTTCCGTATAGCTGACGAGACCCGAGCCGGCCAACTGAAGCGTGACCGCGACGCTGCTGTTCGTGTAGCCCTGGTTGGATTCCGAAATGGCGAGGTTGATGAGGCCGGACATGCTCGGCGTCGCGTTGTTCGCGGCCGAGGTGTAGTTGACCAGCACGCGCACGATGCTGTTGGCCTCGATAGCTTTCGACGGGCTCAGCGCGGCGCGCCCGGCCTCCTCGAACAAGCGGCGATACGCGACTTCGTCGTGATCGGCCGGCATCCTCGCTTCGTCGACCTCGACGATCGCATGGCGTCCGTCGAACAGCGGACGCACGGCGTAGAGCTGGCCGTGCACGCGGATATTGCCGGTGACGAAATTGCCGTCGCGCACGAGCGTGACGGAGTTCTTCGGATCGTCGGCGATGTCGGTGGACAGCGGGCGCGTGCCGGTGAGGTCGCGCGTCTCGGGCAGCGAACCCTGCCACACGATGCTGCCGTCGTCGTTGCGATAGGCCTGGGTGCGCTGTGCGGTCAGGCGGAACGCGCCGCCGATGTCGAGGTCGAGCACGATCTTGTCGGTGTCGGTCTCGATCGCCGCGGCGTTGGCGAGCACAATCGTCGCCGCAGCGGTCGACGGCTCTTTCGCGATCTCGACGAACGCGGCGTCATTGACCAGCGGCGTCATCGGGGCGGCCTGGAACAGGTGGCTGTCCGCGGCAAAGGCGGGGGCCGCAAGCGCGGCGATGGCCAGGGCGCAGGCGCGCGAAATCCGGTGCGTGTTCATGGGGACAATTCTCCGCTAATGCACAAGTGCAGTTTATATAGCGGCAGGGCCCTGGTCGCCGCGCGATGCGTCGGCGTACCTGCCAGGAAGTGGCTTGCGTCGGCGCGGTTGCGAGGACCTGTGTGCGCCGGAGATCGACTCTGGTTGCAGGCGTAGCTGCGGTCAAGCGCCAGACGGATGCAATTGGCGGTTTTGTGACGTCCGCCCGCAGATCGGCGTCCGGTGAATCCGTATATGAATGGATTTGTGCAATGCGCCATGGGCGGCATACGCCGCCCATGACGCCAAGCCGGTCTCAGCGGAAGCCGGCGACCGTCGCGCGCGTGTTGTTCAGCACGCGGGCGTTGTCACTGCTGCTGGCGGTGCCCATCGCACGTCCGCCATAGGTCTTGGTCGGATTCGACCAGTAGTTGATGCGCGTACAGGTCGCGCTCGAGCAGGCGTACGCCATGATGGTGCGCCAGCCGCCGGCCGGGGACTGGAAGCCGTGGCCGTAGGCGTAGGGCGAGGTGGTCGGGTCGTTGGCCGGATCGTGGCGCGCCGACTGCAGATGACCGATCTCATGCGCGAACGAGTAGTAGCCGGTCGCGCAGTCCCAATGCGCCGTTGCGAACGCGGTGGACGCGGTCGCACCGATCGCCGAGGCGAGGCCGCAGGACGACGAATTGTTGATCAGCAGCACCGCGACATCGGCCGTGTTGGTGTTGCGCTGGCTGTGGATCGTGTCCATATAGCCGTCCGACGTGCCGCGATAGCGCGTCAGGTCGGTGTTGAAGCTGCCGCTCTGGGTGTAGGTGACCTGCGACTTCGCCGCGAGCTGCAAGGTGATCTGCACGCCGCTGTTGGTATAGCCCTGGTTGGACTCGGCCACCGCGAGGTTGATCAGCCCATTGATGTCGCCCGACGCGCTCGCCGCGCTCGCGGTGTAGTTCACGAGCACGCGGATCACCGTGTTCGCGGCAATCGCCTTGGCATCCGCCGGCAGCGGCGCGGCATCCTGGAACAGCTTGCGGTAGTCGGCGGGCGGATGATCCAGCGGCATTGCGTTCTCATCGACCTCGACGACGAGGTGACGCGCATCGTGCAGCGGACGGATCTTGTAGAGCTGGCCCGATACGCGCACGTTGCCGGTGATCTTGTCGCCATTGCGCACGAGCATGACCGAGTTCAGTGCGTCCTCGACGATTTCGTCCTTGGTCATGACGCGCCGTACCGCCGTTTCCGCGATCGAGCCCTGCCAGACCAGGCTGCCGTCCTCGGTGTAGTACGAACTGCCGCGCAGCGCGGTCAGCTTGACCGGCCCGCCGACGTCCAGATCCAGCGTGAGACTGTCCGTATCGGCCTGCAGCGCCGCCGCGTTCACCATCACGACATCGATCTTCGCCGAACTGGGCTCATTGGCGAGCGCTTCGAATGCGCTATCGCCCTGCACCGCGCGATAGATCGCGGGCACGCTTGCAAACAGCTGCTGCGGTCCCTGCGCTGCCGCCATTCCCGACGCCAGCAAACCCGTTCCTGCCACACTCCAGAGAAAAAACCGTTTCATTCAGATCTCCCCACGATGAGCGCGCGATAGCGAATCCGGCGCAATAAGGAGTCGCGCGCCAACCGGGTCACGAAGATGCCGGATTCCCCCATCCCCCTCGGACGCCGTGCGCTAAAGCGCAGCGGCGAAAAGGTCGTGGCGTATCCCCATACGCCACTGAATTGGATCTAGGGGCTACTCGGGAAAGGTGCGCGTAACGGCTCAGGCGAAAACCCTCAGCCGCGCAGGCGATCGACGACGGTCGTGGTCGCGCGGGCCCGGTTGAGCGTGTAGAAGTGCAGCGCCGGTGCGCCGCCGTCGATCAGGCGCTGGCACAGACCGGTCACCACGTCGGCGCCGAATTCGCGGATCGCGTCGTGGTCGTCGCCGAAGGATTGCAGGCGGCGCGCGACCCAGCGCGGAATCTCGGCGCCGCAGAGCTCGGAAAACCGGCGTAGCTGAGAATAATTCGTGATCGGCATGATGCCCGGCACGATCGGCACGCCGATGCCGAGGCGGCGCGCGTCATCGGCGAAGCGGAAATACGCGTCAGGGTTGTAGAAATACTGCGTGATCACGCCGTTCGCACCGGCCTCGACCTTGCGCTTGAAATGGGCCAGGTCGGCCTGCGCGTCGTCGGCCTGGGGATGCGTTTCCGGATAGCCAGCCACTTCGATGTGGAAATAGTCGCCGGTCTCATCGCGGATGAAGCTGACCAGATCGCTGGCGTAGCGGAAGTCGCCGTAGCTCGCCATACCCGAGGGCAGGTCGCCGCGCAGCGCGACGATGCGGCGGCAGCCCTTGCTGCGATAGAGATCGAGCAGGCTGCGGATCTCCTGGCGCGTGCCGCCCATGCACGACACATGCGGCGCGGCGTCGAGGCCATGGTCTTCGCGCAGATGGCAGACCGTGTCCGGCGTATAGCTCAGCGTGGAGCCGCCGGCGCCGAACGTCACCGACACGTATTCGGGATCGAGCGCCTTGAGCGAGGGCAAGGCTTTTTCCAGCGTCTCGCGCTGCTCGTCCGTCTTGGGCGGGAAGAATTCCAGCGAAACCGGAATTGAAAGACGCGACGGGGCGGTGGCAGGCATTGCGGGGGAGTCCTTGACGGTCGGGAGCGGCGCTGGACGCGCGAATGCGCAATATATCTCGAGTTCCGGATAAAGAGATAGATGGCCCGGCCTGCTGGCCGGGCGGATTGGATCAGGATCGCGATCAGGAACAGGCAGCCTGCGCCGCGGCGACGAACGCCGCCAGCCGCGCCGCATCGAGATGTCCGTCCACGCGTACGCCGTTGCACAGGTCCAGGCCGAACGGCCGCACCGTACGGATCGCCTCGGCGACGTTGTCCGGACGCAGCCCGCCGGCGAGGAAGACCGGCCTGCCGCTGCGCTCGACGATCGCGCGGCTCAGCGTCCAGTCGTGCACACGCCCGGTGCCGCCGAGTTCCTTCACCGCCAGCGAGGGGTTGCCCGAGTCGAGCAGCAGGGCATCGACCTCGGGCGCCAGCGCGACCGCCTCCTCGACCGAGCCGCGATCGATCACATGAATGACCTGCACCAGCGCGATCCCGGGCAGCGCCTCGCGCAGCCGCGCATGGGTGCCGGCCGGCACCGCGTCGACCAATTGGATGGTGTTGCAGCGGCAGCGGCGCTGCTGGCGGATGATTGCGTCCGCGTCGGTCAGCGCGGTCAGCAGGAAGGTCGCGACGGGCGGCGGCACGGTCGCCGCGATCGCCGCGATCTGTGCGTCGTCGATCACGCCCGGACCGCTGGGCATGGCCGAGACGAGGCCCAGCGCGTGCACGCCGTGAGCGATCGCCAGCGCCGCCTCGGCTTGATCGCGGATGCAGCAGATCTTGATGCGGGGCAGGGCAGCAAGCATGGCGGCTCCGGCAGGACAGGAAGGCGGATCATGCCGCGCACGCACGACCTGCTCTAGGTCACCTCGAGAAACCGTCGTTCCGACGGTTTCTCGAGTCGACGCGTGCGGCGCCGGGCCGGACTCGTCTACGCCGAGCCAACGCGTAAGCGCTCACACGCGAGCGGCACCGGTCAGTGCCGCGGGCCCCACGCAGGTT
>JBBQZR010000036.1:0-63806 GCA_038207515.1 Lysobacterales bacterium | reverse complement strand
GCGAAGGACTACGAAGCAGCCATGGCGCGCTTGTCTGCACTCATGTCGCTCAACTTCAAGCCCAACTCCAAGGAAGAAAACGAGCTCGAGCTGCTGGCGTTGGTCGTTCAGGATTTCGAGCGTCAAACCGTCCCGCCTATCAAAACCGACCCGATCGAGTCGATCCTCTTCCGTATGGATCAGATGCAGCTCAGTCGTAAGGACCTGATTCCTTACATCGGATCGAACTCGAAAGTCTCGGAGGTGCTGTCGCGCAAGCGTCCGCTGTCGCTCCCCATGATCCGTCGGCTCAACCGTGGGCTGGGCATCCCTGCGGACATCTTGATTGAAGACGTTGAAACCGATAACTCGGTCATCGACGAAGACCCGGAAGTGGACTACTCACGCTTTCCGCTCAAGGAAATGCTGGAGCGCGGCTACTTCGGTGACTTTGAAGGGAACGTCCAGCGCCTCAAGGACTACGCTGAAGATTTGATCAGAAAGTTCATGCGGGAGCTCTTGCCCACGCGCGTGGAGCCGGCCTTTTTGCGCGCCCCAATGCACCAACGCGGCGATCGCCAAGCGGACGAAACCGCCATCCTGGCTTGGCGCATGTGCGTTCTGCGCAAGGCGCGCGAAGCTGTATCCACCAAGGAATACAGACAGGATATTGTCACGCCGGCTTGGTTGCGCGAACTTGCCAAACTGTCAGCCTTCGATGAGGGACCCAAGCTTGCCAGGGAATACCTGGCACGCTACGGCATCACGCTCGTCATTGAGAAGCATTTCAAACATACCTTTCTCGACGGAGCCGCCATGCTGGACAGCGGTCGACCGATCGTTGCGCTGACCCTTCGGCACGACCGAGTCGACAGCTTCTGGTTTGCGTTGCTCCACGAGTTGGCGCACGTTGCCCAACATCTGAACCCTGAGTCGCCGGTTTTTGTCGACGACTTGGAGCGCACCAACTCACAGAGCGTCGAATCGGAGGCCGATGCGATGGCGCGGGAGGCACTGATCCCTGAAGCGACGTGGACCCACGCCAAGGTGCGGCAAACCCTAGCGTCCGAGGATGCTATCGAGTTGGCGCACGAGATCGGAGTGCATCCGGCGATCGTGGCCGGCCGACTGCGCCACGAGGAGAAGAACTTCCGCTTGCTTTCTCACCTCATGGGCAAGGCAGGAGACATCGGTCGGATGCTTTCTCCATGAGCAGATGCGGATGACGACATGACGCATCCGTTAGGGATTCGCCTAGCAACAGCGCTCCCGCAGTCCGGCCACGGCTGGGTTCGACCCTGGCCTCGACGCATCAGAACGTAAACCCGATCAGTTCGGCGCCAGCCAACCGGATTTGGCGAAGCTGTCGAGGCGCGTGGATATTCCGGTCCATGAGAAGTCACCTCGTCGTGCCTCAGGTCAACCGGCATCGCTCAAAGGCACGACGTTCGGCGACGATGGCCCATGCCAAACTTGAGCGAACCAAGGGTTGAGTCTGGCTCCTATGCGTCCATCACAGACGCGCTTGCCCCGTCGCAGAACCTTCTTTCTCCGGCACCGATACTTCCAGCGCTAGATGGCTGCACTTCTCCGACTGATGCGTAGCTCCAGCGCATCAGCCCACCCGCCTGCGCGCGCTAACAAATACGTGTACTCTGCAGTCTGAGTCCGCGTATAGAACGCTCCTGCAAGCGCCAGAGCCTTCAACTCGGCTTGGCTGCAACTCATCGCTGCGTAATCGAGTGCAGTGAATCCCTTCGGATCGGCTATTGCCGAGTCCACACCCGCGTCAAACAACAGCCTGACAACCTCATCAGCCCAGCCCTTGTTCTCCCAATAGTTTCCTCGGGCGAACCAGTGCAGTGCTGTCATGTGCTCCCTTCCATCTAGTGCGTTCACATCTGCGGCCCACTCGATCGCCAGCTTGATAACTTCAACTGGCGCTCGCTGCTTGATAAGCACGTGCAGATCGGTCGCGCTGTAAGCGTAGGCCAACATGGTGATACCCGGCGCTTCCCACTCCGGCATCGGTGAATCACCGCGCTGCCGGTGCTCGCGCCTGCATGCTTGGTCAAACGTCCACGCATCGAAACACCGCACTTTGTTGTTCAACGCCCCGTGAATCAGCGCCAGTTGCAGGTCTCTGGAAGCTTGGAGGAAATAGGCCTTACCTGGATTAGGCAGCCCTTCGCCCATGGCAGCGCAGACGGCAGCCAAAGCTTCGTCCAGTCGGTGCCAAAGCACCGGGACCTGCAGACGATCGATCGCCCACTTGATCAACGTTAACTGCACTACAGATGGAGGATCGGCGAAGAACCGAAGATGGCTATACGGTTCTTCGGGCGACAACAGCACATCGGTGATCTGCTGGGTCTGCTCAACAGCGGCGAGATGATTGGTGAAGGTCGTATTCATGACCCCAACCTAACAAAGCAACGGAGTTCGTCAATACGCACTTTCAACAATTATATAAAACCATATTAGCGTCAAACCTTCTCGGCCCGAAAAAGCCCATGAGCACCTGGTTTGCGTAAGCGCGCAGGCAAGACAGGTGCCACCCGCCGCTATGCGCCCCTCTTCCGTTGAACTCAGAGGTGATCGCCGCCATTTGGTTCTGCTGTCCTTCTTATTCATTGATCCGCTATGTCTGCAAGTAGCACGCGATGCGGCTGGATGCACTTGCCAGAATCCGGAAATCTGGTTGGATGCATCACATTTTCTATTCCGGCCAAAAAGTATGAGAACCGCGCCACCGAAACCAAAAAAAAAGGCGCCCAACGCCACTCGCGCGGGGAACAAGCTTCTCCGACTTGTCGACAGTGTCGCTGTCGATGTCGATGCCGTTCGCCAGCTGCTCCCTCACTGCATGCCGGCAGCACTGTCAGAGTCGCTGAACGCAGCAGCGGATCATGGCCATCTGGAAGTGGTGAACGAAATTGCCGGCGCCATACGGCCCGGATCGAGCCACGTCACCGCACTAGGATGCGCCGCACAAGCCGGACATATGGACGTGGTTCGTGCGCTGCTTCCTCTCGCCAAAGCACTTAGCGAAACTGGCGCCGTCAGCCAGAAAAGCATCTGCGAGGTCCTAAACGCGGCCGCAAGTAGGGGCCACCTTAACGTCGTGCGTGAGATTGTCGCGCATGAGTCGTTGCCTTTTTGCCTATGGGAGGCACTGCGGTGGGCCGCGAGGGGCGGCCGTCTGGAGGTTGTACAAGAACTGCTCTCGCTCAGAGGACCTAGCAGCGACAACAGTGACGCGCTCCGTGGTGCGGCAATGTTTGGTCATCTCGACATCGTGCACGTCCTCATTCCGTTCAGCGACCCGGAAGAAGAGGACTCGAAAGCACTCCGTCTCGCCGCCGGCAACGGCCATCTTGAGGTCGTGCGCTTGCTACTCCCTCTGAGCCATCCGAAAGCCGACGACAGCGACGCGCTGCGCCAAGCGGCAAAGAATGGACATTTGGAGGTAGTGCGGGAGCTATTACCCGTATGCGATGCCCGAGCCCGAGATAGCGAAGCGTTGCGATCAGCGGCAGCGTCCGGCCACTCTGAAGTTGTGCGGTTGCTTATCCCTGCTAGTCAACCGAAAGCCCTGGAAAGTGAAGCCCTGCAGGTAGCTGTAACGCGGGGCTACCGGAGTATTGCGCGCCTGCTCGCCCCCGTGAGCGACGTCAGCGTAGTGCTTGAGGCTCAACTCAAGTCCTTATTGACGTTTCACAACGGAACTGCTCCCGTTTCCAGTTTCGATGAGGTGATATGGATCCTGGATGACAGCGAACGGGAAAAGGCCTACACCGGCCTGATTGATGGACTCCTGGCCCTGATGCCGAACTTGTCAGCGTGGCACGCCGCCCGTGAGCTGAAGAGCGCGCTCCATGAGGCAACCCCCCGCGCCACTCCAGCCTCAAGCCACCGACGTTCACTCTGACGCAACGGCCTCTCGCCGCAAGGATATGTTCATGGGCAGCTCGTGTTTCACGGTGCTGCGAGCCCTCCTTACATCGCAGCGCGCTCGAGCCGCGCCCTCCGTTGTGACCAGCTTGAATCGGTCCGGCAGAACCGAACCGCCTCTGCTGATATCTTCGAAACCGGGAGGTGGGCAGACCAAGTGGCCTGTTCGCTTAGTAACTGCCGGTCACTTTCAACAAGAATGGGTGCCACTAGACAGTAGCCAACAGCTAGGGTCACCCTGAATCTCTCGACTAACCGCCGACGACACGCTTCAGAACTCCGAACGCTGGATGCTTTTGTTCCGTTGCTACAGCGGCAACTGCCCTAGGTCCACTCGGCTGTTCCTTCTCAGCTTCCGCCGCAAGATCTTCGTAAAAGCGGAACTCATGACAGCTTTGCACCCAATGCCGATTGGTAGATTTCCTCGTTCCAATGCCAACGACAGTTCGACCAGTCGCTTTGATCTTCTGGGACAGTGGCATGAAATCGCTGTCCCCGCCCACGATGACGACGGTGTTGATGTGGCCTAGGCGAAGAACGTCTTCGTACGCGTCCAGACAAAGTTTGATGTCCGCGCCATTTTTGGTTCCAAAGCCAGGCGGAAAAAGCTGTATAAGTTCTACCGCTCCGTCAAGGAGGTCGTACCGGTAGCGTCCATAGAACTGCCAGTTACAGTAAGCACGATTGACGACCAAAGGACCGAACGAGGCCGCAAATTTCAGAATCGCCCGAACGTCAATCAACGCGTCCTGCGGCCTGAACCGGAGGTCTCCGCCTGCATAAACACCTGCGCCATTCTTCTCGTCGAACAGGGCGGCATGCAGATTTTCAAAATCCCAGTAAATAGCGACATTTCTTACACTAAACAGATAATCGACGGCACTCATTGCGGAAACCTCTTCGAAATTTCCTTTTTCATAAGCGCAATTGACGAATCTGACAACAGCCTGCCAGATATCGGACTCGCAATCGTTTACCTTCCAATCAGCTTTGCAGACACACGCACCGCGTTGCGGCAGCGCGGTCGGATTTATCGGCAGCTGCAACCACTGACCGCAGAGAAGGCAGGCGCTACGGCATCCGCGCTTTCGCAACTCTGCGGCCCTTCGTGATCGCCGACCGGTATGGCCTCTGCTGACTTCGCGTTCTGCACTACTGCGTCGGAATTCGCCCATGAGGCAGGATCCCAGGGCGGGAATGCACGCATTCAGCACACGATCGCGGATTTAATGACGCCGATCATTGACAGCAAGAGCTTCGCGGTCACTTGCCCGCGTGTCCTGATCGGCACAGCATCGGTTTTCCGGCTCTTGTCCATTCGACCTCGGCTACGCTCCACGCTTCCTACCCACGCTCGGTCGCCCTCACGCAGTTGCGCTTCGCTTAGCTCGCTGTGGCCAGTTCAGCACAGGACTTGCACCACCTAGAGCGAACAAAGCAAAACGCCCACGTTTCCGTGGGCGCCTGCATCCTTCTATGTTGCCATCCTCACAAGGAGAGCAACACGCTCCAAGATCTCGAAATTCGAAATCGTCAAAGCTCTACCCATACCGGGAAGTCACACATTGTGGCAAACCGAATACCTCATAAAAGATATCTGCAAGCCACGGAATAACACTAGCGTACTATCCCGATATGTCAAGAGAACTTTTTTCGAACCGCTTGCGGAATCTAGCTTCAGCGATCAAGATTTCCGAATCTGCGGTCACCATCGTGAAACGATAGCTTCATTGCTAAACTTCGAAGCGGCGAGCGAACTACGAACGCGATCGATACTTGTGGCGGCCGCTCAATGCGACCTGATTTTTTCCGGGTCTCGGATCTCCATACTGTTCCTGCGCTTTCGCGCCCATCAGTCCGCTCGAGATAGCGGACTTTTTTTTCGTGCAAAGATGACCGAAAATGCAAGCAGATGTAGTTCTTCGCCTTAAGAAGCTAAAAGGACGATGGCAACTCTGCGACTACAGGGAGCGACGACGGCAGGGTGTCGCTGCTGCGTATGGCGCTGTGGCTTCGCGCACCACTAAGCGATCGCGCCTCACACACAGACGTGGCAGCAGATTGGCAAGACCGGCCGGCAGGTCAAGCACAGCCCGATCCAGAAAATCGTCTTCGAGGTGAGGGATCAAGGCCTTTATGTCGCGAAGCGGAGGATGGTAGAGCTGCTGTTGCTCTACTTCTTCGATGCCGTGTTGTCGAACGATCTCAACTAAAGCGTTTAGCAGTTCCCTAAATACGTTCACGGCATCACTCAATGGAAGAAGCATCCCTATCACGTCGACCTGATCGTATTCCGCCGCCATACGCAGGGCTTGGCTGTTGTTGGCCTTAGGATCACTCACTGGAATGAGCGCTGCCACGATCTCGCGGTGGCCGGCCGCCGCTGCACGACGCAGAGCCTCGCTGTGGTTGGCCTTAGGATCGCTCAACGGAACGAGGATTTGCACAATCTTTAAGTTGCCGCGCTCTGCAGCGGCGGACAAGGCGCTGTTGTTGTTGACGGTTGGATCGCTGAATGGAATCAGTGCACGGACAATCTCGATGTGGCCCCGTACTGCCGCCCAAAACAGGGGTCTGTTGTTACCCTCCGCTACATCACTGACTGGAATCAGTGCGTTGACCACGTCAAGGTGACCGTACATTGCCGCCAACCGTAAGGCTTTGCTGTCGCCAGCCCTTGCGTCGCACCTCGGTATCAGTTCGAGGACAACTGCCAAGTTACCATTCTTGGCCGCTTTGCACAGTGCCAAGTTGCGCTCATGAATTCTGCACAGCGGGATCAATCGCCGAACGGCTTCTGGCGAGCAGTCGAACTTCGATGCTTCTGTCAGTAACGTCCGTCCGTACCTATTCTTTGCTTTTCTTCTGCTCATACCCAATGCCTCTGCGAACTGGTGTTTGGAGGCAAACCGATGCACTGGTTGAGCCGAGGTCCCATACAAGCAGAAATGGGAACTTTGGCAAGGCCCCGTTGTTGTGGGCAGAACGAATCGCGGACTTTCTACAACGGCTCATGGCCTCGGCGAATCACCGCGCCAGTGATCCGAAAGCAAAAAGCCATTACAGTTTTTTAGGTTGCGTCCAGCGGAGGCCAGGACTTCCGTCCCTACTCGTTTCGACTGGGCGCGATTGGGTTCTTGAAGGTCGGGGCTCGACCGGCTTGCTGTCGGTCGTCACCCCTCGGCATCACCCGCAGGATTGGCAGACTGTGACTCGAACACATGTCCACCCTCAGCTCGCTGCGGTGCACCGCAAGGGGGAGCGTGTACTTGTCTCGGCACACGCATAAGGGGCTGCGATCTATTCGTGGTAAAGCCGCCAAATGGCCGCGTCGAAGCTAATTACCGGCCTGCTGTTCGAGCGCGTCGGCGCCTCCGATAGCATATGAGCTGAGCTCTCCAAAGCACATTGAATGGCTGGAATTGCTCTAGTGCTAGGGAAGGTCTGAACAAGCCCCGCCAATTGTGCTGAGATAGCACAACACTGCCGCCAGGAACACGAACGATGGATCAGATGAGCTTCGGCGATGGCGAGTATGCGAGCAAGCGCAAACGCACGCGCCGGGAAACGTTTCTGGCGGAGATGGAACAGGTCATTCCGTGGACGATCCTGCTGAACCTGATCGAGCCGGTGTATCCGAAGGCCGGCAACGGTGTTAGCGGCAGTGCAAAACTGACCCATTCGGCAAGTTAAAACTGACCCACCTGTGACCCGTAGTTTCTCCGCACCGGCTGCGCGCGGAGGGACACATGATCAAGGTCGAGGTGTTTATGACGATCTGGGTGTTACATCAGCAGGGCGCCAGCGTGCGGGAGATTGCGCGGCGGCTATCGGTTTCGCGCAACACGGTGCGTCGTTATCTGCGCGGCGGGGAGGAGATGCCGCGTTATCAGCGACGAAGCGGGCGGTCGTCCAAGCTGGACGGGGTGCGCGCTTATCTAGAGCGGCGTATTGATCAGGCACTGCCGCATCGACTGCCGGCTACGGTGTTGTTTCGTGAAGCTCAGGCGCTGGGCTATGTCGGCGGCGAGCGGATCCTGCGTCAACTGGTCTCGGCGCGCTACGCCAAGGCACCGGCGGCGCCGGTCGTGCGCTACGAGACCGAGCCGGGTGAGCAGATGCAGGTGGATTGGGCGGTGATTCGGCGCGGGGTGGCGCCGCTGTCGGCATTTGTCGCCGTGCTGGGCTACAGCCGGTCGACGTATGTGGAGATCGTCGACAACGAACGGATTGAGTCGCTACTGGGTTGCCAGGCGCGCGCACTGGCCCATTTCGGCGGCGTGCCGCGCAAGGTGCTGTACGACAACATGAAAACGGTGGTGATCCAGCGCGGCGCCTACGGTGAAGGGCTGCACCGGTTTCATGCCGCGCTGTGGGATCAGGCCAAGACGTACGGTTTCGAGCCGAAGCTGTGCGCGCCGTATCGGGCACAGACCAAGGGCAAGGTGGAGCGGTTCATCCGCTATTTTCGCGAGTGCTTCTGGATACCGCTGATCACTCGGCTGCAGGCGGCCGAGGAGGCGCTGACCATCGATCTGGCCAACACCGAGCTACGCCGCTGGCTGGCCGAGACAGCCGATCAGCGTCCGATTCGCGAGATCGACGCGCGTCCGGCGGATCGGCTGGTCCAGGAGCGCCAGGCGCTGCAGCCTCTGCCGAACACCACGATGCCGGCGACAGGTCTCGTCGCAGCCACCTGGCCCTGCGAGCGCCTGCAGCGATCGCCCAAGGTCTACCAGCACCTGTTCGAGGTGAACGCATGAGCACACGACTGGAAGCGCTCTGCGAGCAGCTCAAGCTGATGACGCCGGCCACCGAGTTTGCCAACTTGGCCGATCAGCTGGCCGCCAAGGAAACCTCCCTGCTGGGTTACCTGGAAGCCGCTCTCAAGCAGGAGATCGACATTCGCGTGGGCCGCAGCCGGCACACGCTGACCAAGCTCGCCGGCTTCCCGACCATCAAGACCCTGGACGGCTACGACTTCGAGTTCGCCACCGGAGCACCCAAACAACGATTGATCGAGTTGGCCGGCCTCGCTTTTGTCGAACGACGCGAGAACGTGATTCTTCTGGGACCCTCAGGTACCGGCAAGACGCACTTGGCTATCGCGTTGGGCTATGCCGCCGCACAGGCCGGCTGCAAGGTGCGATTCATCACCGCCGCCGACCTCGTCCTGTTGCTGGAGAACGCCAAACGCCAGGGACGCACCAAGGAGTTCATCAAGCGCAGCGTGCTCGCACCCAAGCTCCTGATCATCGACGAAGTCGGCTATCTGCCGCTCTCCACCGATCAGGCCAACCTGTTCTTCCAGCTCATCGCCAAACGCTATGAAGCCGGGTCGGTCATCCTGACCAGCAATCTGTCTTTCGGTGACTGGGAAGCCGTCTTTGGCGGCAATGCAGCCCTGACGTCAGCCATGCTCGACCGGCTGCTGCACCACGCCCATGTCGTGCAGATCCGTGGCGAAAGCTATCGACTCAAGGACAAGCGAAAAGCCGGTGTCATCGGCCAGTCGATGACGATTCCTTCCATGGAGCAGTGAACCAAAACCACGCAGCCGGTGGGTCAGTTTTCGGCTGCCGGGGTGGGTCAGAATTGAACTGCCGTTGACAACGGTCGGCGTCCCTATCCGCTGAAGGTGATGCTGAAGATCCATCTGATGCAGAACTGGTTCGGACTGAGCGATCCGGCGATGGAAGAGGCGCTGTACGAGATCGCGTCGATGCGTCAGTTCGCGGGTTTGTCGCTGACGAAGCCGATTCCGGATGAGACGACGATCCTCAACTTCCGTCGATTGCTGGAGACCTACGAACTTGGCGCAGAGATACTGGCGCGAGTGAACGGCTATCTGTCGCGCAAGGGACTGATGCTCAAGCGAGGAACGATCGTGGATGCGACGATCATCGCGGCACCCAGTTCGACGAAGAATGCGGAAGGCGAACGCGATCCGGAGATGCACCAGACGAAGAAAGGGAACGAATGGTTCTTCGGCATGAAGGCGCACATCGGTGTGGATGTCGATTCGGGTCTGGTGCACACGGTAACGACGACGGCGGCGAACGAAGCGGACGTAAATGAAGCGGAGTATCTGCTGCACGGCAAGGAAAGCGTGGTGCACGCCGATGCGGGTTACACGGGCGCGGACAGCCACGTCGCGCGCAAGGGACTGGACTGGCAGATCGCGCGTCGTCGTAGCACGGTGAAGGCGCTGCCAGAAGGCCGTGAGAAGCGAGCGATCGAGAAAGCGGAGAAATGCAAGGCGAGTATTCGCGCGCGTGTCGAGCACCCGTTCCGTGTCGTGAAGCGTCAGTTCGGCTACGTGAAAGTGCGCTTTAAAGGGCTGGCGAAGAACACCGCGCAGATCCTGACGCTGTTCGCGCTATCGAATCTGTGGATGGCGCGAAAGCGACTACTGGCGATGACAGGTGAGTTGCGTCTGACGGCCGCGTAGCGCGGCAGAAAGGCTGCAATTTGCAGCCTTTGCAAGGCAATCTTCGGTACTCGGAGCCGATTTTCATCACCACCGATAGCGATTGAGTCTGCAGGCAAGCAGTTTTCGGGGGTTGTTCAGACCTTCCCTAGCAACAGACATGCGTGTCCTACGCAGCCAGCTCGCCCAAAAAGCAAAACGCCCACGTTTCCGTGAGCGTTTGCAACGCCTGTTTACCGCAATCCGTCTGAGGAACGAAAACTGGACCCTAAAACTTTCTCTCACTACCCCCTATTCGGGGAATACACTGGCCTTTACTTGGAATTCGAAAAGAACTCCTAGTCAGTCTTCACTACCCCTCAGGAAGGGATCCAAACGTATGGCGGTCGCTTGACACTTAGGAGGATATCTTGCTAGCCACGCAATGATAGTAGCGCCCCATTTCGATCTGTCAAGTGTGTACAATGTATTTTTTTTAATTACTAGTTACACAATGCGATCGCGGACAGTATGACCTGATGTTTGGCAGTAGCGATTCCGTTTCATTTCTGTCAGCGAGGCATGGTCTAACGCAATATGACGTATTGACTCGACGCACTGCAGATCTGCCTTACATCGACTGCCCGGCAAAAATTGCTACGAACGGATCTGCGACGCACGGAGCGCGGTGAGGCGATCGGCCTCAACCGAGATGTCACGCCGCTCGGTGCAGACTGCAGCGAATGATAGCTCTCGTGCATACGCCTGGGACAAGTGTATGTGGCCTTGATCGAGATCCCATCACGGTGTTTGTCACCACTTTTGCTCTTCATCCCAAGCAACGCGATGCTGCTGAGCTATCTCGCTTCGACCTCTCGGCTCGTCACAACCGTATGTATTGAACTTGGGGCAGACCGCCGCCATTTGGTTCCGATCACGCTACTCAGCGCGCTTTTCACGTCTCAGGTGATCAATGCCCTCCCCGCACCAAGTTCGCGCGCGTGGCGCGGCGGCAGAAACGTCTCATGTCCGACGCGTCCTCGATATTGAAACTGTCGAAGCCGACATAGCCCAGAAGCTGCCACTGCTTGATGCGCTGAGCGCCGCCCGGATCCAGCGGTCCCGGAGCGGTAGTAATGCGACCTTGCCTACGGGCCTTCGCCTACTCGCCCAGGCCGACTCGTGGCTCGACCACCGGCCAACCGACCTTGCTGATTGCCTAAGGGGGGATGGCGGGCACGCGGTGACGTCCCTGGCTATCTCTGCTCGACGCTCGATCAAGTCGCCTACGGTGCATTGCCGCGCGACCACCTGGGGGTCACTGGCGCCCATCACGTTTCGCGCGCCGAGGATCTCGTCTACGCGACGCCTCGTCCCCGGGAAGCTACTTCCAGAGAGCTCCGCGAACGGTTCCTCAACTGCCCGACCCGGCTTTCACCGCTTCCACCTGCGGCGCTCGGTTACGCAGAATGTGCGCCGCCAGCGCCGGTCTCAAACCTCGTGGACGGCGATGCGTGCGCGATCCTAGGGCCGCGGTTCTCCAACAGGAGAACGGAGTACAAGCCAACACATGCATCTGTATACTGCTACTTCCGACATTTGCGAGGAACTGAAGTGGCCACGCGCAAACATTCTGTCGCCCATCCGTTTGCCAAATACACAGATCGCACCGGTAAGACCATCCAGGTGAGCTACTTAACCTTGGGCCCGCCAACCAATGCACATATTGCTCTCGCGGCCGAGGTTTTCCGGACACCGAACGGGCAACAGCCCCTCTATATAAGACGTAGCAGTTCGGGCCTGTACCATTTCGCCACTTTCAGCGGAAATCCCGCCAGACGTCGACGCTACACCCGCAAGGAACTGGACGCTGCGCACACACAGGCGGTGCAGGACCTCCTTAATGCGATCGGATCGTCGACTCGCATGGAGATCGTCACACGAGTTTTTAAGAAAGATCAGGCGGGAAAGGTTAACGCAGTAGACGAGATTTTGGCGCGAACGAAAACTGTTTCTTACGATTGGGGCAAAGAGCGCTCCCGGATTCTGACCAACCGTGCGACCGTTCGACACGACGTTTTCGGCGCCGCCAAAGGGCCCAAGATGTCGGTTCGCACGCCGATGATCGCCATTGAGGTCATCAAGGACCACGCTCCTGAAACCCGAGCATTGCTCGCGATGCTGTCAGCGACCAAACACACACCTTACATCGTCCTCCTACAGTTCCTTGATGCCAAGAAGGGTAGGCACTTCGAAATGACGTGGCCGGATCCGAAGACGCTGCGGATTCGATCCACGTTCGTCCTAGCGGAAGGTAAAGTGTTCAAGAACGGGATAGAAGTGAAGAAAATCTGGCGGCAGCGAGATTTCAAGGTGCTGGTGGCAAAGGCTTGCGCCTAGTTCTGTGCCGCGGCCCTGAGCACCTCCACGCCGAACCGCCATCGCTGGCAACCACCCAACGACTTGCCTTCGACTTCCTTCAACAGTGCATCGAAGTCAGCTCGCTCAAGGTCGATGTCGCCCCACAGGGCCACGCAATGGGCGACGTTTTCAGCGTCCAGCTCCGCTTCGTCTATGCCGTCGGAGAGCCGTTCACGACGGTCTTCGCCTGTGGCTTTCGCGAGTCGGCCTTCAAGGCGCGAAGCTTCTTCGAGCTTCGCTTTGTAAACATCGGACGCATTCATCAAGTTGCTCGAGTACGGGATCGTGTTCGACATTCAAACAGATTTCCCGACACGCGCAACCCCGCACGACGATCCGCCGCCGGCGATCGTGCAAGTCTCCAAATCGGACGCGCGCCCACCATCAAGTAAAAATATGAATTTAGTTAACTATAGAAAATTGGCCAGCTCGCTTAGCAACTGGCGGTCGCGCCAAACGACAATGCGTAGCCAGTAGGACAGTAGCCAACAAGTCCTGTCTTGCTCACCGCAATCAAGAGCTCAAGTGGCTATGAGCACCAACCCGTCCGAGGTAGTGGGAGTCGTGATACCCACCATTCTGAGTCGTGATATCACGATTCCAACTCAATGAATTTTATCAAAAAATTAAATTGTACTCACAATTTCTGGTGAAATTGTGAGTACAGGAAAATCACGGAACGTCGCGAACCCAAAAGGGCGCACAAGCCACCTGCTTGCAACCCGCTTCCCGTCGACCTGGCCCGCGCGGACGAGCAACATGCGGTGCACTCGGGCGGGTCGGGCGCTCCCAACACATCGTCACCACCGCTCCTACGAGAGCGTCACGAAACCGGCATCTTCGTGTTCGTCGGTGCTCTTCCGGACAGGCTCCGCCCCCCTTGCGGATCGGTCGATTTCTGCTTCAATCAGAATCCCCGAGTCGACGCCATGAACGCACCCCCTCCGCCTTCCCCGCCGGCCTCGTTGGTTGGCTTTCCGATTGAGCTCGGAGACATGTCCCTGCAGCAGATCTACCTGGCCCTTTTTTGCCAGTCGCGCGGCATCATGGACGAAGCGAAGGACGTGCCCGCTACCGAGTGGAGCATCTACAGAGACAGGTCGGTCGCTCTGGAGCGCAAGGCAGCCGACGTCGCGCAGGTCATGGCACGCTTCGGCGACATGAACGTCGCGTGCTTTCGGCGTATCCGGCCCCTAAACCTCAGCGCATTTGAAACGAACCGACTGAATCCGTCGGGCACAGCCCTCTCCACAACGGTGCGCGGTGGATCCGCCAGGTCACCAGAAAATGGAAACCTTCATCAACTTGCCCCGCACCCTCAACTTCTCCTCCGTCGAAATCGGATAAGGAGCGTTGTTGAGCTAGATCTGGCCCTCAACGATGACACGGTACATCCGACAATCTACGCCGGCCGGTCATCGTTCCGGCTTCGTGCGTTCGAACAACCTGAGCACTCAGGCCCCCTAGGGCGGTAACGCGCACCGCCCTTGCAAAGACCGCGCGCCAAAAGGAAGCACATCGTGAGCACTACAGCTAATCGTGTATTGTTTTTCATTGATCATGTATTCTTAATTGTGGACGATGTAGGGCCGTACCTTATTGGAGGCGCCTATCTCGGCTTCGGAGTCGCGACGCTTACCGGAGGAACCCTGCTCGTTACCATGGCCGGGGTTCTCGCAGGTGGTGGCGTCTGGCACCTGAATCGAAACGCCAGGAAGATAAACGATGCCTCCCGAATCGGCGACAGCAGCCACACATCTTGCTGAGTCAAACGCCGGCGTATCGCAATCGATAATTGTTTGCTGCGCCGTGATGGTTGTTCTCGTTGTCACTTACGTGTGGACTGCTTATCGGCGACACCGGATTACGCCCGCAGCCGGCAAAATATGCTTGATGACCGTTCACGCCGTAGGTCTGTACGGAACGTTTCATATCTTCTACAAGCTCTTTTCGGGTGCCATGAACGCGTGCCTTCAGGGCGAAGACACGTTGTTCGTGGCGGTTGGGGGCTTTGTTCTCACCTTCGTTCTGCTGAAAGAAATTCTCAGTATTTTTTCCAACGTGCTTCGAGCCGAACCCGGGCAATGGGATCCGAGAACCGAAAGTTAGCACCGAGTTTTTCAATACAGCTCAATGCAGTGCGCTGCTGCGGCTTTGCATCCAGCACCTCGGGCGCATCGAAACCAGCACCGCAAACCGTCCGGAACCGTCGCGTGCGAACGTCACGGCTTTTGTGTGCGGTCTTCCGTCAGCAGCGTGCTGCTTCCAGAGCCCAGTTCCGACAGGCTCTGAGCCGGCTTACCCGCGCCGGCCGATCGGTGGTGAGCGTTACGGCACCATGTCAGGTTCTGCACAGGGCACAGCAACCACGTTGGAGGAATCCGGGGGCCGGCGCTTGGTCGAGCTTGACGGTGCCGGCGCGGGTGTACCCAAGCCTCCAGAATGCTAGGAAGTGCGAAACGGCTTGGGCTGAGCCTGGCTATAGTTTTACAGAACGGCGGCTGTCCGGCATCCAGTCGTCGGCGTGCGTCGATTCGGCGCATCGCTACGCAGCGGAAACATCCGCACCAGCGCCCTCGCCACCCGGCGTTGGCTCCATGCCCCGGAGCCTCGCACACTCCTCTACGGCGAGCGATATAAACCACGTGGGCACGGGATGACGGTGCAACCGCGCTGAAACGGCTACAAGCATCTCCGCCGGAGTACCGCGCCATCGGAAGTCGATGCGTGCGGCTGCGTGCTCAGACGGTTGCCGGCACGCGATTGCTTCCTCCGCTGCAGTGGTTCGAAAGCCATCGAGCGTTTGTGAGACACCGACAGCAGTTAGATTCAAGCCCGATCCCGTAAAAGTCTCCAGAGCAACGCTGGGCCACCAGCGTTCCAGGGTAACCCCTTCTAACGATGGCTGAAGCTCTCGCACCTGCGTAAAAAGGATTTCGTCCCCGATCAGCGCCGACACAGCACCTAGCATTGGAACAAAACTCGAGTTCTCAAAGAATGCGTCAGGCGCCGCCGTGCGCGTGATTTGCGTGGCGATTGCGTCTTCCAGTAAATCGGAATCCACGGGAAGGAATTCGTGCTTCCGAAGAACCCAGCGGAGAACATGCAGCCATTCCTGCACCGCGCCGCGTACAACAGCGTCGTCGCCGGCGCGGAGCAGTGCCACACACACGAGAGCCAAATCAATACTCTGCTCGTCAAGCACCGGACGCCTCCACGCCACGTGAGCACTAAGAACTTCGCGAAGAAATCCCAGTGCTCCTTTTCGTGGAGCCGCAGGAGCATCAAGGTATTGCAACGCAATCAAAAATGTCGCCAAACGACCGAGTTCTTCGAACAGTAGTTGCGTGTAGAAGACATGATTAGGCCGGTAGCTAACGAGCTCCCGTGGTGAGAGCAAGGCTTCCCTCACCTTTCCAAAGTATTTGTCCAAGCTGTCCAGATGCGCGCCCAGCACAGCCATGAACCGTTCTACAAACGCTGGCTCGCTTTCAAGTCCACGAGCAGCGGCGGCGGCCCACAACCGTAGAATGAGGTAATCCCCGCCGATGGCGCCGGGCTTGAGGTTGTTTTCAGTGCGCCCCCAAACGCACAGCACGCCGAACCCCATCGCCGCCGCTGCGCAACGTCGAAAGAAATCCCTCGTGTGGGCCGCCGGTGTACGCAGTTCTCCCTCCGCCGTCGCGGTGAGACAACCATCGACGAACCGAACAAATCGGTGGACTGCTGCTTCAGTATCCTCGAGGCCTGCCAGCGCTGCCCGTAAATCGGATTTGGCCGGCCCCAGTAAAAGCGCCTCATCGAAGAGATGCTCCTCAATGAGCGGCGTCAGTTCGCTGGCTCCCCAGAACTCAACGCGGATCCTGTGGTGCCTCTCGATTTGGTCGACCAAGCCGGTAAATAACGCTTGTGCCTCCTGACGCAAGTCGCCGTTCGAAACAACCACGACACGTTTGGGCAACGCGCGGCGCACCGCGTCAAGACGATGCTCGGCGAAATCCGTACAAGCCTCCCGCACCGACGGCTCGATGGCGTGGGGTCCGGCCACCAGAGCTGGGCGGCCCACATCACCGAACTTCAGAACCCACAAGAATACCTCCTCGTGCGCTCCGTCTTCCGCAAAGGTGGAGACGATGTCGACGCCCGCCTGGTTGACGCCGACCTGGGGGCGACTAATCACCGTATGCCCCATAGCCTCCAGCAGTTCGGGCAGAAGCACATCGAGTTCGTCGCGTTCCCGAAGACTCGCGAGATAGTGATTCAGAACCAACCGCAGGCTCATCGATCCGGCCCTAGGCCGAGCTTCTTGCGAACCCAACGCCCGATAAGTGGATCTGTCGATTCCGACAATGGCAACTCGAGGGTATGGCTCATTTCCGTCATGGCCATTGGCACCTCGCGGACGGCATCGTGATCGGCTATCTGGATGGACACCCTGCTGGCGTACTTCACTCGTTGGGAGCGCACCAGTTGCATCATGACCGACCGTTGACGGGCGCCGCGCTCAATGTCGCGCTGCTCATCTCGCTTAAGGCTCGCATACTGCAGTCGCATCGACGCGGTCATGGCGAACTCCCGCAGTCGCGGCCGCGTCCTACTGGCAGCAGCCTGCTCGACCAGCACGGTTGTGGTGGCCTGAACGGCCGGAAGATTCTGAAAGACACAGGCGTCCGACTCGAGCAGTTGCAGCGTCGTACGCGGAAACTCGTCCGCGTGGTGTGTCAACAGCTGCTCGACCGCCCGCTGAACCGGCCCCTCGTTGGGATGCGCACGCGCCATGCTCAGCAGCCATCCCAGCGAAAGCTGAGGCGACGTATGTCGGGAGCACAACCGGTAGGCAACCAGTATGGCTTGATCGATGGACACAGCGTCCAACGGTAGTTCGGTCGGATGATCCAACGACATGGCGGCTTGGTCGGCATGCGCCAACAGTGCCGCAGCAAGTGGTACGTCCGCATCCACGGTCAACCACATCGACAACGCCCGAACCAGCAACGTCGGCGTTTCAGCGATTGCGTGGAGGCAGTTCCTCAGCGAAGCGGCCCAGGTCTGCTGCGTCGCCGAATCGAGTTGTCGGGCGCGAGCTTCAGCCGCGAGAGTCGTAAGGCGTTCCTCATCCCTTCCAAAGTCCCGAGCAGCGTCGGACAGTGCTTCGTAAATAGCGAAAGTTTCATCCTCGTTCATGGAATGAAATAGCCTCGATCCATCAGTTAGACCTGGGTCATCCGTCCGTCGCCGAACACCTGTAGCCGACGCTCACGCTCGCATCGAATAAACTTTCTGCGTCGAAATCTTGACCCGTAACCAATGACTCGCCCGCAGACCCGAGCCAGGATTGCTGCGAACGACAACGGAAGTATCGGATAGGGCAGCCCCATGCTTGGTCCGATTCGTCCCTACTGCGGTTGTAGTGTTGCGTGACCGTTTTCAAAGCGCAATCGACCACCTTCAGGTCGACGAACCCATTGCCGCCAACGGCTGGGAGCGACCTCCGAGCGTCTCGCGCAAGCGGAGCCGCACATCGGTTTGTTCCGAGCCGAACGGGCATACGAAGCGCTGGCTCCAAAACCCGCTCCGCGTCGATCTGAGGCAGCACAGGCGGAAGCAGTGCGACTAAGCGGACGTAGTACGGGTTGTTTCCGGTCTTGAGCGCATTTCCTTCCAAACAACCTCCTGCGGCGGGAGCGAAAACCTCGCTTGCCTGGAAAAATATTCATCCGAAGCGTTCCGATGCGCACTCCGCACGGCTAAAGACCGCCCAACGACCGCCGGCTCGCCTTCAAGTTCTCGAGAGCGGCCCACAACGGCAGCGAACACACGACCCTAATGGCCTTCAATGTTGTTCATCCCTCGGCCTGCGGGCGGTGTGTCACGGCGTCATGTAGGGTTCTACACAAATGGCGAGGTAGTAGCCGATGGTTGCTTCCTTGTTGAACGTGTCCCGGCCGTCGGCCTGATTCTTCGCGCAAAGCACGAGTTCCCGTGCAATCTGGGCGGGTGCTCGGTTCTTCGTGGCGGGCAACGCGTCCAGCGCGTGCAGTTTGCTGACGAAGACCTGCGCAGTATCAAACTGATCCACCGCGCTCAACTTCAGCCACTTGGCCATTTTGGTATCAGGGTGCTGGGATGCGGCGAAGACGGGAAGTGCTGTCAACACCAATAGTGAAGCTTTCAAGAATCGGCCCATGCTCATTCCCATTTCTTTGCTGAACGCCATGGCAGGGCAAGGCCCTGTCGCACGAACCCATCTGCAGCTACTGCCCTGCTTCACCAACGGGAGCTGAGACAGCTCTCAATTCCAGATTGCACCGCTCAAGTGCGGCGCCGAGTTTCAAGGCGCCAAGAGGTCACTGAAAAGGCACGCAAGAATGATCTCATCCTCATGCACTTTGAAGAAGCCCTCAAGCCAGAGCAGTTTTCCAAGCCGGCAGCGCCAAGAAGGCACGATATAGCTTGCCGCTTCGATCTTGACCTGGCTTCTCTATCAACGTCGCGCTTCGCGCTCGCTTCGGCGGAATCAGCTCTGCAGCAAGCCCGCGACCATCTCCCGCAACGTTCGATACGCGGCCGACGCCATCAGGGTCGTTCCTCGCGCATCGAGCAATCGCCCTCCTCCATCCACTGTCCACCCGCGCGACGCCAAATGCGCCGGTGACAGCCACTCCCGCAAGCCGTCCAGACCTGCGGCAGACAGTTGCGGTTCGACCGGCATAGCGGCGTCAGGCGTGGCAGCAGGCGAACGGAATACCTTGTCCTTGAGCACCTTGTTTTCCGCGCGCAAGCTCGCCACCGAGCGCTCCAGCTGGCGAACGCGGTGCCGCACCACCGGTGGCGCCCGCAACAGTTCTGCCTCACTTGGATCCACCGCACGCACCGGCTTCCGAGCGGGGTGCCGCTGAGCGAACGCCGTGATCAACCGCCTATAGGGTTCACCCTCCGGATTTCGGATCGTGCCTTCTGCGGGTCCCGGCGTATCACCAGGGTGTCGTTCCTTGGCGCACGCCGCCGCCACCGAGGCGATCGAGAAGACCACGCCCGGCGTCTTCTCCAGTTCCGAGCACACGTCGAAAAGCCGCCGCACCACCGCTGCTCGCCGGGGATAGGCGGTGCACAACTCAGCGCACAGGGTGCTCGGATCCGTGCTGGCCGTCAGTTTGAGCACTGGCTTTCCGCCAACGACCACAGTGTCCGTTGTGGCAGCCCTTTGCTTGCCTCCTGAGCGCTTGCTACCCGCTCCCGCCAGGCCAGCTGCGCCACCGCGACAGCTCTCGCGTCCTCCACGCTCAACGGGGCGGGTGGCGGCTCCACACAGTGCGTCATGACCAGGTAGTCGGCCAACTCGCGAGCGCGATCGGCACACGCTACATCCGGGCCGTAGTGCACTCGCGCGTCCTCCATTAGGGCACGCAGGACGTCAGGCTCCTTCGCGGCCGCTTGTGCCTCGGCCCAATCATCGGACGTGCCGTTGAGCACCAGGTCGACGCCCTGTGCCGCTGTGTGAGACGTTGCTCGGCACCGGGTCACCGCCGTCAATGCGGCTTCCCACGACGGCTGCAATGCGGTCAGTGCGCTGAGCGCTTCGTCCGAGCGTTGCTTCGCCGCCACGAACCGCTCCTGCAGATCCGAACGTGCCGCCGCATCCTTCGCCGCGTTCCAGCCGTCTTCGCACTCGCGCGTATCAAACTCCCGTCGCCAGTAGGTGGCGATGCAACGAACGAACGCTCTGCTCAACGTGGTGAGGCGATCCAGCAACCCCGGCAGGTGCGCCGGACTGGTAGCAAAGAAACGGCACTGCAAACACCGATCGGCGCCGCCCGGTGCAGGACCATGCACGCCTTCGGCGGTCACCGGCCCACCAACATGACAGCGGCCAGCACCGACCGGACAGACGCCAAAGCCCGTTACAGCCGACACCGCTGATGCCAAGCCGCCTGCTTCGCTACCGGAGAGCCCGGGACTGATAGCGCTCCGAGCCGGCACCCACAAAGACCGGATCCCAGGCACCTCGCAGGCCGCCAAGTTGGCACTGCGACTTTCCAGCAACAGCTGCTCCGCTTCGCTCAAGGTCGCGGCAATGCTGGCATCGGACGGCGCCAAGTAGTGACTGGTCATGCGCTCGCTGGAATGACCGAGGCATTTCGCGATCGCGCCCAACGGCACCTTGGCTTTTTCCAGCTCCGTCGCGTAGGTCACGCGCGGTGTGTGCGTGTCATAGACCGCGCGCAGCGGCCGGCCTTTGGCCGAGCGCGCGCTAATCAACCGGGGAACCGCAGCCGCCAGCGCGGGGTAATCGCCTCGCTTCAACCGCCGCTCCGTTTCGTCCATCAGCGCCAGCCACATCGACCGCATATCGGCGTCGGTAACTGGCTCGGCTGGCAACGTTCCCCGAGGATCGCGGAAAAGGAAGAACGCGTCGGGTTGCCGGTTGTAGGCTTTCGGATCCCTGCGCACGCGCCGGTCCTGCAACGTCGTCCACCGGGTTGGTGTAGTCACCGGGTTGTGTTGCTCTTGCCACGCCTCAAGTTCGTAGACGGCTTGCTCGACCTGCGGTTGGGGCCATGGCATTGTCCGACCAGGATGGTGCGCATGTTTCAGGCGGTCGTAGCCTTTGTCCGTGTTCACGAAGAACACCGTCCGATCTGCGCCCTGCAGACGTTGTAAGAAGCCGCGTTGCGGTGCCGAGCCGCGCCGCCCAGAGCAGCAGGGTGTGGGGTTCGTTACCCAACCGTCCGGCGTGAATCGCTCCAGGTCGCCTTCGCTCGACTCCAGGAACCGCACGTCTGCCAGCCGCAGCGGCAGGAGCACCTTGATCAATGCCGCTATCGCGCGCACGGGGCACCAGACCCGCACGCCGTGGACATCGGTGATCCAGTCCACAGCCAGCGTCTTCGGCCACGCATAGTCGTCAGCCGTCAGCACGTCGGCCAAAGCGTCGAGCAACGCCAGTGGCATCGCCGTGCGGTGGGTACGCGCCGGGCCGGCGGCCAGTGGTTTTCGGCTCAGAGGGTTGCGATAGCTTCCCCCGTCAGCCGTCAACGGTCCCGATGGCCTCTCGTGCAAGAGCCAGCAGAAGAATCGATAAATGCCGTTATGCATATTGGCAGCGCTGTTTGAACGGCAATCCGGTTTGTCGAGGAACACCGCCAGATCGACAGGGGCTTGATAGTCCGCACGACAAAACTGCCGAGGGTCGCGCGTGACGGTCGGATACCGCCACAGATACCGGATCAGTTCGCGGCCGTGCTGCATTGCCGGTGCTGGATGGAGCAGCTCGCGCACCCACTCGGCCAGCGCCGACCGCCAGAGTTCCATCGCAGAGTCCTGCGATGTCACCCAACCAAACTCAGGATCCTGGTTGCCGAGGCGAAACGGTGAAGTGTCCGCTTTCAGGAAGTTCGAAGGAACGCTCATTCGTCACCCCCATCCTCGGACGGCTCGCTGAGGGCACCGAAGCGTCCTAGCAAGCGGCGGCTAAGCCGCTCTATCTCATCCGCGATCTCTCTTGTCGTGGGTGCGGTGTAGACGAGCTGCGAGAGCGGTGAGCGATGGTGCATGGCGACCTGCACGACACCGGTCGACACCTCGGCGGCGGCGAGACGCCGCCCGTAGGCGTGCCGGTGCCCATGCGGAGTAGTGCCCAAGGACTTGGCTACCTTCAATCCGATCCGTCGTATCGCAATGGCGTGCGCTTGCCGATAGCTCTGCAGCGTGTAGGGCTGCCCGCGCTCAGGGCCATGGTCGCTCACCAACAGAAACGGATGCCCGGCCGCAGTAGGACGCTGATGGGCCAGATACAGATTAAACAGATGCAGGAACACGCGCCCCCACTCGGACGGAAACCACCGGACGACTGAATACGCCTCACCAGGACGATCAAGGCGAAGATGCTTCCACCCGGCGTGCTGACCAGAAGCATCACGGTTGCGCGGAACCCTGCCGTACCACTCGCGCAAATATTCCTCGCGCCGCACGGCATCGCGCCCTGCGCGCTTCAGCTGGGCATGAGATGGCGCCCAGCCATCTTCGGGATGGTAGAGCCGAACTTCTGCGCTGAGCGGATCGTTCGGATCTATCCCTATATCGTCCTCAAAGAGGTGAAACGCCTCGCACGACCGCAGGCCACCACCGTGCTGCAGAATGGTGATCAGGACATCCTTCAGATCGAGGGACAGCGCCCCGTGCTCGGGGAGCGCGCCAGTTCGGCGGAAACCGACGAACAACAGTTCCTCCAAATGCCTTTCGTCGAAAGCAACGGCATCACGATCAATCACCACCGGTTGGCGTGCTGAAGCACGGCCACGCTCATGCGCATCCCACGTATGTGCCCGATACGGCAAGGTCGCGTGGCGCGCTCGCTGCGAGGCACGACGGGCGGTCAGCAGTGGATCAAGCCAGGGTGCGGACGTCACCGGCGACCCCGCGCGGTCGCTCACCCATTCCAGGAATCCGTTGAGCAAACCGAGCCGCGCGCGCGCCGACACCGGCGAGGCGGGAGGCCACATGAGATCTTTCAGTGGACCCGTCAAATGCTCGGTCCCGCCCACCAATGCCTCGGGAAACGCGACCCACAGGGGTTCGCTGGAACCGCTGAGGGCATGTGCCTGGGTGAAATCGTGCAGCCGACCCACCATGCCTGCGATCCGTCGCTGACGCTTGGGCTCGCAGCGCTTTCCAAGATGATCAAAATACTGGACCAACGGCTCAAATCGAACGGGTTTGCTGTCGCTGCCCCAGGTCCGCAGGACGTAGATATGACGGCGGGGATCAGTCAGCGACGGCACCAGTTCGTGGCTGACGTGGTAGAAACGTCCAGGCTGAACCGGGGTGGTCTGAGGACCGTCAGTCGAAGGGACGGAAATCGTATTGAAAAGGGATTTAGCGGCATTGGACATCGGCATGCTCCAGGTAAAAGGAAGCCGTAGGCCATCGCCGAATGCCTGAGCACTCTTGACGACGACGGGTTTCGCGCTACGATGCCGATGCGGTCCTGTCAAAATCCGCGTCAACGAGGCTCGAACTCTTCCTACGGAGTTCGGGCCTCTTTCGTTTGCGCGTCCCTGCGGGGACGGTGGTCTACGACTCTCCCCAGTGGCGGGGAGACCCTTAGACATACCAGAAAGTAACGAACCCGCAAGCCCCTATTTTCAAAACCTTTTTCGCATTTATTGCCGATTTTACTGTCGACTAAAATACTTGCAACTCGCTGATTTAAATTACTTTTTTTGAACTTTTTCTGACTTTTTTTCGTAAACCAGCAGATGCAGAGGTTGAGAAATTATCGAGAGATTCCCTGTCTTCTACGAATTGCTTTCCCTCCCTAGGCGATCGGAGTGTTCTGCAGTACATCCAAAATAAGAAAAAGCTTCTCGGAATAATGATCCCAGGTTCGATATCAAATTCTCGCCGCTTCATAGCAAGGAATTCTCTGACGCAGAATCTATGCCCGGCTTTCGCGTCCACCGGGTTTCCGTCCGACCCAACCGGGCACGCACCTTTCGCCGAAACCGTGAACAACTCAGATGAGGACGGGGCTGGTTCGCCCGGTAGTTTTCCCACGCGTCACGTAGCGTGACGTTCGGCTGGCTCAGCACTTTTTCTGTTTCAGCCCAATCGATCGCGGTTTTGGTCGGTGGCGTGTAGCGTGGCTGATTCAGCCGCCGTCGCAGCCGCTGCTCGTCGCTGAGGTCTAATTCGGAAAGCGGCTCAACCGCCGTCGCCTGGGCAACGCGTCTTCGATAGCGACAAACGGTGCGTGAACTGGCACGGCACAGACGCCCGATACGGACGTTAGTTAGCTCAGGGTGGTTGAGGATCAAACTGATTAATTGCATCAAATTCATGGGTAACTCCGACTCTAGATGAGAAGAAGCAGCGCGCACCACACGACAAGCCGAGTTCGGCTTGACGTAGTGGCCCGGTGAGCTAGAGTCGAGGTGTGGGGACTTCTGGAAACCACACCCTCGGTGGCCCGGAATTTTGCGTATTCCGGGCCACTGACTCTATCCCTACGCTGCCGCGTGTTTGTACAACAGCAGGACTCTCTGTCCTTACTTCTGGGTTCCTTCCTAAGCGTGAAACATCGCGCGGCAACCAACGACGACGATCAGTTTGATCGTATGGGCATGGCAGCTATCGGCTACCCCATCCCGGAACAACATAAACTTTCGCTTTTTCTTGTCAACAGCTCTAAGCTCGACATTTGAACGCCCTGCAATAAATGCGGAGACTGTCATGCTTCGCGTCGCAAGCACGAGCGCTTCTCGGCTTCCTATCGCGGCCGTGGTCGCCGTGGCTTCGCCGGCACTGTCGGCTGCTGCGCAATAGGAAGGCTATCCACCGTGGAGTCCGGGAACACAATCGAAGGCAGTTTTTCCGCACCTGGAAAAGGTGCGTTCGCGATTCCCTTTTGCTCCTTCGCATGGTCAGCTCCTGCTGCACGTTGTCTGCGCCGCAACTCTGCCCACTGACGCCGGTTCTGCGGCTGGCTCGACTGTGGTGAATGTTCTTGCCGTTGCGACGCTGTTCGACGCACAGACTCCGGGTTTTTGTTCTCGGGGAATTCTCGGTGACGAACTTCACCTACTACCGACTGAACTCTTTCCACCGCTTCAGTGCATGCCTGAGGTGCAGGAGTGACTTCGGCCGAAGGAGGATCGCTCAGTGCGATGCGCTCACTCGCTAGCACTGGATCAGCTGCAGAGACGTCATCGATTGTCTTCGGGGCTATCCGTGGCGCTGGCAATGCTTCCGGTGAGCGCAACACCGAATGGCCCGCGCTTGTCTGTCGTGATTCGCGGTCGACTGCTGTGCGCCACAAGTCCGTATCCCAGCGATCGGTTGGATGTAGCCTTGCTCGATCTCCCCGCAGCCTAGCCTCCCGAAGTTCGCGTTCCAATTCGTGCCCTCGCCTGCGACCAAGGCGCAGTGTTTCTTTTGCTTGGCGTTTCATGAGTGCGACAGTTTCCGCGAGCGCTGCCAGATAGGGGTTGCGAGACTCTTGAGGTAGCCGGCGCGGCCTGTGAGGTCGTGGTGTTGGCAAACCGGCGGGGCGGCTGCGGCGAGGTCTGCGCTTCCGATCAATACCTGCTCGATTCTTCGCCTCGATCTCCTGACGTAACTCCACGGTACGCAGTCGAGCGAAGTGAGCGAGCGCACGGTTGTCGGTTCGAATAGACGAATTGGCGTCCCGTGCACCACTGCTTTCTCCCCGGCGCCGCGCTGCGGTGGCGGCTTTGCCTTCGTGTCGTTGCGGGACACGTACAAGCCGGGCCACCGCTTCCATGTCACCGCGTTCCGCTGCTTCTTCGGCCTGGGCCACCAACGAGCGGGGGTCAACGCGCGCACTTTTCCCCGCGCCAGCCAAATGCTGATTGATCAGCAGTGCAATGCTCTCGCGTAGTGCTTTCACCTCGACGGGGCCGGTTGCCTGATCGTCGAGCAGGCGAACTTTCGCACCGAAGCCTTCCAAACCTACTACTCGTGTGGTCATCAACAGATGGCAGTGATGATTGCGATCATCTCCTCCTTTCCCTGGTTCATGGATAGCCGCCATAACGGCCACGCTGTAGCGCCCCACCAGCAGCTGCGACATAGCAGCGGTCAATTCCTTGCGTTGGCTCCCATCGAGTTCAGCGGGAAGGGCCACGACAAGCTCACGAGCGACACGCGAATTGATGCGTGTTTCTGCAAGTTCGGCTTTATTCCACAAGACGTAGGGATCACTCGCCCAAAGTGGTGCATCTGCCGGTGCGTGAGTCGACACCGAATCCACACCGCTGCGGCGACGATAGTCGTGCACGAGTCCCGTTCGTTCGTCGGCGACACGAAGCCCCGCGCGATAGGCAGCGGCAGCGGTAGCTGACTGCCCTTTCGCACGGCTAAATACCTTGATATCGACGTAAAAGAGGGCCACCGATGTAATCGCCACTGCGCACTGTTCGTGTCGACGGTAAATCGCGAAACAGCAATGGCAAGATGACGACCGAAGGCCCACTGCGGCAGATCAGTGACGCGGCAGGCTTCGCTCCGTTTCTTCTTGCGGCGCGCAGCGCCGGGGTCTGGGGCGAAGCTCCAGCGCATCGCCGACCGAAGGGCGGCGCAAACTCGAAGAGTTTGCGTAGATGCGCTCTTGCTTCGAAAATTTCCCCGTTGAACTCGACGAAATCGCGACTTTCGAGACTCGATCAGAGCACCACGCTGTGACTTCATTCTGACGCTGCATACGATGCTGCGGCGTTCTGTATTCGTGCGGAAAACGACGGATCGAATCGAGCATCTTTTTCGCAAAGCCCGCTCTACCGCAGGCGCAACAAGGCACACGTGGGCGCATATTTTTCATATTGCGCAAGTGGTTGGCCTGCAGTTTTATGGGGCTACCACCCACAACACATGGACACACCATGCATCTCAGCGTCGAATTAAAATCAGCAATTCTCTACTTCATTCACACGTCATCTCTGCTGCCCGGCATGCCCACGGAGTATCGGGATCCCGACAAGCACCTGTCACGCGACGATCTTCGTGAACTCATGGATAACGCGACGATGGTTTACTCATTGGCTCGCCATATTTTCGAGCGTTGGCCCACGTCACCATCACTGAAACTCGTGCCCGAACCAGGGCGCAAACGAGTCACGGAAGAAGCGGAACCGAATGGGGATCAAGAGGCACCGCTTCGATCAGATCCAGCCGCTCCCACGAAACCTCGCAGGCCCCGCGTGTGAAGGACGATTCGGCAGCAGAGCAGCGCATGAATGACGAAGTTGCACGGGCAGCGCGACGGGAAGCACAACGGCAAGCACGGAAGCTTTTACGTGAAATGCGGGAAGTTGATCGACACCGAGCAGAGGCACGACGCAAAGTGTCGCGAAGTCGAGCAGCAATCGGGTCACTCGTGATGCGTCTCGTGCCTGATTGGACAACAGCAGAGGTAGCGGGCGCCGTGTTGGATAGCCGATCTCGTGTGGCGAAATCCACGACGGTGCGAGTGGCGTTCCGTCGCTATGGCGAACAGCACCTGGGCGGTCGGCGTACCGCTCCGGGTGCGCAATCGCAAGAGGAAATGAAACCGTCTGCCGATCAGGTGATTGACCTACCGGGGCTCGCTCCGGCTTCTACTGAGGAAGATCGCGCGAAGTTGGCTGCAGCGATGGGAAACGACCATCCCGATTGGCCGTTTGAGTAAGCACTTACCAGTAGTAAAGAGGCATACAGGTGTTCAACCTGCCACGCGAATTCTCCGTGGTCCCTGTGCCCTGCCCCAATCCGCTTTGTTTTCGCCTACTGTTCCGGCCTCTCCAGCGCCTGACGCAAGGCAGCCGCCTCGCGCATAGCTCTCATCGCATCATCGGCACGATCTGCCAACGCACGCAGAGTCGCGGCGTACAGCTCACTCCATTTCTTGCGCTGCTCGACATCGGCCCAAGGCTTTTCCAGTGCGTCAGGCAATGCCAGCACCTCGAACAGTGCGGCTTCGCAAACGTGCTCCAAAATCGCCGTCTCAGCGGTGAGGACGTGGTCCATCAGATAGCCTTGGGCGTCGGTCACCCAGGGCTGGGGTTCGAGGATCTGCGCCAGCGTGTCGAAGCGCATCACCCGGCCGCGTAAAAGTATCCGCTGTAGAACATCGATTGCCGCTTGATGGCGGCGGCTGTCGGCGGTCAAACGAAGGATATCGATGGCCTGGTTCGCACGCGCATCGGCGGCGGCGCGGCGTTGCGCCAAGGTGTCAGCTGCCTCCCTAGGCGTCCTTCGGACTTCAATCGCCCCCACGCTTGCGTCCTCGGTATTTGGGTACGTTCAACGGCGTGTCGTCGCGCTCGTCCAAGCGAGGATAAGCTTCGTTGCCTGCCTCACGCAGCAGGTTCCAGGTCGAAGGACTCGTGGCAATGATGGCTTCATCCACTTTGGCCATCGCCGCACGCAGATCCGGCCACTCTGCCTCGGAATAGCGCTGACTGACTTCGGCCATCGCCGTCGCCTTGTCGTCGGGATTGTGGTGCCTGAGCAACTGACTGACCATGTGACCAGAAAGCAGCTTGGCGGCGAACCGGCCCATGGTCCGCCGGAAATCGTGCATCGTCAGGCCAATATCCGACAAACTCGCATCTTCTCGGATGGTGGCCAGGATCGATTTGCTATCGAGGTAGTGACCGGCAACGGCGTTCGGATTGCGCGCCGGGAACACCCAGCGCCCCACCTGCTCCAAGCGCCATTCGGCACGCTCTACTACGGCATCGGCCTTCGCACGCACCACAACGTCCCGCGTGCGGGAACGAACGGCAGCAGCTGCCGAGCGGCCTTTCTCGATCTCGGCGGCCAGCGCCTGCTCCGCTTCCCTGCGTGCGTCCACACGCCAACGCAGTACGCGCTCAGCGAAGTAAGCCACAGGCAGCAGTTGAGCTTCGCCGGCTTTCGTGTCGTGCAGGAAGACTTGTGAGCCGCGCAAGCCGGTGATGGGATTCTTCGCCGTCGATGTCGGTGCCAGCCACACCCATGAGGCTAGGCCGCGCAATTCTTCCGGCGAGCAGCTTTCGAACCAGCACAGCCGAGCGGATTCGCTGCGTCGCGTTCCCCATAGCAGGGTCAGCAAGATGTAGTCGATTGCGGTGGCATTGCGGCCGTTCTGCATGTCGCGACGCTCGACTAGCGATTTCAGCACCGTCGGCAGCGATCGTTGCCCCGTAGCGGTGTCATCGACGCCCAGCGGATTTCGCACCCGTGCCGCCTCGTAGTGCTTGCGCAGCTCACGGGTCGACCGATAAAGACCTTCGTCGGCCAGCACAGTGAACGGGTTGTGCATCAACGCGGGGCGGCGCAATGCCGCATCGGCCGCCTTGCGCTCCTGATTGATGACCCGGTCGACCGCACGCGAGGCATCGGCCATCGTATGCTCGGCCGCTGCCATTCCGGCCGCGTAGGCCAGCTCCACGTTCTTCCCGGTAAGGCGTAGCTGCGAGACCAGTGCAGCGCGGTCTAGACACCACCAGGCTCCGGCCTGGATCAGCTTCTTCTTGACCTCGGTCGGCACGCGATTGGACCGGGTCATCGCGGAATGCCGGAGCCGATTCCAAGCATCTTTGATCAACTCGTCGGTCAAGCTGGTGATCGCCACATCGGCCAGATCGACCTCAGGCCGGGACAGGCGGACCAGCGAATCCTCGGCGCCCTCAACACCGGTGGCCTTGACCTTGCCCCGCGCCTGCAAGCTTTTCAGATAGTCGACATAGCCTTGCAGGGCGCGGCCCACCGTGAGTGCGCGCGCATCCTGCGCGGCCTGGGCCTCCACCAGGACTCGGCGGGGATCCTCGCCGGTTTCCCGGATGAAGGACCGCTTGGCACCGGCGAGTTCGTGGGCTTTGGAAAGCGTGAGTTCAGCAACTGATCCGAGCGAGATGCGCACCGCCTTCGTTCCGACTCTTGACCGGATCTCGTAGAACGCGCCCTTGGGGCCGACATAGATGGTGAAGCCAGCTGGAGCACCTTGCGAACCGTCGGCGAAGCGATAAGGACTGCGGCCGGGATTCGGCTCAAGCGTCGTCTTTCCCTGCGAGTCCAGCACCGGGCGCTGCCCGACGTCCAGCCCCCGCAGTTGAGCTTGCGACAGGCGATACTTCACAACCTTAGGTTGCGGCATCCTGCACCCCGTGTGTCCATGGCCAGCTAATTGTGCCACGCCTCCATGTTCTATGGACACAAGGGCCAGTGCAATCAAAGGCCCATGGACACCATATGGACACACATTACCCCGAAAAATGACTACATCGGAACACAGCTCATTGATTATGACCGCCCAGACAAGCGAACAACCAATTGTTTCAAAAGATATTTTAACGGGCAAGTCCGGCAGCAGTGAGCATACCCCACTCATGCGCCAATATTTCGCCGCCAAGGCGGACTATCCGGATACGCTCGTGTTCTTCCGCATGGGCGATTTCTACGAGCTGTTCTACGACGATGCGCGCAAGGCGGCGCGGTTGCTCGATATCACGTTGACCCAGCGCGGCCATTCCGGCGGCCAGCCCATACCCATGGCCGGCGTGCCGCACCACGCCGCCGAGGGTTATCTGGCGCGGCTGGTCAAGCTCGGCGAGTCGGCCGCGATCTGTGAGCAGATCGGCGATCCGGCGCTGGCCAAGGGTCTGGTGGAACGCAAGGTCGTGCGCGTGATCACGCCGGGCACGGTCACCGACGAGGCGCTGCTCGAGGAACGCCGCGACAATTATCTGCTGAGCATCGCCGCGGGCAAGAACGGCTACGGACTGGCCTGGGTCGATCTGACGAGCGGGCGCTTCCTGCTCAGCGAAGCCGCGACGCCCGAAGCGCTGGCATCGGAACTCGCGCGGTTGCAGCCGGCCGAAAGCCTGGTCAGCGAAGATGTCGCCTGGCCACGCTTCGTCACCGAACTGCCGGGCCTGCGCAAGCGCGCGCCATGGCATTTCGACATCGATACCGCGACGCGCCAGTTGTGCCGTTTCTTCGGCACGCGGGACTTGTCGGGCTTCGGCTGCGAAGGCCTGCCGCTCGGCGTGACCGCCGCGGGCGCGCTGCTGGGCTATGTGGAAGAAACGCAAAAGAGCGCTTTGCCGCATCTGTCCGGATTGGCCGTGGAGAACGCCGGCGAAACCATCGCGCTGGATGCGGCGACGCGGCGCAATCTCGAACTCGATACGCATGCGAGCGGACGCAGCGAATACACGCTGCTCGGCGTGCTCGACCACAGCGTCACGCCGATGGGCGCACGCCTGCTCAAGCGCTGGCTGCACCGGCCGCTGCGCGCGCAGGACGCGCTGCGCCATCGCTACCAGGCGATCGCGGCGCTGATCGACCAGCGCCGCGGCGACGCCTTGCGCGAAATCCTGCGCGGCATCGGCGACCTCGAACGCATTCTCGCGCGCGTCGCGCTGCGTTCGGCGCGGCCGCGCGACCTGTCGACCTTGCGCGACGGCCTGGCGCAGACGCCGAACCTGCGCGACGTGCTGACATCCGCCGACAACCCGCTGCTGACCCGCCTGCTCGACCAGATCGGCGAACACACCGCGACCGCCGAATACCTCGCGCTTGCACTCGTCGACCAGCCGCCGGCGCTGCTGCGCGACGGCGGCGCGCTGCGCAGCGGCTTCGACGCCGAACTGGACGAACTGCGCACGCTGTCGACCAATGCCGACCAGTTCCTGCTCGACCTGGAGCAGCGCGAACGCGAGGCCAGCGGGATCGCCACGCTGAAGGTCGGCTACAACCGCGTGCACGGCTACTACATCGAGATCGGCAACGCACATTCGAACCGCGCTCCGACGCACTACACGCGGCGCCAGACCATCAAGGGCGCGGAACGCTACATCACCGAGGAGCTCAAGTCGTTCGAGGACAAGGTGCTGTCAGCGCGCGAGCGCTCGCTGATGCGCGAACGCGCGCTGTACGAGACCGTGCTCGACACGCTGAATGTGCAACTCCACGCCCTCAAGCAAGCCGCCGCGGCAGTGGCCGAACTCGATGTGCTGGCGACGCTCGCCAATCGCGCCGACGCGCTGAACTGGGCCGCGCCGGAGCTCGTCGCCCACAGCGGCATCGCGATCCGGCGCGGCCGCCATCCCGTCGTCGAGCAGGTCCGCGACGATCCGTTCGAACCGAACGACCTGGGACTCGACGACAACCGCCGCATGCTCGTGATCACCGGACCCAATATGGGCGGCAAATCGACCTACATGCGCCAGGCCGCGCTGATCGTGCTGCTCGCGCACATCGGCAGCTATGTGCCGGCCGACGCAGCCAGGATCGGACCGATCGATCGCATCTTCACGCGCATCGGCGCCGGCGATGACCTTTCGCGTGGCCAGTCCACCTTCATGGTCGAGATGGCCGAAACCGCGAACATCCTGCACAACGCGACGGCGCAGAGCCTGGTGCTCATGGACGAAGTCGGCCGCGGCACGTCGACCTACGACGGCCTTGCGCTGGCCAAGGCCTGCGCCGTGCAACTGGCCGAGCGCAATCGCGCGTTCACGCTGTTCGCGACGCATTATTTCGAGCTGACCGAACTCAGCGCGCAGTACGCCGGCATCGCCAATGTGCATCTGGACGCGGTCGAGTACGGCGACAGCCTGGTGTTCATGCACGCGGTCAAGGAAGGTCCGGCCAACCGCAGCTTTGGCCTGCAGGTGGCGGCGCTGGCCGGCTTGCCGAAAGGCGTCATCGCGAATGCGCGGCGCTACCTCGCAGCGCTGGAGCAGCAGCCGGCCGGCAGCGGCGTGGCGACGACGCGGGCCGCGCTCGATGCGCCACAGCAGATGGGCTTGTTCGTGACAGCGTCAGCGGCGGAACGCGCGCTGCGCGAGATCGACCCGGACGACCTCACGCCCAAGGCCGCGCTCGAAGCGCTATACCGGCTGCGTTCCCTGCTTTGACGCAGTGCGCGCGGCGGTGAAAAGGAATTCCTCCAGCGCCGGCAGCACCGCCGCATTCTCGAACAGCTGTGCGCTGCGCGCGTGCAGCTGTTCGCGCAGGGATTGGCGCACGTCGGCGTCGGCGAGCAACGCCACGGCCTTCGCCACGTAGTCGTCGTCATCCACGGCGATGAGCTCAGGCAAGTCGAGCAGTCGCAGCATCGCCGCGGTCTGGCGGCCGCGTGCAAAGCGGCCTTCGAAGGTCAGCACCGGCGCAGCGACGCCGAGCGCATCGAGGCTCGTGCCGCCACCGCTGAAGCCCGGCGAATCGAGCACGAGATCGGCCTGCCGTACCAGCGCGAGATACTGCGCGTAGGGACGCGCGGCTTCGATGCGCACGGCGCGCGTGGGATCGAGCCCGTGCCGGCGCAGCGCGATGGACACCCGTTCGAGAAAACGACGGCTGATGCCGGCACTGCGATCGAACAGTACGAGGGTCGCGCCGCTCGCGGCGAGCACGCGCGCCAGCACCTCGTCGAACGCCGGTGGCAGCTTGATGAGGTTCTGCAGACACAGCAGCGTGGGCGATCCGGCTTCCCGCGAAGCCGACGCGTCGGTTTGTAGCGGCATGGCCGGCGGTCGCGGCGCGCAGCCCAGGCCCGGGAGCCGCACCAGACGTTCGCGATAGTCGGCTTGCGCATCCGCAGGCTCGAGCGCATCGCCGGAAAGGTAATAGTCGATGGTGGCCAGGCCGGTTCCCACCGGATGGCCGTAGGCGGCGCATTGCACCGGCGCGAGACGCAGTGCCGCGAGCGCCTGCTGGCGAGGGTCGAGCCCCACATCGAGATAGACGAGCACATCGAGTTCCGCCGTGCGCAGTGCCGCCGCCAGATCGTCGAACGATCCGGCCGGCTCGGCGTAGTGCTCGACACGCTCGCGCAGGACTGCCGTGCGTGCATCGGCGCTTGCGCCGGTGTACCAGACATGGCGTTCGAAGCGCGCCGCATCGAGACCCTGTATCCAGCCACCGAAGTAACGCTCGACCACGTGTTCGTGCAGATAGGCGCTGACGAAGCCGACGCGCAGGCGTCCGCCGTGGGCAAGCGGGCGCCAGTCGGTTGGCTGGACGAACTGCGGCAGCGCGCGCGCGGCGACGGCACCGATCAAGTCGCCGAAACGCTGCTGCCGCGCGCGGTGATCGCCCGGCAGGTAATGCAATCCGAACACGCCGACGGACTGGGCGCATTCGAACGCCGCCTCGGCATCGCCGGGAGTCGCGATGAGGGCGTCGAGGCCGCGATCGAAGTGGTCCAGGGCCAGTGACACCGTTGCCTCGCTCGCAGCTACAGCGGGCACCGATAGCGCCTGCTGCCAGCGCGCCCGCGTCCAGTCGGGTGCGAGCGCGAGTGCGCGCGCGTAGGCCACGGTCGCGGCATCGTGGTCGCCGCTATCCGCATACGCGAGCGCGAGTTGCAGCGGTATTGCCGCGATCCGAGGCGCGAGCGCCGAGGCGCGCTGCAGCGGCGCCAGCGCCGCGTCGGCATCCTGCGCCAGGCGCAGCGCCGTGCCCAATGCCTCCCACCAGTCCGGGTTATCCGGCTCGAGGCGTGTCGCGGTCTGCGCCAGCTCGCGCGCCTGCGCATGCCGCGCCTGGTCGATGCGCAACAGCGCGAGGTTGCCGTTGGCCGCCGCGTCCTGCGCGGCGAGCGAATGCGCGCGCACGAGATGGCGTTCGGCCTCCGCCAGTCGGCCCTGCGCGCGCAGCAGATTGCCGAGATTGGTCAGCGCATGCACCGCGTTCGCATCACTCGCCAACGCCTGCCGGTACGACTGCTCGGCGGCGTTCGCGTCGCCGGCCTGTTCCTGCAGCAGTCCCAGGTTGTAGGCCGCCGCGGCGTATTCCGGCCGCACGCGCAGTGCCTGGGCGAAGTAGCCGGCCGCGCCCGCCGTGTCGCCCTTGGCGCGCAGCGCGAGCGCCAGGTTGTTGAGCATCTCCGCAGCACGCGGCCGCAGCTCGACCGCGCGACGATAGTGCGCGATGGCTTTGTCCACCTTTCCCATCTGATACGTGACGACGCCGAGCAGATGCCAGGCCTCGCCGTTGCGCGGATCGAGCTTGGTCACACGCAGGTAGTGGCTTTCGGCCAGACCGAGCTGGCCGCTGCGATGATGGGCCTGGGCCTTGGCGAACAGTTCCAGCGCCTGGCGGTTCGGTGCCTGGGTCATGTGCAGATCACAGCGAGTCGATGTCGCCGAGCGCGCGGATCAGCCGGCGCGCGCGCTTGTCCGGCTTGGTCGCGGGTTTTTCGTAGCCGGTCGCTTCCATGCGGCGCTGCTCCGCCGCGGCGATGCGCAACCGCCGGCTCTCGTCGGTCTCGCGGTAGAGCGCCTGCGCGATCGGTGCCGCGCCGCGCTGGTCGCTCAAGCCGAGCACGTGGATTTCGTAGCGGTCTTCGCCACGCACGATGCGCAGCGTGTCGCCGACCCGCACGGCGCGGCTGGGCTTGCAGGCCGCGCCGTTCACTTCGATACGGCCGGCCTCGATCACGCTCTTGGCTAGGCCGCGGGTCTTGAAGAAACGCGCGGCCCAGAGCCAGACGTCCAGCCGCACGGCGTCGGTAGTAGTTTCCATTCCGAAACTCTCAGCAATCGATCCGACCGTGCTCGAGCACGGCACCCAAGGCATCCAGGCCGGCACCCGCATCGAACAGGCGTGGCGCGCGCGCGCGCAATTGCGTGCGCAGCGATTCGTTCGCCGCCGCATCGTCGAGCAGATGCACGGCGGCGGCGATGTAGCCGTCTTCTTCAGCGGCAATACCCTGCGGCAGATCCAGCAGGCGCAGCATGCCCGAGGTCTGACGCGAACGCAGGAACTCGCCCTCCCAGGTCACGACCGGTGTACCGACATGGCAGGTATCCAGGCTGGTCGCGCCGCCGCAGAACCACGGTGTGTCGAGGATCAGGTCGGCCGCGGCCACCTGCTCCAGATAATCCGCGTAGCGCGTGCGCGGCCGCAGCTGCAGATGGCGCTGCGGATCCAGTCCGACGGCCGCGAATGTCGCGCCGACCCGCGCCAGAAAGCGCCGTTCCAGCGGCTGCACGCCGGCCGGCCCGGTGAAGAAACCGATGCAGGCGCCGGTTTCGCGCACGAGCCGTGCGAGCGTGGCATCGAAGGAGGGAATCAGCTTCGTCAGGCTCTGCAGGCACAGCAACTGCGGCGGCGTGCCGGTTACACGCGGAGTCCAGCACGAGCGCGCCTGCAGCAACGGCTGGCGCGGCAGCGCGCCGAGTCCGGGCAGGCGCAGCAAGGGTTCGTGGTAATGCGTATCGGCTTGCGCAGATTCCAGCGCCGCACCGCTCAAGAACCCGCTGAAGCCATCGAGGCCGCTGCCGACCGGATGGCCGTAGGCGAGATATTGGCGCGGCGCCAGCGGCAACGCGGCCAGCACGTGCATGGCTGGATCCATGCCGACGTCGAGCAGCACGACGACATCGAGCGCGGCGGCGCGAATCTGTGCGGCCACGGCTAGCGGCGCGAGCGGCACATGACGGTAGTGCTCGACGCTGCGCGCGATCTGCGCCGTGGTGTCGTCGCTGATGTTGCCGCAGTGAAATGCCCAGCGCTCGAAACGCTGCGGGTCGAGTTCCTCGAGCCAGCGGCCGAAATACCGCGTGATCGTGTGTTCGCGCAGTTCGGCGCTGACGAAGCCCACGCGTATGCGGCCAATGTCCGTGCGCGCCGATAGCGGCTCGGCGAGTTCGCCGCCGGCCGCCCGCGCGATGCGCTGCACGAGTTCGCCAAAGCGGCGGCCCAGCGCGCGGTTGTCGCGCGGCTGGTAGTGCAGCGGAAACGGCAGCACGCGACCGATCGCGGCATGAGCCGATGCGATCTGCTCCGCCGTATCCAGGCGCAGTTCGGCGTGGATGCGTTCGAGTTGCCTAGCCAGGCGTTCGCGCGATGCGTCGATCGCATCGTCGCTGTCCATCAGCGCGGGCAAGGCCAGCGCACCCAGCCAGGCTATGGTGCGTTGCTGCGTGTCCGGCAGCATGGCGGCGCGGCACAAGGTGGACACGCCGGTATCGAAATCGCCGGCTTCGATCTGCGCCTGGCCGAGATCGGCGAGGAGGCCGGCGCGCTGCGGCGTCAAGGCGACCGCGCGCTCGAGCACAGGCAGCGCGGTAATGAGATCACGACGCTGACGCGCCGCCCGCGCCAGCGTGCGCAACGCGGCCGCATGCGCCGGATCGCGTTCCACCGCCGCTTGCGCCAGTTCCTGCGCGAGTGTGGCGTCGCCACCGGACAGCGCCAGATCGGCCGCGCCGACGTAGAGGTCGATCTCGTCCGGATGCAGCGCGATCAGCCGCTGCAGCAAGGTCAGTGCCGCAGCACTGTCGCCGCCGCGCGCGCGCAGGCCGGAAAAATTGCGCAGTGCATCCGCATGGCGCGGATCGAGTTCGAGCACGCGCCCGTACGCGCTGGCCGCAGCGACGTCGTCGCCGCCGATTTCGTGCAGATAGGCCAGATGAAACAGCACCGCGACATCGGCCGGCCAGTGCTGCGCTGCCGACTGCAGCAGTTGCCGTGCGAGCCCCGCCTGCCCCGCCTGAAATGCGGTGACCGCGGTCTGCAGCCACAGGCCCGGCTGCTGCGGCTGCCATTGCAGGCATTGCCGCAGCGGCGCCAGGGCCGCTACGGCATCGTTGCGCTGCAGCGCGAACTGGGCCTGCTGCCAGGCCGCGTCAAAGGCCGCGCGCGTACCGCTCATGCGTCCGGCAAGCGGCGCGGCAGGCGCTGCATCAGGATGCGGCCAGCAACGCGTTGATACGCCGCACGAAGCCGGCCGGATCGTCGAGCTGGGCGCCGTCCATGAGCTGGGCCTGCTCGAACAGCAGCAGGCTGAACTCGCCGGCACGCGTCGCGTCGGCCTCGGCTTCGATACGCTGGACCAGCGCATGCTGCGGATTGATTTCAAGTATCGGCTTGCTGGCCGGCGTTTCGTGCCCGGCTTCGCGCATCAGGCGCTGCATGTGCGAGGCCATGTCGTATTCGTCGAGCACGAGGCAGGACGGCGAATCGGTCAGGCGCTGGCTCACACGCACATCGCGCACGCGTTCGCTCAGGAGTTCCTTGAGCTTGGCGATCACAGGCTCGGCGGCCTTGGCCGCGTCCTCGCGCGCCTGCTTGTCCTCGCTGCCGGCCAGCGCGTCGAGATCGAGGTCGCCCTTCGCGACGTTGCGAAGCTTCTTGCCGCCGTACTCGCTGAGATAACCGAGCATCCATTCGTCGATACGGTCGAACATCAGCAACACTTCCACATTGCGAGCGCGCAGCGCTTCGATCTGCGGGCTGCCCTTGGCCGCGCCGTAGCCGTCGGCGCTGATGTAGTAGATCGCTTCCTGACCGACCGGCATACGCCCGATATAGTCGTCCAGCGACACGGTGCGCGCCTGCCCCTCCGACGCGGTGGAGGCGAAGCGCAGCAGCTTCGCGATGCGCTCGCGATTGGCGCCGTCTTCGGCGATGCCTTCCTTGAGCACGTTGCCGAAGCTGTCGACGAAGGTCTGGAATTTTTCCTTGTCGTCGTTGGCGAGCTTTTCCAGCAGGTCCAGCGTGCGCTTGACGCAGGCGGCGCGGATCTGCGCGACGAGGCGGTTGTCCTGCAGGATCTCCCGACTCACGTTCAGCGGCAGGTCGTCCGAGTCGACGACGCCGCGCATGAAGCGCAAATAGGACGGCAGCAGCTGCTCGCTCGCGTCCATGATGAACACGCGGCGGATGTAGAGCTTGAGGCCCTTGCGCTCGTCACGGCCGCTGAACATCGCGTCGAACGGCGGCTTGGACGGCAAGTACAACAGCAAGGTATAGCTCTGCGAACCTTCGACGCGGTTGTGCGTCCAGGCAGCGGCGTCGCTGAAATCGTGCGCCAGCGACTTGTAGAAGCCCTGGTAGTCCTCGTCCTTGAGCTCGGCCTTGGGCCGCGTCCACAGCGCCGCGGCGTGGTTGACGGTTTCGAACTCGTCAGTGGACTTGTCGTCCTTCTGCACCGGCAGGCGGATCGGGAACGCGATGTGGTCGGAATACTTCCCGATCAGGTCGCGCAGCTTCCAGGCACTGAGGAATTCGTTCTCGCCTTCCTTCAGGTGCAGGATCACGCTGGTACCGCGCGGCGCTTCGATCGCGTCGATGGTGTATTCGCCGCTGCCGTCGGATTCCCAGCGCACGCCTTCGGCGGCCGGACTGCCGGCGCGGCGCGTGATCAGCGTGACCTTGTCGGCGACGATGAATGCGGAATAGAAGCCGACGCCGAACTGGCCGATGAGCTGGGTGTCCTTGCGTGCATCGCCGGACAGCGATTCGAGGAAGCGCCGCGTGCCCGAGCGCGCGATCGTGCCGATGTTCTCGATGACTTCGTCGCGACCCATGCCGATGCCGTTGTCGCGCAGCGTTATCGTGCGCGCATCGGCGTCGAAATGGATATCGATGCGAAGCTCCGCATCGCCTTCGGTCAGCGCCGGGTTGGCCAGCGCCTCGAAGCGCAGCTTGTCGCAGGCATCCGATGCGTTAGAGATGAGTTCGCGCAGGAAGATTTCCTTGTGCGAATACAGCGAATGCGTGACCAGGTGCAGCACCTGGGCGACTTCGGCCTCGAATTTACGGGTTTGTGCAGTGGTCTCGGTCATGGTCTCTATCGTTAGCGAAGCGGACGTAGCCGCGTGTTTGGGGGCGCCGACGGCAGTTTCAACGGCAAAGATGGCCCAAATCCACAACGCAAAAAGCCGCCCGGGGGCGGCTTTTTGCTGATGATGCGGAGCGGATTACTCGGACTTCTCAGACTTCTCGGGCTTGCCATGCTTGCCCAGGTCTTCCTGGATGCGGGCAGCCTTGCCTTCCAGACCGCGCAAGTAGTACAGCTTGGCGCCGCGCACCTTGCCGCGACGCTTGACCGACACCGAGTCGATGACCGCGCTGTGGGTCTGGAATACGCGTTCCACGCCGGTGCCGTGGGAAATCTTGCGCACCGTGAAGGCCGAGTTGAGGCCGGCGTTCTTCTTGGCGATGCAAACGCCTTCGTAAGCCTGCACGCGCTCGCGATTGCCTTCCTTGACCTTGACATTGACGACGACGGTATCGCCGGGGCCGAAATCCGGCAGGGAACGCTTGATCTGGGCGGCTTCGAACTGCTGAAGGAGGTTGCTCATGACACTCACCAATCTGGTCTGAATTATCTTTCCGGCGCCGGGCCGGCCCTTGGCTCTTGGTGCGGCGCAACCGCAGGCGGTTCCGCTGTACCGGCCGCGAGCCACTCGCGGCGAAATTCTTGCAACAACTCGCGTGCCTGTTTGTCCAGCACGACCCGCGCGAGCAGATCGGGACGGCGCAACCAAGTCCGACCCAGCGATTGTTTCAGGCGCCAACGCCGGATCATCGCATGGTTTCCCGATTGCAGCACGGCGGGCACATCGCCCAGTTCGTCCTGCATCGGTCGCGTGTAGTGCGGGCAGTCGAGCAGTCCGTTCGAAAACGAATCCTGTTCGGCCGACGCCGCGTCGTTCAGCGCGCCTTGCTGCAGCCGGCCGACCGCATCGATCAGCACCGCCGCACCCAACTCGCCGCCGGACAGCACGTAGTCGCCGATGGAAATCTCCTCGTCGACCTCGCGCGCCAGCAAGCGCTCGTCCACCCCTTCGTAGCGGCCGCACAGCAGGATCAGTCGTTCCTGTCGCGCGAGTTCCGCCACTTTCGCCTGAGTCAGCCGCGTACCCTGCGGGCTCAGGTAGATCGTTCTTGCCGTTCCCGCTGCCGCCTGCCTTGCGGCAGCCAGCGCCGCACGCAGCGGCTGGATCAGCATCACCATCCCCGGACCGCCACCACAGGTGCGCCCGTCGACAGTGCGGTAATTGTCCATGGCGAAGTCGCGTGGATTCCACGCTTCGACGCCCAGCAGGCCGCGCTCCTGCGCCCGGCCGATGACACCGACCGCCGCGCATTGCCGCACAAACTCGGGAAACAGCGTGATGACGTCGATGCGCACCGCGCTGCCCTCGCTCAGAAATCCGGGTCCCAGTCGACGACGATGCGCCGCGAATCCAGATCCACCTGCTTGATGTACTGCTCGAGTACGAACGGAATCATCCGCTCGCGCTCGCCGTCGCGAGCCACCAGCACGTCGTTGGCTCCGGTCGCGAACAGATGCGAGACCTGACCGAACGAAACGCCTTCCACCGTCACGACGTCCATGCCTTCGAGATCGGTCCAGTAGTACTCACCGTCTTTCGGCCTGGGCAGCGACGAACGTAACACCCAGATTTCGGTACCGATCAGCGCCGCGGCCTGATCGCGGTCATCGACACCGGGCAGCGTGGCAACCATGCCCTTGCCCTGTTCGCGACCGCGACAATCCTTGATTTCCCGCTCGGCAACCGCCGATTTCAGGATCCACGGCTGATACCGGAAGATCTGCATGCGCGGGTCGGTCCAGGACTCGAGCTTGACCGCTCCAGCCGTTCCCGACACTCCGACTATCCTGCCGACGAGAACGCGGCGTTCGACTTCCGCGCTCATGCGTCGTACGGCTTAGGCAGCCGCCGCGGCGACCTGCTTGGAAGCGCGTTTGAGCAACGCACGGACCTTTTCGGTCGGCTGCGCACCCTTGGCGATCCACTCGTTCGCGCGAGCAACATTCAGTTCCAGAGGAACTTCCTTGCCGGCGGCGATCGGGTTGAAGTAACCCAGGCGTTCGATGCTGCGGCCGTCACGGGCATAGCGCTCGTCGGCAACCACGATGTGATAGAACGGACGCCCTTTGGCGCCGCCGCGGGACAGGCGAATCTTGACCATTGCTTGATCTTCTCTATGAGAATGGGCCGGTCGCGGACGCAACGAGCCCCAGGAAACGCGGCATTCTATGCGAAGGTCCGCGAAATTCAAAGCGGGGTCGACAAGAGTACCCCATCCAGCGCTGCCGGCCCAGCGCAACCTGCACGCCGCGGCCGGCCATCCCCGCTCAGCGCATCATGCCGCCGCCGGGAAAACCACCGCCACCCATGCCCTTCATGGCGCCGGACATCTGCCGCATCAGGCCCTTGATACCGCCGCCGGCGAGCTTCGACATCATCTTTTCCATCTGCTGGTACTGCTTGAGCAACTTGTTCACGTCCGAAGGCTGCATGCCGGAGCCACGGGCCACGCGTGCCTTGCGCGAGCCGTTGAGCAGATCCGGATGGCGGCGCTCTTTCTTGGTCATCGAGTTGATGATGGCGATCATGCGGTGCACTTCGCGATCGTTGGCCTTGGCCTTGACATGGTCCGGCAGGTTCGACACGCCGGGGAGCTTGTCCATGAGCGAGCCCAGGCCGCCCATGCTCAACATCTGCTGCAACTGGTCGCGCATGTCGTTGAGGTCGAAGCGCTTGCCCTTCATGACCTTCTCGGCCAGTTTCTGCGCTTTTTCCTGGTCGACCTTCTGCTCGACCTGCTCGACCAGCGACAGCACGTCGCCCATGCCGAGGATGCGCTGGGCAAGGCGATCCGGATGGAATGGCTCCAGCGCCTCGGTCTTCTCGCCGGCGCCGATGAACTTGATCGGTCGGCCGGTGATGTAGCGCACCGACAAAGCCGCGCCGCCGCGCGCATCGCCGTCGGTCTTGGTCAGCACCACGCCCGTGAGCGGCAGGGCTTCGGCGAAGGCCTTGGCGGTGTTGGCCGCGTCCTGGCCGGTCATCGCATCGACGACGAACAGGGTTTCTATCGGCTTGAGCTCGGCATGAAGCGCCTTGATCTCGGCCATCATGTCGGCATCGATATGCAGGCGGCCGGCGGTGTCGACCAGCAGCACGTCGGCGAAATTTCGCTTGGCCGCGTCCAGCGCGCTGCGTGCGATCGCGACCGGGCTCTGTTCGCCGCTGGACGGATGGAACAGCACCTCGACCTGCTCGGCCAGCACGCGCAACTGTTCGATCGCCGCCGGACGGTAGACGTCGCAGCTGACGACCATGACTTTCTTCTTCCTGCGCTCCTTGAGGAAGCGCGCGAGCTTGGCCGTGGTCGTGGTCTTGCCGGCGCCCTGCAGACCCGCCATCAGCACGACGGCGGGCGGCTGGGCCGCGAGATTGAGGTCGGTGTTGACCGTGCCCATGACCGCGGTGAGCTCGTCGCGGACCACGCGGACCAGGGCCTGTCCGGGCGTCAGGCTCTTGAGCACGTCCTGGCCGACCGCACGCACTTTGACGCGCTCGATCAGCGCCTGCACCACCGGCAGCGCCACATCGGCTTCGAGCAGCGCAATACGCACTTCGCGCAACGACTCGCGGATATTTTCTTCGGTGAGGCGGGCGCGGCCGCGCAGGCGTTCGATGGTGGTGGACAGGCGCTGGCTCAGGGACTCGAACATGTGCGGCTTCAGTGCTGGGCAAAAGGACGGCGATTATAGCAGCGCCCCGTCGGCACGTCGGCGCGAGCGGTTTACGTAGCCCGAAACAGCACGCGCGGCCGCCTATGCCTGTGCGAAACTCGCCCGATGCTGATCTCCGTACTGGCGGCCGTCGCGGTCGCCGCCTACCTGGCCGCCACCCTGCTCATCGTGGTTCCGGCCCTGCGCGGTACACGCCTGCCGCGACCGCTGGGCGTGGCTGTCGCCGCGGTTGGCGTGCTCGCCCATGCGGGCTACCTGCTCGCGGCGCATCGCGGCGGACTGGATCTGCATTTTTTCGCCGCACTCAGCTTTGTCGCCATGCTGATCGCGGGGACGACGCTGCTGGTAAATCTGGCCCGACCGGTCGATGCGCTGGGTGTCATCGTGTTTCCGCTCGCCGCGGCGCTGCTGGCCGTGGATGCGTGGATCGCGCCGCCGACCCAGCCCAACGCCATGGGCTGGCAGATCAAGCTGCACGTCATCGTCGCCCTGCTCGGCTATGCACTGCTCAGTGTCTCCGCGGTGCTGGCGTTGCTGCTGCTCGCGCAGGAGCGCGCGTTGCGCAATCGCGACGTGGCCAGCCACTGGCTGCGCGTACTGCCGCCGTTGACGTTGACGGAAAGCCTGATGTTCCGCCTCGTCGGCGCCGGCTTCGTACTGCTGAGCGCCACCCTGCTCAGTGGCGTGCTGTTCGTCGAAAACCTGTTTGCCCAGCATCTGGTGCACAAGACCACCCTGTCCATCGTCGCCTGGGTGGTGTTCGGCACCTTGCTTGCGGGCCGCTGGCGCTTCGGCTGGCGCGGCCGACGTGCCGTTCGCCTGCTGCTCATCGGCATGGCGGTATTGCTGCTGGCCTTCTTCGGCAGCAAATTCGTACTGGAACTGCTGCTTTCGCGCACGCACTGAGACGGTTCGTCGCGATGCTTGCTGTCGATCACGCGGCAAGGGCAGAATCCCCCTGCCAGCATGCACTTATGCGATTGACTTGAGGCACTTTCCCCAGCCATGAAGTCCGATCCCGCCGCGGAACGCCGCCGCTTCACGCGCTTCACATTCGAAGGCACGGTGCGCCTGTATTCCGGCACCGCCATGTGGGAAACCAAGCTCGTCGACGTCTCGCTCAAGGGCGTGCTGATCGAGCGACCGGTGCAGTGGTCGGGCAAGATCGGCGGCGGCTACCGCATGGATCTGCGCATCAACAACAGCGTAATCATCAGCATGGGCGTGTCGATCGCCCACATCATGCCGCACCGCCTGGGCTGCCGCTGGGAAAAGATCGACCTGGACAGCTTTGCCCAGCTCAAGCGCCTGATCGAGCTCAATCTGGGCGACCCGGCGATGCTCAACCGCGAACTCTCGGCGCTGGGCAACTGAATCCATCGAATTGCCGGCACTCGTCCCTCGCGTGAAGGAGGCGTTTACTCGCTCGGCGGGCTGAATGGAAAGGCAGCCTCAACCGTGGCTTTAGGTGCCGTGCTCCAGTAGGCTGCGGCATGTTGCAGCGCATGAAAACGTCCGCCAGTCGTACCGAGCCCATGAGTACCTACCGGTCCCGCCGCCCGCCTGAACGTCTGCGTTTCGGCGCCGCAAACGACGCACCCGTGCCGAATGGCGAGCTGTTGGCCAGTCGCGACGGCACGCCGTTACGCATTCGTCCCATTCACGCCGATGATGTTGTTGCGTTGCAGCTCGGCTTCTCCCGTCTGCAGCCCGAAGAAGTGCGCATGCGCTTCCTGCATACGTTGACGGAGCTGCCCGATCAGCTCGCCCAGCGGCTGTGCCGCCTCGATCCCGAGCAGGAGCTGGCCTTCGTCCTGGTCGATCCGGCCGAGAGCGCCGAACCTGAAATCTACGGTGTGGCCCGCGCCTACATCGACCCCAATACCGACAGCGCCGAATTCGCGCTGATCGTGCAGCGCCGCTTCACCGGCCAGGGTTTCGGCAGCTTGCTGCTGCACCGCGTTATCGATGCCTGCCGTGCCCGCGGCGTGAAGGAAATCTGGGGCGACGTGCTGACCGAGAACCAAGCCATGCTGGATCTCTGCGACGAGTTTGGCTTCCGTCGCGAAAGCGTCTTCCACGACGCGTCCCTGACCCGAGTTCGCATGGGCCTCTGAGCCCCGCAGTGGGCGCCGCGGGCCGGGACCTCCCCCTGCGCATGAAGGCAACGCGCTAAACTAGTCGGTCCTGCCGCCGGCCGCCTTGGCCGGCGACGCCTATCTGTGCCGCGATGACTCCGACCCTGCTCCGCCCGCCGCTACCCAAATCCGCCAAGGTCCGCCGTTTCTGGGAGAACCCGCCGGGCTCCAGCCTCGCGCTGGTGCTCGAGGAAACCGGCCGCCATCACGCGGGCCTGGTCGTGGCGGTCACGCGCGACACCCATTCGGCCCATGCGCTGGAAACGGAGCTGGCCAGCTTCACCAGCGGCACCACCGAAGTGCTGCATTTTCCCGACTGGGAAACCTTGCCTTATGACCTGTTTGCGCCGCACCCGGAAATCGTGTCACAGCGCATCGCGACGCTGTACCGCCTGCCGGCGCTGACCCGCGGCCTGCTGGTGGTGCCGGTCGCGACCCTGATGCAGCGCCTGGCGCCCCGCAGCTACATCGGCGGCACGGGGCTCGCGCTGCAGGTCGGCCAGAAGCTCGAACTCGGCGCGGAGCAGCGGCGCCTCGAAGCAGCCGGCTACCGCCATGTGCCGCAGGTGCTGGAACCGGGCGATTTCGCCGTGCGCGGCGCGCTCATCGATATCTACCCCATGGGCTCGGCCGAGCCGTATCGCATCGAGCTGTTCGACGAGGAAATCGAATCGATCCGCAATTTCGATGCGGAAACCCAGCGCTCGCTGCACAAAGTCGATTCGGTGCGCCTGCTGCCCGGGCGCGAATTCCCGCTGACCGACGAATCGGCCAAGAGCTTCCGCACGCGGCTGCGCGAACGCTTTCCGATCGATATCCGGCGCTGCCCGCTGTACCAGGACATCCGGGAAGGAACGACGCCGGCCGGGATCGAGTACTACCTGCCGCTGTTCTTCGCGCAGACCGAAACCCTGTTCGACTATTTCGCCGTCGATGCGCTGTTCGTGCTCGGCGACGGCGTGCTCGAGGCCGCCGAGCAGTTCTGGCGCCAGACCGCCGACCGCTATGACCAGCGCGCGCACGACATCGAGCGTCCGGTGCTGCCGCCGGCCGAGCTGTACCTCTCGCCCGAACAGTTGCGCGAGCGGCTCAACCGCGAACTGCGCGTCGACCTCGTCGCACGCGGCAGCAACGAGCATGTGCAGACGCTGGGCCTGCAGCCGGCGCCGGACCTGCCGATCAACCGCAAGGGCGAACAGCCGGCCGAAGACCTGGCGCGCTTCCTCGCCGCCTATCCGGGCCGCGTGCTGATCGCCACCGAATCGGCCGGGCGACGCGAAGCCCTCATCGAACAGCTGCAGGCCGCTCACCTGCGTCCGCAGACCTTGGCCTCGTGGCAGGAATTCGCGCGCGGCGACGCGCGCTTCGCGATCACGGTCGCGTCGCTGCAGGCGGGTTTCGCGCTGACCGAACCGGCGCTGGTCGTGCTCACCGAGCGTGAACTGTTCGGCGAACGCGTGCAGCAGCAGCGCCGGCGCAAACGCGCGGCACGCGATCCTGAAACCATCATCCGGGATTTGACCGAACTCGGGTTGGGCTCGCCGATCGTCCATGTCGACCACGGCGTCGGCCGCTATCAGGGCCTGATCAAGCTCGATGTCGGCGGCAGCGCGAACGAATTCCTCGCGATTGAATACGCCAAGGGCGACAAGCTGTACGTACCGGTTGCCCAGCTCAATCTCGTCTCGCGCTATTCCGGCACTTCGCCGGACCTCGCGCCGCTGCATTCGCTGGGCGGCGACGCCTGGGAACGCGCCAAGCGCAGGGCCGCGGAAAAGGTGCGCGACGTCGCCGCCGAACTGCTCGCGATCTACGCCCAGCGCGAAGCGCGCCAGGGCACTGCGCTGGAGATCGATCGCGTCGCCTACGAGCAGTTCGCCGCAACCTTCCCGTTCGAGGAAACGCCCGACCAGCTCGGCGCGATCGATGCGGTCATCGACGACCTGGCCTCGAAGAAACCCATGGACCGCGTGGTCTGCGGCGACGTCGGCTTCGGCAAGACCGAAGTGGCGCTGCGCGCCGCATTCGTCACCGCCATGGCCGGCAAGCAGGTCGCCGTACTCGTGCCGACCACGCTGCTGGCGCAACAGCACTACCAGAATTTCCGCGACCGCTACGCCGACTGGCCGATCCGCGTCGACGTGCTGAGCCGCTTCAAGAGCAAGAAAGAAGTCGAACAGGCCATGGTCAAGCTCGCCGAAGGCCAGATCGACGTGATGATCGGCACCCACCGGTTGCTGCAGCAGGACGTGAAGTTCAAGCAGCTCGGCCTCGTCATCGTCGACGAGGAGCATCGTTTCGGCGTGCGCCAGAAGGAACAACTGAAAAAATTGCGCGCGGAAGTCGACATGCTCACGCTGACCGCAACGCCGATCCCGCGCACGCTGAACATGGCCATGGCCGGCATGCGCGACCTGTCCATCATCGCCACGCCGCCGGCGCATCGCATCGCGGTCAAGACCTTCATCGCGCCGTGGGATCCGGCGCAGCTGCGCGAGGCGTTCCAGCGCGAAATGCAGCGCGGCGGTCAGGTGTATTTCCTGCACAACGAAGTCGACACCATCGAGAAGATGGAACGCGACCTGCATGCGCTGGTGCCCGACGCGCGCATCCGCATCGCCCACGGCCAGATGCCGGAGAAAGAGCTGGAACAGGTCATGCTGGATTTTCACCGCCAGCGCTTCAACGTGCTGCTGTGCACGACCATCATCGAGTCGGGCATCGACATTCCGAGCGCCAACACCATCATCGTCAATCGCGCCGATCGCTTCGGCCTGGCCCAGCTGCACCAGCTGCGCGGCCGGGTCGGACGCTCGCACCATCGCGCCTATGCCTACCTGGTCATACCCGACCGGCGCCAGATGACGGCGGATGCTGAGAAGCGGCTGGAAGCGCTCGCGTCGATGGAGGAACTCGGCGCCGGCTTCACCCTCGCGACCCACGACCTGGAAATCCGCGGCGCCGGCGAACTGCTCGGCGACGAGCAGAGCGGGCAGATGCAGGAAATCGGCTTCTCGCTGTACGCCGATCTGCTGGAGCGCGCGGTCAAGGCGCTGCGCAGCGGCAAGGTGCCGGATTTCGAACTCGTCAGCGCGCACGAGGCGGAAGTCGAACTGCATCTGCCGGCCCTGATTCCGGACGACTACCTGCCCGACGTGCATGCGCGCCTGACCTTGTACAAACGCATCGCGAGCGCGCGCGACGGCGAACGGCTGCGCGAGCTGCAGGTGGAAATGGTCGATCGCTTCGGACTGCTGCCGGATCCGGTCAAGCACCTGTTCGCGGTCACCGAGATCAAGCTGCGCGCGACCGAACTGGGCGTGCGCAAGATCGATTTCGGCGCGCAGGGCGGCCGCGTCGTTTTCACGCCGCAGCCGAACATCGATCCGGTCGCAGTGATCCGGCTGATTCAGAGCCAGCCGCGCGTCTTCACGCTGGACGGCCAGGACAAGCTCAAGGTGCGCCTGGAGATGCCCGGCGCAACCGAACGCCTGCGCTCGGCCAACGACCTGCTGACCGCGCTGGGCCAGCGCAAAGCCGCCTAGCAGGCTGTCGAGAAACAGCCTGCTCGGAGAACGTGGGCAAGCTCGGCTTGCACCGTTCGATTGAGAAAGGGGGGGCTTCAGCCCCTTTCTCAAACAACCTGTAGTGGTTCCGCGCCTTTGCGCAAACTGGCGCCACACCGAAACGGAGTTACCCGAATTCATGCATACCCGAGCCGAAGACCTGATACGCGCGTTGCAGCTGGAGCCGCATATCGAAGGCGGCCACTACCGGCGCATCTACGAGTCCTCGACACGCGTCGTCTATGGCGACAGCGTGCAGCGCGCCGTCGCGACCTCGATCTACTTTCTGCTCGCCGACGGTGAACTCAGCCGCTGGCACCGCGTCGACGCGGACGAGGTATGGCACTTCTACGAAGGCCAGCCACTGGAGCTGCTGCGCTACGACCCGGTCGAAGGCGCGCTGGTCACACATACACTGGGTCCGGCCTCGCGCGATTCCGCGCCCGTTTTCGTCGTGCCCGCGGGCATGTGGCAGGCGGCGCGCCCGCGCGGCGCGTATACGCTGGTCGGCTGCACCGTCGCGCCAGGGTACGAGTACCGCGGCTTCGCCCTGCTCGACCAGGAGCCCGAGGTCGCGCGCCGGCTCGGCGAGATCGACGACAACCTGCTCGATCTGGCCTGACACCATGGCCCTGAATGCGACAATCTACAAAGTGGAACTGCAGGTCAGCGACATCGACCGCCACTACTACGCCACGCATGCGCTGACGCTCGCGCGCCATCCGTCCGAAACCGAGGAGCGCCTGATGCTGCGCGTACTCGCCTTCGCGCTGAACGCGCACGAGGCACTGAGCTTCGGCAAGGGACTCAGCGACACCGACGAGCCCGATCTGTGGCGCAAGGACCTGACCGGCACGATCGAGCAATGGATAGAGCTCGGCCAGCCCGACGAACAGCGCCTGCGCCAGGCCAGCGGCCGCGCCGGCGAAGTGCGCGTCTACGGTTATGGCCGCGCCGCGGCAATCTGGTGGGACAAGCAGGCCGCGGCGCTCAAGCGGATCCGCAACCTGCAGGTATTCGAGGTTGGCGCGGAGACCTGCGCCGCGTTGAGCGCGATCGCGGCGCGCAAGCTCGAACTGCAGTGCCTGGTCCAGGACGGCGCGATGCAGCTCATGAGCGCGCAGGGCAACATCGACGTGGAAATCCTGCAGCGCATGCCCTGAGGCCGGGCGACCGGCTCAGTATTCGGTCACCGCCTCACCGCCGGACAGGCGCAGGGCGAGTTCGCCCTGGCCCGTGTCATCCACGCGCTCCAGCGTGACGACGGCACGATCCTCAGGCTTCAGGTCCGCACGCACGAACACCGCGCCGTTGCCGCGCAGCGCCGCGGTGTAGTGCTCGAACACATGCTGCTTCAGCGCGCCGACCAGGTCTAGTTCGCACTCGGCGCTGTCGGCCCAGGCAAAGTAGCGTTCTTCGCCGCTGTCCTCGTCCTGCTGCACTTCGAAGAAATCGACGCGGCGCTGATGCGCGCGGCGGCCCGGGCAGGCGCCCGGATGCTCGGGCACGATCAGGTAGACGTCTTCGGGAAACAGCGCCGCGAGCTGGTCACGTTTCCACGCGCGCGACAGGCGCTGGCGCGCGGGCTGCAGCTCCGACGCGAAGATGCGGAAGCGGTCGAGGACGTCGTGGTCGCGCGCGCTCAGGTCGCTGCGCCGATCGAGGTCCGCCACGTCCTGCAGCGCCTGCGTCACCCAGCTGTCGACGCTGACGAAGTTCGCCGGCGCGTAGAGCGCGACGGCCGGATAGCGCTCGCCCGCAGCGCCGAGCGAGAACGGACCGAACGTGCGCAATGCCTCGCGATAGGTCTGCGGCAACTTGCGGCCGAACTGTTTCTCGAAGGCGTCCAGGGTATCCGCGGCCGGTGCGGCGGAACTGCGCAGCTCTGCACGCGCGTCCAGCGGCGTCGCCGCACGCGCGAGTGCGATGGCCTGGCGATACGCGGGCAGCAGCCCCTGCGCCGCGGTTGACGCCTGAAATTGTGCCTCGACGCCCTGCGGCGTGACGACGATGGCGCCGCGGCCGCGCAATGCACGGGTTGCGCCCGACAGCATCCGCGCCTCGCCGCGCAGTTCGTAGGGATGAATGCCCGGTGTCAGTTCGAGTGCGACCTGGCCGCGGTGGCTGCGCGGCGTCGCACGATCGAGATCAAGCACCGCGGCCTGGCGTCCACCTATCCACAGTTCGCTATGTTCCGCAACCTTGTCGGTGCCCAGTTCGGTCGCGAGCACGAACGCGGCAGCGCCGGCCTTGACCGCGTCGCTCGGCGCGGGCGGCTCCCGTTCGCGATCCAGCGCAACCGGCAACAGGGTTTCGTCGCCGCCGCCGGCATCGAAGCCGCCGACGCTCGCGCCATTCGTGCCCCAGCCGAGCACGCTGCCGTCGGCCAGCCGCGCAAACGCGTTGTAGTCGCCGGCAAACAGCGCGGAAACGGACTTCCCGTCCAACGCGCCGACGCGGCGCAGGTCGCCTTCCAGCTCGTCGCCGCCGTCGCCGAGCGTGCCGTAGACGTTGCCGCCGCGCGCCCAGACGCTGCCGTCGCGCTTGAGCGCCAGCGTGTAGTCATCGCCGGCGGCGACCGCGGCAACGCCGTCGAGGCCGCGCAGCGGCTGCGGCGCGCGCGCGACGAGATCCACCGCCGGCGTCGCGAGCTGGGCCGACTCGTTGACGCCCCAGCCCCAGACCCTGCCCTCGGCATCCAGCGCAAGGCCGTGGAACCGGCCGAGGCTGATCGCCGTGATGTGTTCGAGCCCGGCGATGCGCAGCGGCTGCGGCTGCGGCGGATCGGTGAAATCCAGCGGCCGCCAGCGGCCCGCTTCGCCGAGCAGTCCCCAGCGCGCGCTGCCCATGCCCCAGACCGTGCCGTCGCCGCGCAGCACGAGGCTGGTGTCGCCCTGGGCCGCGACCGCGACCGGATCGGCGATGGTTTCGATGAGGCGCGGCAGCCGTGCCTGCATGCGCGATTCGTTGCGCAGCGGACCGCTGCCGAGCTGTCCCAGTTCGTTGCTGCCCGCAGCGCGCAGCTTGCCGTCGCGGCCGATCGCGATCAGGTGCTGCTGTCCCAAGGCAACCGCACGCACGCGGCCCAGCGCTTCGAAGCGCCGCGGCACATGCGCCGGCATCTTGCATTCCTCGGTCGTGCAGGCGAGTTCGGCGAGATTGCCCCAGAGCCACAGTGCGCCGTCCACATCGATCGCCGCCGCGGAGTCCGAGGCGTCGTGATTGATCGCGATGCTGACGATGCGTTCGAGCCCGACGATGCGCCGGAACGACTTGCGCGGCCGCGCATCGTCGTCGCCGCGCACGCTTTCCGCATCACCGCTGGCCCAGACCGTTCCATCGGGCTGCAGCCAGAGCACCTGGCTGCCGGCGACGATCTGCGCCGGTACGGCGGCAGCGCTCAACGCAGGCAGGCAGAACAACATACTCGCGAGCATCCTGTACATGGCGTGATTCTTCCTGAACTGCGCGAAGTATAGGCCAGCGCGCAGACGCGACCCGCCATACTCCGCGGATCAAAACGAACTGACGTCGCAATCTTTTCGTGCGGTCCCGAATGCGCTAATCCTGCTGCAGGTCCTGCATGCGCGCATCCTTGTCCTGCCACAGTCCGTTGAGCCAGTCCTGGAAGCGCGCGCGGAACGCGGCATCGTTCTGGTAGTCGCCGGACAACAGGTCGGCCGGTATCGGCCGCGTACGTATGTGCACGCGAACCTCGCGCACGCGTCCGGCAAGCAGGCCGTACAGCGTTGGCCGTCCGTCAGGGTAGACCACGCTGACGTCGACCAGCGCCTGCAGCAGTGGACCCATCGCCTGCAGCACGAACGCAGTGCCGCCGGCGCGCGGCAGCAACAGATGGCGGTACGGCGACTGCTGCTGCGCGTGCTTGGCCGGCGTGAAGCGGGTGCCCTCGACGAAATTCATGACAGAGACGGGCAGGTCGCGGAATTTTTCGCAGGCGCGCTGGGTCGCCTCGAGATCCTTGCCACGCCATTCCGGATGTTTCTCCAGCTGCGCGCGTGAGTAGCGGCGCATGAACGGGAAATCCAGCGCCCACCACGCCAGACCGAGCACCGGCACCCAGATCAGCTGGCGCTTCAGAAAAAACTTGAGCAGCGGTATTCGCGTGTTGAAGACCTGCTGCAGTACCGGAATATCGACCCAGCTCTGATGATTGCAGACGACCAGATACCAGCCGTCGCGCCGCAGGTCATCGCCGCCCTGCACGCGAATGCGCGTACCGACGAGATGCTCGATCAGCCAGCTGTTGACCGCTATCCAGCCGTGCGCCAGCGCGTTCAGTATGCTCGAGATGCGGCGGCGCAACGCGGGCCAGGCCACAGGCTTGCACAAGGCAAGCAGCAGCAGCGGCGTCGCGTGCAGCACGGTGTTCAGCGCTATCGCGCCGGACGCGAACCCCGCACGGACTAATTCAGCAATCGAGAGCATGAAAGACGGCGGACAACGGCGCATGCCGGGCTATGCAGCATACGCGACGGTGTTGCCGGACGACCACAACGTCCGCGCGCGCCGCCGGCAGCCGCTCATTGTGGAACCGGAATGCCCGACGCACGCAACGACGCCGGCATCATCCATTCGGCCGTGACACCGCGCATGCCGGTCTGCGCCAGCAGCTTCGCGTGCCGGTCCTTGCTGCACAGCTCGTCCAGCGCGCCGTCCGCCAGACTGTGCGTCAGCAGCTCCGTCATGATGTCGCCGCGTTCGCGCGCACTGTCGTGAAGCCGCGCCCGTTCGCTGCGCGTCCAGGCCGTTTCGCCGCGCGTCAGCGCGATCACGATCTTGACGATGCGCAGGCGGCTCTGACCGAGCCAGTCGTCCGGCGGGTCGAGCTTCTCGACGATGGCCGCTTGCCGTTCGGCCTCGCTGACTTCGTTCCGCGCCAGGGCAACCTCGGCCAGGATCGTGCGACTGTCGGATTCCGTCAGCCGCTTACCCGAGCGCTCGATCTCAGGCAGGACTTCCGCCAGCATCCGTCGCGCCTGCTCGGCTTCGCCGAGGCGCGCAAGCACATAGGCGATATTCACCGCGAGCGACCAGCGCTCGGGCCGCACCTTCTCCTGCGCGACGAGATCGACGAGATCGGCCATCCGGCGCCGGGCAGACGTCAGATCACCCGCGAACAGATCCACCTCGACTTCGCCGATATCGGCAAACTTGTTGAAGTACGGCATCTCCGGCGAACGACAGGCCTGCAGCGCCGTGGTCGCATCGGCCATGCGACCCTGGTGCCCGAACACCGTAGCGCGCATGCACGATAGGCCGACGGCGATCTGCGGCAGACTCCGCGCCTTGGTTGCCCGCAGCTGGTCCTCGGTCTTGCCGATCACCGCCAGCACCTCGTCGTACTCGCCGCGACGGTAATGCAGCCGTGCCGCCGCAAGTCCGACCCAGAACGCCATGCGGCCCTGCAGTTCCTCGTTGCGCAGCGACTTCAGCCGCCTGTCGACCGCAGCCAGGTCGCCGCGCTCGGAATCCTGCCGCAGCAGATACTGGTCGACGAGCCGGATCAGATACCGGTCACCTGCAGCCTCGGCCACCGCAAGCGCCTGATCGAAGCGCTCGTTCGCTGCATGCATGTCGCCGCTGCGGAAGTGATACAGCGCGGTGCGGCGCAGCGCCTCGGACTCGACCGTGACATTGCCGGCGGCACGCGCTTCGGCGAGCAGCTGGTTCAGGTGCTCGATCGGTGCAACCTGTTCGGACAGTTCGCGCAACTCCATGTTGACCTGCGCGCGCAGGGCGCCGAGCCGGTCGCCGGTGCTTTCGAACGCCGCTATCGCATCCGTATACAACGAACGGTCGGCCTGCGCGCCGCTGAACGTCAGCGAGTCGATGAGCAGCAGCGTCGCGAGCGCGCGTTCGCGATCCCAGCCCAGTTTGCGCGCCAGCGCGATGGCGTCATTCGCGCTGGCGCGCGCATGCGCGAGATCGCGGTTGTCCAGCTCGACCTCGGTCAGCTCGATCAGCCACGGCAGCGCCTGCGCCGGCGCGTCGGGCATGGCGCGATCGAGGCGATCGAGCGCATCGCGGCTGCGTCCCGCCTTGCGCAGGTTGCTCGCCTCCGCCAGACGCCAATCCAGCCGCTCGCCGACACTGTTTTTCCATAGCTTGCCGAACGCCGCCGCGGCGCCGACGTGATCCTGTCGGATACCGAGCGCGTACGCGTTCAGCGGCGGCTGCAACGCCGGCGGCAGTGCGGCGATCCATCCGCCCGCGCGAGCCAGTTGCGCCTGCGCCGCGTTGGATTGCCCAAGTTCCGCCAGGCTTTGTGCCAGATGCAGGCGCGCAAAACCGAAATCGGGCGTGGTCTCGAGGATCTTCTGGTACAGCAGCACGGCCTCGTGCCAGCGCCCGCGCTGCTCGGCGGCGATCGCTTTGACCAGTATCGGCGCAACCGTCGGATCGAGCGCCGTCAGCGCCGGCAGCTGCGCCATGGACATGTCGGGCGCGAAGTGCGTGACGATCTCGCGGCTGACCTCATCGATGGTCGCGACGAGTCGCTCGGCCGTGCTGGCCTTGTCGATATCGAAATTCCGGTCGGAGCCATGGAACTGGGCGCGTACGCGCCATTCGCCGTGGCGCCCCACCGGCATGGCGACACTGAGCACCACGACGACATCGCTTTCCTCGCGCTTCTCCGACGGATCGGCAACGAGGATGCGGTCCGAACGGCTGCGCAACTGCCAATCCGTCCAATACGGCAGCAGCTCCACCGGCCAACTCGCCTCGTTGACGAGGGAGGCGTCGGGCACCGCGACGAGCATGACGCGACCGCCGGGCCCATTCGGCTGCGACCAGGCATATACGGCGGCCAGCACGGCCGCGAGCGCAAGCAGGGTAAGCGCGGCGAACAGGCGCAGACGCGGCTTGCGCTGCACCGGTGCCACCATCGGGTCCTTATTCGCCGACGCCTGCTCGACGACCGCGGCCGGCGCTACCACAGCCAGCGCCACGTTCAAAGACGAATCAGGCCCGTTCGGATCATTCGCCGGCGCCGGTTCCAGTGGCCCCGGCGGATCGAATACGTAGCCTTTCTTCGCGACCGTGCGTATCCAGCCCTTCGCGTCTTCGCCGAGGGCCTTGCGCAGGACCCAGATCGTGGTCGTGATGTTCGCGTCCTCGACGACGACACCGGACCATACGCGGCGAAAAATTTCCTCGCGCGTATGCAGCAGATAAGGTTCCCGCAGGAACAGCAGCAGCAGGTCGAAACAGCGCTGATTGAGCTCGTGCACCGCTCCATTCCGATGCACGCTGCGATAGCGCAAGTCGAATTCGACATCGCCTACGCGCAGACGGTGCGTATTCGCTGGCCAGGGCGGGCCGGTTGCCTCTGACATCGTTTCTCCTGCGCGGATTCATCCCGGAACCGCGTCCGCACAATACGCCGGAGTACAAATGGCGTCCATACATTGCAGTATGTCAAAAAAAGCAGCGAACTATCGTTGCAACAGGCTCTGATGCACAAGTAAAAATCGGTGAACCCTGTAAATATTACTGGGGATGCGCCCTGAGGGTTTTCAGCAGCGATATCGGTGACGCAACCGACAAATTGATTGGTATTCAGGCGCTAACGGTGCCTGTAACAAAACAAAACACCGGTTTTTTCTCGTGCGAAGCCGTTGTTGTCCGCAATCCGTAGAACACGAAGAAGACATTTGTTTTTTCACCCACGGCAATCCCGCAGGCAACTGGCAGTTTGTTGGGAAATAACCTAATAGTGCGATCCTGGAATGAGCGATTCGCTCAACAGTCCATCCAGACAACAATTGATTCTCGACAGTGCGGAAAAGCCAGGTTCGCACCGTTCGATCGAGAAACCGGTTCGGCTCTTTCCCGACAACATGGTGCGGCAAGACAGGTTCGCGAATCGCGCATACAAAGCGACACGGAACACGCCACCAATAATTTGAGGGCAACCTGACAGGCTCTTCCATTTTTCCGCGTTCACACCGGCGTGGTGCCACTCGCATCGAGGGCATCCGCATACGCCGCGCCACGAAGAATCACTGCTCGATATCGGAAAAGATGCGGTCCGAAGCGCCACTCAGCTCTGCCAACACGGCAGCGTTGGTCTTGAGGATTGCGCCGCCCATAGCCTGCGCGTTCACGCCCATGTTGGCTGGCGTGTCCGTACTGCGGTGATAGTGCGGATAACTCGCCCAATCCGATTCGATCGCGAGCACGGTTTCCTTGTTCGCATCCAGATACGGCATGTGATCGGAACCGAACGGATTGGTGCTGATGGTCACGTTCAGCGCCGGCACATAGGCCGCCGCCGCGGCGCCGAAGCGGTTAAGGTAGGACAGGTAGGTCGACTCGCTCTCGTACAGCGCATCGAGCTGGCTGTCGGCGCTGTAGCCGATCATGTCCATGATCACGACCGACCTGACCTTGGCAAGATCGCCGCTGCTCTGCAACGCCTGTACGTGCCGCGTACTGCCGTACAGGCCCTGCTCTTCGCCCGCATAGCACATGAACAGGATCGAACGCCGCGGCTTGAACGGCAGCAGGGCGCGGGCGAGTTCGATGACGCCGGCACAGCCGCTGGCATTGTCTTCCGCGCCCGGCGTGTTGGTCACACTGCTGCCGCTGCTGTTGCGCGAATCGTAGTGCGCGCCGACGACGATCCACTCGTTCGGCAGCGACGTACCGGTCCACGTGCCGATCACGTTCTGGCGCGTGATGCTGCCGCTGCCCGCACCCGGCATGCTGAAGCCCGGCGTGGTCACCGTGAGGCCGATGCCCTGTATCCGCACGCCGATCCAATCGCGCGCGGCATTCAGGCTGGTGGTGCCGTAGCTGGAGCGATCCCAGCTCGCGAGCTGCGTGACGTCGCCGAACCAGCGCGCGGCGTCGATACGATTGACGAGCGGAACGACCAGCGGATCCGGCGTGGCACCCAGGGGCGCATCGAGCCGATACTGGCGCGCCAGGACGTCGTTGTCGCCGAGGCGGCGCCAGGTTTCGTGGCCGGGCTGCGACGGCGGCAATTCCGCGCCGGGCGGCAGACGACGCAATTGCCAGCGACCGCTCTGCACCAGCAATTGGCCGGGCGCGTCCTCGTGCAGCGCGCAGCCGACCGTGCGCAGCGCCAGATCGTGCTTGTCGATCGTGTCGATTTCGCCGAGCAGGGAAACCCGCCCGGCCAGCGCGCGCAACGGTGCCGGTTCGCCGCCGACGACAAGCCGCGTGCCCAGTTCCAGCCACCAGCGCACACCGGTGCCCTGCTTGAACTGCTCGACCTCCACCGCGCTGGCCGCGCGGATGTCGATGACGACGGCGTGGTCTTGCGGCGCGGCGGCCGGCAGCGCGAGCAGCAGGCCAAGTGCGGGCAGCATCGGCGTCTCCGGGGAAATCAGTCGAGGTTAGCAGGCTGTTGAGAAAGGGGAAAACCCCCTTTCCCAATCGAACGGTGCAAGCGGAGCTTGCCCACGTTCTCCGAGCATCAATCGCTTACGCGATCGACATCAACTTTTCCCGAGTCGATCGCTTACGCGATCGACGCTCGGGCGATCCATCCTGGTTCGCTGCTAGCAGGCTGTTCGTGAAGAGCCTGCTAGCAGCGCGGCCAGGCACGACTGCGACGGCGCCCGCAACTGTGTCGCACCAGCAGCCGCGCCGCCCGCATGGCGTTGCAGTGCCGCGCGGCCGCAGCCTGACCTTGGTCACGGTTTTGCCGGATCCGGCGAATTGGGCCGGCCACTGCGCAAATTTTCGCGGCCGGCTTGTTATACAGCGCTGCGGACGGCGTTCGATGCCGGCCGCGCAGACATCCGACACCTGGGAACGAGCATGTTGCGAAAGTTGCGGTTATCGATACTTGCTATCGGCTTTTTGTTTCTGTTTGAAACAGCGCCGTCGCTCGCGCGAAGCGCCGGCGAGGATCCGCAGGCCGGCGTCGACGCGTTGCTCTCAGCGGATCGCGCGTTTGCGGCCGCGAGTGCCAAGTCCGATCCGGTCGCAGGCCTCAGCGCGATGTTCGCCGACGACGTGGTCATGCCGGTGCCGGGCAATCGCTTCGCACGCGGTCTGTCCGAGGCGCGCGAGTACCTGCGCAGCACGCCGGACTATCAGAAGTCGCGTCTGGAGTGGGCACCGCAGCGCGGCGGCATTTCGGCCGACGGGCAGCACGGCTTCACATTCGGATACATGTCGCTGCACAAGCCCGACCAGAGCGTGCAGCCTCTGAAATACCTGGCCTACTGGGTGCGCCGCGACGATCGCTGGCGTGTGCTGGTCTACAAGCGCAGCGGCAGCAAATCCGCGCCGGAGACGGTCACCCCGATGCCACCCGCACTGCCGGCGCAGGGGTTGTCGGGCAACACGGATCCGAATCGCACGCAGGAATACGCACGCAGTCTCGACCAGGCAGAACGCGCCTTCTCCGACGAGGCGCAGCGCATCGGCCTCGGACCGGCCTTCGCCAAGTACGGCAGCAGCGACGCGATCAATCTGGGTGGACCGGACGACGCGCACGTCGTCGTCGGCGCGGACAGGATCGCTGTCGCGGTTTCCGCCGGCAGCAAGCCTGGCACGAGTCCCGTGACCTGGGCACCCGACGAAGTCATCGTCGCCGGCAGCGGCGATCTCGGCATCACGATCGGGTTCCTGCAGCCGAACGCCGCGGGTCCCGACGGCAACCGCAAGCCGATTCCATTCTTCACGATCTGGCGCCGGCCCGACGTCGGCGCCGCCTGGCGCTACGTCGCCGAATAGCGCGCCGGTGCAAAGTGCGGAAGCAGCGCATGCCGGCTTCCGGCTAGCGCCGTGCATGACGAGCACGCACTGAAGGCGGCATCGCATCCAGCACCCGCCCGAACCCCCTAGACTAGGCGCGCTGCAGCCGGCAGCGCTCATCTGCAGGACCGCATGCGCAGTCGCGCCGTCGCCGCTTCCGTCTGGCTGCTTTGCGCGGCTGCCGCCTTCGTCTATGCACTCGCGTTCTATCCCGGCTGGCTGTCCTTCGACAGCAGCTATCAATGGTGGCAGGCGCGCAGCGGCGAGATCTCGAACATCAACGGCATCGGCATCGTGCTGCTCTGGCGCATCGCGCTGCTGCTGCAGGACGGACCGGCGCCGCTGCTGTTGCTGCAGCTGCTGCTGTTCTGGACCGGAATCGCCTGGATCGCCCTGGCGCTGCCGGTCCGCCCCGCTTTCCGTTTCGGCCTCGTCGCACTGCTCGCGCTCGCACCGGCGAGTTGGCTGCTCGCGCAAATCTGGTCGGATACGGCGCTGCTCGCGCTGCTCGTGTTCGCGACCGGTGCGATCCTGCGGCATCGCGCAACGGGCGTGCGCGCCTATGTCCTGGCCGCCGCCTGCGCGCTCGCGCTGGGGCTGAGCCAGCGCCACAACGCCGTGTTCGCGGTCGCGCCGCTGCTGTTGTGGCTGTGCGGCGTGGATGCCGCCGCGAGTCGTTCCGCACGCTGGCGCCGGATCGCCGTCGCCGCGTCGCTCACAGCGCTGCTGCTCGTCGGCGTGCAGCTGACGACGCGCCTCCTGACTCGACAGTGGTTTCCCGTGCTGCCCTCGCTGACGCTGTGGGACCTGAGCGGCATGTCCGTGCACGAAAACCGCATGCTGCTGCCCGACTACGCCGTGGCGCCGCAAAGCAGCGTCGCCGACCTGGCCTCGGCCTATGTCCCGTGGAGCAACACGCCACTGTTCGCGAGCCCGCGCGCCGGCGTGCGCTATCCGTTCCAGCCCTGGCCCGAGGAAGACCAGCAGCGCCTGACCCGCGACTGGCTGGCAACGATCGCGCGACACCCGGGAGCGTACTTCGCCCATCGCAGCGCCTTGCTGGCCGACCTGCTCGGTACGCGCACGCGCGACCGGCCCGCAGAACTGACCGTCGTGCCGGGGCCCGTGCAGTACCGCGACAACCCGGCGGTCGCGATGCACGACAGCGCGCCGCGTCGGCTGGCGCTGCGCGCCTTCGACAAGTTGCGCGACACCGTCGCGTTCGCGGCCTGGCCGTACCTGCTGATCGGCGCGCTCGCGGCGCTGCACGCCCTGCGTCGGCGCGATGCGCGCAGCGCGCCGGTGTTGTGGCTCTGCGCCAGCGCCTGGGCCTATGCCCTGCCCTATGCGGTGCTCGCGCCGGCGGCGGAATTCCGCTATCTGCTGTGGAGCTGCATCGCCAGCCTGATCGCGGCCTGGATTCGACTATCCGGTCATGCGCCGGACACGCCGGCCGCCGCCGCCACCAATACGTCTTGAAACACCCGGCCACCGGGCATGCTTCGGCCCGCGAAGCCGGCCGCATCGGCAAGCCCCTGCCGGACGCGCTACCTCGAATAGGATATTTGTTTACCTGTTTCTTTGTACAGTAAACGATTTTGATCGAAGGCAACTTTCGCACCGCTCAGGGCCGCACCGATCAAAGCCGCACCGATCAAAGCCGCACCAGACCCTTGCGCACCGCATACATCGCCGCCTGGGTGCGGTCGGCGATGCCCATCTTCTGCAGGATCTGGCTGACATAGCCCTTCACCGTGCCTTCGGTCAGCGACAATTCGCGCGCGATTGCCTTGTTGCTCAGTCCCTGCGCGATCAGCTGCAGCACCGAATGCTCGCGCGCGGTCAGCGCGATGTCGTCCTCGGCCGGCGCGCGCAGGCGCGCGACAAGCTGGCGCTGCACCGTCGCATCGAGCCAGGGCACGCCGCCGGCGACCTGGCGCACGGCGGCGACGAGATCGCCGCTGAGCGCATCCTTGAGCAGATACCCGGTCGCACCCGCCGCAAGCACCTCGCGCACGACGCTGTCCTCGGCGAAGCTCGTGAACACGAGGATTTCCAGCGCCGGCAACGCCGCACGCAGGCCGCGGATGTTCTGCACCGGATCGCCAGTCGGCATCTTGAGATCCAGCACCGCCACGCGGGGCTTCAGCGCCGCGACCGCGGCGATCGCATCGCGCGCATTGGCGAAATCCGCAACGACGTCGAGATCGTCTTCCTCCTCGAGCACCGCACGCAGGCCTTCGCGCACGACCGCGTGATCGTCGATCAGTATCACGGCGATGCGATCGTTCATGGCGCGGCTCCGGCATTCAGTGCGCGATCACGCCGCGGCAGGCGCACGCGCACTTCGGTACCGCGCGGCGAGCGCGCGCCGATGACGGCTTCGCCCGACAGCGCCGCAGCGCGTTCGCGCATGCTGCGAAAACCCATGCCCGGCACATGCGCCGGGGCGATGCCGCCGCCGTCGTCGGAGACGGTCAGTTCGCAGTAGCTGTCGCGCACAGCCGCCGCGACCCATAGTCGCTTGCCGCGCGAATGCCGCACGGCGTTGGAAACGGCTTCCTGGCAGCAGCGCAGCAGTGCGGCCTCGGTCTCGATCTGCTGCGGCTCGTACTGGGCGAAATCCATGCGCAGCTCCAGCGCCTCAGGCACCATCGCCGACAGTAGCTGGTTCAGCGCACCGGGCAGCGCGTACTCGCGCAACTGTTCGACGCAGATCACGGCACGGCCGCGGCGCGAACGCGTCACGACCGGCGGTTCCGGCGGCTGCAGTTCGCGCAGCAGGTTGCGCATCTCCGCGTGCGCCGTGCGCGCGAGCTGGTGCAGCCGCTCCACCCGGCGCTGGCCTTCGGCCGCGTCGCGCTGCCAGACCGCCGACAAGGTCTGCGTGAGCAGGCCGATCGCGGACAGGATCTGGGTCACGTTGTCGTGCAGTTCGCGCCCCAGGTGCTGGCGCTCGCGCAGTATCGCGTTGTCGCGCGAGGCCGTGGCCAGACGCAGATTGTGCACGGCGACGGCAAGGATGTCGGCGATGACCTCCAGGCTGCTCAGATCCAGCTCGTCGAAACGCTGGTTGCCTTCCACATTGAGCACACCGATCACCTCGCCGCCGACCAGCAGCGGCACGGCCAGCTCCGCCAGCGGCACGCGCATGCCCGGCGGTGTTATGTAGCGCGGATCGGCGGCTACGTCGTTGACGAGCTGGCTGCGCTGCTCGCGCACCGCCGCACCCATTATGCCGTGCGTGATCGGTACGCGGTCCTCGCCGCGGATCTGGCGCTTGTAGTCGCCGCCGCGGATGCGGATCACAAGCACGTCGCGCTGCTTTTCGTCGAGCAGCGGAATATCCACATTTTCAAAGCCGAGCAATTCGTGGATGGCATCGGCGCTGCGCTGCAGCAGCGCGTCGATATCGGCTTCGGCCTGGATGATGCCGGCGACATGGGCGATGAGGCGGAAGCGGTCGGTGCGGCGGCGCTCGTTCTGATAGCGCCGCGCGTTGGTGATCGCGATCGCGGCATGACGGGCGAACAGTTCCAGCGCCGCGATGTCCTCGCGCTTGAAACGCCGCGGCGGTGCCGCGCCGATGCCGAAGAAGCCGATGAGACGCCCGGACCAGCGGATCGGGATGCCGACGACCTGATTGTCGGCAAGCTGCGGCAACGTCATCGAATCGAGATCGCCGTAGCGCAGCAGGGCGGTACGGCCGCTCGCGAGCACGTGTCCCGCGAGACCGACGCCGCGCGGCATGGTCGCGCCGAGTTCGCCTTCGGGCATGCGATAGA
>JBBQZR010000035.1:0-65816 GCA_038207515.1 Lysobacterales bacterium | reverse complement strand
CAGCAGGTCGCCGACGAAGATGTTGCTGCGCGCGAGGTCCTTGATCGCCTGGCCGTAGTCGAGCAGCGCGCGTTCGGCGGCCTCCGGCGACGCCTCGCGCACATACAGGTCCAGCGGGCGCAGGCGGCGCTCGACATAGCAATGCGTGACCAGCACGTCGTCACCGTCCAGCCGCACGGTCTCGGCGCATTCGCGCAGCAGCTCGTCGAGGGTCTCGGGCGCGAACTGGCGACGCGCAAAGCGCAGGCGGTGGAACTCCTGCGCGTCCACCAGCCGGCCGACGCGGTCGCGGCGGAACACCATCGCGTACTTGTCCTCGACCTGCCGCCGCGCGGTGTCCTTGGGGTGGGCGAAGCGGTCGCGGATCAGCTTGAACACCACAGGACAATCGCGCGGCGTGAACACCGACATCACCATGCCGCGCGTGCCATCGGCGAGCACCAGGCGCTCATCCGGGTGCGTGGCCAGGTGCTGGAACACCTGCCGGTAGCGCTCGGTCTTGCCCTGCTTGGCGCGGCCGAGCACGGTATAGAGTTCGTCGATCGGCTTGGACGGCAGCAAGGTGCGCAGGAACACGACCGCATCGCCGACCGTGGCGAGATCCGCATGGAAATAGCTGCGCGTGTAGCCGAACACCTGGGCGACGTGCTCGCGTTCGGTCAGCACCGCATCGGCGCGGATGCCGCCGGGCTCGTGCACCAGCGCGATCACGAGTGGCGCGATGCGTTCCGCGCCGAAGACGCGGCCGACGAGATAGGCGCGCCGCTCGCGGTAGAACACGGTCTGCAGCAGTTCGATCGCGCGCACCGGATCGCTGCCCCAGCTTTCCAGCCGGCGCGACACCGCCTCGGCGATGCGCATCGCACAGAGTCCGGGGTGGACGTAGGCGGCCGCGAACGGATAGTCGTCGAGGATGGCCTGGCAGACCCGCGGCAGATTGCTCCACACCGCGTAGCTATGGCGCGCGACGGGATGCGTGATGCGGTCAGTCGGCTCGATATCCAGCGCGACGAATTCGATCGCGGCGTCGACGCCGCGGGTCTTGAAGAAACGCCGCGTCTGCGTGTTGTACCAGGTCTTGTAGAGCTCCTGGTCGAGCAGGTTCGCGATCGTCTGGGCGTAATGCGCACGGATCGCGCTCCAGAGCACACGGTCGTGCAGCGTCTCGCCGAGATAGTCCTCAAGCTGTGCGGCCATGCGCAGCGCGCTCGCGTCGTACAGCTTGATGCGCTCGACCGCATCTTCGCTCGCGCCGCTCCAGTCGCGCGTCTCGAAGCGGCGCTGCGCGCGCTGCGTGATTTCGCGGAAGCGCGCGTGATAGTCCGCGAAACCGGCATGGATCAGGGCGGCGGCGGTGGCCGCGGAGGTGTCGGTCATGGGATCGCGCATCGAGGATTTGCGCCAGTATCGCGGCTGGGTCGCTGCTGGCAAGAGCACCACGCACTGAGCCGTCGACGACGGTCTGCGATGCGTAACGTTTTCTTACGAGGACGCGGCGGCCGAAGCCCTAGAATCGTTGCGGCGTCAGGGGAAATCGTATGCCGTATCACATCGCAGTCGCGGGACTTGTCGTTCTGCTCGCCGGAGCAGCCGTTTACACGACAGCCCAGGCCGAGCGGCAGACGCCGCAGTGGAGCGTGACGTTCGACAATGCGAACGGCCAGTTTGCGATATCGGTCGTCGTCGGCACGCGGGCAACGAGCGATGGAATCGCCATCAACTTGCTTCGTAGCGCGGCCAGTCTCACAACGGAAGGCGTCCGGCAATGGCGCATGGACCCCGCCGGCGCCTGTCCGCCCGACGCCGCCAATGGCTACGTCGACGCGGTCGAAAGGCTGCCGACCGGAGAATCCTGGGTGCTGCGCAGTTGCTATGCGCCCGGCGCGCTTCCTCAGCGTCACGAACTCGTGCGCCTGGCCGCTGACGGCGGCGTGCTGGTGGCAACCGACCTGGGCACCACGCCGGCATTGTGGTCGCGCGCCATGCTGGTCGCGCAACCCGGCGGGGTGGTCGCACTCGTGCCCCACAACGACGGGTTGCGCTGGCTGCGCATTGGAACCGGCGGAGACGTGATCGACGATGCGTTTACCGAACTCGTCGGACCGGATGAAACGGTGATCATCGCGAACGCGAGACTGTGGCCCAACGGCAGCGCTTCCGTGGGGACCTGGCAGCGCGTCGCGAGCTGCAACATCAGTCCGCCGACCGCCTGCGCGCGGCCCGCGAGCACCTTGCTGCGTCTCAACGCCGATGGTTCCGAGCGCTGGCGCGTCGAAGCGGGGACGTTTCTGGCGTTCTTCGGTTTCGAGGATGACGGCAGCAGTCTTATCGCGGAATCGGCATCCGACCGGCCTCTCTATCTGCGCCGGGTCAGCGCGACCGGCGTGGCGGATACGCCGTTCGTCGCTGCGGGCGGCGAACCGATCAACCTGACCGGCGCGGCCGGCCCCGTGCGCGGTCGCTATCTCGCGTATTCGCGCACCGAGCTTTTGCTTATCGATCGCAACGGCACCGTGCTCGTGCGCCGGCTCGCCGAGAGCGCGGGCGGTACGGCGTTAGCCAGCGGCGAGCGCGGCTTCATCACCGGCGCCTTGGCAAGTGACGGCGCGCTCATTTCCTCCGACGATCTTTCCGTACTTGCGGTATTCGATGTCGACGGTATCGACGGCGCGATCTGGGACAGCCCCGGGAACGCGCTCTGGAGTGTGCTGGACGACGGCACCATCTACACCAACTCGCGACGCCCGAGCGACACGGCGCCATCGCAGCGGCTCGCGCGCATCTCGCGCTTCGCGGTGCCTGGATCGCCTGCGGCGGACTTGATCTTCATCGCCCGGTTCGACTGAGTCTCTCCCGCCACGCTCCCTCACAGTGTGGCAACGCGCGTCATCTGCGTTCCATCGCGAACGCCACTAGTCGCAGTGCGACCTAGAGACCTACGCGTGCCGTTTCGGCCAACGTATGGGTGAGTGACGCAAGCGGGCAGGCAGGATCACGTCGGAGCTCATCGAAGCGTATTGCCGCCCGCTTCAAGAGATCTGCGTCAACAGTACCGAGTTCACGCTTGATATCCCGCACCTCATCGACCACTTCGCCGTTGGCGTGGCGCGTCCAGGTCTCGATATGGCGTCTGGGAACCAACAGGCAGATTCGTTCGTTGTTCCGGCGGCCTTCGTGACCCGCGTCGAGCAGGCACTGATTCAGCTGGTCACAGCGGTCTCGAACCGTGCGCAAGTCCGCATCAACCAGTACGAGCAGACCGAGTCCTCCCTGGTGGTTGGCTTTGGCGCGAAACAGCGCGACAGCCTTTGGGAACTCCCTCGCAACATAAGCTTCAGCCGATCCCGCAGCGGCCGGCGCAATTTTGACCTGAACGCGCCGCGTATCGACTCCCGCAGATTCCAACCAGCGCTTCGCAAACGACTCGTGAGCCTTGTCTTCGCATAGGAGAATGAAGCGGTCACATGGCATCGTCTGACACCGTCAGATATTCGGACAGTCGAACTCCGGCCAGGTTTATTTCGCGAAGCGGCGTGCACTGAGAGAGCCCGTTCTTCAGCGAAAACACGAACGTGTCGTCTGCCCCGAGGTAGTCAATAACTTCGGGATGGTGAGAGACCACCAGGAGCTGACCATCACATTCGACTACAGACTCGCGCAAAGCCACGACAGCAGGCTGCACTTCGGCAATCGCGATGTAGTTCAACGCCTCATCAAGAGCAACCAACGACGCCCTGTCTAGGCATTCAGAAATTGAGTAGAGCAGTATGAGCGCTCTCTGACCTTCGGTAAGTTGCTCGAGCGGAACCGTATGGGTGGTTCCTTGACGACGCAGATCTAAAGCGAGCGTCCTTACTCCATTTCGATCAGCCAGTCGTAGCGACAGTGCCCCCGGAATAATGTCGGCCAGTTTTTCTCCCAGCCGTGCTATAGCCGAGGGCCTGGAGAGGGCCATCTCCCGCCACCACGACGAAAAGTTGCTCGCATCCTGTTTCAACTCGCCATCTTCGTCAGACGTCTGGGATGACAGCCGAAAAATATCCGGTTTGAGAATCAGCGCCCTTTGCCAATAATCGCGGAACCAGCACAGCTTCGTGTTGTCGCCGGCACGCTGTATCTCGGGAATGAATGAGCGTGAAGGACCGAAATCAAACGATTGACCTGGACTGAAGTCGTCGTTGAAGAGACGAACCACCCGTCCGGAATATTCGAACAGCGACTTGCCATCTTCGCTGAGGCGCTCGCGTTCGATCACGGCGTGCTGCTGCCGCCGTTCATGTCTCACCGTGAGCTCGTAGTCGAGCGTCAACCCGTTATCGCCACGGAGTCTCAAAGTGATCATTTGAAGATCACGGGCCTGCCACCACGTCAGATCAGTATGGGTAAGGCACTCACCGATACGTCGACCTCGTTGCAGTTGAGCGACTACCTGAAGCACTGAAAGTACGGTCGTTTTGCCGCTTCCGTTGGCTCCAACCAGCAGATTCACAGAGCCGGGGCGCCACTCGAAATTGACGAGAGACCTGACGTTGTCGATGCGCAAATAGGTGATCATCGCAACTCCTGCTGGCGTCGAGGGTGGCGATCGATACTTCGATCGCCATCCCCCTTTTTCGCTATTACAGCGCCTTGATCAGCTCATCGGCGAACTCGGAGCACTTGACCTCGGTCGCACCGTCCATGAGGCGGGCGAAGTCGTAGGTCACGGTCTTGTTGCCGATGGCCTTGTCCATCGCGGCGATGATGGCGTCGGCGGCTTCGGTCCAGCCCATGTAGCGCAGCATCATCTCGCCGGACAGGATCACCGAACCCGGGTTGACCTTGTCGAGGCCGGCGTACTTCGGCGCGGTGCCGTGGGTGGCTTCGAACACGGCATGGCCGGTGTTGTAGTTGATGTTGCCGCCCGGCGCGATGCCGATGCCGCCGACCTGCGCGGCGAGCGCGTCGCTGAGGTAGTCGCCGTTGAGGTTCAGCGTGGCGATCACGTCGAATTCGTCCGGACGCGTCAGCACCTGCTGCAGCGTGATGTCGGCGATCGCGTCCTTGATCAGCACCTTGCCCTTGGCCAGCTCGGCCTTCTGCTCGGCGTTGGCCTCGGCTTCGCCCTTGGCGGCCTTGGTGCGCTCCCACTGTTCCCAGGTATACACCTGGTCGCCGAAATCGCGCTCGGCCAGGGCATAGCCCCAGTTGCGGAACGCGCCTTCGGTGAACTTCATGATGTTGCCCTTGTGCACCAGGGTCACCGACTTGCGCTTGTTCGCGATGGCGTATTCGATCGCCGCGCGGATCAGTCGCTCCGAACCGTCCTTGGACACGGGCTTGATGCCGATGCCGGACGTTTCCGGGAAGCGGATCTTGCCGAATTCTTTCGGGAAGTTTTCCTTGAGCAGGGCGAGGAACTTCGCGTTCGCGTCGCTGCCCTGTTCGAACTCGATGCCGGCGTAGATGTCTTCGCAGTTTTCGCGAAAAATCACCATGTCCACTTTTTCCGGCGTCTTTACCGGCGAGGGCACGCCCTTGAACCAGCGCACCGGGCGCAGGCAGACGTAGAGATCCAGCATCTGGCGCAGAGCGACGTTGAGCGAGCGGATGCCGCCGCCGATCGGCGTGGTCAGCGGACCCTTGATCGAGACGAGATAGTCGCGGCAGGCCTGGACGGTGGATTCCGGCAGCCAGCTGCCGAACTGGTTGTTGGATTTTTCGCCGGCGTAGATCTCGAGCCAGTGGATCTGGCGTTCGCCGCCGTAAGCCTTCTTCACCGCCGCGTCGAATACGCGCACCGAGGCGCGCCAGATGTCGGCGCCGGTGCCGTCGCCTTCGATGAACGGAATGATCGGATTACTGGGAACGCTGAGGATGCCGTTGTCGATCGTGATCTTGGCGCCGCCGGCGGGGGCGGTGATGGTGGGCTCGGCCATGGAAATCTCCGGTGGGAAGGAAGGGGCAGGCAGCTGCCGGGAAAGTTCAGCCGGTTATTGTCGCGGTTGGGCCGGACCGCGTCCATGTGCGTCGCGGCATCGGTGCTCTGGTGCGATTCCTGCGCGTTCGCGAAGTGCCGGCGTATACGCAATTTCCCGAACCCGCGCATGGGCGCGCCTGCCTAGACTGCTTCGCTACACGCAGCCCGGATCGGCGCGGCGGATATCGCGACGGCCCTTGCGGCAGCCGAGGCCGGCGCGGCGTTTCGCCGCGACCGCATCCGGGCTGCGTCCTGCTTTTCATCCTCACGGGGAGGTACCGATGAAATCGACACTGCCGCTTGTTCTGCTCTGCCTGTTGCCGCTGGCCGCCGCGCACGCCGAAACGCCGCCGGCGAAATCGCCGGCCTGCGCCGCGGCCGAGTTCCACCAGTTCGATTTCTGGATCGGCGACTGGGACGTGACCAATCCGCAGGGCAAACCCGCCGGCCGCAACCGCATCGAAGCCATCGTCGGCGGCTGCGCGATCAGCGAGGACTGGACCGGCGCCGGCGGCACCAACGGCAAGAGCCACAGCGCCTGGGACGCGCGCAACAAACGCTGGAACCAGTATTGGGTCGACACCGACGGCACGGTTCTTTACCTGAGCGGCGAATTCAAGGACGGCCGCATGGTGCTCGGTGGCGACCAGGTCGATCCGGCCACCGGCAAGCGCTCGCCACAGCGCGTGACCTGGACACCCAACAAAGACGGCAGCGTGCGCCAGCTCTGGGAAGGCTCGGACGATGGCGGCACGACCTGGGCCACGGTGTTCGACGGGCTTTATCGCAAGCGCTGACTACGCTCACGACCGCCACGTCTCCGCCGTCAGCGGCTCCAGCCCGTAGGCGGCGCGCGCCCGATCGCACTGCGGGCTGGGCTCGCCGAACTCCCATGCCGCGCCCAGATCACGGCATGGCGAGGGCCGGCGTGCGTAGTGCGCGCAGCTCACGACGCTGCCGACCGCGCCGACGAGGTTGATGCAGTGCGGCGTGCGGCTGTCGGTACCGCGCATGCTGACGCGGTGCGCATCCAGCGGCTCGGTGAGTTCCACCGGCATGCCGGTTTCGGCGTAGGCCGTGGTCTCGGACCAGTGGAACGCGACGCGGAAGCGGGCGCAGCAGGCACCGCAGGTCTGGCAGGGATGGGACACGGTCGAGGCGTACCGGAAGACGACGGCAGGTGGCCGCGCGACAGTAGGCGCGCAGCTCCGATACGGCAAGCCACGTCGCGCCGCCGCACGTTGCGGCGCGCGGGCGGCAGCGCATAACCTCGCCGCAACGCCCTTGCGCCGTACCGTGTACACCATGTCCGAACTGCATCTGCGCCGCGGCATCAAGTTCGCCGCTGGCGTATTCCTGATCGCCGCCGGCATGCAGGCGATGGCGCATTACCAGTTCTACGTCGCCGACTCGCTGATGGACGAGCGCCGTCGCGCGGTGATCGAAGCGATGAAGAGTTACGTCCTCGTGCCGCGCCTGGGCACGACGATGTGGACGCTGCATGGCATGTTCAGCCTCAGCTTCGCGGTGCTGCTGATGCTGGCCGGCACGGCGTACTGGTGGATGGCCAAGGACATGCCGGCGCAGAAGCTGCGTCCGCTCGCGACGGCCAGCGCCTGGCTGTGCCTCGCGGCCACGCTGCTGATGGCGGGCGCATATCCGGTTTTGCATACGGTGTTGATCCTGCTGCTGGCCGGACTGGGCTTCAGCTGGTCCGCCTGGCGCGGCCGCGTTTCGCGCGATCCATGAACACGCGGCTCAGGCGCCGCGATCGGTGCGCAGTGCCTGAGTCTGGCGCCGGTCGCCGGCCGCCTTGGCCGCGACCACGAGGCTGAGCCCCGCGATTCCGGCGATGACGAGGCCCGCACCGATCGCCGCCGGACCCGACGGCAGCGACTCGTGCAGGAAAGCGACGCCGAGCGCGGTCGCGAACAGGATCTCGGCCGCCTGCATCGCCTCGACCGCGCCGAGTGCGGTCGGATCATTGCGCACCAGGCCGGTCGCGTGGAAAAACAGGATGGTCGCGATCGTGCCGGCGAACAGCGCGACACCGCCGGCCAGCAGTATCTGCGAGGCGGGCGGTGGCCCCGATTGCCGAGCCGCATAGACAGCCACCAGCAGCCAGAACGGCTGACTCGCCAGCGTCATGCCGAACACGCGCTGGGTTGCGTTGAGGTCTTCGCCGCTGCGCTCCAGGTGCAGCAGGATCTGGCGATTGCCGAGCGGATACAGCACCGCCGCGACGCAAACGCTCGCGAGGGCCGCCCAGGCCTGCGCATCGAGCGCGCCGTCGCTGTGGCCGAACTGCAGCAGCAGCACGCCGGCGACGATGACGAAACCCAGTCCCAGCGCACGCTTGGGCAGCCGTGCCCGCGCATCGCGGTAGATCAGCGGCGCGAGCAGCATGCCGGCCACGATGGTGAGCTGGAAACTTCCCGCGATCAGCCACGACGGCCCGCTGGCCGCGGCCCAGGTCAGGCAGAGGCAGAACAGCGTGAACCCGATCGCGCTCCACAGCAGCCACGGCAGCGGATGCGCGCGCAAGGCGCGCCAGACCGGTGCGAAGCCGCCGTTGAACGGCACGACCAGAGCCAGCAGCGGCAGGGTCAGGAAATAGCGCAGCGCCGCGGTCCAGGCCCAGTAGCCGCCGTCGAGCGCCATCGCGCGGTTGAGCACGTAGGTCGCCGTGAAGAACAGTGCGGACAGCAGCGCGACGAGGACCGCGTACGAAGCGGAAGGTTTGCGCATCGTACGGCGTCAGACCGGGTCGACGCGGCAGACGCGATTGCGGCCGCCCTGCTTGGCGCGATACAGCTGCTCGTCCGCGGCGCGCATGAGGTCCGACAGCGAACTCATGCCGCGACGCCACTGCGCCAGGCCGATGCTGACGGTCACGGTCGCTGGCTGACCGCCCAGCTCGAACGGGCTGGCTTCGATCGCGCGGCGGATGCGTTCGGCCGACTCGACCGCCTCGACTAGGCTTTGCTCGGCGTAGACCAGCGCGAACTCCTCGCCGCCGATGCGCGCGATCAGCTGGTCGGCCCGCGCGTTGTGGCGCAGCAGCTGCGCGATGCCGCGGATCACGCCGTCGCCGGCCGGATGGCCGTAGCGGTCGTTGACCGGCTTGAAATGATCGATGTCGACCAGCGCGAGGGTCAATGTGCGCAAATGCCGCGTTGCGCGCAGAATCTCTTTTTCCACCAGTTCCTGGAACTGGCGGCGGTTGTACAGGCCGGTCAGCGGATCGGAGGTCGCGAGCTGGTACAGCTCTTCGTGGTAGAGCGCCTCGACCGACCCCTGTTCCATGAACTTCAGGATGCTGTCGCCGACGCCGATGTGGTCGCCGTCGCGCAGCTCGGCCTCGAGGATGGGCTGCTCGTTGAGAAAGGTCTTGTTGGTCGAATCCAGATCGCGGATGCGATAGCCGCTGGCTTCGCGCCAGATGCGGCAGTGCTGGCGCGAGATGCTGCGGTGGTTGATCTGCAGTTCGACGTCCGGCGAGCGCCCGACCACGACGTCCTGGTCGCCGAGTTCGTGCCGGTGGCCCAGGTTCTCGCCATGGATGACGACGACACAGGCCGAACCAGCGCCACGCGCCGCGCGTTCGCCGGGTGGTCGGACGGTGCGTCGCTGGGTGGTGTTGCTGCTGCGCGGGGACATGGCCCGAGTTTAGCCGCAGCGTGTGATTTTCTCGCAGTGCAGCGCCGGCCGTCGCCATAGCGAATGGTCGGGGTGACCCCCGGGGATCGAGGGCACGGCGGCGCCAGCGGCGGCCGGCCGAGGCGTGCGACTTGCCTGATCCGGTCGGACGATTTCATCCAACCGTGTTTCCCGGGCCCGCGCCGCAACGCCGCAGAGCGGGCTGCGCTGCAACGCGGTCCGCGCCGTGTTCTCAGGTACCGGCGCGCCGCAGCCGCACCAGCAATCCGAACAGGACCAGCAGCAGCAGCGCCGCGCCGGCGTTGTGCGCCGTTGCCACCGGCAACGGCAGGCCCAACACCACGTTGCTGATGCCCAGTCCGATCTGCAGCAGCAGTGCGGCAAGCAGCGCGAGCGCCCAGCGACCGAAGCCGCGACGCCAGGCCGCGACGATGACGCCGAGCAGATGTCCCAGCACGACCAGCGCGCCGATGCGGTGGACCAGCTGGATCGCCGTGCGCGCGTCCGCGTCGAGCACGCCGCCTTCGTAGTTCACGCCGATGCCGCGCCAGAGCACGAAGGCCTCGCGGAAATCCGTCGCCGGCCACCATTGCCCGGCGCAGGTCGGAAAATCCAGGCCGCAGGACAGCGCCGCATAGTTCGCGCTGGTCCAGCCGCCAAGCGCGATCTGCAGCGCGACCAGCACGATGCCGGCGATCAGCATGCGGCGCAGCGTGGCGGTATCGGCGCGGCCCAGGGGCGCGAGGCTCAGGCGCAGTGCCACATAAGACAAAAGGCAAAACGTGGACAATCCGCCGACCAGATGCGCCATCACCACGATGGGCTTGAGCTTCCAGGTCACGGTCCACATGCCCAGCAGCGCCTGGAACACGATCAGCACCGAGGCGGCGAGCAGCACCGCCGCAATGCCGGACATCTCGCGGCGCCGGCGCCAGGCGAGGAAGGCCAGACCGAACGTGGTCAGGATCAGGCCGCCGGCGAGAAACCGGTGCACCTGCTCGCGCCAGGCCTTGTGCGATTCGACCGCGCGCTCGGGAAACGCGAGGTTGGCCGCGTCGATCTCATGGTCGTGCTTGGGCCAGGTCAGCTTGCCGTAGCAGGTCGGCCAGTCGGGGCAGGACAGGCCGGCGTTGGACAGCCGCACGAAGGCGCCGAACACGATGACGAGCAGGGCGAAGGCGACAGCGAACCAGGCCAGGTTGCGCAGGTTTCGGTGATTCGGATTCATGGCGTCAGCGGATCAGGCGGGAGAGGTCCTGGCGCACGCCCGAGGGGTCGTAGCCGGGATCGAAGCGCAGCATCAGCAGGCCGGCCGGATCGACCACGACGGCGGCGACACTGTCCGGAGTCGCCGGTCGAAGCGCCTGCAAGGGCGCGGCGGCGGACTGGACGAAATCGAGGCGGACGAATCGTTCCAGCCGTGCCGGTGTCGCCTCGACGCCGAGCACGGCCAGACGCAGGCGCGTCGCCTTCTGCGTCATCAGCGACCAGACCTTTTCCGCGTCGGCCAGACGCTGCTCGCAAGCGGTCGCGCAGTCGGGGCCGGCGATCAGCAGCAGGGTCCAGCGGTACTGGCTGTCCTTCCACGAGAACGCGGCATCGCGCACCGCGCGCGGCGTGTCGGCCGCGAGTTCCTGCGGCGGCTGCACCAGCACACCGTTGTTGCGCAGCTTGTGCGGCTGCCACTGCCCCAGGCGAAGTCCGAACGCGACCACGATCGGGGCCATGAAGACGAGCATGATCGCGATCAGCTGCAGGCGCTTCTTGGTCTGAACGTTCATCCACTATTTCCTTAGTTCTTTTTGCGCCAATGCAGCACGATGAAGATCACGAGCGCAGCCAGCGCGAAGGTGAACCACTGCAGCGCGTAGCCGCGGTGCTTCTCCGGCGGCATCACCGCCGGCGTCCACCGGCGCACGAAACCCGAGGCCGGATCCGCGTCGAGCAACAACAGCCGCGGCGCGACCGGCGTGCCCAGATCCGCCGAGATAGCCGCGAGATCGAGGAACACGGTCAGCTTGGGCCACCCGTTCTGGCGCGGCAGCGCGTCGCCGCCGACGCGCAGGCCACCGCCGGGCGGCGGCGCGTAGATACCGTGCAACGCGAGGTCAGTCAACGGCAACGCCGGCCAGGCCGGCGGCGGCTGGCCCGGTGGCGCGGCGATCCAGCCCAGATCGACGAGCAAGCGACGCGTCGAACCGTTCGGCTGGAACACGGCGATCGCGCGCCGTCCGACCTTGCCCTCATGCACCTGCTGGTCCAACCAGTAGCCGCGTCCGTCGACGTAACGGCCGCTCGCGGCGACGCGCGGATAGTCCTCGGTCGGCAGGGTTTCCGGCAGCGTGGCAAATTGCCGCACGCCGCTGTTTTCCGCCGCGGCGTAGGACGCCAGCAGGCGTTCCTTCTCGGCTGCACGCTGCCATTGCCAGCGCGACAATCCGAGGAACGCCGCGAGTCCAAGCAGCAGCAGCATCCAGGCAAACGCACTCGGCCGGTGCCAGCGCCGGCTCATGCGCCGCCGCGCCTATACTTGCGCGTTGCGCCGCGCGCGCCTGCGAGCAGTTCCGATATGGCCGGCAAACTCATCATCGTCGCGTTCCTGATCGTGATTCTCTACAACCTCGGCGCGGGGCTGTATTACATGATGGTCGACAAGGGTACGACCAATCGCTCGGTAAAGGCGCTGACGCGACGAATTGCCCTGTCGGTCGGACTCATCGTGCTGGTCATGTTCGCGATCTGGATGGGCTGGATCACTCCGCACGACCTGGGTCGCTGAAAACGCCACGCGTGAACGGCCGGGGCATGACGGCCGTATCGCCGCCGCACCGGCCGGCACGCGGGCGCAACGCCGGGTTCGCCGATGAACCGAACGATCTACCACTTCGCCGATTTCCAGCTCGATCCCGCCGCGCGCGAACTGCGCCAGCGCGGCGAGCGTTTCGCGCTGCCGCCGAAATCGCTGGAATGCCTGACCTACCTGATCGAGCACGCGATCGCGCGGTGGGACGTGAGAGCTGATATCCGCCGGCTGGGGCCGCGTCGACCTCAACGACGCCTCACTCGCGCAGACCCTCCGGCAACGAACAGTCCAGCATCCGCATCGTGCCGCGCTTCGGCTACCAGTGGGTCGTGCTCGCGCGTGCGGATGCCGACGGCGATGCCGACCGGTGGATCGCGGTGCTCACCGACTGGAGCGCGGCCCTGCTGCAGGCCGCGGAAAGCCGCCTGCGCGCGCTGGCCGGCGAACGCGAGGCGCATTTGCCATGACCGGCAAGCTGCTGATATCGCAGGTGATCCGGTACGCTGTAACGGTGCGTTGATGGCGCGCCGGCGGTTTTGACGGTGCGCTGAAGCGCTTTGGCCGCCGCGCGCCGACAGTTCGTCCACCCTGCCGGCCCAGCCTGCCGCTGCGTCCGCGGGTCCCTTCGCCAAACCGGAGTAGCCCGATGTCGCAGATTCGCAACCGCCGCCGCCTGCCTCTTGCCCTGCTGCTCTGCGGCATGGCCGGCATGGCCGGCGTGGCCGTCGCCGCCGGCCCGGCCAGCCCGCACGGGTCCGCCGGCGGCTGGTCCAACGACCCCGGCGCGAACCTGCAGATCGCCGACCGCGGCGGTGAAGAAGTCCAGGCGAAGATCCTGCCGCGCGCCGACGGTGGCTTCTACGTGAGCTGGTTCGACAACAGCGACGGCGGCTACGACCTGCGCCTGCAACGCCTCGACGCCGACGGTCGGGAGCTGTGGCCGCACAACGGCGTGCTGGTCGCCGATCGCACCTACTCGTCGACGACCGACTACGGCTTCTCGGTCGACGCCGCCGGCAGCGCGCTGCTCTCGTTCCAGTGCTGCACGCAGCAAGCGTCCGACGAACGCATCGTCGCGGCCAAGGTCACCGCGGACGGCAGCCTGCAATGGAGTGGCGGCCGCGTCGCCGTGTCCACCGCTGGCGAGGGCGAGCAGATTTCCTATGTCGCCGCGACGGCCGACGGCAATGCCGTCGTGGTCTGGATGAACGACAGCGGCCAGGGCCGCGCGCAGAAGCTCGACCCCAACGGGGCCGCGCTGTGGGGCGCGACCGGCACGACGCTGCCGGGGCCGGCGACCGGGTCGAAGTTCGTCGCCGACGTCATCGCCGCCGCGAACGGCGACGCGATCGTGGCCTGGAGCAATCAGGCTGGCAGCACGCGTGTGCTGCGCGCACAGAAACTGGCCGCCGCCGACGGTGGCGTACTCTGGGGCAACGACGGCATTCGGGTATCCGACACCGGCGGCCTTGGCGCCGGCTATTTCCCGAAGATGCTGGCCGACGGCAGCCGTGGCGCGGTGTTCGCCTATACCGACTTCATCGGCACCGCGCCGTTCGCGCGCGTGCAGCATCTCGCCGCCGACGGCACGCGGCTGCTCGGCGCTTCCGGCGTGGTCGCGACGACGAACACCTCGCGCGGCCACTATTCGCCGGCTGCCCGTTTCGATGCCGCGAGCGGCGACATCTACGTGATGTGGATCGACAGCGCGGTGATCACGCCCAACGCGTTCGACGGACTCTATGCGCAGCGCATCGACGCCGCCGGCCTGCGCCGCTGGGACGAGGAAGGACGTGAACTCGTGCCGATGACGGTGTCGACCGACGGCACCAACGCGCTGTCGCAGCTCGTCGCGCTACCCGCGCCAAACGGTTTCCTCGCGAGCTGGGTCACCGGCAACACCTCGGTCGCGGGCAACGCGATTTCCACGCTGCGCCTGGACGCCGACGGCGCGCTGCCGTGGCGCCACGCCGCACACATCAAGACCAGTGCGACCCGCACCTCGCGCCTCGCCGGTGCGACCAGCACGCAGGGCTATGCGGTGTTCACCTGGTCCGACGGACAAGGCAACGACAGCAGCACGCTGAACGTGCACGGCCAGGACCTGCGCTACAACGGCGTCTTCGGCGATACCCTGTTCCGCGACGGCTACGAGGACTGAGAGCCGCCCGCATCGACGGTAACCGGTCCGGCCGCCCCCGCGGAACGTGGCTTCAGGTTGCACCTTTTCGCTTCTATACATTGCTACAGGCGCGAACGCGGCAGCCACCCCCGTATGCCGGGGATGGCTGCGGCACGCACTTGCCTCGCCGGCTCAGGTATTGCCGGCCGCATGCGCTTCCTTGAGCTTCTGCGCACATTCCTCGCAACACACTTCGACGGTCTTGCCGCCGAGTTTCACGCTGATGCGATTGCCGTCGAGCGGGTAATCGCAAGCCGCACAGGTCTCTGCCATGTCACTGGTCTCCGTAAATACCCGCAGTCCGGGTGTGGCTACTAGACCACCACGGCAACCGGTGCCGCTGTCAGATTCTTTAGCGCGCGACTTCTCCAGCGCGCGAGAGCTGGGCGTATGTCGATCCGGTCCGCGCCTCGCGCGGGTGCGACCGCGCTGGCGCAGCGACTGCTTGAACGCGCTCGGCGAGCGGCCGTAGGCCTGGCGGAACGCCGAGGCAAAGTGACTGTGGCTGGAGAAGCCGAGCTAGAACGCGAGCGCCGACAGGTCGTCCTCGTGCGGGATCCGGTCCAGCGCGCGTACCAGGCGCAGGCGCAGCTGGTAGCGATACAGCGGCAGGCCTTCGACCTGCTGGAACACCTGCGTGAGATAGACCACCGAGCCCTGGAGCCAGGATGTCCATGGGGAGCCGCGGCAGTTAGTCTTGGTGGTCCGACTGCCAACCCAGGCGCTGCGTGGCTCGGGCAGCAGCCGATCGCAGGAGATTCAATGACCATCACCATCGAAGGCGTGGCCGCCGTACTGTTCGCGCTGGCCCTGATCCACACGTTCTCGACCAAGTTCTTCGAATCGCTGGCGTGCCGAAGCCCGCGGCACGCCGGGTTGCTGCATCTGCTGGGTGAGGTCGAGATCGTCTTCGGCTTCTGGGCGTTCGTGCTGGTGGTCTTCATGGCGTTCCTGCAAGGAAGTCAGGCCGCCATCGACTACGCCGAAAGCCGGCACTACACCGAGCCGCTGTTCGTGTTCGTCGTCATGGTGGTGGCGGCCTCGCGGCCTGTCCTCGAAGCGGTTCGCGCCGTGGTCAACGCAATTGCTAGGCTGGTGCCGCTGCCGACTCCGCTGGTGCTGGCCTGGCTGGGGTTCTCCGTCGTGCCGCTGCTCGGCTCGCTCATCACCGAGCCGGCCGCCATGACCCTGGCTGCGCTGATGCTGGCGCCGGTGGTGTTCCGCCGCGACGTGCCCGAACGCGTCAAATACGCCGCGCTGGGCGTGCTGTTCGTCAACGTGTCCATCGGCGGCACGCTGACCTCCTACGCGGCGCCGCCGGTGCTCATGGTCGCCGCGAAATGGAACTGGGATACAGCCTTCATGGCGGCGACCTTCGGCTGGAAAGCGGCCCTGGCGGTGCTCGTCAACGCCACGGCGATGGCCATTGCGCTGCGCCGCCATCTGGGCCAAAAACCGCCCGCTGAATCCACCCGCCCGCCGGTTCCGGTCGCGGTCAGCCTCATCCACCTGGGGTTTCTGGCTGCGGTCGTCGCGTTCGCGCACCACCCGGTGATCTTTCTCTGGATGTTTCTGTTCTTCCTGGGTTTCGCCCATGCGTATGAGCGCCACCAGAGCCGCCTGATCCTCAAGGAAGCGTTGCTGGTCGCGTTTTTCCTGGCCGGGCTGGTCGTGCTTGGCGGCATGCAGCAGTGGTGGCTGGCGCCGATCGTGTCGAACCTGTCGGATTACGCGCTGTTCTTCGGCGCGCTGGGCCTGACCGCCGTCACCGACAACGCTGCGCTGACCTACCTAGGCTCCCTCATCCCGGACATGTCCGACCCAGCGAAATACATGCTCGTGGCCGGCGCCGTCGGCGGCGGTGGGCTCACCATCATCGCGAACGCGCCGAACCCGGCGGGCGTTGCTTTGCTGCGCGAGGGATTCGCCGACGAGTCGGTCGGCGCGGGCGCATTGTTCCTCGGCGCGCTGCCACCTACGGTCGTCGCCGCCGTTGCGTTTCTTCTGTAGTGCCTGAGCGCGAACGCGAGCGAAGCGCCGGCGCCGACCACCCACCAGAAGGCAATGCCGCATGCTCGACTCTCTGGCGCTGACGGTGGTCCTGCTCGTGGGCTCCGTGACCCAGTGAAGCAACGGCTCTTCGTCGGACTTCGTCTGCTTCGTTGGGGCTACGAGAGCGGAGCGAGGTAGCCCAGCAACCGATCGATTAGGTTCCGGTCGTGCAGGAAATAGCCTGCGCGCGAACGTGGCGAATGCCCCACCCGAACCAACCCAACCCTGGGGCAGGCGCACCGCCAGGGCGTACGCGGACGCCGCAACTTGCAGTGGATCGGGCCCCCAACCTGTAGCGCCCGTCACTGGTCTGCCGCGGTCTCGAGGGTGCGGCAACGAACAGACACAAACCCGGCCGCCGAGCACACTACGGGCACGATCCACTCATCGCGCAGGTCACTTCTGGAGCACGCCTGCGCAATCGAAGCCGACGCCCCTCAAACCCGCAGTCCACGGTCGCGTTCGTTCGATGCGATGTCTACGTCGATGATCACGCCGTGGCAGTCGACTACCTCAACGTCGAAACCGGATCCCGGCTGTCAGGCCTCAAAGTACGGATCTCGCCCACTTCCACTCACACGTTCGCCGCAAGCGACGCGCAGCATCCACCGTTGGAACAACGTCTGCGCACACCTTGTTCCGACGACTGCCAAATCGAGATTCTTCCATCCTCAGCGGACCTACCGGGTTCCGGGATGGTTACTGGACGGGGTCGCGGCGCAGCCGCTGCAATCACTCTGGTCGATGATCACCGCGAACACGCGGCAATCATGCGGCTCTACCGAAGAGGAGCATGAAGATGCAGATCGGCATGATCGGCCTTGGCCGCATGGGTGCCAGCATGGTGACCCGATTGCTGCGCGGAAGTCATGAGTGCGTTGTCCATGACCAAAACCCCGAAGGGGTCGCGCGGCTCGTCGCGCTTGGCGCTACGGGCACTGAGTCATTGCAGCAGTTCGTTGACGCCCTGAAGGCGCCTCCCGCGGTGTGGCTGATGGTGCCGGCCGCGGCGGTTGACGGTCTGCTCGAACAACTGAAACCGTTGCTGATGCCTGGCGACATCGTCATCGACGGCGGCAACTCGCACTACCACGACGACCTGCGCCGCGCCGAAGCGCTCGCAGCCTTGAGCATCGCTCACGTGGACGTCGGCACCAGCGGCGGGGTTGCCGGCCTGGAGCGCGGCTATTGCCTGATGATCGGCGGCGACCCGAAGGCGGTGCGGCATCTGGCGCCGATCTTCGCCACGCTGTGCCCCGGGGCCGGCACTGCCGCGCCGACACCCGGACGCCGCGATGGCCAGAGCAGTGCCGATCAGGGGTGGCTGCATTGCGGACCGCATGGCGCAGGCCACTTCGTCAAGATGGTTCACAACGGCATCGAGTACGGCTTGATGGCCGCCTATGCAGAGGGCCTGAACATCCTGCACCACGCGAACGTCGGCTTGCGAGATAACCCCGTTGATGCAGAAACAACACCGTTGCGCGAACCCGCGCACTACCGGTATGAGATGGACGTGCCCGAGATTGCGGAGGTCTGGCGGCGCGGCAGCGTGATCGGATCGTGGCTGCTGGACCTGACCGCCGCGGCACTGAAAGCCGACCCCACGCTGAGTGGTTACGAAGGCCGGGTCTCGGACTCCGGTGAGGGCCGCTGGACGGTGCAGGCCGCCATCGACGAAGCCGTGCCCGCGCCCGTGTTGAGCGCGGCGCTGTATGCCCGCTTCGGTTCGCGCGGCGGCGCCGAATTCGCCAACCGCGTGCAGTCGGCCATGCGACACGAGTTCGGCGGCCATGTCGAGAAGCCGGGTATGGGTCCGGAAGCGAAGAGCTGAGATGAATCAGCATACTTCTCGCCTCAAGGCCCAGCGCGCTGATGCTCTGGTTGTGTTCGGCGCGACGGGCGACCTGGCGTACAAGAAGATCCTTCCGGCGCTCTATGCGATGTGCAAGACCGACGCGTTGAAGGTGCCGGTGATCGGCGTGGCTTGGTCACCGTGGAGCGTCGAGCAATTCCGCGCGCGAACCCGCGAAAGCGTCGAACTCGAAGGCGGCGAGATCGAGCCGCATGCGCTGGAGCGGCTGCTTTCGACGATGCAATACGTCAGCGGGGACTACAACGACGCGACCACCTACGATGCGCTGCGGCTCGCATTGGACGGCGCGCAACGCCCGGCGTTCTATCTCGCGATTCCACCAGCCCTGTTCCCCAAGGTCATCGGTGGCCTCAAGAGCGTCGGTCTGGGCGAAGGCGGGCGGGTCGTGATCGAAAAGCCGTTTGGCCGTGACCTGGCGTCGTCACGCGAACTCAACGGGGTCGCGCGGGATGCCTTCCACGAGGACTCGATCTTCCGCATCGATCACTTCCTGGGCAAGGAAGCGGTCATGAACATCCTGTACTTCCGTTTCGCGAATTCCTTTCTCGAACCGATCTGGAATCGCAACCACGTCGCGAGCGTGCAGATCACGCTGGCGGAGCAGTTCGGCGTCGAGGGCCGGGGTGGGTTCTACGAGAGCGCGGGTTGCTTGCGCGACGTGATGCAGAACCATCTGTTTCAGATCGTCGCGCTGCTGGCAATGGAGCCGCCGGCGAGCCGCGACTTCGATTCCGTGCACCGCCACAAGGCTGATGTCCTGGCCGCGATGCGACCGCTCGGCGTCGACGACATCGTGCGTGGACAGTACCAGGGCTACCGCGACGAGCCGCAGGTCGCGAAGGACTCCGATGTGGAAACCTTCTGCGCGTTGCGTGTGCATGTCGAGTCATGGCGCTGGGGCGGTGTGCCATGGTACCTGCGCTCGGGCAAGTGCCTGCCGCTTACGGCCTGTGAAGTTGTGGTGCGCCTGAAAGCGCCGCCGCAGAACCTGTTCGACGACGCCGCCTTGCGCGGGAACGCCAACAGCCTGCGCTTTCACCTGTCGCCACACTCGACGATCGCGCTCGCCGCCCGCGTCAAGCGGGCCGGCAAGGAATTCGTTGGTGAGCAGCGTGAGTTCGTGCTGCTCGAAGAGGAGCACGGCGAGCAATCCCCCTACGAGCGCCTGCTGGCCGACGCCATGGACGGTGACGGCGCGCTGTTTGCCCGTCAAGACGCGATAGATGCAGCGTGGGCCGCTGTCGAACCGGTGCTGGTCGATCACCCTCCCGTCCACATCTATACGCGGGGCTCCTGGGGCCCACCGGCTTCGAACCAGTTCGCTGCCGCCGATGGCGGCTGGCGCAATCCTGAATCCATGTGAACCGAAGGCTGCCATCATGAACGCCACCCAGTCACTTCACCAGCTCGGCCAGGACCTTTGGCTCGACAACATCACACGCACGCTGCTGCGCAGCGGCACGCTGGCGCGCTACATCCGCGAGCTATCGGTGACCGGCTTGACGTCGAACCCCACGATTTTCGAACATGCTATCGGCGGCGGAGACAGCTACGACGCCAGCATCCGAGTGCTTGCCGCCGCGGGACTGTCGAGTGATGACCTGTTCTTCGAACTCGCCCTCGAAGACCTGACCCAGGCCGCCGACCTGTTCCGACCGGCCTTTGACGCGAGCCAGGGCATGAGAGGCTGGGTCTCGCTGGAAGTCTCGCCGCTGCTCGCTGACAAAGCGGCCGATACGATCCAGGCAGCTAACCGGCTGCATCGCAAGGCCGACAAGCCCAACCTGTTCATCAAGATTCCGGGCACGCCCCAGGGCGTAGAGGCCGTTGAGCAGGTCATCTTCGACGGCGTGCCTGTCAACGTCACGCTGCTGTTCTCGCGCGAACATGTGCTGGCCGCCGCGGAGGCCTGTATGCGAGGACTCGAACGCCGGCTGGCAGCCGGCCTGCATTTGAACGTGGCGTCGGTGCTGTCGCTCTTCGTCAGCCGCTGGGATGTGGCTGCGAAGCAGGAAGTCTCATCGCCGTTCCACAATCGCCTGGGTATCGCCATCGCGACGCGCACCTACAAGGCGCACTGCGAGCTTCTGGCTTCGGAGCGCTGGCGGCGTCTGGCCGCAGCCGGCGCGCGCACGCCGCGCTTGTTGTGGGCGAGCACCGGCACCAAGGACCCCGCTGCATCGGACACGTTGTACGTCCAGGCTCTGGCGGCGCCCGACACGATCAACACGCTGCCGGAAAAGACGTTGCTGGCCTTTGCCGATCACGGCCAGGTCGGACGGATGTTGCCTGCCGACGGCGGCTACGCGGAGGCCGTGATCGAGGAGTTCAGGCGCGAAGGGGTTGACGACGACGCGCTTGCCGCGCGCCTGCAGCGCGAAGGCGTCGATGCCTTTGCGGCCTCGTGGCACACCCTGCTTGCGCGCATCCGCGAGAAATCCAAGGCACCGGCAGAGCCGGCATGACTGGCATGAAGCCCGCCAGCACGCGACCTGCGTGGCAGGCGTTGGCGACGCACCATCGGCACATTGGCGGCAAGGCCTGTCGACCATGATCGCCATCGGAGCGTCCAACTTCCGCGACATGCTCGCCGGCATGCGGGCCATGGACGAGCACTTCCGTGACGCGCCGACCGAACGCAACATGCCGGCCCTGATGGGCCTGCTGACGGTGTGGAACAGCAACTTCCTCGGCGCCGCGACCCAGGCCGTGCTGCCCTATGAGCAGTACCTGTCGCGCTTTCCGGCCTACCTGCAACAGTTGATGATGGAAAGCAACGGCAAGCACGTCACATGCAACGGGCAGCCAGTGGGCTGCGAGACTTCGCCGATCGTCTGGGGCGAGCCGGGCACCAACGGGCAGCATTCGTTCTACCAGTTGCTGCACCAGGGCACGGGGCTGGTGCCGTGCGACTTCCTCGGTTTCGGCCAGAGCCTGAACCCTGTCGAGGGCGACGGCGGCCGCGACAAGAACTCGCATGATCCCCAGCACGACCTGTTGATCGCCAACATGTTCGCGCAGGCCGAAGCAATGGCCTTTGGCAAGACAGCCGACGAGGTACGCGACGAAGGCGTGCCCGAAGCCTTGGTGCCGCACCGGGTGTTAGAAGGCAACCGGCCCAGCAACACACTGCTCGCGCGCCAGCTCACCCCGCACACGCTGGGAGCGCTGGTGGCGCTGTATGAGCACAGCGTGTTCACGCAGGGAGTGATCTGGGGCATCGACTCATTCGACCAGTGGGGCGTTGAGTTGGGCAAGGTTCTGGCCGAGAAGACATCGGCCGAACTGGCCGCCCCCGACGAAGCGGCGATGACCCACGACAGCTCGACCAACGCTCTCATCCAGCGCTACCGCCGTCTGCGGGAGGAATGCGCGTGACTTCCCGGGAACTGCAAGACCTCGACCAGCGCTGCATCGACACGCTGCGGACGCTGGCCATCGACCAGGTGCAGAAGGCGAACTCCGGTCATCCCGGCACGCCGATGGGCGCAGCCCCAACCGCCTACTGCCTTTGGCAGCGCTTCCTGCGCTTCGACCCCGAGGACGCCGCGTGGCCTGACCGCGACCGTTTCGTGCTGTCGGTAGGCCACGCCTCGGCGCTGTTGTACGGACTGCTGAACGTGTGCGGCGTCAGGGCGGCGACGAGCCGGGAGCCCACGCGCGAAGGCCTGGCGGTCTCGATGGCCGACCTGCAGAGCTTTCGCCAAGCCGGCAGCCGCTGCACGGGGCATCCCGAGCACGGCTGGACCACCGGCGTGGAAACCACCACCGGACCGCTCGGCCAGGGTGTGGCCACCAGCGTGGGCATGGCCATTGCGCAAGCGTGGCTGGCGGCCACTTACAACCGTCCGGGCTTCACGCTGTTCGATCACCGCGTGTTCGCACTCGCTGGCGATGGCGACATGATGGAAGGCCTGAGCGCCGAGGCCGCGTCGCTCGCCGGGCACCTGAAGCTCAGTCGGCTGTGCTGGATCTACGACTGCAACCGGATCAGCATCGAAGGCTCGACGGCCATCACCTTCACCGAGAACGTCAGCGCGCGCTTTACGGGTTGCGGCTGGCAGGTTCTGCAAGTGGCCGACGCCAACGACATCGAGGCCACGGCGCTGGCGCTGACGACCTTCGAGGGCACCCGAGACCGCCCGACCCTGATCATCGTGCACAGCCACATCGGCTACGGCGCGCCGCACAAGCAGGACAGCGCCGCGGCCCACGGCGAGCCGCTGGGTGTCGAAGAGGCGCGCGCTGCGAAGCAGTTCTACGGCTTCGATCCCAACGTGGACTTCGCTGTGCCCGATGGCGTGCGCGAGCACATCAGCGCGCACTTCGGTCTGCGCGGCACTGCCGCGCACGAAGTGTGGCGAGCCCGCTTCGCATCCTATCGCGCGCAATACCCTGATCTGGCAGCGCAGATCGAACTCATGCAGCGGCGCGAGTTGCCCGACGCCTGGGACGCCACGCTACCGGACTTCGATGCCGACACCCAGGGCCTGGCAACGCGCGACGCGTCGGGCCGGGTGCTCAATGAGATCGCCGCCCGCGTGCCTTGGCTGCTGGGTGGTGCAGCAGACTTGGCGCCGTCCACCAAGACCACATTGACCTTCGACTTTGCCGGCGCATTCGAGCCCGCGTCGCCCGCTGGCCGCAACTTCCACTTCGGTGTCCGCGAGCATGCGATGTGCGCCGCCGCCAGCGGCATGGCCCTGTCCGGCCTGCGCCCGTTCGCCGCCAGCTTCTTCGTCTTCACCGACTACGCCCGCGGCGCGATCCGCCTGGCCGCGATGATGGGCTTGCCGGTGATCTACGTCTGGACGCACGACTCGATCGCCATGGGCGAGGACGGTCCCACGCACCAGCCCGTCGAGCATCTGGCCTCCTTCCGCGCGATGCCCGCCATGGTGACGCTGCGGCCAGCGGACGCCAACGAGGTGGTCGAGGCATGGCGCGTCGTTATGGCGTTGCGTGATCAGCCCGCCAGCCTGGTGCTGTCGCGCCAAGCGCTGCCGACGTTTGACCGCGGTCGGTATGCAAGTGCCAAGGGCGTCGCGCGCGGCGCCTACGTGCTGGCCAGCACCGGCGATGGCCTACCCGACGTGCTGTTGATGGCCAGCGGCAGCGAGGTGGCCCTTTGCATCGCCGCTTTTGAGCAGCTGGAGCTTGAGGGGGTGAAGGCACGGGTGGTCAGCGTGCCGTCGTGGGACCTGTTCGAGCGCCAAGACGAGGCATATCGCGAGCATGTGTTGCCGGAAGCCGTGCGGGCCCGAGTCTCGGTCGAAGCGGCCTCGGCGCTGGGCTGGGAACGCTACGTCGGCCGCCACGGCGAAATCATCGCGATGCGCAGCTTCGGTCTGTCGGCGCCGGGCAAGGCCGTGCAGGCGCACTTCGGCTTCGATGTGGCCCACGTGCTTGGCGCAGCACGCAGGCAGCTGAACCGACATGGCGCAGGGAGCTCAGCGTGACCAATCACATCAGCCCGCTCGCAGGCAAACCGGCGCCGCGCTCTGTGCTGATCGACGTCGACAAGCTGGTGGCAGCCTACTTCTCGGAGCGCCCGGACCCGACCGTGGCGGCACAGCGCGTGGCCTTCGGCACGTCGGGTCATCGCGGCTCGGCGTTCGATGTGTCGTTCAACGAATGGCACGTGCTCGCCATCACACAGGCCATCTGCGACCACCGACGCGGCCAAGGCATCACCGGGCCGCTGTTCATGGGCATCGACACGCATGCGCTGTCGGCACCCGCCTGCGCGAGCGCACTGGAGGTGCTGGCCGCCAACGGCGTCGATGCGGTGCTGGCCGCCGGCCATGAGTACACCCCGACGCCGGCCGTCTCGCACGCCATCGTCCAGCACAACAGGAGCGGCCACAGCAACGGCAACAGCACGCGTGCCGACGGCATCGTGGTCACGCCGTCGCATAACCCTCCGCGTGACGGCGGCTTGAAGTACAACCCGCCGCACGGCGGCCCCGCCAGCCAGAACGTGACCGACGCGCTCCAGACAGCGGCCAACAGCTTTCTCGAGCGGGGCCTGCTGGGCGTGCGCCGCATGCCGCACGCCCAGGCCCTGCGCGCGGGTACGACGCACCACCACGACTTCCTCGGCAACTACGTCGAGGACCTGGACAACGTGGTCGACATGGATGCGATTCGCGGCGCTGGCGTCCGCATCGGCGTGGATCCGCTCGGCGGCGCCGGGGTGCATTACTGGGCAGCGATCGCCGAGCGCTGGAAGATCGACCTGACGGTCGTCAGCGAACAGGTCGACCCGACATTCGCCTTCATGTCACTGGACTGGGACGGCCAGATCCGCATGGACCCGTCGTCGGTCTACGCGATGCAGCGCCTGCTGGCCATCAAGGACCGCTTCGACATCTCCTTCGCATGCGACACCGATCATGACCGTCACGGCATCGTCACGGCTGCCGCCGCCTTGTTGCCGCCGAACCACTACCTCGCAGTGGCCATCGACTACCTTTTCCGGCATCGCCCCCAGTGGAAGGAAAGCGCCGCGGTGGGCAAGACGGTGGTCAGCACACAGTTGATCGACCGGGTTGCGGCGCGCCTGGGCCGCCAGCTCTTCGAAGTGCCGGTCGGCTTCAAGTGGTTCTCGCACCGGCTGCTGGACGGCAGCCTGGGTTTTGGCGGCGAAGAGAGCGCCGGCGCCGCGTTCCTGCGCCGCGACGGCACCGCCTGGACTACGGACAAGGACGGACTCACCGCGGCGCTGCTCGCTGCCGAGATCACCGCACGGTGCGGTCGCGACCCCGGCGCGTTGTACCTTGAACTCGCCGGCCAACTGGGCCAGCCGGTCGCGGACCGCGTCGAATCGCCGGCCACCGCGCAGCAGAAAAAGCGGCTGGCAGCGCTGTCGCCCAAAGCCATCCCGTCGACCGAACTGGCCGGTGAGCCGGTCACCACTGTGTCGAATCGGGCACCAGGAAACGGCGCGCTCATCGGCGGCATCAAGGTCGCGTCCCAAAGCGGCTGGTATGCCGCGCGGCCGTCGGGCACCGAAGACATCTACAAGATCTACGCCGAGAGCTTCCAGAGCCCGGCGCACCTGCAGCGCATCCTGTTCCAGGCCCAGGCCACGGTCGATGCGGCGCTGGCGTCGCCAGCATGAGGCCCCGCGTGGTGCTGCCCCCTGAGACGGCAGCCCAGGCTCTGTCTCCGGAAGACGAAGCCATGCTCGACGGTATGCAGCGCGCCGCCTTTGACTACTTCGAGCAATACGGCAACGCCGACAACGGCCTTGTGGCCGACACCTCGCGGCCGGGCTCGCACGCCAGCATCGCGGTCGTCGGCTTCGCCCTGTCGGCCTACCCGGTGGGTGTCGAGCGGGGCTGGATGACGCGCGCCCAAGCGCTGCAACGCAGCCTGGCGAGTCTGCGGTTCTTTCGTGACAGCGACCAGGGCGGTACGCCCGAATCGACGGGGTACAGGGGCTTCTACTTTCACTTCCTGCACATGGACAGCGGCACGCGCGCTTGGCGCTGCGAGGTTTCACTGATCGACACCGCGCTGCTGCTGGCCGGTATGCTGACGGCGGCCGCCTATTTCGCGGCAGCCTCCGCGGACGAGGCCGAACTGCGCGCGCTGGTCGACGTCCTTTACCGACGCGTGGACTGGTGTTGGGCGCAGCCCCAAGGAGCCGCCGTCGTGCACGGCTGGAAGCCCGGCAGCGGCTTTCTCAACTACGGGTGGGAGGGCTACAGCGAAGCCCTGCTGCTGTACGCGCTGGGCCTAGGTTCGCCCACCCATGCGCTGACCGACGCCAGCTTCCCCTCCTGGACCCGCACCTACCAGTGGGAGAACCTGTACGGCATCGACTTTCTCTATGCCGGGCCGCTCTTCATCCACCAGTTCTCACATGCCTGGATCGACTTCCGCGGCATCCGCGACCATTTCATGCGCGAGAAGCACTGCGACTACTTCGAAAACAGCCGCAGAGCCACCTACGTGCAGCGTGAGTACGCCATTCGCAACCCACGCGGCTTCACCGGCTACGACGAAGACAGCTGGGGGCTATCGGCCGGCGACGGGCCCAGCACACCGCGGCAGCGCGTGGCAGGTCGGCGGCAGTCGTTCTACAGCTACGCCGCGCGTGGCGTGCCCTGGGGGCCCGACGACGGCACCCTAAGTGGCCCGTCGATGATTTCGTCGTTGGTGTTCGCGCCGGAGCTCGTCCTGCCGGCGCTGCGCAAGCTGCTGGCTCGGGGCAGCGAGATCGTACGGGCCAGCGGCTACAACGACACCGTGCGCGAGCCCCTCGCCGTGGTCGACGCCGGCACACGTCTGCGCGGTACGGGCTGGGTCTCCGCGGGCACTTTCGGACTCGACCAGGGAATGATCGTGCTGATGGTCGAGAACTTCCGCTCCGGCCTGCCGTGGCGGCTACTGCGCGACTCGGCGCCGATCCGTGCGGGCCTCCACCGCGCCGGTTTCCGAGGTGGTTGGCTGGGCGAAAAGGTGCGTCAATGACGACGATACTCCAGCCACCAGCGCCCACGGCAACCACCGGTTCCCGTTCAAAAGTGCCGATACGCGACCGCGTCGGGTCGAGCCGGACGCCCTCGCAAGGAGAAGGTAGGCAGGCCCCAGACGAGCGCGACTCCTACGACCTGCTGATCATCGGCGCGGGCCCTGCCGGCCTGACGGCCGCACGCGGAGCAGTCGCAGCAGGCGGACGTCGCGTGGCGCTGATCGAGTCGCGCCACATCGGCGGCAACTGCCTGCACGAAGGCTGCATTCCGTCCAAGACGATCCTGCGCAGCGCGCAGTTGATCGCCGAGATGCGCAACGCGCAGAGCGTCGGCGTCGACACGCCGACCGAGATCAAACCCGACTTCGCAGCGGTCATGGCCCGCATGCGCCGCGTGCGCGACCGCATCCTGCGTGTGGACTCGGCGGCCAGCCTGCGTGAAGAAGGCATCGATTTGCATGTCGGACAGGCTCGCTTCGTCAGTGCCGATGCGGTCGATGTCGCCGGCACCCGGCTGCGATTCAGGAAGGCCCTGATCGCCACCGGCTCGCGCCCGCTGGTACCGGACATCGAAGGCCTCGCCGCCGCCGGCTTTCTGACCAACGAAAGCGTCTTCGAACTGGAGCAGTTGCCGGCCAGCCTGCTGGTCATCGGCGGCGGGCCGCTCGGCTGCGAACTGGCGCAGGCGTTTGCGCGTTTCGGCAGCCGCACTCTCATCTGCCACAGCGAACCGCTGTTCCTGCCCAAGGAAGAGCGCGACGCCGCACAGATGGTGGCCCACGCGTTAGCGCGCGACGGCGTGGAGATCCACCTGAACTGCAAGATCTCCGCCGTGCGCCTGGAGGACGGACGCAAGCACGTCACGATGGTCAACGACGGCAACACGTCGACGACCGTGGTCGACGAGATACTGACCGGCATAGGCCGCATGCCTGCCGTGCAGGGCCTGGACCTGGAGAAGGCCGGCGTCGCCTACGACATCGAGACAGGCATCCGGGTCGACGACTTCCTGCGCACCGACAACCCACGCATCTTCGCGGCCGGCGATGTCTGCCTGGGACACGCGTTCACGAACACGGCGGAGGCCTCGGCCCGCATCGTCGTGCGCAATGCGTTGTACCGCGGTCGCCAGCGCATGAGCGCGCTGACGGTGCCCTGGTGCACCTACACCGACCCGCAGGTAGCGCATGTCGGCCTTTACGTGCGCCAGGCGCGCGCGCAGCAGATCCCCGTCAAGACCTTCACCGTGCCGATGCACGATGTGGTGCGCGCCATCACCGATAGCGAAGAGGAAGGGTTCGTGAAGATCCACGTGCTCGAAGGCACCGACCGCATCCTCGGCGCCACCATCGTCGGCCGCTGTGCCGGTGAGCTGATCAACAACATCTCGCTGGCCATGGTGGCCGGCCTGGGCCTGCGCCGTCTGGCCAGGGTGATCCACGCCTACCCCACTCAAGGCGAGGCCGTGCGCCAGGCAGCGCAGGCCTGCGTGCAGAGTCTTGCCGCACAGATTCTGCCGGCGAACGAGGAGGCAACATGACGATCAGCACCGCCCCATTCAAGGTCTGGGAAGGCGACGAAGTCGACCTCGGCCGCTGGCTAACGAAGGGCAAGCCCTTGTGCAAGTCCAAGAAGGCGTACCGCAAACTGCTGAAGGACCATGTCGAGCAATTGAGCGACCAGCAGCGACTGCTGTATGCGTCGAACCGCCACGCCCTGCTGGTGATCTTTCAGGCCATGGACACCGCGGGCAAGGATGGCGCCATCCGCCACGTGATGTCGGGCGTCAACCCGCAGGGCTGTCAGGTGTTCAGTTTCCAGCATCCGAGCGCGCGGGAGCTTCAGCATGACTTCCTCTGGCGCACCACGCGAGACCTGCCTGAGCGCGGCCGCATTGGCATCTTCAACCGCTCGTACTACGAAGAGGTGCTGATCGTGCGCGTGCACAGCAGCCTCCTGCGCAGCGAGGGGCTCCCCGATGCCGCTGCCGACGAATCGGTTTGGCACGGCCGCTATCGCTCAATCGTCGACCTGGAAAGACATCTGCATGCCAACGGCACACGCATCGTCAAAGTGTTCCTGCATCTGTCGAAGGAAGAGCAACGCAAGCGCCTGCTCGCGCGTATCGACGAGCCTGAAAAAAACTGGAAGTTCAGCGTGGCCGACATCGCCGAGCGCAAGTTCTGGGGCGCTTACATGAAAGCCTATGGCCAGGCCCTGAGCGCGACCAGCACGGCGGACTCGCCCTGGTATGTCGTGCCGGCGGACGACAAGGACAACGCGCGGCTGATGGTGTCGCAGATCGTGCTCGACGCGCTGACGGGATTGAAGCTGAGCTACCCGACGGTCAGCGCGACGCGGCGGAAGGAACTTCAGGCGATTCGCCAGCGATTGGCTAAGTGAGCGCGTGAACGTGGGCCGTCAGCGCAGCGCGCGGCGCACGACGTGCCCGATGGTCAAACCCTGGCCCAGGATCGAGAAGACCACCACGCAGTAGGTCATTGCCAGCAGCGTTTCGCGGTTCGGCCCCACCGGCAGCGACAGGCACAATGCGACAGAAATGCCGCCGCGCAATCCGCCCCAGGTGAGCACCCGGCCCGAGCCTTGCGGCAGCTTGAAGGCGCTGGGCCACAGCCCCACCGGCAGGCCGACGGTGAGCCACCTCGCCAGCAGTGTCACTGCGATAGCCGCCGCAGCCGCCAACGCGATCCCTGACGCGAACCGAACGACGATCACCTCCATGCCGATCAGCACGAAAAGTACGGCATTCAGCATCTCGTCGAGCAGCTCCCAGAACAGGTCGACGTGGTGGCGCGTGGTGTCCGACATGGCCAACGCGCGCCCCTGGTTTCCAATCACCAAGCCGGCTACGACCATGGCCAGCGGCCCTGAGACATGCAGCCGCAACGCCAGCGCATAGCCGCCCATTACCGCAGCGAGCGTCAGCATGACCTCGACCTGATAGTCGTCGATGCTGCGCAGCAGGCGGAATGTGACGTAGCCGATGACCAGGCCAAAAACCAGGCCGCCGCCGGCCTCCTGCAGCAGCAGCCCCCCAGCGTGCGCCAGGGTGGGCGTTTCCCCGCTGAGCAGCATCTCCAACAGCAGCGCAAACAGCACCACGCCCACACCATCGTTGAACAACGACTCGCCGGCGATGACGAGTTCCAGGTTCTTCGGCGCACCGGCCGACTTGAGGATGCCGATCACCGCGATCGGATCGGTCGGTGAGATGAGCGCACCGAAGATCAAACAGTACAGCAGCGGCAGCTCCGGTCCGATCCAAGGCAGCACCCACCACATCGCAAAGCCGACGATCAGAGTCGACAGCAGCGTGCCGACCGCGGCCAGCACACCTACCTGCCAGCGGTAGGCGCGCAGTTCGCTCACGTCCACGTGCAGCGCGCCGGCAAACAGCAGCAACGACAACATGCCCTGCATCAGAACGGCGGAAAAATCGAACGAGCGCAGCAGCGAATCTTCGTAGTCACGCAGCCCTTGGGCGATGCCCAGCGCGTCCAGCGCCACCAGCAGCAGCGACAGGCCGAGCGCGATGATCATCACGCCGATGGCCGTGGGCAGCTTGACGAAACGGTGGTTCAGGTAGGCCAACAGCGCCGTTACGACGATGCAGATTGCGGAGATTTCAAGCATGAGCCCCTTCCCCCTGTCGCCGCTGTGCCGATCGTGCATTCGCGCAGACTGCCTGTTTCGCGGCATGCATCAGTCTACCGGCTCAGATCGTCGCCAAGGCCGAACCAATCGCTGATGTGTCGATGATGCCGTCGCAGTCGGTGCTGGGGTCGATCGGTGGCGCTGCCGTCAGGTCCGTGGGTGCCGGCGGGCAAGCAGCAGGGGTGCGACGTCGCACAGCGCGGCGCCCAGCCGGGCGGGTTCGCTGAGGGCGGCGTCCGGGTCGTTCACACATCTGGCAACTCGATCGGGCGCTGCTGAACGGATTGAGCGCCTCGTCGAGCCACGCATCCAGCGACGACAGCCCTGTGCCGACCTCGGCCCGCACAGCGGCGTCGTGTTCGCCGATTCCGCCGGTGAAGAGGATCGCATCGACACCCCGCGCGAGTACCGGGCGTCCTCGCGCAGCATCACGATGCGTGTCGATCCGCGAAGCATCTTCGGCTGCAGAACATCGCTCGACGGTAGAGCGCTTGGCGCCGCCCCTCGGTGCGCCAGCGAACAGACAACCCGGTCGTGAGCGGACTCAATGCCTTCATTCAGAGAGGCCAGCCCGTCCATGGTGTTGAACAGCGAAGGCGACAGGAAGAACCTGGATCGACCGGAGAACCGCGGTGTCGTTACATCGGTTCGCGGCAGCGTGGTCGACGTGCGGTTCGACGGGCTTCTGCCTGCCATTCACTCCGTGCTGCATGCGGGCATCGACGGCAACGTCGTCGTGGAAGTGCTGACTCAGTGCGACCCGCATCACGTCCGCGGCGTGGCGTTGACGACGACCGAAGGCCTGGCGCGCGGCATGCCAGTGACCGACTCCGGCGCCCCGCTGCAGGCACCGGTGGGCAAGACCATTCTTTCGCGCATGTTCAACGTGTTTGGGCGAACCATCGACGGCGGCGAACCGCTGGCGGATATGGCGTGGCGGCAGGTGCACCGGGCACCGCCAGCGCTGGTACGACGTTCAACCACATCGGAAGTCTTCGAAACCGGCATCAAGGTGATTGACGTGCTGACACCGCTGGAACGCGGTGGCAAGGCCGGCCTGTTCGGCGGCGCGGGGGTCGGCAAGACGGTGCTGCTGACGGAAATGATCCACAACATGGTCGATCATGAGGACGGCGTCAGCATCTTCTGCGGCATCGGCGAGCGCTGCCGCGAAGGCGCGGAACTGCACGCAGCCATGAAGGACGCCGGCGTGCTGGAGAAGATGGTGATGATCTTCGCGCAGCTGAACGAGCCTCCCGGCGCGCGCTTTCGCGTCGGCGATGCCGCACTGACGATGGCCGAGTATTTCCGCGACGACGAACATCGGGACGTACTCCTTCTCGTCGACAACATCTTTCGATTCATCCAGGCCGGCATGGAAGTCTCCAGCCTGATGGGCCAGATGCCGTCGCGCCTGGGCTACCAGCCGACCATGGCCACCGAACTCGCTGGGTTGGAAGAGCGCATCGCCAACACCGACCAGGGCGCCATCACGTCGATCCAAGCGGTGTACGTACCCGCAGACGACTTCACCGACCCGGCCGCGGTGCACACTTTCTCGCACTTGTCTGCGTCGATCGTGCTGTCGCGCCAGCGCGCCAGCGAAGGGCTGTATCCATCGATCGACCCGTTGCAATCGAGTTCGCGAATGGCCACGCCGGGAATCGTAGGCGCGCGGCACTACGGACTGGCGCAGGAGATCCGGCAGACGCTGGCGCAGTACACCAAGTTAAAGGACATTATCGCGATGCTGGGCTTGGAGCAGTTGTCGCCGCCCGATCGCAAGGTCGTAGCCCGCGCACGACGGCTCGAACGGTTCCTCACGCAACCGTTCTTCACTACCGAGCAGTTCACCGGGCTCAAAGGCAAGCTGGTAAGCCTGAAAGAGGCGCTCGACGGCTGCGAGGCCATCCTGCGCGACGAATTCAACGACAGACCCGAGAGCGCGCTTTACATGATCGGCGCGATCAGCGAAGTCAAGGGCAAGCCAGCGCGCCCGTCCAAGCCGACGCCTGAAGCCAGGCAATCCCCGACGCCCGATCGAGCGCCTCTGGCAGGAGCGCACGCCGATGCGACTTAGGGTGTTGCTGCCTTTCGGCGTGTTTGCCGACGAGCACGATGTGGTGCGCATCGTGGCCGAGACCTCGGCCGGGTCCTTGGGCCTGTTGCCGCACCGACTCGATTGTGTGGCCGCGCTGGTACCCGGGATCCTGAACTTTGAATCGTCGGCCCATGGTGACGTTTTTATGGCCGTGGACGAAGGCGTCCTGGTGAAAACCGGCGCAGACGTGCGGATCTCGGCGCGGCGCGCCATCGGCGGCTCGGATCTCGCGCAATTGCGCGATGCCGTGGCGCGCGAATTTGTGCAGCGCCAATCGCAGGACAACGATGTGCATGCGGTGATGGCGCGGCTCGAAGTGGGCTTTCTGCGCCGTTTTGCAGAGTTGCAGCGGTGACCGATCCGATCCCGGACACCGACCTACTGGCTCGCAAGGTCGCAAGTCAGGCCGCGCGCAAACTCATGGCGCGCCGCGACGGTGCGCCCGGCGTCTGGTCTGGCCTCGGAATGATGGGCCTCGTGGGTTGGTCCGTCGTGGTTCCCACGCTGCTGGGTGCGGCGCTCGGATTCTGGCTGGATCACCGTTATGCCAATACGCATTCGTGGACGCTGGCCTTGCTGGTGGCGGGGTTGTGCCTCGGCTGCCTGAACGCTTGGCATTGGGTGGCCAGGGAAGATCGCGCCATGCAAAACAACGATAACGGAGACAGCGATGCCTGACAGACTTTGGGCCATCGCGGCGGGATTCTTTCTCGGCCTGCTGTTTTACGGCGGGTTGTGGTGGACCGTTCGCCACGCAAGCAACTTCCGCCGTCCCGCGCTGAGCGTGCTTGCCAGCGCGCTGCTGCGCATGGCTGCTGCGCTGGGCGGTTTCTTCGGCGTGGCCGCGGGCGATTGGTCACGACTGCTCCTGTGTCTGCTGGGCTTCCTGCTCGCACGGCTGGCCGTGACCTGGTCCACGCGGTTGCCCGCCTACGCCTCCCCTGCGCAGTCTCCTCGTGCGCCTTAGCCCGGACGAATGGATCTTCTGGCAGAGCGGCTTCGTCAAGCTCAACGCCACGATGGTGTTCACCTGGGTCCTCATGGTGGCGATGACCCTGGGATCCGCGCTCGTCACTCGAAAGCTGTCCCATGAACCAACGATTTCGCGCTGGCAGAGCCTCCTCGAAATCTTGATCACCACCATCCAGAATCAGATCCGGGAAGTCGGGCTACCGCAGCCGCGCAAGTATCTGGTCTTTCTGGGCACGCTGTTTCTCTTCGTCGCCGCATCCAGCCTGTGCACGGTGATCCCGGGGTTCGAACCGCCTACCGGGTCGCTATCGACCACGGCGGCCTTGGCTGCCTGCGTGTTCGTGGCTGTCCCTTTCTTCGGCATCGCCGGACAAGGCTGGGGCCGCTACCTCAAGACCTACGTCGAGCCGACCGTGGTGATGCTGCCGTTCAATCTCATCAGCGAAGTCTCGCGCACGCTGGCGCTGGCTGTGCGCCTTTTCGGCAACATGATGAGCGGCGCAATGATCCTGGCCATCCTGCTGACCATCACGCCCTTCGTGTTCCCCGTCGTGATGACCGTACTTGGTCTGCTGACCGGCATGGTCCAGGCCTACATCTTCAGCATCCTCGCGGCGGTCTACATCGCGGCCGCAACGCGGGCGCGGGCGCCGGCAGCCAAGCCCCCAGCAGCGCAGCCCTCTCTTGCCTGATCGGAGACTTACTCCATGGACAACCTGACTCTCATCGCCATCGCCTCGATCGTCATCGCCGGCCTTACCACCGGCTTCGGTACGATGGGCCCCGCCCTGGCCGAGGGGCGCGCCGTAGCGACCGCGCTCACCGCGTTGGCGCAGCAGCCCGACGCTTCGGCCACGATCACGCGCACGCTGTTCGTGGGTCTGGCGATGATCGAATCGACCGCGATCTACTGCTTTGTGGTGTCGATGATCCTGATCTTCGCCAACCCGTTCTGGAACGCGGCAATTGCGCAAGCTGCCCAGGCTTCCGGAAAGTAGCCATGCTGATCGATTGGTTCACGGTAGCTGCGCAAGTACTGAACTTTGCCATCCTGGCGTGGCTTATGCGGCGATTCCTCTACAGGCCGATCCTGAATGCCATCGATGCCCGCGAGCAGCGCATTGCGAGCGAGCTTGCCGACGCCAGCCGCGAGCGGGCCAACGCCCAGCGAGAGCGCGACGAATTTCAAAAGAAGAACGACGATTTCGAGCAGCAGCGTGTCGCCTTGCTGCAGCAGGCGAAGGCCGATGCCGATGTCGAACGCCAGACCCTGTTGGACGCGGCCCGCCGGGCGGCCGATGCGCTCAGTGCCCAGCGCCAGGAGTCGCTGGAAACCGAGGCAAAATCCTTAGGACGTGCGTTGCGACAGCGTGCTCAGAGCGAGGTGTTCGCCATCGCACGGAAAGCCCTCGCCGACATGGCAGACGTCGGCTTGGAGGCCAGCGTGTGCGCAGTCTTCATCGCCCGCCTGCAAGGCCTTGACGGCCCGTCCAGGGATGCACTCGCATCGGCGCTGAGTGGTCCTAGAGATGCCGTCCGCATTCGCAGCGCTTTCCCCTTGCCGACTGCGCAACGCCTAGCTCTCCACAAGGTCATCGCCGACACGTTCGGCATCGAGCTCGATCTGCGCTTTGAGGCCGAGCCGTCCCTGGTGGCCGGGATCGAACTCGTTGCGCAGGGCCAGAAGTTCGCCTGGACGGTCAGCGACCATCTTGCTTCGCTGGAGCGTGCAGTGAACGACCTGTTGGAGACTGACGCTCGCCGGCCCGGAGCAGCACCTGGGCCTGCTGCCGCCCCACCAACTCGTGCGGCGGCACCATCCAAGCCCGCGAATCCTGCGACCGCGCCGATTACCGCCGCAGTCGCGCCATGAGCGCCGTAGTGGCCGCGCTCGAAACCGTGCAGCAGGGCTTCGACGACGCCTTCGACGCCATGGACCGTGCACGCCAAGCCTCGGCGCACCGCCTCGTGGCGCGCGAAATCGGTACGGTGCTGTCCGTGGCGACGGGCGTGGCCTATATCGGTGGACTCCCCGGCGTTGCCTTCGCCGAAATGATCCGCTTTCCGGGAGACCTGCTGGGCCTTGCCTTCGACGTCGACGAATTCGAGGTGGGAGTGGTGCTGCTCGGGGACCACGCCTTGCTGCATGCCGGCACGGAGGTTGAGCGCGAGGGACGCGTGATGGATGTCGGCGTCGGAATGGGGCTGTTGGGGCGTGTCATCGATCCGCTCGGCCGCCCCCTCGACGGTCAGTCCGCCATTGAGGTCGAACAGCGCCTGCCGATCGAGCGGCCGGCCCCGGCAATCATGGACCGGGCACCAGTGACGGTACCGCTGCAGACCGGCCTGAAGGTGATTGACGCGCTCATCCCGATCGGTCGCGGCCAGCGGGAACTCATCCTGGGCGACCGTCAGACCGGCAAGACGTCCATCGCCATCGACAGCATCGTCAACCAGCGCGGACGCGACGTCGTGTGCGTGTACTGCGCGATCGGCCAGCGCGCTTCGGCAGTGGCCAAGGTGGTGGCTGTGTTGCGTGATCACGGCGCCTTGGCCTACACGGTTGTGGTCGTGGCCGACGGCAACAGCGCGCCGGGGCTCTCCTACATCGCGCCCTACGCCGCCACAAGCATTGCCGAGTTCTTCATGGCCGCGGGCCGTGACGTGCTGATCGTCTACGACGACCTGACGCAACATGCGCGCTCTTACCGCGAGCTGTCCCTGCTGCTGGGCCGGCCGCCGGGGCGCGAAGCGTTTCCTGGCGACATTTTCTACATCCATTCGCGCCTGCTGGAGCGGGCCACCCATTTGAACGAGACGCTGGGCGGTGGATCACTGACCGCGTTGCCGATCATCGAGACCGAGGCCGAAGACATCTCGGCCTACATCCCGACCAATTTGATCTCCATCACCGACGGCCAGATTTATCTCTCGCCCACCCTGTTTCAACTGGGGGTGTTGCCGGCCGTGGACGTAGGTCGGTCGGTCTCGCGCGTGGGCGGCAAGGCACAGCTGGCGGCCTTCCGCGCCGTGGCCGGTGACCTCAAGCTGGCCTATTCGCAATTCGAGGAACTGGAGACCTTCGCCCGCTTCGGTGCCCACCTGGACGAGGACACGCAGTCGTCGATCACCCGCGGTCAACGCATCCGTGCATGCCTGAAGCAGGCGGAGTTGGCACCTATGCCCGTGCGCGCGCAGTTGGCCATCGTGCTGGCGCTGACCGCCGGATTGTTCGATCCGGTATCGCCTGATCGCATGGCAGAAGCGGAACGCGCGGTGATCGACGCCGCCGGCCGCGAAATATCGGACACGCTCGGCCAGCGCTTGCTGCACGCGGACATCCTGACGCAGGAAGACAAGCAGGCCATGATCGATTTGGCACGCCGAGCCCTTTCGAATTTCCTGTCCAAGCCAAACGGCGCCGACGTGGCCGCGACCCAGCCAGCGCCGCCGCTGGGCGGCTGAGAGCACGGATGGCCGACAGCACCGCCCACTTGCGGCGCAAGATCGGCAGCGCCGCCGATCTGCAGTCCGTCGTGCGCGCAATGAAGGCCCAAGCCGCGGCCAGCGTCGGACAATACGCCAAATCGGTGACGGTGCTCGGTGACTACGTGCGGAATATCGAACTCGGGCTGGGCGTCTGCTTTCGGCAAATTCCGCCCACGGTAGCAACCCGGTCCGGTCCAACATCCCGGGACCGGCCGGCTCGCGCCGTGGTGTTCGGATCGGACCAAGGACTGGTCGGCCGTTTCAACGACAAGATCGCGGAGTACGCCGGTCAAACGCTCGCCGACCGTCCAGACCTGCAGGTCTGGACGGTCGGCGAGCGCGTACGAGTCAGTCTGGCCGACGCCGGCATACTGAGCCAGCACACCTTTGCCGTACCCACCGCAGTGCAGGCGATCATCGGCCTCGTCAGGGAAATTCTGGTCACTGTGGTCGACACTCTGCCGGTTGCGCCGGGGCCCCTTGCGCCTTCCGAACTGCACTTGATCTACAACCGTCCCGCGACCGGCTCTGCCTACGCGCCGGTGGCCCAGCGCCTGTTACCTCTGGACGACGCGTGGTGCCGCGACCTGGCACGGCGTCCATGGCCGACCCCATTGCCTGCAGAGCTGGTGGGCGACCCTGCCGGGACGATGCGCCAGCTGATCAGCGAATTCGTGTACGTATCGATCTTCCGGGCCAGCGCAGAATCTCTAGCCAGCGAGAACGCGAGTCGTCTGGCGGCCATGGATCGCGCCGACAGGAACATCGACGCGATGCTACGGGCACTCCACGACCGATTCCATCGGTTGCGGCAGAGCAAGATCGATGAAGAACTATTCGACGTGATCTCGGGATTCAAGGCATCGAGTCGACAGCTCGATGACGGAGAGTGACCTTGAGTCGCAGCGCACTGCAGATTGCGCAGACCGACGACAAGCTCATGGTCCACTCCGTAGTCATGGGACTCAGCAGCCAACCAGAGGTGGGGGTGAAGCACACCGGCCGCGAGCGGCACACCGGGCGCGTTGTAGGCGGAAGCAAACCAGGGGTTTTGCTTCATGTGGTATGCGCCTTCCGCGCCGATTGCTGATCGTAACCCGGGAGATCTCCATCGAAGGCGCGATCCCGCGGAGATCCACGTTAGCCAGGGCAATTCGCGCACTTGGCATCGTGGCATCGGCGCCATCGCTTGGCATCACCCACGGCCATGACGATACGTATGCCTGCCGCACGCCACGCCGCGATCGCGGCGGTCTTGCTCGCGTGGGTCGGATCAGCGACCGCGAGCCCCCAATCGAGCCTTCATCATCGGAAATAGCGCGTTGCCGCCATCCTGGCGAAGCCGCTCTGCGTCGGCCGAGAGTGCACTCCTGTTGGCCCCGACCTTCTGCACTCGCTATGCGTCTCGCCACCTGGACTTTTTCGCCATGCTGCCCTGCTCGCCAGCGAACGGACGCGAAACCGGATTCGAACCGAAGGTATCGTTCGTCGCATGACCCGCGCTACGCCAGCGGTGCAAGAAGGTCCAGCAATACATCGACTTCGTCCCGGTCCCGCAAGAAATAGCGGGCCTGCGAATGCGGTGAGTGTCCCACACGGATCGACAGTATCTGCTGCGGCAGATCGAGCCTGAACACGTCTTCATCGGTAACATCGTCGCCGACGAACAGCGCACGCGGTGAACCGATGCGTTGCAGTTCCCGCAGCAGCGCACCGCCCTTGTCCAGCGCGGTCGCAGGAACGACGTTGAGCACGCACTTGCCGCCAACCAGCCGAGCCTGGGGCAACGGCACGGCCAGAGCGTGCGCGAACGCCGCGGCTTGCAGCGGATCTGGCGCCAGCCGGTAGTGCAACGACAGCGAATAGCCTTTGTCTTCCAGACTCATTCCCGCCACGCCAGCGATGCGATGCGCCAGAACGGTCTTCCAGGACGACACCAGGTCGAGCACGGCCAAGGACGTCGCGTGCACCGACTCCATGCCGTGGTTGCCGATGACTTCGATGCCATCGACGCCGTCCAGGAGGCGCAGCGCGTCGCGTCGCGACCGTCCGGTAAGGATCACGCTGGGCCTGCACCGGGCAAGGCGGATGAGAAGCTGGCGCGTCGCGGCGTGCATGTGGGCACGGAACGGATCGTCGGTGATGGGGGCCAACGTGCCGTCGTAGTCCAGCGCCACCAGCGTGTCGGACGGTGCGAACGCCTGCAGGGCGCGGCGGCCCTCCTCAGAAAACAGATGAATCACGGCTCGCTCCGTCCGAGGTAGCCGGGATCGCTGGCGCCGAGTACACCGGCCAGTTGCTCGCGCCGACGCAACCGGCTGGCGTCCAGCAACATGCGGCCTGCCCAGCGATAGACGTTGAACTCGGCCACCAGTTTGCGCATCGCCCGCATGCGCGCCTGCTGCTCGGCAGCTGGCATCGCCAGGGCGATGGCCAGTGCTCGGCCCGCCTGCTCAATGTCGTAAGGGTTCACAAGCAATGCCTCCGTAAGTTCGCGCGCCGCGCCGGTGAACTGGGACAGCACCAGCACGCCCTGCTCGTCGTCCCTGGCTGCAATGTATTCCTTCGCCACCAGGTTCATCCCGTCGTGCAGGCTGCTCACGTAGCAAATGTCCGCCGCACGGTAGTAACGGAACACATCGGCGGGTTCCGTGTGCTGCCGACGCAACACGATGGGTTTCCAGTCGTCGCGACCAAAACGCGCATTAATCCGCTCGACCAGCGCTTCCACGTCGTCCCGCAGCTGGGCGTAGCGCGCGATCTCGGTGCGGCTCGGCGAAGCAATCTGCAAAAAGGTAAAACGACCGATCAGCTGCGGTTGTTTCTCCAGCAGCTTCTCGATGGCGCACATGCGTTCCTCGATGCCCTTGGTGTAGTCCAGCCGATCCACACCGACGCCGAGCCGTGCGTCGGAGGCCAGGCCCAGCTCGGCCAGCACTGCAGCACGGCAGTCTGTCACCGACGGCGCGTTCTCCAGCCAGCGGTTCGGCCACTCGATGGAAATCGGATACGGACGCACCAGCGTGCGGCGTTCGCCCTGCACGACGGCCAGATCTTCACGGTCCAGACGCGACTCCAGGAACCGGTCGGCTGCTTCCATGAAGTTGTTGCAGTGGAACGGCGTGTGGAACCCAAGGATGCTGCTGCCGAGAAGGCCTTGGATCAGTTCGCGGTGCCACGGGCAGATGCTGATCTGTTCGGCATTGGGCCAGGGGATGTGCCAGAACGTCAGAATCGTGGCGCGCGGCAGGCGCTCGCGCAGCAGACGCGGTGCCAGCGCGAAATGGTAGTCCTGCACGAGGATCACCGGATCGTCCGTGTCAACCTCGTCGCATACCGCGTCCACGAAGCGCTGGTTCACTTTGCGATAGTGCTGCCAGTCCTCAGCTCGGAAGGTCGGCCGCGTGTGCGACACATGGCACAAAGGCCACAAGCCTTCGTTGGAAAATCCGTAGTAGTAGCCTTTTTCCTCTTCGGAACTCAGCCAGACCCGCCGCACCACGTACGATTCTTCGCCCGGGGGCACGCGCACGCGCCCGTGCTTGTCGGCCGTTTCGCGGTCTGCGGAACCGGCGCCGTGAGCCACCCACACGCCCGAACACGCGCGCAGCACGGGCTCGAGCGCACTGACCAAGCCGCTGGCCGGGTGCAGCACGCGCACGCTGCCGTCGCTCGCGCGATCGTGGATGTAAGGTTCCCGGTTTGCGACCACGACCAGGCGCTCGCCGTGCAGGTGCCGATTCAAGGTCAGCTTGAGCCGTTCCGGCGTCCACACCCCGCCGCGCAGATCCGTTTGTTCTTCCGTAGCCAGCCGATCGAGCAGCTCGCGCAGATCCTTGATCAACGGCAGGAACTCACGCCGCTGCGGAACGTCCTCGCCTTTTGCCATGCGCTGCAACGCCTCGGTCCAGCGGCGACGCGACGCGCGCACTACCAGCAGCGTCGACACGGACGCGAGCAGCGCGATGACGGCGAACGCGCAGAGCAGGAAATAACGCGTGCTCGCTTCGCGGCGCGCCACGTAGCTCAAGTCGTGCGTGACGATGGCGAAGGCCTTCACGCCCCCCGCATCGGACAGCGGGATCGCGTTCACGTGGACGGCACCGCCGGGAAGGCTGGCCGTGTCGCGCCAGACGGTCCAGCGATCGGACGGCGCGCTCGCTTCAGCCCGCAGGTGCGGACCCACGCTGCGGCATGCAAACGCATCGGGAAACCCGGGCGTGGCGGCGATGAAGTCGAGTTCCGGCGAGCACAGCGCCGCGCCCATGATGCGTTCGTCGCGCGTGATGTCGGTCAACAGCTCGCGCAACGCTGGGAGGTTACCGGCCTGCAGATCGCGCAGCAGCGCGCGGCGCGCACCGTTGACCGCCAGTTCCGCCCGCAAGCCTACGTCCTTCTCGAACCAGCCACGCGTCGTGTGGCCGACGATGAACCACGCTACGGTCACGAGGACCGACAAAGCGACAAGCAAAGCAAGCGCGTAGCGAGCGCGAGCGTTCATAGAGTCGGAGCCATGGGCCAATCTCCCAGTCCAATGCGGCCATCCCACGACGCACATCGAGGGAGGCCTTGCCGGCAGACTGCGCGTACTCGGTGCCACACGATACGACGGCAGTCTCGCAAGATGCGGCCACCTCAGCCCAACGGCAGATGGCTGCGCTAAGCAACGGTCGGATGCAGGAAACCGACACCGCTGCGGGCAACGCGCGGAACAGCGCTGCGCCGCATACTATAACACCGTGCGCCGCAGCTCTTGATCTGGCGGCAATTAGTTGCCTACATTTTGCAACTATTGCACTACGATACCGATGATGTCGTCGCTTTTCTCACTCACCACCGAATCGTCGAAACCGGCAATCGCGGCTGTCCGATGCTCGAAATCGCCGTGAAAAGCACGGTCGCCGCAGGAGCGTTCGCAGGCGCCAGCGTCGCGGAAGCGCGGCGGCGTGCAGCGCGGCGGGGACATGTTTCAACTGAAGCCAGTACGTCCCGCCTGCGTTGCGCACGGCTCTTTTCTTTAGCGCGCCTGACGCGGGCGGTTCTTGTCCAGGATGCCGACCAGAATCAGTCCGTAGGCAACCACTCTGATCACGTAAAGAGTTGGGCTTCCGTCGTCGGTCAGCTGCAACGCGATCTCCAGCGTTCGGCCGATAGCGTCGAGCCAGAACGACGCCGCGAAGAATAGGAACAGTCGATCACTCGTGCGCCGATGGAAACGCAGAAAGACGAGCCCGGCCACCAGGGACGCCATGGCGATTGCACCCGCGAGAAAGTCGGTCATGGTGTGCTTACTCGCTGCGATAGATGAGGCCGTAAAGCAACAGCAACATCGACACGGCCGTGACCGCGAGACGCACCGGAAGCAAGTTCACCTCGGGCACGAGCAACTTGTCGACGATGAGGACAACGTTGCTGACCATCAGGCCGCTAAAACACAATCCGCTCCAAAGCAGCAACGCGCTTCCGGATCCGCGGTACGCGCGCAAGAGTAGCGCCGCGCATGCGAGCGCCGTCAACCCGCACAGCCCATACACCACGCTGGCCATTCTTAGGTCTCCTTGCGAATACGGAAGGCGTCGGCGAATGCCTGAGCCGACTGGCTCTCGGTCGAATGGATCAGCTGGGCTACCTGAACCAGGTTGCGGGCATAGCACAACAACAACGCGTCGAGGACCGCCGACAGCTCGGCCGTGCGAGGTCGATAGACAATACTCGTCGCATCGTCGAGCTGCTCGGCGGCTCCTAGATTCCGGAGCTTTGCCGCCACTGCCTCTGCACGTGTCCGCGATACGTAGAGCCGCGACGCCAGCAGATCCGCATCGCAGCTTGCACCACCGCTGCCGCGAAGCATCAGCAGCGCTTCGACATCCGGAACCGTCAGCGCATTTCCCAGAATGAACCGACGCACATCATCAGGAATGGGATTCGGTTCCAGTGCTGATCCTCCGCTGACTGCGCGTTGCATCTTCTGATGTGTTCAGCGATTCGAGCGATTTCCGTCCACACATGATGACGCCGCGGAAACGCGGGCAATGTAACGGTCAGTCAGGGTTGTTCGCAATCGCCGGCCTCGCCGTCACCGTCAGGTTCCGACGTCAGAAACCGAGCTTTCTTCATCGTCTTGATTGTCGTGGCGGCCTTATCGCAGCGACTGCTTGAATGCGCTCGGCGAGCGGCCGTAAGCCTGGCGGAACGCCGACGCAAAGTGACTGTGGCTGGAGAAGCCGAGTTCGAACGCGAGCGCCGCCAGGTCGTCCTCGTGCGGAATCCGGTCCAGCGCGCGCGCCAGGCGCAAGCGCAGCTGGTAGCGATACAGCGGCAGGCCTTCGACCTGCTGGAACACCTGCGTGAGATAGACCGCCGAGCCGCCGAGTTCGGCTGCCATGTCGGCGAGCGTCCAGCGCCGCGTCGGATCGCTCGCGAGCAGCAGCTTGGCGCGATCGACCAGGCTGCGCCGCAGCCGCGTCGAGCGCGGCGCGCGCGCGGTGCGCGGGCCGAGGCTGCGGCTCACGAGCGTCAGCAGCAGGCCTTCGGCTTCGAGCGGCTCGATCACGCCGTTGTGCAGGCCGTGGCGCAGCAAGGCGACGAGCGCCTGGGCGCGCGGATCGATGCGCAGGCTCTGTTCGCGGAAGCCCGGCTCGCCACTGCGTTGCAGCAGCTCGGCCGGGGCGAGTTCCTGCAGCGTCGCTTCGGGCAGCACCAGCGAGAGGCAGGCATCGCCGCCAACGACCGGATGGCTGACCTGATAGGCCTGACCCGCATTGAAGAACAGCACATGGTTCGCGTCGGCCACCGACTGCTCGGCGCCGACATGGCGCACGTAGACGCCGCGATACGGAAACACGAGGTGCGTCGCCGCGGTGCATTCCTCGGCGCTGCGGTGCCGGCATTCGCCACGGCAGCGCACGTCGCGCACCGCCAGCGTTCCGGTATCGAGCAGCAGGTTGACGTCGAACTCAGGCATGGTCGCTGGCGCCGGCGTGGACAGGCGCAGGGTACAAGATCGTTGCAGCCTCTGCTGCGAATGCGCCAGAAACGAAAAAGCCGCGCTGGGCGCGGCTTCTGCGTGTGCGCTGCCTGTGGTTCAGAGCACGTAAACGAACATGAAAAGACCGAGCCATACCACGTCGACGAAGTGCCAGTACCAGGCGACCGCCTCGAAACCGAAGTGGTGATCCTTGGTGAAATGGCCCTTGAGGCAACGGAACCAGATCACGGCGAGCATGATGGTGCCGAGCGTGACGTGAAGACCGTGGAAACCCGTCAGCATGAAGAAGGTGGAGCCGTACACGCCCGAGCCCAGGGTCAGGTTCAGATGCTTATAGGCCTCGATGTATTCCTCGGCCTGGTAGAACAGGAACAGCGCGCCGAGCAGCACGGTCAGGCCCAGGAACACGAGCAGCTGCTTGCGATGTCCCGCGCGCAGGGCGTGATGGGCGATCGTGATTGTGACGCCCGAGGTCAGCAGGATCAGCGTGTTGAGCAGGGGCACGCCCCAGGCCGGAATGGTCTGGAAGGCGCCGCCCACTGCATCGGGCCCATTGGTCGGCCAGGCCGCCGCATAGCCCGGGTGCAGATAGAAGTTGGTCAGCGCGCCGTCGCCTTCGCCGCCGAGCCACGGAATCGAGTACATGCGCGCGTAGAGCAGCGCACCGAAGAACGCGGCGAAGAACATGACCTCGGAGAAGATGAACCACATCATCCCCATGCGGAATGACACGTCGACCTGGGAGTTGTACATGCCCTTGATCGATTCGCGGATCACGTCGCCGAACCAGCCCCACATCATGAACAGCAGGATTGCGACGCCGACATAGAACGCCGGCTTGCCCCAGCTGACTTCATTGAGCCAGTTGGCCGCGCCGACCATGGTCGTGAACAGGCCTATCGTGCCGACCGCGGGCCACTTGCTGCCGTGCGGTACGTAGTAGATGTGCTTGCCTTCTGCTGTCGCCATGGTGAGAAACCCCGGTTGGAACGCTGGATCAGGACGCCGGCGCGGCGGCCCGGTTGGATTCGGCCAGTTTCTTGGTCGCGATATCGTTCTCGAGGAACGTATAGGCGAGGGTCAAGGTACTGATGTCTTTGGGCAGGCGCGGGTCGACGATGAAGCGCACGGGCATGCGCTTGGTTTCGCCGGCCTTGAGCATCTGCTCGGTGAAGCAGAAACACTCGGTCTTGTTGAAATACAGCGAGGCCGAGTTCGGCGCGACGCTCGGCACGGCATTGCCGACGATGTCGCGCGCGGAGATGTTGGTCGCATCGAACCAGGCTTCGCTGAGCTGGCCCGGATGCACCTGCATGCTGACCTTTTCGGCGCTGAACGCCCAGGGCAGCGTGGACTTCGTGTTGGCGACGAACTGCACCGTGATGAGGCGCGATTCGTCGACCGTCATCCCCGCCGCCGTATCGGCGTCGACCGCGCCCTGGTCGAGCTTGATGCCGAGCACATGCTCGCAGGCGATGTTGTACAGCGGTATCAGCGCGAAGCCGAATACGAAGAAGCCGCCGGCGATGAGCCAGCCCTTCTTCTGCCAGACGCGATTGGCCGTGCTCACGAGCCCGTCCCCGTACTACCCATCAGCAACATGGCACGTACGAAGAAGCCCGCATAGATCAGCGCGATCACGCCCGCGATGATCCAGGCCGTGCGGCGGACGGCCGCGCGGCGTTGGGTCGGATCGAAGCGGGCGGGTTCGGTGCTCATGATCGGCTCGGCGCGCCAGTTGCGTGGCGCGCCCGGGGTTCTCAGTGGGTCGGATCGCCGTGGGCCAGATCCTGCGCGCGGATCACGGGCGGCTCGGTGAAGGTGTGGTGCGGCGCCGGCGAGGGCACCGTCCATTCCAGGCCGTGCGCGCCTTCCCAGACCTGCATGGTCGCCGTGGCGCCGTGCTTCTTCGAATGCCACAGGATCAGGAACATGAAGATCGGCGTCAGCAGCATGCCGAACGCGCCGATCGAGCTGAGCATGTTCCAGTCGGCGAACGCGACGTTGTAGTCCGGGATGCGGCGCGGCATGCCGGCCAGTCCCAGGAAGTGCTGCGGGAAGAACAGCAGGTTGACGAACACGATCGTCCACCAGAAGTGGAACTTGCCCCATTTCTCGGAGTACATCTTGCCGGTCCACTTCGGCCACCAGTAGTACACCGCGGCGATGATCGAGAACAGCGCGCCGGTCACGAGCACATAGTGGAAGTGGGCGACGACGAAATAGGTGTCGTGGTACTGGAAGTCGGCCGGCACGATCGCGAGCATCAGGCCCGAGAAGCCGCCGATCGTGAACAGGATGACGAAGCCGACCGCCCAGAGCATGGGCGTCTCGAACGTCATCGAGCCCTTCCACATGGTCGAGACCCAGTTGAATACCTTCACGCCCGTGGGCACGGCGATCAGCATGGTCGCGTACATGAAGAACAGCTCGCCGCCGAGCGGCATGCCGACCGTGAACATGTGATGCGCCCAGACGATGAAGCTCAGGAACGCGATCGACGCGGTCGCGTAGACCATGGCCTGGTAGCCGAACAGCGGCTTGCGCGAGAAGGTCGGGATGATTTCCGACACCACGCCGAAAGCCGGCAGGATCATGATGTAGACCTCGGGGTGGCCGAAGAACCAGAAGATGTGCTGGAACATCACCGGGTCGCCGCCGCCGGCCGCGTTGAAGAAGCTCGTGCCGAAGAACTTGTCGGTCAGCAGCATCGTGACCGCGCCGGCCAGCACGGGCATCACGGCGATCAGCAGGAACGCGGTGATCAGCCAGGTCCACGCGAACAGCGGCATCTTGAGCAGGTCCATGCCCGGGGCGCGCATGTTGAGGATGGTCGCGATGATGTTGATCGCGCCCATGATCGAGCTGATGCCCATCATGTGGATCGCGAAGATCGCGAAGGCGACCGACGAACCGCCCTGCAGCGACAGCGGCGGGTACAGCGTCCAGCCGCCGGCGGGCGCGCCGCCCGGTATGAACAGGGTCATCAGCAGCATCGTGAACGCGAACGGCAGGATCCAGAAAGACCAGTTGTTCATGCGCGGCAGCGCCATGTCGGGCGCGCCGATCTGCAGCGGGATCATCCAGTTGCCGAGGCCGACGAAGGCCGGCATAACGCCGCCGAAGATCATGACCAGCGCGTGCATCGTGGTCATCTGGTTGAAGAAGTACGGCTCGACGAGCTGCAGGCCCGGCGTCATCAGTTCGGCACGGATCACGCCGGACATGGCGCCGCCGATGCAGAACATGATGAAGGCAAAGACCAGGTACAGCGTACCGATGTCTTTGTGGTTGGTCGTGAAGACCCAGCGATTCATGAAGCCCTGCGGCTTGTGATCGTGGTCGTCGTGATGATCGGCGTGGTGACCGGCGGCGGCGTGCGTAGCCATGGATTCGACCTCGTACTGAGACTTAACCCTGCGGCGCGGCGGCGGGAGCCGGCGCGGCAGGTGCGGTAGCGGGAGCGGCGGCCGCCTGTTGCGCGGCGAGCCACTGGTCGAATTCGGCCTTGGGCCTGGCCTCGACGACGATGGGCATGAAACCGTGGTCCTGGCCGCAGAGCTCGGCGCACTGGCCGCGGTAGGTGCCGGGCTGTTCGATCAGGGTCCAGGCATCGTTGATGATGTCGGGGATGGCGTCGGTCTTCCAACCCAGCGCCGGCACCCACCACGCGTGGATCACGTCGTCGGCGGTGATGACGAAGCGGATCTTGGCGTTGGTCGGCAGCACGAGCGGCTTGTCGACGTTGAGCAGGTAGGTCTGTTCATTGCCGACCTTGACCGCATGCGGGTCGAGGCCGGACTTGAGCTGGCGCGTCTTGTCGCTTTCGGCGTCGATCTTGGAGACGAAGTTCACGCCGGTGGGCTTGCCTTCGTAGTCGACGTATTCGTAGCGCCACTTCCACTGGTAGCCGGTGACCTTGACGGTCAGCACGGGGTTGGAGGTGTCGGCCTGCTTGACCAGGATCTGGGTCGCCGGCCACGCCATGGCGATGAGGATGACGACCGGGATGACGGTCCAGATCACTTCGGCCTTCGTGTTGTGGCTCCACTGGGCCGCGACCGCGCCCTTGGACTTGCGGAACTTGAACATGGCGTACGCCATGGCGCCGAACACGATGATGCCGATGACGACGCAGACCCACAGCGCGATCATGTGCGCGTGGTAGGCGTTGTGCGCCGACTCGGTGACGCCCTTGCCCATGTTGAGCTGCCAGCGCACCGGCATCGTCGAGGCGTGCACCATTCCCGCCGCCATCGCGAGCACTGCCGCCGCGGCGGCTCGCCCGGTTCGCGTAGTTGCCAGAGACTTCATTGCCATCACCCTAAAGCCATCCCAGTCGTTGGGGCCGCCGCCGTCCGCGAGCCGCGGCGCGACCCTCGAAGGTTCGCGCCCAGCCTGCGTCCGGCCACGCACCGAATGCCATTGCTCCGCCGATCGTCAGCCCGGCTGGGGGCCGCGCGGCACGCCGTCATGCCGCAGCGCAGGCCCGAAGGGTCGCGCAGGTCAGCGATGGGGCAACTCCGCAGGATCGGCACTGTCGCAGGCTGCGGCGCCGGCGCCAGGCGCCGCGCCGGCAGCGAGCGCCAAGCGTAGAACCGCGAAATGATAGTGGCTAGGCCGGACACGGGCAAGGAAAGCAAACCCACCGCAGCAAGGCATGGCGAGACCCGACCGCGACATCACCGGAGGCGCTGCGGCGAATTGCCGCAGTAACGATACCGCCGTCATTGCGTCGATATGGACCTTGACCAGGTACTGACACCCTCTAGAATCCCGCTTCTCCTTGCCGGGCCTGTGCCAGGCCGGCATTCCATCACCGAGATCCTCCGTGATTGCCGACATCCTGACACCCGAGTTGCCCGCAACTGCCGACGCCGCGCGTGCGCGCATGACTGCCGCCTACTGCCGCGACGAGACCGAAGCGGTCAACGAACTCGTTGCCCAGGCCGCGCTGCCACCGCCCGAGCGCGACCTCGTCCTGGCGCGCGCCAGCGAGATCGTCGCTCGCGTACGCGCCAAGGCCGACCAGAAGTCCGCGGTCGAATTTTTCATGCGCGAGTACGACCTGTCGTCCGAGGAAGGCGTGCTGCTGATGTGTGTGGCCGAGGCGCTGCTGCGCATTCCCGACAAGGAAACCGCTGACAAGCTGATCGCCGACAAGCTCGGCGAAGCGAACTGGGAATCGCACCTTGGCAAGAGCGATTCGGTGCTCGTCAACGCCGGCACTTGGGGTTTGATGCTGACCGGCAAGCTGGTCACGCTGGCCGACGAGACGCAGCGCAATTTCCTCGGCGCGCTCAAGCGGCTGATCGGCCGCGCCGGCGAACCGGTGATTCGCCTCGCCGTACGCCAGGCCATGCGCATCATGGGTCACCAGTTCGTCATGGGCCGCAACATCAAGGAGGCCCTCGACCGCGCCGAGGAAAAGGAAAACCGCGTCTACCGCTATTCCTACGACATGCTCGGCGAAGGCGCGCTGACCACACCCGACGGTGAGCGCTATTACCGTGCATACATCGATGCGATCAAGGCGCTCGGCAACCGAGGGCCATTCAAGGACGTGCTGGATGCGCCGTCGATCTCGATCAAGCTGTCCGCACTGCATCCGCGCTACGAAGTCGCCAAGCGCGAACGCGTGCTCGCCGAACTGCAGCCCAAGCTGCTCGAACTCGCGAAGCTCGCCAAGGCGCAGGGCATCTGCCTGACCGTCGATGCCGAAGAATCCGAGCGCCTGGAAATCTCGCTCGACATCATCGCCGCCGTGCATGCGGATCCGTCGCTGGCCGGCTGGCAGGGCTTTGGTCTGGCCGTGCAGGCCTACCAGAAGCGCGCGCCGTTCGTGATCGACTGGCTCGCCGAGAAGGCCAAGGCCAACGGCCAGCGCTGGTGCGTGCGTCTGGTCAAGGGCGCGTACTGGGATTCCGAGGTCAAGCGCGCGCAGGAAAGCGGCCATGCCGGCTATCCGGTGTATACGCGCAAGCCGAATACCGACGTGTCGTACCTGGCCTGCGCGCGCCGCCTGTTCGACTACGGCGACCTGTTCTATCCGGCCTTCGCCACACACAACGCGCATACCATCGCCGCGATCCATCACATGGCCCGGGGGCGGCCGTTCGAGTTCCAGCGCCTGCACGGCATGGGGGCGGACCTCTACGCCGAGGTCATCGGCGAGCGCAACATGAACGCGCCGTGCCGCGTCTACGCGCCGGTCGGTTCGCACGAAGACCTGCTGCCGTATCTCGTGCGCCGCCTTCTGGAAAATGGCGCAAATACCAGTTTTGTAAACCGCATCGTCGACGAAAGCCTCTCGATCCGCGACCTGGTCGCCGATCCGGTCGACGTCGTGCGCCATTTCACTACCAAGCCGCACCCGCGCATTCCGCAGCCGGCCGGCCTGTTCGGGGAGCAACGGAAGAATTCCATGGGCGTCAATCTCGGTAACGACAACGAACTCAAGGCGCTCGCCGACGCGATCGCCGCCTCGCCGCAGACCTGGACGGCCAAGCCGCTGATCCCGGGCGCAAACTTTTCCTCCGCACTGATCACCGTGACCGATCCGGCCGACCGCCGCCGCACCGTCGGCAGCTGGCAGCCGGCCGATGCCGCTGCCGTCGACAAGGCCATCGCCAACGCCGTCGCGGCACAGCCGGACTGGGATCGCACGCCGGCCGCCGGCCGCGCCAAGATCCTCGAGCACACCGCGGATCTGATGGAAACGCATCGCGGCGAACTCATCGCGCTGTGCGTGCGCGAAGCCGGCAAGACCATTCCGGACGCGATCGCCGAAGTGCGCGAAGCGGTCGATTTCTGCCGCTACTACGCCGCGCAGGCGCGCCGGATGCTCGCGCATCCGGATACGCTGCCGGGACCGACCGGCGAATCGAACCAGCTATTCCTCCATGGCCGCGGCGTATTCGTCGCGATCAGTCCGTGGAATTTCCCGCTCGCGATTTTCATGGGCCAGGTCGTCGCCGCGCTCGTCGCCGGCAATGCCGTGATCGCCAAGCCGGCCGAACAGACCAATCTCGTCGCATTCCGCGCCACGCAGCTGCTGCTCGACGCCGGCGTGCCGTCCGGCGTGCTGCAGTTCGTACCCGGCGACGGCGCCACGGTCGGCGCGGCGCTGTGCAGGGATCCCCGCGTCGCCGGCGTCGTGTTCACCGGTTCGACCGACACCGCACGCGCGATCAACCGTTCGCTCGCCGCGCGCGAAGCAGCCATCGCCGTGCTGATCGCCGAGACCGGCGGCCAGAATGCGCTGATCGCCGATTCCTCCTCGTTGCCCGAACAAGTGGTCAAGGACGCCGTCAGCAGCGCGTTCTACTCCGCCGGCCAGCGCTGTTCATGCGCACGCATCCTGTTCGTGCAGGAAGACATCGCCGACAAGGTCATCCACATGCTCGCCGGCGCGATGGACGAACTGAAGGTCGGCGAACCGCGCCTGCTGTCGACCGACATCGGCCCGGTCATCGATGAGGATGCGAAGAAGATCCTCGACGACCATGCCGCGCGCATGGACAGGGAAGCGAAGCTGATCAAGGTTGCGAGCCTCGGCGAAGGCACTGAGCACGGCACCTTCTTCGCGCCGCGCGCCTACGAGATCGCCTCGCTCGATCAGCTCGAGCGCGAAGTGTTCGGGCCGGTGCTGCATGTGCTGCGCTGGAAAGCGTCGGAGCTGAACAAGGTCATCGATCAGATCAACGCCACCGGCTACGGCCTCACGCTCGGCGTGCACAGCCGCATCGATTCGACCATTGAGCAGATTTCCAGAAGTGTCAAAGTGGGCAATTGCTACGTCAACCGCAATCAGATCGGCGCGGTCGTCGGCGTGCAGCCCTTCGGCGGCGAAGGCCTGTCGGGGACCGGCCCCAAGGCCGGCGGCCCGCACTACCTCGCGCGCTTCGTCACCGAACGCACGCTGACGATCAACACGACGGCGGCTGGTGGCAATGCCTCGCTGCTGACGCTCGGGGAATAAGGCGGGCCATTGCGAGCCGCGGTCCCGATCGGGACCGCGGCTCACGGAATCAGTCGGCGTGCGACGCGCGGTATAGCGCAGTCGCCTTGACCAGATTGATGAGCTCGTCCAGCCGCAACGGCCGTTCGTGCGTCGCCCCGGGCGAGCTCGCATCGCTCTCGACGACCGCGTCGGGCATCGCCAGATAGTGACCGAACAGTACGACGCCGATGCTTGCCCCGTCCGTGCGCAGGCCGGCAAGCGCATCGGCCCAGCCCTGCTCGAGTCCTGCCTTGCCGTAGCGCTTGCGCAGCAGATCCAGCAGCAACCCGGAACGCGCGCCGGCACCGTTGACCTGAGCACGCCAGTCAACGGTCAGCGCCTCGGCGATCGCCGCGTCGGCATCCGCTGCGCGCAGCACGATGTCGCGCAGATAGGTCGTGTCGAAGAGTCTTTCCATCATCGCGCCGGTGCCGCAGAAATTCCGGCGCGCCGCCTGCGAACGATAGATGATCCAGCGTGTGGCGGTCGTCGCACCGGACACCGGTCCCACCGGTCCCAGCACCGCACGCATCGAGTCCAACCGCTCCACGGCCTCCGCGTCGCTGTCGCGCGTTGCATCGGCCACATCAGCCAGCTGCACATCGCGCGCCGTCGACTGGCGCTCGATGCGATCGAAGTAGGCGCGCGCCTCGTCGATCTTGCCGGCGCGAATCAGCTGCGCCACCACGGAAAGCTCGAGCACCAGGTCGGTCGCCGCCGGCAACGCCAGGTCTTCACGCAGCAACGCGATGACAGCGGTGCGGCCTTGCTCGATGTGGCGCAGCATCTGCGCCGGATCGACCCGCAGCCGCATCAGCGCTGCCAGTTGCGCAGGGTCGTCTTCGTTGGGTTCTTCAGTGAATTCCTCACTGAGATGCATATCGAACGCTTCCGGGCTCATCCAGACCATCATGCGCAGATCTTCGACGAACTCAGTGGAGGTTGGCAGCGCATCTTTGTACTCGGCGGCGTCTTCGCGCGCCGCTTCCTCGGCCGCGGTGCGCCAAACCTTCATCGCCGGCAAGGCCGCCGGCCAGCCGCACTTGAACCAGCGCGTCAGTGCGTACGTGCGAAGCGTGTAGCTGTCGTCGTCACGCAACTGCTGCAGTTGCGATGCGCTCAACGGATCCGGGCAGGGCGATTGCGCCGACGCGGTCCACGACACTAGCGCCAGCGCGATGACGGCTACGAACTTCATCAGCGGATTCCCCAGGACCGGTCGCCGCGGCGCATCAGCCGCAGCGTCATTCCGATCATAGGTCCTGGGTATCCGCTGTTGCTGAAGGCCGGCGACGGGCACTCAAGCATGGTTTATCCCCGGACCACTTCGCCGCCGAAAACAGCGAGTCATCGGCGACGGCTCGCGCGCCTTATCCGACGTCCGGCTTCTTACGCAGCCGCCACACCAGCAGGCCGATGCCGGCCAGCAGCATCAGCGCGCCGATGCCGTACTGGAAACCCGACTCGTCCTTGTGGTCGGCCAGCGCCACCGTGCCGGTGTCTTCGGGCAGATAGCGCACGGATACGGTCGTCGGCTTGTCTTCCGGCGCGTCGCGCAGCTCCTTGCCGAGCGTGGTCGGCAGGCTGAGGTTCGCGTCGACGGTACGGTTGTCGGCCGTGACGAAGTTGACCTTGGCATGGAAATTCCGCTCGCTGCCGCGCTTGGTGCTCCAGGTCACTTCGGTGACCACGGCTTCGGCAACGACGCCGTGGTCGGCGAGCGCCTTGCTGTCCCTGGCCTCCTTGTAGCCGACGCCAATCATCACCGGACCGCCGATCAGCAGCACCAGCAGAATCAGAATTCCACGCAGTTTCCCCAGAAAACCCATGTCGTATCCCCATGTCTGATCGCCCCGCCGCGCCTACGCGCCAGGGAGTGATTGAATAAAGTGAGAAGGAAAGGCTATCGGATGCGCTGCGGATGCCACATCAGCCGATGTGCAAACGCCGACCCGTCAACGGCGGGATGGATCGTTCGTCCGTGAGGCGGGTTCACCGTCTGGCGGTGCCGCGTTGCCAGTGCGCCGCCATCGCGGCGACCGGCCCGGCGATCCGTCCCTGGATCACCGGCCCTGCATCGATACCGCTATCGGTACGACCGCGGATCAGTCGTCGCTGCTGGCCAGCGAGAGCAGGATGCGCAGCACGTAGAAGAACATCAGCGCGACCGAGGCGAACAGGTGCAGCGCGGCGCCGGCCGGACGGTCTTCCGGATAGTGGTGGATGATCTGCGAGGTGTCGTACAGCACGCAGCCGCCTGCAAAGATGACCATGATCGCGGAGAACCAGATGCCGAGCTGGAAGCCGAAGATCGCGCTGGCCACGATCGCGCCGATAGCGACGAAGCCGCCGATCTTGAGCAGGCCGCCGAGGAAGGAGAAATCCTTCTTCAGCGTGAAGGCGGTAAAGGTCAGACCGCCGACGAGCACCAGCGTGATGAAGGCGGCGGCGCCGATGGCGCCCGGTGCAATATTGGCGGCGATCGCGAGCAGCGGCGCAAAGATCAACGCTTCGGCGATCACGTAGATGCCCAGACCGACGAGCTGCTTGCCGTTGCTTTCGGCATTGTCGGCCCAGCTGCTGGCTAGCCAGCCGACGACCATGAAGGCGCCGAGGAAACCGATCCAGGCCCATTTGCTCGCGCCCATGAGCTTGAGCATGGCAACGCCGACGCCCGACATGTAGAACGCCGCGGAGATCAGCGTGAACGCGACGATCGCACCGGCCAGATGCACGTAGGCCGAGCGGATGAAGCCGATGCGACTGCTGCCAAGCCCCGCTTCCGGTAGTTGTTGCGTCGTGTATTCCATGAGTGAACCCCTAAGGCGAATGACATTCGGGCTCTGGAGCACAACGGCTGCAGCCGTTGCCGGGACGGAGCTATGCCGCGCCGGATGCATCCGGAAGCCAGGTTGAAAACGTCGCGCCAGCCGAATCCAGCGCCGGCACAGTCTACACGCGGGGCTAGGAAGCCAGCACTGGCGGATTCGTCAAGTCCACCCGTCTCGCGGCGTAGTCACTTGACTGAGGATGGGGGCAGGCCGTCCGGGAACAACGCCGTGAAAAATCTCCAGTCGCGCAGGTAGGCAATGGCTTCGTCGCGGCGCAGCGGCCGCTCGATCGTCTGGGCCGGCTCGTCAGGATCGTTCTCGCGTACCGCCCGGGGCAGCGGCAGCTCCACGCCGTAGAGCAAGAATCCCGGACGCTCGCCGCCCGTGCGGATCGAGCCTTCGGCGTCGAGCCAGCCCTGGCGCAGCCGGTTGCCGGGATAGCTGCGTTTGAGCAGCGGCAACAGACGCGGGGCGTGGCTGACGCCGCTGGTTGCGGGCCCGCGCCACTCGTTACGGAGCAGCACCGCCAGCGCGCCCGGGTCATCGCCTTGCGCGCGCAGGACGTCGGCGCGCAGTCCGGACGGGTCGATGCCGGAGCCGAGCTGCTCGAGGCCGCAGAAACGCCGATTCGTTTTGCCCGTGCGATCGAGCACCCAATCCGTGGATTCGGGTTCGATCGGCGACATCGGGGCCAACGCGGCGCGCAGACGGGATATCAGTTCGGCGCTGTCGTCATCGTCATCTTCATCACGCGACAGGGCCGCGGGCAACGATGCCAGCCGCTCCAGACGGGATCTCGCCGCCGCGATCTCGCCGCTGCGCACCTCGTGTGCCACCAGTGCGATCTGCGCGTAGGCCTCGAACGTCCTGCCGCCACCGGCCTGACTAGCCAGCAGCGCGACGAAGTCGGGTATCGCGTGGTCGAGACGGCGCACCGCCGCGTCCCGTTCGTCCGGCCGCAGCAAGAACGGACGCAACCAGGGATCGTCATCCAGCTCGTCGGATTCTTCGATATAGCTGTCGACCATGTCCTGCGGATGCATCAGGGCGACAAGCACCGCCCCTTCGTGGAATCGTTTTGCTTGGCTGTCCTGCGGCGCCTCCAGCACGCGCTCGATGACGGGCACGGCATCGTCCCAGCCGCACTTGAGCGTTCGCGCGAATGCGTAGCGCTGCAGCCATTCGGCGCTGTCGTCGCTGTGCGCCTGAGCGTCGGCAATCTGCGCGGTGGAAGGAATCGGGGGGCACGCGGCCCGTACGGACGCGGCAGCGAGGAGGAACCAACACACCAGCAGGCGGCTCATAGCTGCGTCCGGAGAATGCGTAGCGCGTGTCATGCTGCCCCAGCGCATGCCCGCATCGCCATCCGCGCGATAACGTCCATTTAGCCGGCCGTCAGCGTTTTTTTAACGCGGAGCGCCGGATGGCATCGGTTAAGCTTGCCCGCCCACCCGCCAGACCGGTCGGTGGGTCGCCGTCGAGGAACCCCGGCCGCATGTATCTGGAGCACTACGGTCTCAAGGAAACGCCGTTCTCGATCACCCCGGACCCGCGCTACGTTTTCCTGAGCGAGCGTCACCGGGACGCGCTCGCGCACCTGCTGTACGGCATCGGCAAGGGCGGTTCCGGCGGCTTCGTCCAGCTGACCGGCGAGGTCGGCACGGGCAAGACCACATTGTGCCGCCTGCTGCTGGAACAGCTGCCCGAGAACACGCGCGTCGCGCTCGTGCTCAATCCCAAGGTTTCGCCGGTGGAACTGGTCGAAACGGTCTGCGAGGAACTCAAGCTCGATATCGAAGGCAGGCGCGGCAGCCTCAAGGCGCTGGTCGACACGCTCAATACCTTCCTGCTCGATGCGTATGCGCAAGGACTGCGCGTGGTCCTGATCGTGGACGAGGCGCAGAACCTGTCGGTCGAGGCGCTGGAGCAGGTGCGCCTGCTGACCAATCTCGAAACACCAACGCAGAAGCTGCTGCAGATCATCCTGCTCGGCCAGCCCGAGTTGCGCCGCCTGCTCGAACGCGAGGACCTGCGCCAGCTCGCCCAGCGCATCACCGCGCGCTATCACCTGACGCCGCTGAACTCGGAGGAATGCGAGGCCTATGTGCGCCATCGCATGGCCGTCGCGGGGTCGCGCAAGCTGCCGTTTTCGCGCCTGGGTCTGCGCGCGCTGTACCAGCGTTCCGGCGGCGTGCCGCGCCTGATCAACGTGATCGGCGATCGCGCGCTGATGGCCGGCTTCGCACGCGAGACCGACAGCCTCGGCGAGCGCCTCGTCGATCTGGCCGCCGACGAGACCCTGCCGGGCCACGCGCGCTACTACCTGCGCCGCTACGGTCGCTGGGTCGCGCTGGGCCTGATCGTCATCGCCGCGATAGTGGGCCTGGCCTGGCTGCGCCGGCCGGCGCCCGTGCCACCGCCGCCGGCGCCGGTCGCGACGACACCGGCCGCCGAGCAGGCCGACGGCGCGGCCGTGCTCGGCGAAAAACTCGGCACGGTCGAAGGCGCCGACCTGATGGCCTGGACCCAGCTGCTCGCGCGCTGGCAGGTCAGCTCGCGCGATGTCGGCGTCGCCGAGGCGGCGCGCTGCCAACCGCACATCTTCCCCGGCTTCGACTGCCTGCGCGGCCAGGCCACGCTGGACCAGCTGCTGCGCTTCGACCGTCCGCTGCTGCTGGAACTGGAGTACAAGGGCAAACGCGGCCTGGCCCTGCTGCGCGGCGTGGCTGGCGACGCCGTTAAGCTAGACTTCGCCGGCGTCGGCTACCGCCTGACGCGCGAGGAATTGAAGCGCCTGTGGCAAGGCGGCTTCGCCGTCACCTGGCGCCTGCCGGCCGATACGCCGGTGCCGCTGCGCATCGGCGACGCGGGCAATGCGATCAGCTGGACCAAGCAACAGCTCGCGCGCCTGGACGGCAACGACCAGGCCAGTCTCGGGCCGGCCTTCTTCGACACGGTCCTGGAAGAGCGCGTGCGCAAGCTGCAGGTCGCCTACGGGCTGACCGCCGATGGCATCGTCGGGCAGGAGACCCTGTTCGCGCTGTCCTCGCTCGCCGCCGATGGGCCGCGGCTGGCACGCAGTGTCGATTGAACGATGTGCCGAGCCGATTTTGTCGAACCCCGATTTGTCAAAACTGATTTGTTGAAACTGATTCTGACGACCAAGACCCGACCACCATGTCCCTGATCCATGAAGCGCTGAAGAAAGCGGAACAGCAACGCCGCCTGGGCGAACCGCCCGGCCTCGCGACGCCGTTCGCACGCTCCCCGCGGCAGCGCTCGCTGCTGCCTTACCTGGCGGCCGCCATCGTCATCGCGCTCGGTGCGGGCTGGTTTCTGACGCGAGACACCGCGGCACCGGAAAAAAGCGCCCCGGCGACAGCGAACAGCAAGACCGCGATCGCCACACCGGCAGCAGCGACCGGCAGCGCTGCCACACCGGCCACATCCGGCGTGGACGCCGCTTCGGCGAACAGCGCCGCGGAGCGCCGCCCGACCATGGGCGCGAGCGCAGTAGCCAACACCAATGTCGTGACCACGCTGGCGCCGCCGCCGCGGCTGAACAACCAGGCGCCGGCGCAGGCCAATCCGCCGACCGTCAAGGAAGTCGCCGAGCGCGAATCCGAACCGCATCCGCCCGGCGCCAATCCGCTGGCACCAGGCGAAGCTGCACCGCTGACCCTGGGCGCCGCGCCGCCGGAAACGCCGGTCAACGATCCTGCAGGCCTGGCCAGCAAGATGGCGGTCAAGGAAAGGGAGCGAGGCGCCGAGGCGATGCCGCCGCCAATTCCGGATTCCGCCCGCTCGCCCTTCATCAAGGATCGCCCGAGCATGCCGCCGACCCAGACGGCGAAATCGCCACGACCGGCGACGCCCATCGTCGCCCAGACGCCGGCACCGTCAGACGCGGCTGCCGCGCTCGCGCCGCCGGGCACACCGGCACCCGCCGCGACGCCGCCGGCACCCCGTCCGCTAGCAGCAGCACCGACCGCCGCGCCGCCGCCGCTCACCTCTCCGGTGAACGCACCGGACGCCGCAGCAGCGACGTCCGCGGCAACGCCTGCTGCGCCGCCGTCCGAGCAATTGCCGGTCTATTGGCAACTGCCGTACAACGTGCGCAAGGAACTGCCCGAGCTCAAGATGTCGATGCACGTCTACAGCGCCACGCCGGCGCAGCGGTTCGTCGTCCTCAACGGCAATCGCCAGGTCGAGGGCGACGAACTCGGCGGCGACGTGCGCGTCAGCGAAATCCGCAAGGACGGCGTCGTGTTGATCTTCCAGGGCCAGCGCTTCATCGTGCCGCGCGGCGGTTCCTGAGAACACCTGACAAAATGCTATGGCGCTACGCCAAGCCGCAACGGCCGTAAAAGCCCTCCCCTTGAAGGGGGTGAAGGACGATGGTTTAGAACCGCAGGTTCTCATCGTCCTGAACGCCCAACGGGCCGGAGGGTTGGGTGGGGATGGTGTTCGCATGGCGACGGGGCGTGGTGTAGAACGCTGTATTCGCGGCAGCACAAGTACTTTTATTCTCGACGAAGCAACATCAACCCCATCCCCACCCAACCCTCCCCTTGAAGGGGAGGGCTTATTGCTTCCGGCTTAGCGCCATAGCATTTTGTTAGACGCTTCAAGTCGTTCCCGCGCCGCTCACCGGCGCTGACAGCCGCGCCAGCGAGGGATTACGTGGTCTTCATCCGGGTCGAATCGCGCCGCCGTCCGGGGCCGCCGTGGGCGACGATCAGCATCGTCGCGCTGAACGTGCTGGCGTTCTTCTGGCTCGCGGCGACCACTGGCGACGAGCGCCTGGCCCTGCTCGCGCGCTGGGGCACGGTGCCGGCGCGCCTGTTCGACACCAGCGCGCCGCTGATCCGCCAGCTCATCGAACTGCGCGGGCTGCGCCTGTTCAGCGCGCTGTTCGTGCACGCGAACTGGCTGCACCTGACCGGCAACCTGCTGTTCCTGATGATCTTCGGCCTGGCGGCGGAACGCCTGCTCGGTTCGCGCCGGTTCCTGACGCTGTACCTCGTCGGTGGCGCGATCGCGAACCTCGTCGGCGCACTCACGCTTTCCAGCGCGGTCACGCCCATCGTCGGCTCCAGCGGCGCCGTCTCGGCCGTGGTCGGCGCCTACCTCGCGCTGTTTCCGCGCTCGCGCCTGGGCCTGGTGCTGCCGCTCGGCCTGTTCCTCGAATTCGTCAAGGTGCCCGCGCCGGTGCTGATCGGCTTCTGGGTGCTGCTGCAATTGCTGTTCACCTACGTCGGCCCGACCTTCGGTGCCGTAGTCTGGTGGACGCATATCGCCGGCTTCGTCGTCGGCGCCGCGATGGCGCTGATCTCGCGCCCGGCCATCGCCCGGCGCCTGCGTCAGTAGGCGAGCCACCCGACCCTGAAACCCGCCGACTCAGCCCTTGGCTGGCGTACCGGGGACGGGCTTGCGCAGCGCCATGGCCTTGAGCACATGCATGGCTTCGTTGAGCGCGTAGTCGTCGAGCGGCGGCGCCTCGGTGTTCGCCGCGGCTGCTTCCGGCTTTTCGTCCTCGCCCTTGAGATGGTTGGGCAGGTCGCGTTCGCTCGTGATCAGCGACGGCGGCGCATCGCGCACGGCGAGCTTGAGATCGCGCAGCTCGATGTCCGGCACGATGCCGGTGGCCTGGATCGAGACGCCGCTGGGCGTGTAGTAGCGCGCCGTGGTCAGCTTGACCGCATGGCCGTCTTCGAGCGGCAGCACGGTCTGCACCGAGCCCTTGCCGAACGTCTTCTGGCCCAGGATCAGGCCGCGGTGATTGTCCTTGAGCGCGCCGGCGACGATCTCGGCCGCCGAGGCCGTGCCGCGGTCGACGAGGATCACGAGCGGTGCCGCCGCGGCGAAATCGCCCGCCGTGGCGCTGAAGCTGAGATCGGTATCGTTGAGGCGTCCGCGCGTGGACACGATGACGCCGCTGTCGAGGAAGACATCGCTGACCTCGACCGCCGCGGTCAGCAGGCCGCCCGGATTGCTGCGCAGGTCGAGCACGACGCCGCGGATCGGCAGGTCCTTGCCCTTGAGCTTGGCGAACTTGCGCTTGAGCTCGGCACCGGTTTCCTCCTGGAACTGGCTCACGCGCAGGTAGGCGTAGCCCGGTTCGAGCCAGCGCGCCCGCACGCTCGCGACTTTGATCTTCTCGCGCTTGAGGGTGATGTCGACCGGCACCGACTCGCCGTCGTGCAGCACGGTCAGCACCACGCTGCTGCCGGGATTGCCGCGCAGCAGCTCGACCGATTCGTTGACATTCTCCGAGGACACCGGCTTGGCGTCGATGCGCGTGATGATGTCGCCGGGCTTGATGCCGCCGCGCTCGGCCGGCGTGTCGTCGATCGGCGCGATCACGCGCAGCACGCCGTCGATCGTGAGCACTTCCAGGCCGAGGCCGTCATAGGCGCCGCTCGTGCCTTCGGTCAGGTCGGTGAGCTGGCGCGGATCGAGGTATTCGCTGTGCGGGTCCAGGCCCGAGAGCAGGCCCTTGATCGCCGCTTCCATGAGCCGCTTGTCGCCGACGTCCTCGACATAGGCCTGCTTCACGAGGTTGTAGACGGCGGTGAAGGTACGCACGTCTTCGATGCTGACGCCGGCCTTGGCCGCAGCGGCCTCCGGCGTTTCCGGGGTGGCCGGCGCATCGGCCAGGGCCGCGAGCGCGAAGGCGGAAAGGGCGAGGAACAGCAGCGAACGCGACGGCATGGGCACGGCTCCAGCAAACTTGGAAAGACTATACAGCGGCGACGGCCCGGCTCTGACCGGCGTTGTCGACAGAAGTGCCGCCGGGTACATATCAAGACCGGCAAGACCGCACCGGTCCGGACCTCAACTGTCAGGTCGCGGGCTTGAGCCAGCCGCGCGGATCCAGCGGCTTGCCGCGCGCGCGCAGTTCGAAGTAGAGGCCGGCACTCTTGCGTCCGCCGCTCGATCCGGCCGTGGCGATGGCCTCACCGACGTCGACCCAGTCTCCGACATCCTTGAGCAAGGATTCGTTATAGCCGTAAAGGCTCATGTAGCCGTCGCCGTGATCGAGGATCAGGATCAGGCCATAGCCCTTGAACCAGTCCGCATAAGCAACGCGGCCGTGCGACACCGCACGCACTTCGGCGCCGTTCGCGGCCGCAACGACGATGCCGGAAATCGCCCGGCCCGAATCGTCGCTGGAGCCGAAGCCGACCGCGACCTTGCCGGACAGCGGCCAGGGCAGCCGGCCGCGGCGTTCGGCGAAAGGCTCGGCCGCCTTGAGCTCCTTGGGGATATCGGCGAACACGTCGCGCAGGCGTTCGAGCAATTCGAGCAGCGCGGCTTCGTCCTTGCCGAGCGCCGCCAGGCGCGCCGCCTGGTCGCGCAGGCTCAGATCCAGCGCATCGAGCATGGTCTGACGTTCGACACGCTCCGCATCCAGCCGCGCGCTTTCGCCGTTGCGCTCGGCGCGCGTCGTGCCGATCTGCGCGACCTGGTCCTCGATCGCCTGCTGTACGCGCGCGAGATCGGCGAGGTCGGTCAGCAGTTCGCCGATGCGGCCCATACGCGCACGCTGGAAATAGCGGTGGTAGGCAAGCACGCGCGAGGTCGTCGCGACCTCGTTCTGCTGCAGCATCAGCTTGAGTTCCTCGTGCCGGCCCAGCGCGTACGCCGAGCGCAGCAGCGCGGCGAGCGCATTGCGCTGTGTGACGAGCTTGTCCTCGAGTGACCTGCGCGCCTGCTGCAGCCGGTCCAGCGCCTGCTGCTGCTCGATCAGCCTCTCGTCGAGCTGACGCAGCTCGCGCGCGATCGCGGCGATGCGCGTCTCGCGTTCGCGCAGTTCGACCGCGACGCCGCCTTTTTCTGCCTCGGTGGCCTTGCGCTGCTCGGCGAGTTTGCGGATTTCGTCGCGCGTGGCCTGCAGCTTCTGCTGCGCGGCGCGCTCCTCGGCGCCGGCTTCGACCGGTTTGGTCTGTGCAACGGCCGGCTCGATTTCCTGTGCCGCCGCATCGAAGCAACCCAGAAACAACGTGCATGCCGCAACCATCACGGCCTGCTGCGCTGCGCGCCGCGCCGTCACGAGAAAGCGCCGCGGGGCCGCGCAGCGGCGCGATGCGCCGCGCATCAGATACCCGGCGACGGCGCTGCACCCGGCAAGCGTAGGCACGAAGGCGATCTCAGGCGTCGAAGGTCAGCAGCGAACGCCCGCTCATTTCCGCCGGCGCGGGCAGTCCCATCAGCGCCAGCGCGGTCGGCGCGAGATCGCGCAGGGCGCCGTGCTCGATGCGTGGACGGCCCGGCCCGACGTACACCAGCGGCACCGGTCCGACCGTATGCTGCGTATGCGGCTGGCCGTTCTCGTCGATCATCTGCTCGAGATTGCCATGGTCGGCGGTGATCAGGATCGCGCCGCCGACGGCGCGGATCGCCGCCTCGATGCGGCCCAGCGCGACATCGACCGCCTCGACCGCGGCGATGGCCGCCGACAGCAGGCCGGTGTGACCGACCATGTCGGGATTGGCGATGTTGCAGACGATGAAGTCGAAGCGTTCCGAGGCAATCGCATCGACGAGCCGGTCGGTCAGTTCGGGACAGCTCATTTCCGGCTGCAGGTCATAGGTCGCGACCTTCGCGCTCGGGATCAGCAGGCGCTCCTCGCCGGCATACGGCGTTTCGCGCCCACCGGAAAAAAAGAACGTGACGTGCGCATACTTTTCCGTCTCGGCGATGCGCAGCTGCGTCTTGCCGAGCGCGGCGAGGTATTCGCCCAGCGTATTGGCCATCGACTGCGGGCGATAGGCTACGGCGCTGACGGCGAGGCTGGCGCTGTACTCAGTCAGCGTGACGAAGGCGGACAGCGCGATGCGACGCTCGCGCACGAAGCCGTCGAACGCCGCATCGGTGAAGACCTGGGTCAGTTGACGCGCGCGATCGGCGCGGAAATTCATGAACACTACCGCATCGCCGTCGCGCAGCGGCGCACCCGCGCCGATGACGGTCGGCTTGACGAATTCGTCGTTCTCGCCGCGGGCATACGCCGAGGCCAGCGCGCCGACGCCGCTGGCGGCGTGGTATTCGGCCTTCGCATCGACGATCGCGTCGTAGGCCAGTTCCACGCGGTCCCAGCGATGGTCGCGGTCCATCGCGTAATAGCGCCCGCCGACCGTGGCGACGAACGCGCCCGGCGTGCGCGCGCATTGCGCTTCGAGCGCACGCAGCGACGGTTCGGCGCTTTTCGGCGGCATGTCGCGGCCGTCGAGGAAGGCATGCACGGCAATGCGCGGCACACCTTCGCGCGCGGCGAGGTCGAGCAGCGCGAAGATGTGGCTTTCGTGGCTGTGCACGCCGCCCGGCGACAGCAGGCCGAACACCTGCAGCGTGCCGCTGCCGGCCCGGGCCGCGGCGCAGGCTTGTCGCAATGCGGCATTGTTGAAGAATTGACCCGTGGAAATGTCAAGATCGATACGGGTGAGGTCCTGGTAGACCACGCGACCCGAGCCGATGCTCATGTGCCCGACTTCGGAATTGCCCATCTGGCCGTCGGGAAGGCCGACGTGCAGGCCATGGGTGTCGACGAGGTCGTGCGGGCAGGTCGCCAGCAGGCGGCGCCAGTTCGGGCAGTTCGCGAGCGCGATCGCGTTGTAGTCGGTTTCGACGCGATGGCCCCAGCCATCGAGGATCAGCAATAGAACGGGCTTGGGTGCGGTCACGGCGGGAACGGCTGCAGTCGCGGAACGCGCATGGTAGCGGAATCGCCGCAACGCGGAGTCCGCCCCGGCATGACCAATGGCAGGGTCGTGTGTAGCGTTGCAACCCTTTGTGGGAACCTCGCATCAGAGTTCCTGCCAGCAGGAAGCCACGCTTCCGCCATCGCCGGGGCCGTCGCGGCCGCCGGGTTCACTTCACAGGAGTCGTTTCATGGTCACTCGCACGCTTGCTTTCGCCCTCTGCGTCATCTTCTCCGCCGCCGCTCAGGCCGGCAGCACCGGCCCGGACATCGACAAGGTCAACGGCTCGATCCGCATCGACGAAGGCCAGCTCGCCGGTGATCTCGAAACCGTCAACGGATCCATCCACCTCGCCCACCATGCCAAGGCCGACTCGGCCGATACGGTCAACGGTTCGATCGAGATCGGCGACGACAGCGAGCTGAAGTCGGCCGAAACCGTCAACGGCGCTGTTTCGCTGGGCCAGCGCGCCCGCGTGCACGGCGACGTGGAATCGGTCAACGGCGCGATCACGCTGGAACGCGGCGCGGAGATCAGCGGCAAGGTATCCAACGTCAACGGCCGCATCCGCACCGAAGCGGCACACATCGGCGGCAGCATCGAGACCGTCGCCGGCGACATCGAGATCGGCGCGGATTCGCGCATCGACGGCGGCCTGCTCGTGGAAAAGCCCAGCGGCTGGTCCTGGGGCAAGCAGAAACTGCCGCGCATCGTGATCGGCCCGAACGCGATCGTGCAGGGGCGCCTGGTGTTCCAGCGCGAAGTCGAGCTGTACGTCAGCTCCAGCGCCAAGATCGGCGCGGTCGAAGGCGCGACGGCCAATAGCTTCAGCGGCGCGACGCCGTAACGCAAAGCTGTAGAGTCTATTGGTGTAGGGAGCCCATGCGGCTCCCTACATTTTTTCGAGGCGCGACGCCGCAATGCAAAGCGTAGAGCTTGTCGGTGCAGGGAGCCGCACGCGGCTCCTGACACCTTCTGCGGCGCGACGCCGCAATGCAAAAAGCTAGAGCTTGTCGGTGTCAGGAGCCGCACGCGGCTCC
>JBBQZR010000034.1:0-69344 GCA_038207515.1 Lysobacterales bacterium | reverse complement strand
GCCATCGACCAACCGAACGCGGCGTCCTTGCCAGCGGTCCGTCGCCGCTGCCGCACGAACCAGTCGCTGGCCGGTAAAACGTAGCAGCGACGACACCATCGCCTCAGGGAGGCGTTTGCGCGCACGACAGAACGCTCCGGTTGACGTGCTGGAGGCAGACAGGCCTCCCGCTACCCGGCGAGCCACGAAGGCATTTACCGCGTGCTGGCAGGAGCGGTCCGCGTTCAGGGCTTGAGCGAGAAACATCGCCAGTGTCTCGGTCGGCGGAAGCAATCGCTCACGATGCGCCGGAAGCTGCGCTTCGACCTGATTGAGCATGGATGAGTCGGTAAGCAGATCGAAGAACGCGTAGGCATCGATCGAGCGAAGACCGCGTCGTAGCGCGTGCTGTTGTCGCACGCTGGCGCTGCGCATAGGATGCATCGAGCCGGCTCCTTTGCTTTCGGTGTTGTCTGGTAACTCCACCTTAGCATTGCGAGCCGGCTTTGCTTTTGCGGTCAGAGGGTTGGCGTTAAGTCAGTGCCATTCAATTCAGGGTGGATATTGAGAATTTGCGAGGGCACAACCTCAGGAGATAGAAAACTCAAATGCTTACAGAAATTTCAACCCTAATTTCCTCGGTTTTGCGGGAGGAAGTAGAGTCTGGGCTAATTCTCGCTGCGAAAATTTTCGAGCACAGTAGGTCAGCGAAAGAAGGCTCAGAATGCGATGATGGCGAGTTGATTGCGATCAGAGATGCCTTGTGTGGTTTTGTAGTGTCATCGGCTGATGACAATTTGAAAGCAACCGCAGTTTGGGCGCTTGGGAAACTATATGATCCCTCTCTGGTTCCATTCCTGACTCAAATTCTCAAGGCCTCAGTTCCTGATGGAAATGCATTGATCTACCATTCTCTGGTGGCGCTTTCGAATGTTGGTGTCATTCGCTTTCCCGGCGGCGGTGGTACTATGTTTGACATAGAAGCGAATCGTCTGGTCGCAATTGAGTATCTGGACCGCGTCTAATCGAAGTGTTCGACAAAAAGCCTCGTATTTGCGGGGCTTTTTGTCGAACTGGTTAGCGTCGTCTCACATTGGAGTCTGTAAATCCAACTGTGCAACTCAATCCACCCGAAACGGCTGCAGCATCACCGGTGTCGACGCATTGATCGTGGTCATTGCGCTGGATGGGCTGGCCAGGCCCGATGCATTCGTCGTTGCGCCGGTTTCGCCGAGGAAGGTCTTGCCGCCGGAACTGCCGTCGTCGTTCATGTAGAACTCGATGCGGTACTGGCCGTTGGCGCCGGACTGCAGCGACGAGGCGGCCGAACTCGCGCCGCCGCCGGGGGGGCGCGTAGCCGGCCGTGCCGAGCACCACCGTGTTCTGCTGCCATTGCGCGTGGTTCCGCGCGGTCTGCACGCGGTCGCCGCCGAAACTGTCGTCGGTGGGGTCGGCTGCGTTCTCCACCACGTCGAGGTCGATGCCGAGGCTGCCGGCGGGCACGCCGTAGATCGAGTTCTTGCGCGGCAGGTTCGACCACGAAAAACTGGTCGTCGTACGGGCGCCGTGCGACCCGTTGAAGGCGATGACGTTCTTCTTGGTGTCGCCATCTCCGCCGATGAGATTGCCGCCGGAGAGCAGCCACAACCCATAGCCGTCGTTGCCCTGGTCGGCGCCTTCCAGCGGCGGGGGCAGCGTGACGATGGAATTGCCGCGCACGCGGTTGCGCACCGTGCCGCTGCAGCCGCGGACAACGATGCCATGGCGGCCGTTGCTGCCGACGATATTGCCCTCGACCAGGGTTTCTCCGCCGACTTCGTGATCGGTGCCAACGATGGTGATGCCGTCGGCGGCTTTGCCGATGTCCACCGCACTGCCGTCGGGCCTGGACAGGCCGACGATGTTGCCCCAGATGCGTACGTGGTCGGAATTGCCGCCGGTCACGGCGATGCCGCCGAACTCGCTGTTCGGGTCGGTGAGGGCGACGCCGTCGCTGCCGCGGTTGTAGCCGACGATATTGCCGGGACCGATCACGGCGCTGAGCTGCACCGGATTGGGAACCGGATCGCCCTAGGTCGTGATGCGCGCATCGGAGACGCGGATGCCGCAGCGCGAATTGCCGAGGTCGGTCAGCGGATTGGTCGGGCTGACGCCGGCGAAGTTGCCGGCGACGAAGTTCGGGAACGGCACCTTGCCGGTGCTGATGTGGATGCCGTCGGACAGCGGCGAGGCGTTGTTGAGGGACTGAAAAGCGAACGCAGCGAACCGCGCCACATGCCGGCAATCGGTTGCTTTAATAATAAAAATTACAGGAGGACCTGCGGCGCAGCCGGTAAAGGCAAGCTCAGCGCAGGATCCAGCGACGTGCGGTCGCGCGCCGCGACCACGGCCAGCGCAGGTTGCCGGCGGCGAGATTGAGCACCGCGGCGCCGATGACCAGCGCGATCGACGGCAGGCTGCCTGCGGTCCAGCTCGTTGCGTCGAAACCGGCCACCGTGACGATCGTGGACAGCAGCAGCGTGATGCCGGGCACCAGCTGCAGCAGCCAGCGCCGCCACGACCAGTGCTGGCGGCCGTGCCGGCTGCGCCACCAGAACGGGCCGGCCAGCATCGGAAACACGAGGCCCAGCGTCGCGACCCACGGGAACATCAGGCCGAACGGCGAGGCCAACAGCACCAGTTCCGCCGCGGCGGCACCGACGATGAAGGCGAACGCCGCATCCCAGCGGCGTGCATGGCCCGGTTCGTTGCGGCTCCACGCTGCCGCGCAGGCAAAGCCGGCGAGGGACAGGCAGAGCAGGGCAGGCAGCAGCAGAGCGTTCATGCGCGTTATCGTGCGAGTCGCCGATGACAATCCGGCGACACCGCGACGACAACTCTGTTGCGGCAGCGTTGCGCTGAGCGTCGGGAGCCGCGTGCTGACAGAAAACGCGTTGAGGGCGGGTATCTTTGAGCCCTCCCCTTCAAGGGGGTGAAGAACGATGGCTAGAACCGAAGGTTCTGATCGTTCTGAACGCCCAACGGGCCGGAGGGTTGGGTGGGGATGGGGTTGATGTTGCTGCTCATCAGGCGGGAAAACATGCGTTGCGTTATGCGTACGATTCGACAGCTCTACCGTACGTGACGCTGTAACACCACCCCCCACCCAACCCTTCCCCTGAAGGGGAGGGCTTTTACGGTCTCTTGCTTTGGCTAAGAAGATTTCTTTCGCCCTCAAAACGCACCTCGATTCTTGCCGCGCCATGGCCGGTAGAACTCGCGGATACGCGCGATGTCGGCCTCACGATTGTCGGTGAGTTCGAACACCGGGCCGATGCCGATGGTCTTCTCCGGATAATGGAAATACAGCGTCATGACCGGTACGCCGGCCTCGCGCGCAATTTGCCAGAATCCCGATTTCCACTTAGTTACATTCTTGCGCGTGCCTTCGGCGGCGATGCCGAGCCAGAGCCGCTCGCTCGCGTCGAAGCGCTCGACCATCTGCTCGACCACGCCGTGTGAGGCGCTGCGCTCGATCGGGATGCCGCCCATACGCCGCAGCAGCCAGCCCAGCGGACCCCGGAACAACTCCTTCTTGGCCATGAACGACGCGTCCAGGCCGACGGCCGCCTTGAACATCAGTCCCCAGACGCCGTCCCACCAGGACGAATGCGGCGCGGCCACGAAGACCAGCTTGGGAATGTCCGGAAACTGGCCGACGAGTTTCCAGCCGCAGAAGCGCAGCAGCCAACCGAAGAAGCGGCGCTGCGACGTCTGCGGCGACAGCGGAACTTGCGACGGCCGGGTGCCGGCGTAGGGCAGGTGCTGCTCGATCACTCGTCTTTCCAGTTCTTGCCGCGGCCGGCCTTGTGCACGGAGCGGGTCTTCTTTTCCTGCAGGCGGCGTTCCTGCGAACCCTTGCTCGGCTTGGTCGCGATGCGTTTCTTCGCGACCACGGTGGCGGCGCGCACGATCTCGGCCAGGCGCTCGCGCGCATCCTCGCGGTTGCGGCCCTGGTCGCGGAAGCGGCTCGCGGAGATCACCAGCACGCCCTCGTCGGTCAGGCGGCGGTCGCGGCGCGCGAGCAGCCGTGCACGCACGGCGTCGGGCAGCGAAGGCGAGTTGGCCACGTCGAAACGCAGTTCCACGGCGCTGGCGACCTTGTTGACGTTCTGCCCGCCCGGGCCGGACGAACGCACGAAGCTCTCGCTGAGCTCATCGTCGTGGATACGGATCTGCGGTGTGACTTCGAGCATGGCCGCGATCAATCGCGAAAATTTTCGTACTGCAGCGGCATGTCGATGTCCTCGCTCTTGCGCAGGAAGGCGATGGCGACCTGCAGGTCGTCGCGCTTCTTGCCGTTGACGCGAAGCTGATCGCCCTGGATCTGCGCCTGCACCTTGAGGCCGGCGTCCTTGAGCAGCTTGACGATCTTCTTACCCAGTGGCTGGTCCACGCCCTGCTTGAGCGTGACCTTCTGCCGCGCCGCGGACAGGTTGGTCTCGGGGTCGGCTATGTCAGCGCAGCGGATGTCGATGCCGCGCGCGGCCAGGCGCTGGAACAGCACCTCCTGCATCTGCTTGAGGCGGAACTCGGCATCGGCCTTGAGGGTGACGACGCCGTCGGCCAGCTCGAAGCTGGCGTCGGCGCCACGGAAATCGAAGCGCTTGTCGAGCTCGCGATTGGCCTGGTCGACCGCATTGGAGATTTCGTGCGCGTCGAGCTTGGAAACGATATCGAAGGAGGGCATAGGGCCGGATTGTAGCCGGGCCGGGGCCGTGCCCGCGCGCGGCGCGTGGCGGCGGCGCACATGAGTAAACTCGGGTGACGACACCGCGCCGGGGAAGGGACGCAGGGTGCAGCAACCAGCCAGAGACAACCATCACGACGGCCGTGCGCGTGCCTGGCGCGGCGCGGTGCTGGCTGCCTGTGTCGCGGTTGTCGTGATGGCCTGGCTGCCGCAGTGGCCGGCCGACCCGCCGCCGCGGCCCGTATCGCAGTGGCCGGCCGCACCACCGGCCGCGCCGAATCCGGCAATGGCGACGCTGCATCCGGGCGTCCCGTTCGACCTGGACCTGCAGCCGGACGCCGACCGCGACCATTACATCGAGATTGCCGTCGCCGCCGCGCCGCCGCTGCGTTTGCGCGTCGTCGAACTGGGCATCGACATCCAGGCCGAACTGCTTTCCGGTTCGGCGCGCTGGCTGTTCGAAGACGACGACCTGCTGCGTTGGGGCGAACATCGCGTTGCGCTGGCCGACGCCGCGCCGGACCTGCGGCTGCGGCTGCGTGCGCCGCGCGTGGGATCGCCGGCCGGCAAGGTCAGGCTGGAACTCCAGGCCGTCGATCCGGGCACTGCCGGCCGCGGCTTTGCCCTGGATCTGGAAGAAACCGCGCTGGTCCAGCGCTTCAACGACCGCAAGCTCGTGCGCGAACCGGAAACCGCGGCGCGCGCGGCCGTGCTGTGCGCGGACCGGCGCGCCGCCGCCGACGAGCGCGGCTACGTGCATTGCGTCGGTCTGCAGGAGCGCATCCTCGCACGCCAGTCTGACCGCCCTGCAGCGGTCGCGGCGCTGACCGACGCGCTGCCAGTGTGGCGGCGGCTCGGCGACCCGCGCAGCTTGGCCTCGGCACTGAACAACCTCGGCATGCATCACCACTGGATGGGCGACGCGACTCGGTCATTGCCGGTGCTGCGCGAAGCACTGGCCGCATTGGATGGCGTGGACGATACCCTGCTGCGCGCCGTCATCACGAACAACATCTGTCTCAGCGAAGGCTTGCGAGGCAGCGGTCCCGCCCTGCGCGCCTGTTACGAGGAAGCGCTGGCACTGTCGCAGGCCAGCGGCGACGCGCACCGCATCGCCATCGCGCTGAATAACCTCGGCAGCGCGTACTGGCAGCTCGGCGACACGGCGCGCGCCGCCGGCTACTTCGAGGACGCCGTGCAGCGCTGGCAGTCGTTGCAGGAAAACCGCGGCAGAGCCGATCCCCTCAACAATCTCGCGCTGGTGCATTTCGCGCGCGGCCATCTGACCCAGGCCCTGGACGGTTTCGAACGCGCCGGCAACGCGTATGCGGGCGACCTGCAGGGGCAGGCGCGCACGCTGCGCAATCAGGGTGCCGTGCGCATGCTGCTGGGCGACACCGCGTATGCGGTCGACCTGTTGAAAAGCGCGCTGGAGTTGACCGACAAGCTCAACCGGGCGGACGAAATCGTCGTGACGCTGACGCGTCTGGCGGAGGCGCAACTGGCCAATGCGCAGCCGGCCGAGGCGCGTGCGTCGGTCGAGCGCGCGGTGGCGGTGGCGCTCGCGGCGACTACCGCGAACCGGCCGCGGCTCGTCGTCGACAGCCAGCTGCGTGCCGCGCGCATCTACCGGCGCAGCGGCGAACCGGCGGCGGCACTGAACGCCGCGCAGCAGGCCCTCGACGGCAGCGCCGGTACCGATCGCGGCGATCTTCATGACCTCGCCCGCATTGAGCTCGGCCATCTGGCGCTGCAGCGCGGCGACGCGGCGCAGGCACAGCGCTTCGCCGAGGCCGCGCTGAAGTCCGTTCGCCTGACGCAGCTGCAGCACGTCGAGGCGCAGACCCTCGTTGCCGACGCGCTGCGTGCCCGGAAGCACGACGCGGCCGCCGAGGCCGCCTACCGCAAAGCCATCGCCGCAGTGGACGAGGCGGGCTCGTATGTCTTCGACCTGGAGCAGCGTGCGACTTTCCTCGCCGGCCAGCGCGACGCGCAGGTCGGCTTACTGTCGCTGCTGATGAGCGACGTCGACGCGCGCGGCGGCCATCGGCGCGCGGCCGACGCCTTGAGCCTCAGCGCGCGCTTCCGTGCGCGCAGCCTGCGCAGCCGCCTGGATGCGATGCCCTTGCCGGTGGCGACCGACGCGGCTGGCGAATCCGAGCGCGAACAGGTGCTGGCGCGACTGGCCGCACTCGCCCTGACGCGCTGGAAACTGCAGAACGAAGCCAGCATCGTGCGCCAGCCCACGCAACCGTCGGCTGCTGGCAATGCACGCCGCACGCAGCCGGAAGACGGCAGCATCGACGAGCGCCGCCGCCGCATCGATGTCGACATCCGCAGCGCCGAAGCCGCGCTGCGTTCGCTCGACAACACCGCTTCGGTGTCGGAACCGGCGGCAGATGAGATGTCGCTGGCGCAGCTGCAGCAGGCGCTGCCCGCGGACACCACGCTCGTCGTCTATCGCACGCTGCCGCAGGCAGGTTATGCCTGGGTCGTGCAGCGCGACACGCTGCGCTCCGCCCGACTGGCCGCGCAGGACGAACTGACCGACGTCGTGCAACGCGTGCGGGCCAGCCTGGGCGCGATGCCCGGTGGCGCGGCCGGCGACTGGCGCGAAGAACTTGCCCATGCCTGCGAACTGGTCTGGCGTCCGATCGCGGGCTGGGTCGATACCCAGCGCGTACTCGTGGTCAGCGACACCGCCCTGGACGGCCTGCCGTTCGCCGCGCTGCGCTGCGGTGAAACGCCGTCCTACCTGCTCGAACGGCACGAGCTGGCCTTGCTGCCGGCGACCTGGTTGCTGCGGCGTGCGCCGGTGCGCGAACTGGCGCAGGACTTCGCCGCCCTGCTGGTCGGCGATCCGGTCTACAGCCGCGACGACCCGCGTCTCGGCGCGGCGCCGCGCGCGGACCAGTCCGGCGTGGCGCTGCGCAATTCGCCGCGCCGCCTGCGCGGCAGCGGCGACGAAATCCGCCGCGTGAGCGAGCGCCTCGGCGCTGCGCACAGCACGCTGCTCGCCGGCCTCGATGCCAATCTCGCCACGCTGCAGCGTGACGACATAGGTAACTTTGACATTATTCATTTTGCGACACATGGTGCCGGCGACCGCAACGGCGCGAGCGGCTCCGGCCTGGTGCTGTCGCTGTTCGACGCGCAGGGCCGCGACATCGACGGTTTCCTGTCCGCACGCCGTATCGGCGCGAGCCGCCTGCCGGCGGCGCTGGTAGTACTTGGCGCCTGCGATACCGCGACCGGACGCGCGGTGCAGGACGAAGGCACATTCGGCGTCGCCTACGCCTTTCTGCAAGCCGGCGCGCGGCACGTCGTCGCGACGCTGTGGCCGGTCGACGATGCCGCCATGCCGGAACTCATGGACGGTTTCTACGCCGATCCGCGCCTCGCCGCACAGCGACCGGCGCAGGCCTTGCGTCAGGCGCAACTCGCGCTGCTGCGGCAGTATCCCGAGTCCAGCCCCGCACTCTGGGCCGGCGTCGCCGTCTGGGGCTGGTAGCAAAGCCAGAGAGCATCTTAACGCGGAACACGTCTTTTTGTTTTTTCTTTTGGAGCCCCCTTGAGTCAAGGGGGCGGCCAACGCAGAGCGTTGGCCAGGGTTGTGGAGATCTGGTGTCGATCACAGGAGCGACGATCCCAGCACTTTCGGAACTCCTCCAGGTGAGATGTTGCGCGCAGTACATGCACTAAGTGTTTCGCAGGCACTGGTCTGCGACACACATCCATCCACCGAGCTGTGAAAGGGGGCCTCATGGCACTGACTAGTTTTCAGGACACCTACAAGATCCAGCACGCCGTCAACAATCCGGACGTCGTCTCGATCGACCAGAACGACTCGATCGAGATCGTCCTCGTCCAGCATCCGATCAACGGCAGCATGGTCTTCGATTCGTTCGTGATCACGCGGGACCCGCCGGATACGAGTCCGCACGCCGCTGTCTGGAGCAACGCGACCAATGTTGCCTACGATCCGGTCCGCGACCAGATCACCGGGAGCATCTGGACGCTCGGCCCGCCCACCGGCGGCGGCCCCCGGCTTTACGTCGAGCGCGCATTCTGCATGTCGCTCGACGGCGATCCGACGCTGCGTACGCAGCGGCTGCATTGCTACGTCGGCATCGGCGGTACGGGTGGTGATCCCGACGACGGCAGCTGGGCCGGCGACGTGAACTGAGCAGGCCGTTGCGCGGGTGCCTTTGCCGGCACCCGTATTCCAGATCAGAGGAAGCCGACATGCGATGGATCGAGCTGGCCGCCACGGCGCTGCTGGTTGTGCTGTTGCCGGGGTGCGCCGGCCTGTGTAATCGCAACGACACGATATCCGCGCCGGCATTCACGACGGAATCTGCACTTGTCGGTATTCCCGACGCGAATTTCCCTCCCCAGGATGCGCTGTCGCCGCCGCAGGCGCCGCCGAATTTCGGCGACTGCGCGCGGCCCAGCGACTACGTCGTGGAGACGGCGAACACGTACCAGGCCGCCACGCTCGCGCAGAAGTATGCGGAACTGTTCGGCGCCCGGCAGGCCGGCAGCCGCGTGCTCTTCCAGAGCCGCGCCGGCGATCCGCAGCAGCAGGGCGAACTCAAGCGCCTCGCGGGCGATCAGGGCTTCGTCGTCACCGAGGAAGCGCGCTTCGAACTCGACGGGACGCGCGGCGGCGATCCGCTACAGTTCCGTAATGATGCATTGTGGAGATCTATCCACATGCCAAAGGCGCGGGCTCTGCAACCTGGCGAACCGGTCAACGTCGCCGTGATCGACGGCCCGGTGCGCACCGATCATCCGGATCTCGACAACGTCGTCTACATCGAGCCGCGCCTGCGCGACGTGGACGGCCATTGCGGCCACGCCGACTGCTGTCCGCGGGTCGCCGCACCCGCGCCGTTCTGGCACGGCACGCGCATCGCCGGGGTCATCGGCGCCAGGCGCGGCAACGGTGTCGGCGCCTCCGGCATCGCACCGGTCCGCAAGCTCGTCTCCATCAACGCCAACCTCGGCGGCTGTGCCGGTGAGTTGAGTCTCGCCGCTGCGCTGTACTGCGCGATGGAATACCGCGACGAAGACGGCCGGCCGGTCCGCGTTGCGAACATCAGCATGGGCAGCACGCAACGGCTCGCGACGACCGCGGTGACCACGGCCCTGCAGCGTGCGCAGAGCGCGAACCTGCTCGTCGTCGCCAGCGCCGGCAACCGCGGCGCCAATATCGACACGATGTACCGCTGGCCCAGTTCGGAGAACACGGACAACGTCATCACCGTGCAGTCGCGTCGCTACGACGGTCGCTTGCTGAAGAACTCAAACTACGGTTTCGGCACGGTCGATCTCGCCGCGCCGGCGCCGATGGACGGCCAGGACGGCAGCCTGTGCGCGGCCAGCACGCACGTCGCCAGCGACGACGTGTGCAGTGGCGATTACGCGGAGTTCGCCCAGTCCTCGGCGGCGGCCGCGGTGGTGACCGGCGCGGCCGCGCTGGTCTGGAGTGATCGTCGCTTCAGGCACTGCAGCGCCGAGCAGATGCGCACGCTGCTGCTGACCAGCCGCAGCCATTGCCTGGCCGGACGCAGCTACCGCAACGGCGGCGACTACGAAGTCTGCCTGCTCGATCTCGCATTTCTCTCGGCGAAGGACACGGCGGAACAACAGGCGCTGTGCGGCGAAGGAGCGCGCTGAACCGGCCTCACGACTGCGTTGATTCAGCCGACGCCGCGCGCGCCTCGTCCACCGCCTGGCCCCAGCCGAATGCGGCGAGCACGCGTTGCCAGCTCGCGTCCAGCGGTGCTGCGATGCACAGGCGCCGCTGTTGAAGCGGATGATCGAAGCTCAGGCGCCAGGCGTGCAGCAGCAGGCGATGCATAGCCCAGTGGATGCGGAACAGGCGATTGTGGTCGCCGCGGCCGTGCGTGGTATCGCCGATCAGGTGATGCGAGGCATGTGCGAAATGGCGGCGGATCTGCTGGTAGCGGCCGGTTTCCGGCTGCACCGCGAGCAATGCATAGCGCTGCTGCTCGTAGCGTCCCATCGCGATCGGCAGCTCGATCGTCGCGAGCCGTCGCCAGTGCGTGCGCGCTTCGCGCGCCGGACCTTTGAGGCTGGCGCCGCTGAGCGGATGGTCGATGCAGCCGCTTTCCTCGGGCCAGCCGCGCACGACCGTCAGGTATTCCTTGCCGACGCTGCGCTCCATGAGCTGCTGGCCGAGCTGTGCCGCGATCTCGCGCGAACGCGCCACGAGCAGCACGCCGCTGGTCGCGCGATCGAGCCGGTGGGCGAGATACAGCGTGCCGCCGACCTGCGCGCGCAGGCGGTCGATGACGTAGTCCTCATCGGCGCCGACGAGGTTGCTGCGATGCACGGCCAGGCCCGGCGGCTTGTCGACGACGACCAGCGCGTCGTCCTGGTAGAGCAGCGTGAGCGGCGGCGCTGCCGAGGTCGGTGCGGTATTCATCCCTGCGCCGGCACGCGCATCTCCGCCAGCAGCCAGTGCGCCGGGTAGACTTTTTCCATGAGCCAGCGCAGATAGCGCAGATCCACATGCACCGCGCGCTTGTAGCGCGGATCGAACCACCAGCTGGCGCTGACGGACTCCCAGTTGCTGTCGAAATTCAGGCCGATGAGTTCACCGCGTGCATTGAGCACGGGCGATCCGGAGTTGCCGCCGGTGGTGTCGAGGTTGGTCAGGAAGTTGACGGTCTGCGTGCCCAGCGCTGCGTCGGCGGTCTGGCCGAAGTCGCCCTTGGCGATCGCCGCGAGCAGCGGCTCGGGTGCGGCGAACGGATCCTTGCCGGTATTCTTTTCCACAATGCCGGCAACGGTCGTGACCGGGCGGTAGTCCACGCCGTCGCGCGGACTGAACCCGGCGACGCGGCCGTAGCTGACGCGCAGGGTCAGATTCGCATCGGGGAACAGCGGCTTTTCCTGGTGCGTATACCAGCGCTTGAGCGCTGCCATGTAGGCCGGACGCAGGCGCAGCAGCTCGCCCTCGCGCCGCTTGCGCTCCTGTTCCAGGCGCAGCAGCGCCGGCTGGATGCGCGCGGCGAGCGCGAGCAGCGCGTCATCGCTCGTGCGCACGCGCGCCGGTTCGGCCGTCATCTGGCCGAGGCGGAAAGCCTCATCGCCGAGGCGGGTCGCGCCATAGACGCGGACCAGCGTCGCCTCGGCCGATGCCGCATCGGCGCCGAAGGCCGCGTCCAGGTCGGCGACGCGCTGCCCCGGCGGCAGTTCGCGGTAGCGCCGCAGCAGTTCCCGCATAAGAGCGCGCTCCGTGCCCGCGGCGTAGCGGCGCTGCACTTGTTTGAGCTGCGCTTCGATCAGGTTTTCGTCGCGCGCCTGGTAGCCGGCTTCGCGCTGCGCATCGGGCTTGCCGCGTTCCAGCGCGAGGCGCTGCAGCGTGTTGGCCGCGCGCAGCAGTTGGGTCTGGGTGAGGATCAAATTGAGGATCAGGTCGCGCTCGCGCGTCGCCGAGGCCTGTGTGAGCTGGGCCTGCACCGCCTCGATGCGGCGCAGGGTTTCGCCGCTGTCCAGGCAGCGCTCGCCCTTGGCGCAGCGGCCGTTCTCGCCGCGGCCATTCTCGCTGCCTTTGTGCTGCAGCCACGTGAGCATGGCCTGCTCCGCCTCGGCGCGCTGGCGTCGCGCGTCGCTGCGCAACAGGCCGGTGCGTTCGCCGCTGGCGCGCTTGCTGCTGTTCTTCAGGCTCGCGAGCTGGCTGGCGTATTTCACCGCCGCGTCCGCACCGCTGCCGCCTTCGCGCTCGATGATGCCGATCAGCGCGTCGAGCGCGTCGACATGGGCCGCGAGTCCCCAGTCGATGCGTTCGGCGAATTCGCTCGCGAGCCGATGCCGGTAGGTGATGCCCGGATAGCCGGCGAGCATGGCGAAATCGCCGTCCTTGGGGCCGTCGCGCGCGATCTGCAGGTGCGCCGGCGGCGTATATGGCCGGTTCGCGGCGTCGTAGTCGGCCGGCTGGCCGTCGGTGCCGACGTAGGCGCGCAGCAAGGCGAAATCGCCGCTGTGGCGCGGCCACATGAAATTGTCGATCTCGTCGCCGTACTTGCCGATAGCGCTGGGCGGCGCGTAGACCAGACGCACGTCGCGCAGCTCCAGCTGCTGGATGCGGTAGAACTCGGCACCGTAGTCCATGGTGGCGACGCTGCAGCGGCGTCCGCGCAGCGCTTCGCATTCGGCCACGATGGCCTTGCTCGCGCGGTCGATCGCGTCGAAATAGGCGAGGCCTTTCTTGCCATCGGCCGCCTCGAGCACGCGCGCGGTCACGCGGTCGAAGCGCTCGGTCACGAGCACGCGGAAATCCGGGCTGCCGCGCAGTTCGCCGGCCGCGTCGGCGGCGGCGAAACCGCTGTCCAGCAGATTGCGCTCGGGCTTGCTGTTGTACTGGATGACGCCGTAGGCGACGTGGTGGTTCGTCAGCAACAGACCCTGGCCCGACACGAAGGCGCCGGTGCCGCCGCCGGCTTTCACCACGGCGCTGAGCGGTGCGGCGGTCAGGTCCGCGAGGGCGGCCGGATCTCCCTGGAAGCCGGCGGCGCGCAGCTGCGGCGCAAGCTCCGGCAACTGGTTCGCCATCCACATGCCTTCGTCTGCCGCGGCGGGAAGCGCCAGGCAGGAGGCGAAAACCAGGGCGAGCGGGCGCAACACGGGCATGGCGTATTCCGGGAAAAAACGGCCGGCAACCATAGCAATCCGTCCGCGGCCCCGGTAGTGCGAGACGGCATGTGCGCCGGTCACGCCGAGCAATCAGATCGTCACGGCGCTGCCGTCGGGCCAGTGCAGCGCCGGCAGCAGGCGCACGGCGCTCTGCAGGTCGCCGCGTTCCAGCGCGCTGACGAAGGGACCGCCGTTGGCGAGGTCGAGCAGGCGGCCGCGCGCGATCGACCAGGCCCGGTCCGGTGATTCGCTGCCGTCGAGGTAGTTCGCGGCCAGGCGCTGCACCAGCGGCGCATAGCGCGTCGCGACGTCGACGCGCGCGGTCGCCGGTCCGGCGGATTCGCTCACGGGCACGCGGTTCGTCAGGCTGGCCACGTCACGCGACGCGGCCGGGGAATACGCGCCGATCACGGAAGCCAGCAGGACGGTGGCGCTGGCATAGAGCAAGGACAGGTGCATGAGTAGCCTCGCGTCGCGGGGAATCGTTCGTTGCCTGTACGTACGCAGTGGCGCGGGGCGGGGGATCACGCGCTGCGGCGCGTGATGGGGAATCGGGAATGGGGAATCGGGAAAGCACAGGGCGGATCGGAGTCCGCCCTGTGCTTGTCGCCGCCGCCGCTGCGGCACTTACGGTGTGACGGGACTGCCGTCGGGCCAGCGCAGCGTCGGCAGCAGCTGTACCGCCGCGGGAAAATCGCCGCGTTCCAGCGCCGTGACGAAGCTGCGGCCATTACCAAGTGTCATCAGCTCGCGACGTGCGACCGACCAGGCGCGCTCCGGCGTCTCGCTGCCGTCGAGATAGCTTGCGGTCATGCGCCGGACCAGCGGCTCGTAGCGGCGGGCGATGCCGCCCCAGGCCGGCGGGGTGTCGTTCACCGCCGCCCCACCCTTGACCGGCGTGCCGATGCCGCCGCCGGACGAGGCCAGCAGCGCGTGGATGTCGTTGGTCAGTCCCTGCCGCGTGCCGCTCTGGTTGCAGAGGAACGCGACACCCCAGCTGCCGCCCTGGTCGTTCGGCCAGATCTTCATGTCCGCGGTATAGCCGGCGATATTGCCGCCCTTGCCGAACCACAGGCCTTGCGCGGCCGAACCCAGTTCGAGGCCCAGGCCCAGGCGCAGTCCGCCGTCGTTGGCGTAGTAGTGGCGCATGGTCGCGTCGATGGTCGCCTTGGGGATGACCGCGTCGCTCTGCAGGATCAGCATGAGGCGCGAAAGATCGCCGATCGTCATCGACCAGCCGCCGGCCGGTCCTTCCCAGCCCCAGCCGCCGCCGCTGGTGTAGTTCGCGATTGCGCCGTCGCCGCTGTAGCCGGTCGCATGGTTCTTGATGTCGCCGGCGCGGAAGCCGGTGTTGAGGCAGGCACTGATCATGGTCGGCTCGGTGGCCGACGTGCCGCGTGCGACCTTGTTCCAGATGTAGTTCTCATAGCCGCGCGCCTTGAGCGGGATGTCGGCCTCGCGGCTGCGCTGGTCGACGAGCGCGCCGGCGATGCTGTAGCCGGTATTCGAATACAGTGCGGTTCCGCCCGGAGCGGCGGTCTGGTTGGCGTCGTTGTTGCCGTAGCCCGGGAACACCAGGCGCGGCCGCAGCGACGGCCAGTCGATGCCCATGCCGGCGTAGAACGCGTTGATCTCGGCGAGCGTATTGAACGGGCCGTTGGCGAAGCTCGGATCGCGTACGAGACCGGCTTTGTGGATCAGCAGCTGCTTCAGCGTGAAATCGCCGTGGCTCAGCGGGGCTTCGCCCAGAGCCGCATAGACCGGGCTGTCGAGCGTGAGCTCGGTATCCATTTCCAGGCGCAGCGCGGCGAGCGCGGTCAGGGTCTTGGAAATCGAGCCGATCGCCGCCGGCGTCGCGACCGTGAAGGGACGATCGGTGGCGACGTCGGCCAGGCCGTAGCCGCGCAGCAGCGCGATCTGGTCGCCGCGCGTGATACCGATGCCGCAGCCGGCGATGTCGACCGGCGTCGCCGCCATGTAGTCCTGCATGAGCGCATCGATCTGCGCGATTTTCGCGGCGCTGAGGCCGCCTTCGTTCTGCGGCAGATCGATGTATTTCGCGTCCTTGACTTCGACCAGGCCCACGTTGACGTCGCTGCACTGGTTGGTGCCGGTATCGACCGGGGCGCACGCGGAAAGGCCGACGGCAAGCGCGGCGGCAGTCGCGCTGTACAAAAGGGAGAAACGCATAAATCACCTCTGCGGATACCGAGTGAAGGCGGAATGCTCACTTCTGCTCAGCACATACGGCGCTGGCGCGGCGCAGGGATCATCGGCTCGCCTGCGTCGTGGGTCCGCACCGCGCCGACGTTCGGTTGCGCCGCCGCGGCGCGTTGTTTTCGTGTCCTGCGTCGGCACCGTACTGCGCTTGATGCAGCAGGCACCCGGAGATTCCGATGAAACGACTGCTTGTGCTCACCGTGCTGTTCTGCGCCGGCGGCGCGCAGGCAGCGATCTGGCCCTCTGCCGCGGCGCCGTGCAACGGCACCTTGCAGGCCTGCATCAACGGCACGGCGGCCGGTGGTGCCGTGCTGATACGCAGCTCCGCCTCGATCAACGAAGAGCTCGTGATCAACAAGAGCTTCTCGCTGTTCGCCGCGCCGGGCTACCGGCCCAGGCTCGCGAGTTCGCGCAGCATCGCGGCCTCGGCGCCGGCCGGTACGAGCTATTTCCTCGAGGTGCGCGGCATCGACCTCACGCTCGGCCGGCTCACGGCGAACGCGAGCGGTGCGACCGACGCGAGCATCACGCTCGAGCGCATCAACGTCGAGCAGGGCCTGTTCGCCGCATCGATCGACATCGTCGGCGGCAGCGGCACGCTGACGCTGGAGATCAGCAACTGCCGCATCCGCAAGCCGGCGAACGTGGCCGAACCAGGGCAGCGCGCGATCGGCATCGCTGCGCTCGGCAGTCAGGCGCGCCTGAAACTGTTGCACAACCGCATCGACATCGACGAAAGCGATGCCGGTGCCGCGATCCGCCTGCGTACCAGCGGCAGCACGTCTTTCAGTGCGGTCGGCAACGACATCCGCGGACGCAATTTCATGGCCGGTATCAACGCCGTGCAGATGGGTGCGGGCAGCATCCTCAACGCGAATTTTCTCAGCAACGTCGTGCGCGGCCAGGCCGGCGGCATCGAATCGCCCGGTGCGCTCAGCATCAAGGTCGATGCCGGTACCGCGCGCGTCGTGATGCGGCATAACACGCTCGTGCGCAACCAGAACGGCATTGCGCTCAGCGGTGTGGGCAGCCTCGCGCCGTCGAGCGTCGACCGCAACCTCATCGCGTGGAATATGAGCGGGCTGACCATTCCCGTCGCGCAGCAGGGCCAGGTCAGCGTCGACAACAACCTGTTCCATGCCAACGGCGGCAATGCCTACATCGCCGGCAGCGCCAACCTCGCGACCGATCCGCAACTGATCAGCCAGCACAACCTGCGCCCGGCCCCGGGGTCGCCGGTACTCGGTGCCGGCACCTTCGCCAGCACGATCAATCCGCTCGTCACGCTGCCCGAACTCGACGCCGACGGCCTGGTGCTGGGGCGGGTCAACACCGACCTCGGCGCCTACCAGCGCCACGGCACGCATCGCGTCCACCGCGCGGTCGGCGGCAGCGGCACCTTGTCGGGTCCGGGTATACCGGCCGGCGGCTTCGTGCCGTTCGTGGTCAGCCAGAACTGGAATCCCGACGGTGGCGTCGGCGTCTACAACAACGTCGCAATCGGCCTGAGCTACGGCAGCTTCTGGCAGATCTTCAACCAGAACTTTACGGCGCTGCCGGCCAACAGTGCGTTCAACGTCTTCGTACCGTCGCGAAACAACCTGCCGTTCCAGGACACCTCGACCAGCACGACCAGCGCGAATGCGCCGTTCGTCGGCATACCGACGGCCATGCGCAACGATTCCAGCCTGTTCTGGCTGTTCACGCTCAACCGCACGATGACGCCGACCCTGGGCACGCTCAACCCGCATCCGGTCGCGCTGCTGTATTTCGGCGGCTGGAGCCTGCACAACACCGACGACGCGGATTTCCCGCAGAACGCGAGCTATTCGCTGTACTGGCAGGAAATGAGCCCGAATGCCTATGTGCACTATGTCAGCGCGGCCAACCGCAGCGGCAACACCACCACGCTCGACCACCCGCTGCTCAACGGCAATCCCTGCGCGCTCGTGCAGTTCTCCGCCAGCACCGCCGGCGGCGTATTCAACCCGCACGAACTCGGCGTCTACTACACCGGTTCGCGCTGGGCACTGTTCAACCAGGATGGCGCGACGCTCGTCGACGACGTGGCCATGAACGTGCTGGTCGATCCGGCCCAGGCCGAGTTCTGCGACCGCCTGTTCGCCGACGATTTCCAGTAGAGCTCTGTCGACGCTTCGCGCGAATCAGGTAGCATTGGCAGCGCCATGATTGCCAATCCAAGAAAGACCCGATCGCTGCTGCGACTGGGCCCGGTGGACCTGGGTGCGCTGCGCGACGACATCCTCGCGATCCCCGATTCCATGTGGGCCGGCGAGAACGCGCTCAAACCCAACCGCGGCTACAACTCGCTCGACCGCACCGAACACATCGTCTTCCGCTTCATCCGCGACCCGCGCGACTGCCGCGAGTCGATCGACTATCCGCAATGGGCATCCTGGCGCGAACGCATCGAGCCCGTGCTGCATGCAGCCATCCGTCCCTACGGCTACGCGCGCGCGCAGTTTCCCCGGATCATGCTCGCGCGCATGGCCGCCGGCGGCAGGATCCTGCCGCACAAGGACGCGAATCCGGCCGCGTTCTGGCCGCACAAGATCCACGTTCCAATCACCACCAACGACAAAGTGCGGTTCTACATCGAGCCCGACTGGCACCATCTCGAAGTCGGCCAGGCGTACGAGGTCAACAACCTCGACGTCCATGCCGTCGACAACGACGGCGAAACCTCGCGCATCCACCTGATCTTCGAGTGCTTCGATCCGGACCAGCCGTTCGCCTGAGCCCGACGTCGCACGGGAATTCCGTCACGCGGGAATTTCTATCGCGGGCCGGGAAAACTCTCGACGTAGCGGATCGTGAAATCCGGAAAGCTCTCGACGAGCTGGATCTTGAAGTCCGGGAAGCTCTCGACGACCTGCCATTCGCCGGGATCGTCCGGAAAGCTGCTGACGGTCTTGACGTGCAGGTCGGCAAAGCTCTCGACGATCTTGACCTTGTAGTCGGGGAAGCTCGTGACGAACTGGATCTTGCCGTGGATGCGGCTGACGTCGACCGGGTCGGCGGCGCCCGCAGCCAGCGGCAGCACGGCCAGCAGCACAGCGAACAGACGGCGCATGGATTTCTCCGTGGTGGCGACGGCGAAAGCGTAGCCCAACACCGCGGCGCTATCCCATTCGTCACCCTTGCGCGCACGCCGCGCCACCCCACCTGCCGAAGGGAGAGTAGGCGGCGGCGTCACCGACACGCATCGGTTACGCGGGATCGCCTACACTCCGGCTGTCAATCCGCAGGGCGATGGGGAGATCGCGTTGAGCAGATTCATGCGTGCTTTGCAGAAGGCCGGGCTGGTGGAAATGGAGGCAGGCGCCGAAGGTGTCGACGCCACCGCCACCGAAGCGCCGGCGGAATCGTCGCCCCAGGTCGTCATGGACCACAGCCCCGAACCGGTCGCCGCGGAATCCGCGCTGCCGTCCGTGCCGGTGCCCGAGGGCCCCATCGCCGAACAGCGCCCGTTCGAGGACATCTACGCCGAACAGTCGGTGCAGGCGTCCGCGTTCCCGGCCGAAAAACTGCTCAAGATCCTCGACGGACTCGCCGCCCTCGATCCGGCCTCTCGCATTGCCGCGGTGCGCGCGCTCGACGCGGCCGACGATGCCTGGACCATCGACGACGCCCTGCTCGACGCCGAACGCAAGACCCGCGCCCTTGCCGCCGCACGCAGCCAGCTCGAACAGCAGGCGCGCGCGGGTCTGGAACAGGCGCGCGCGGCCGTGACCGAGCGCGACCAGCGCCAGCAGGACGCGGTCGGCCGCATCCGCAGCCAGATCGCCGACCTCGAAGGCCTGCTCGAACGCGAAGTCACGCGCGCGACCGAGGAAAAGTCCGCGCTGGAAAACGCCGCGCGCGCGACCAAGGAAGCCTGCCTGCGCGAAGTCGCGCGGCTGGACACCGAAGCCGAGCGTCTCAAGCGTCTTGCCGCCACGTTCGGCGGCGCCTCCGCCGCACCGACCCCCTGATCACCCTGCTTACGGAGCCACCATGGCCAAGATGACCCCGCTCGCCAAAGGTCTGGTCACCCTGATCATCCTCGGCGGTACTGCCGCCGCCGCCTGGCACCTCGGTCTCAAGGAGATCGTGCAGGGCAAGAAGGACGGCCAGATCGCCACGCCGGCTACGCCGTCGAACCCGGCCGCGGCCAGCACGACCACGCCGAGCAGCACGCCGTCGACCCCGGCGACCACCACCAAGCCCGCCACGACGGCGCCGACCGGCAGCGCATTGGGCAGCGCCGGCAATCCGCTCAAGGTCAGCATCGTGAGCTTCCACGGCTATGCGCCGGCCCTGCTCGCGAACGGCAAAGCGCTCAAGACCCAGGCCGGATCGCTGTTTGCGCAGCAGGGCGTCAACGTCGAGTTCGTGATCCAGGACGACATCCCGACGCTGTCGACGATCTTCGAATCCAAGACCGCGCACTGCGCCTGGCGCACCTCGGACTTCTGGGCGCAGGAACAGCCCAACCTGCGCAACGCCGGCCTCGATGGCCGCGCCATCATGGCGGTCGACAATACCCAGGGCGCCGACGCGATCATCGCGCGCAACCCGTCGATCACCCGCGTGGAAGACCTGGCCGATCACAGCATCGCGCTGCTGCAGTTCACGCCGTCGGACGGCATGACCATCGACGCGCTGGAGAACTCCAGCCTGACCGCGCGCAAGAAGCAGTCGGTGCGCTACGTCTACATCAATGCCGAGGAAGGCACGGCCGGCGTGCGCGCCGCGCTGGAAAGCGGCAGTGTCGACGCGGCCGCGCTGTGGGATCCGGACCTGTCGCTCGCGCTGAAGAACATCCCCGGCGCGCACGTGGTGTATTCCACGCGCACCGCGACCAACCTGATCTACGACGTCATCGTCTGCGACAACCGCGTGCTGTCGGATCCGGCCAACGAGGGCGCGTTCCAGTCCTTCGTCGCCGGCTGGATGGCCGGCGTGGACGCGGCCAAGAAGGCGCCGGACGACGCGGTCGACGCGCTCGTGCGCACCGAGGAATTCTTCAGCCTGCTCGCCAAGGACCAGGGCCGGCCGTTCGTCAAAAGCCTGTTCGACAATCTCGTCTGGACCGGCCTCGAAGACAACGCACGCATCTTCGGTCTGGCCGGCGGCACCAACCACTACGACCGCGTCTATCGCCGCTTCGACGGCATCTACCGCAAGGTCGGTGCGCTGGCCAACCCGAATTCGCCGGTGATCGCGCCGCAGGATTCGGTCGACCTGCGCTATATCCGCGCGCTGCTGGCCAAGAGCCAGGCCGCGCAGCAGGCGGCGGCCAAGCCCGAGTTCACCTTCACCGAGCAGGAGCGCCAGCAGGTCGCCAAGCAGGAACCGACCGTGACCAAGCCGGTGATCGTGAGCTTCGCCAGCGGTTCGGCCGAGCTGACCAAGCGCTCGCAGAAGATCGTCGACGACGAGATGGTGCCGTTCATCGAGAACAACGGCTCGGCCTATTTCGACATCTCCGGCAACAGCGACTCGACCGGCGCGCGCGAAGCCAACATGCGCATTTCCCGCGCCCGTGCCCAGGCCGTCGTCGACTATCTCGTGTCGCAGTGGGAATTCGACCGCGCGCGTTTCGTCGTGACCGGCAACGGCCCCGACAAGCCGCTGTGCAACGAAGCCGCGCCGCAGGGCGAGAACCTGAGCCTCGAGGATTGTCGCGCGATGAATCGCACGACACGCGCGGCGGTGTTGCGGCGCTAAGGGCATTGCGCCGCGGCGCGCCGCGATGCGAGGCAATGCAAAGCCCTCTCCCCCAGTTCGCTGGGAGAGAGGGAGTTGTCCGGTGATGGCCCGCGCCGCGTCTTCGCCGCGTATCGTTGATGTTCCGTAGTCCGTCACGCCCCAGCGCAAGGTAGCGACATGGCCGAACCCACAACCTGGAATCCCTACGCGCCGCTCAGCGCCCAGACCACGCGCACGCTCGGCATCGGTGCCGTCGTCGCGGTGCTGGTGCTGTGGGCCGTCATCAGCGGCAGTGGTCTGGTTGGCCCGAACAAGCTGCCGGCACCGTGGCAGGTCGCCAAGGCCTTCGCCTATCTGGCCTGGGACGGCGAGAACCAGCGCAGCCTGCTGTTCACGGCGACCGTCTGGTCGTTGGGGCGCGTGCTCGCCGCCGGCGCGCTGGTCGTCGCGATCGGCATCCCGATCGGCGTCATCATGGGCGCGTCGCCCAAGGTCAACGCGGCGCTGTCGCCGCTGGTCGATCCGTTCCGCTCGGCCCCGGTCGTCGCGCTGCTGCCGATCATGGTCATGTGGTTCGGCATCGGCGAATGGATGAAGGTGCTGTTCCTGTTCATCGGCGCGGTCGTCTATCTCATACCGATGGTGCGCGACGCGGTGCGCGCGGTGCCGCAGGCGTACTGGATCTCGGCGCGCGACCTCGGCGCGACGCCGTTCGAAGCGGTGCGTCACGCGGTGCTGCCGCTGGCCATGCCGCGCATCGCCGATGCGGTCATCGTCGGTGTGTCGGTGATGTGGACCTACATCACCGTCGCCGAGTACGTGAACGCGCGCGAAGGCCTCGGCCAGCTGATCCAGAACGCGCGCCGCTTCTCGGCCATGGATCAGGTGTTTGCCGGCATCATCGTGATCATTGCCTTCGCTCTGCTGAGCTACCAGCTGATGCGCTACCTCAAAGCGAAAATGTATCCGTGGGAGACCAAGCTGTGAGCACGCCCGCGAGCCCGGTCAGCATCGAACTCAAGGACATCGTCCAGGAATACCCGCACAAGGACGGCACCGGCGTGCTGCGCGTGGTCGACGGCATCAGCATGACCCTGCAGCCCGGCATCAACATGCTGCTCGGACCTTCCGGCTGCGGCAAATCCACGATCCTGCACATGATGGGCGGCGTGCGTCCGATCGGCGTGCAGACGCCGACTTCGGGCACGGTGCTGATCGACGGCCAGCCCTGCGTCGAGGCGCACAACGACGCGGTCATGGTATTCCAGCGCTATGCCAACCGGCCGGATCTCACGGTCGAGGAGAACGTCGCGTTCCCGTTCCGCCTGCGGCACTGGCGTGCGCGCATCAACGACGCGGAAGCCAAGCGCCGCGTCGACGAAACCCTGGCCGCGGTCGGCCTGACGGGTCATCGCCAGCATCTGCCGTCGCAGCTGTCGGGCGGGCAGAACCAGCGCGTCGCGCTGGCCCGCGCGCTGGTGCTGCGGCCGCGCATCCTGCTGATGGACGAACCGTTCGGCGCGCTCGATGCGCAGACCCGCGGCGAGATGCAGCAGCTGCTCGCACAGATCTACGAGCAGAATCCCTGCCTCGTCGTGTTCGTGACCCACGACGTGACCGAGGCGCTCGCGCTCGGCGACCGCGTCATCGTGCTGTCGACCCAGCCGGCCAAGATCGCCGACGATTTCGTGATCCTCGAACCGCGGCCGCGCTCGGTCACCTGGCAGCGCTCGACCGAGGCCGTGCGCATGGAAGAACGCATCCTCGCCCAGCTCCACGCCGCCAGCACGGGCCGCGCGAGCCTGCGCGTGTCGGTGTAAGAGGACGCCGCCGTGGCAATGGATCCGGCCTGGAACCAAGGCACCGAGGAGGAGCAGCCTTCCTATCTCTGGGCCATGCTGACCTCGCCGCTGAACATCAACCTGTTCCTGGCGACGCTGGCCGGCAGCACCTTCCTGGCGATTCCGTACGGGTCTCCGGGCGTCGTCCTGCCGCTGCTCGCGTTCGCCGCGGGCGAGGCGATTGCCGCGATGTTCATCCCGGCCTCCTCCACGTTCCGCGCCAAGGTCGACCGCAAGCTCAAGCTCAAGCGCCGCGAAGCGGCCGCGATGCACCTGCGCGGCGAGATCGCGCGCCGCTGCACCGAGCACGATGCGCGCTGGGAGGTCTATCGCAACCTGCAGGAGCGTGTGCGTTCGCTGCGCGAGATGGGCAGCCACCGGCGCAGCGCGCTCGGCGAGCGCGAGCTGGACCGCATCGAAGACACTGCGATCGACTTCCTCGGCCTGTGGCTGGCCGAGCTGTCCATGGAAGAACGCCAGGAGTCGGTCAACGAGCGCGACATCGAACGCCGCATCGCCGACATCGGTGCGCGCATCGAGCGCGGCGCCGAGGACGAACGCAGCCTGCGCAAGGCACGCAGCGATCTCGAGGAACTGCTGCTGCGCCATCGCCGCCTGGCCAGCCGCAAGGCCGCGGTCGAAGCCGCGCTGCTGTCGCTGCCGGATGCGGTCGAGGAAATCTACCAGGCCATCATTACCAATTCCTCCGCCGCCGAGGGCGGCGCGCGTCTGACCGAGGCGATCGAGCGGCTGCGCCTGGAGGAAGAGCTGGAATCTAGCTATGGCGCCGAAATCCAGAACATCGTGCGGCCCGAGGCCGCCGCCGCACGCGCGCGCACCACCGCGCGTCAAGGAGCCGCATCGTGAGCGTGAACAAGATCAGTCGTGGAGAACTGGAAACGCTCGTCAACTTCGGCGCGCACGAACGCATGGTCCACGAGGCCATAGCCACTGCGCTGACCGATCCGCTGCAGCGCCTGCGCTTCCTCGGCCGCTATACCAGCTGGAACGGCCTGTTCGGCTCCGGCGTCGCCGCGCTGGCCGGCAAGATCGGCCGTTCGCGCCGCCTGTTCCTCGATCCGGACGAACCGGTCCAGGCGCTGGCCGACCGCAGCGTCTACGTCGGCAGCTTCTTCTTCGATGCCGCGCGCGACGAGTTCGACGACCACGAGTCGGTCCACCGCGACACCCATCGCTGCCTGGCCCAGGCCACGCTCAAGGGCCTGCTCGAGATCGACGCGGCGCGCGTGCCGGGACTGGCCGACCACCACGGCGTGAACCGTCTGCTGGCCGAACCGGAGTGGCTGCAGGAGCTCAACGTCCGCGTCGCGCAGGGCTATGGCGTGGGCAGCGCCGACGACCTGTCGGCGATCTTCCACGCGATCGGCTACCACCTGGGTTCGGAACTGCTCGCCGATCGCGAGTTCTCCATCATCGACGAAAGCCTGCGTCACGCCGCGGCGGATCTCGTCCAGCAGCTGCTGATGAAGCGCGTCAGCATCGCCGGCCAGGAACACGTCGCGTATCACTGGATCGCGATCCATTCGGGCCACGGCGGCGCGGCCGAAGCCGATCATTTCGAATGGGCCACGCAGGGCGCGCGCCTTGCGCTGCGTTTCACGCCCGAGGCCGATCACGGCGCGCTCAAGCAGAAGCTGACCCAGGGATTCATCGCCTTCGCCAACGACCACCGCCGCTTCTTCGAACTCGTGAACACCGCGTAGCCCTTCCGCCAGCGGGACGGCGCCATACCTACTTACCCCAGCAATACGCACTCGCAACGGAGACCCGCGCATCATGGCCAGCATCAATTTCTTCGACCGTCTCGGCAACCTGTGGCGCGGCTTCGTGTCGCTGTGGATCGCCGACGTGGAAAAGAAGCACCCCGAGATCGCGTATGAAAACGCGATCAACAGCCTGATCGGCAAGTACACCAAGCTCAAGAGCGCGACCGCGGCGATCATCCGCCGCCGCGACGAGATCGACCATCGCGTCGAGACCGAACGCCAGTCGCTGGCCGCCGTGACGCGCGACCTTGAGGCCGCGCTCGCGACCAACCAGGACGACCTCGCCCTTGTGCTGCTGCAGAAGAAAAACGCGGTCGAGGCCGAGCTGTCGGGCCTTGCCGCCGAAGCCGAACAGTCCAAGGTCGACGCCGACGATGCCAAGAGCGCGCTGCTCGCGGTCAAAGGCGAGATCGAGAAGCTCAAGGGCGAGCGCGTCCGCATGCTGGCCAAGATGCAGAGCGCCCAGGCGCGCATCCAGATCCAGTCGCAGCTCGACGGCCTTTCCGTCGAGGCCGACGTGCAGGCGCTGGACAAGGTGCGCGACCACATCAAGAACACGATTTCCGAAGCCAATCTCGGCAAGGAACTGCGTGATTCCGATCTCGACGTGCGCCTGGACAAGCTGCGTCAGCAGTCCGGTTCCATCACCGCGCGAGCCCAGCTCGACGAACTCAAGCGCCAGCGCGCGGCCCAGGCCGCCGCCGGCAAACAGATGTAAGGAGCGATCATGGCCCCCGCGCGTCCTGCTGCACCCTTGCCGCGCTGGGCCGAGTCGGTCCGGCGCAAATACATCGGCGGTGAAGCGTCGATGTTCATCCTGCACCACAACGTGTTCGACGAGATCCTCCACGGCGGCGAGTTCTATTCGCTGATCGATTTTCTGTCCGAAGTGCTGCTCAAGGACAACAAGGACACGATCATCGTCTATGACCCCTCGGCCGGCGTGCGCTACGCCAAGCGCACGAGCACGCTGGGCACCGAACCGGTGCGGCCGAACCGGCCGCCCGAGGAGGCACTGGCCGATATCGAGCACGAGATCCTGCTGCGCCAGAGTGCTGCGCTGATCGTCAGCTACGCCGGCAGCATCGCGCCGCCCGGGGAGGAGAATTTCCTCTCCCAGGCGGACCGCATGGCCGCGATCCGCCTGCACCGCTGGTCGATGAGTCCGGAGCTCGAGAGCAAGGACAACGTCGTGTTCCTGCTCAGCGAGTCGCTGGCCGAGCTCAACGCGAAGATCGTCGCAAATCCGCGCGTCGCCGCGGTCGAGATTCCGCTGCCGGACCTCGACGAGCGCGCCGCGGTGCTGCGCAAGGTCGATCCGGAGATGCACGAGGACAACGTCGAGCGCCTGGCCGAACACAGCGCCGGCCTGCGCGCCGTGCAGATCGCACAGCTGCTGACGCCGCGCACGGCGGAGAACGCGCTCGGCGACAAGGAGCGGCTGGAGCTGATCCGTTCGCTGCTCGGCGGCAGCGCCGACGCGGAGCAGCGTGCCGACAAGCTCGCCGCGATCACGCGTGGCATGGACACCGAGGAAATCCGCCACCTGATCAACCCGGACCATCCGCTGCCGGAAACCGACGCGGGCGATCCGTATGCCGAAGTCATCGAGCTCGTGCACCGGCGCAAGCGCGAGATCATCGAAAAGGAATGCGCCGGCCTGATCGAATTCGTCGACGCGCGCTATGGCCTCGAAGCGGTCGGCGGCGCCGAAGACATCAAGCGGGAACTCATGCAGATCGCCGGCGCGATCAAGAGCGGCGACAAGCACCGCGTACCGATGGGCCTGCTCTTCGTCGGACCCATGGGCACCGGCAAGACCTTCATCGCGAAAGCCTTCGTCAAGGCCTCGGGCCTGAGCGCGGTCACGCTGAAGAATTTCCGCTCCAAGTGGGTCGGCTCGACAGAAGCCAATCTCGAAAAAGTGCTCGGCATGGTCAAGGCGCTGGGGCCGATCATCCTCATCATCGACGAGGGCGACCGCAGCTTCGGCGGCCAGTCGGAGGACACCGATGGCGGCACGTCCTCGCGCGTGATCGCGCGGCTCAAGGAATTCATGAGCGACCCGGACAACCGCGGCCAGGTGCTCTTCATCCTCATGACCAACCGGCCCGACAAGCTCGACATCGACATCAAGCGTGCCGGGCGCATCGACCGCAAGATCCCATTCTTCTATCCGGACACGCCCGAGGACGTGGAGGCCGTGCTCAAGGCCATCTTCGCGCGCTACAAGCTCGGCGAGGCGATCGACTGGGCCGCGGCGCGCGACACCACGAGCGCGAAGCTGGTCGGCTATTCCAACGCCGACCTCGAAGCGGTCTGCCTGCTCGCGCTGAACATGGCGGGCGAGGGCAGCACCGTGGACCGCGCCTGCTTCGAGGGCGCGATCGCCGACTACGTGCCGGCGCGCGACGCGGGCATGCTCGAGTACATGGAAATGCTGGCCGTGTTCGAGGCCTCGCGCCGCAGCATGCTGCCGCAGCGCTACCGCGACATGTCCCAGGAAGATTTCAACCTGCGCTTGCGCGAGCTCAAGCGCGAATTGCGGCTGTAGTTCCCTCTCCCGCTTGCTCGGGGGTAAGCGGGGCGCCGTTCAGAGCCGCAGGTTCTGGCGCCCCCGAACGCCCAACGGGCCGGAGAGGGCTAATTCAATTTGCTTCACGTCAGCAGGAGCCGACCATGACATCCACCGAGACCACCACCCTGGAACTCCACCACCTGCAGGCCATCGTGCGCGCCATGCACGACATCGCCCTGACCGACGGCGTGCATGATGCCGAACGCGTGATGCTGCGCGGCTTCTACGAGAGCTGCCAGCAGGACGCGGCGGCGCTGGCCTCGTTCGACGACCTCATTGCGGTGCCGATCGACCTCGCCGCGATTGTCGACGATTTCAAGCAGCCGGCGCAGAAGATCGCGCTGCTGCATTCCTGCCTGCTGCTGGCCTATGCCGACGGCAGCTATTCCGCCGACGAGCGCCGCAAGGTGCAGAGCTTCGCCGATGCGCTGGCCGTGTCCGAGGCCGACCTGCAGCAGATCGAGGAAGGCGTTGCCGACTACCTGCTGCAGCAGATTTCGCGCATCAGCAATACCGATGCGCTGCAGGAAGTCGCCAAGGAGCTGACGCCGTAGGCGTCGATTGCAGTTCTGCACGCCGCGATAACCGCGGCTGCGTCGTAATGGCGATCCCTGACCTGAGAGGACATGCGCATGAAGAAGACCGGATCGGCGGAATGGAAAGGCAGCATCAAGGAAGGCGGCGGCACGATCTCGACGCAGACCGGCGTGCTGCGTGATGCACCCTACGGCTTCAAGTCCCGCTTCGAGGACGGACCCGGCACGAATCCCGAGGAACTCATCGGTGCCGCGCACGCGGGCTGTTTCTCGATGGCGCTGTCGAACATCCTGGGGCAGAGCGAGCTGACCGCGGACTACATCCGCACGACGGCCGAAGTCAGCCTGATCAAGAGCGATGCCGGATTCACGATCAACGCGGTGCATCTCGTCGTCAACGCGAAGGTGCCTGGCGCCGATGCGGCGACGTTCGCCGAACTCGCCGGCAAGGCCAAGGCCGGCTGTCCGGTTTCGCGCGTGCTGAATGCCGAGATCACGATGGACGCTACGCTCGACGTTTGATGTCCGCGTTACGCCGCCCAATCGGAGCGGCGTAGGTTGGGCTGAGCCGCAGGCGAAGCCCAACATCGAGGTGCGCCCGCTGCGAAGAACCGTGAACGAAGAAATGTACGAGCAGCGAGGCGGTTCGAAGATCCCTTCGCTCACCGTTCTTCGTTGATCGAAGACCCTGGTGTTGGGCTTCGCCTGCGGCTCAGCCCAACCTACGCGCTCACGCCCCGACGCGGTCGGGGGTGAGGGCTTTACACTGGCGGCGCATCCCTGTGCCGTGCTTCCTGCTCAGCGGTCGTCCACCGCCCCGTCGTCATACGCCAGCTGCTGCTGCGGCAGATCGACGTAGAACATCGCGCCGGCTTCCTCGCGCGGCAACACGCCGACCTTGAGCGAGGGCACGTAGACGCGGCGGCCGTCGAGCTTGACCGGGCGCAGCACCACGGCCATCTGCACGTTCACGACGGCGCCGTTCGCGGCGCGCTTCACTTCGACCAGCGCTTCGCGTTTGAGCGCTTCCGCGCTCTTGAGCTTGAAGCTCGTGAGCTTCGGGTGCAGCAGCACGCCGGGCCAGCGCAGGCTCATGCCGACGATGTCGCCCGGGCCGCGCGAAGCGATCTTCGCCTCGCTGCCGTCGACCTGCAGGCCGTCGATGTTGCGCAAGGCATAAGTGAACACCGAATCGGCAGCCAGGGTTGAGCGGTCGTCGCTCTCGCCGTCTGCCTGCGTCCGCAGCGACATGACGCCGGTCTTCGCGAACAGCACCTGTTCGCGCTCGATGCCGGCTTGTGCGAGCAGGTCCAGATGGCGCGCTTCGAGCTCGCGCTGCGAGCGCTGCGCCTCCGCGAAATCCATCGGCGGCTGTGCTTCGAGATTGCGCGCGTAGTGCACGCGTCCGGAGCCCTTGCTGATGCCGTAGGTCGCTTTGCCGGTCGTGACGAAGTCCGCGCCGCCGGCCGTCGAGTGCGGCAGACCGAGCAATCCCTCGAGGTCGGAAATCTTGCGCAGGCGCAGCGGATCGTTGCCGTCCGGATACTTCGCGCGGACCGTCGCGAGGCGGCGGCTCAGCACGTCGGCATTGAATTTCGGCAGCGCCGCATCGACGAGCTGGGCGTAGTCCTCGGAGTAGGACTGCGCCGACTCGGCCGGCGAACCCAGATCGTTCGTGTCGGCTGCGTGGCCGGCGAGCGGCGCGAGCAGCAGCAGGCCGATCAGGCCGGCGAATCCGAAACGGGTGCGAATAGTGGAAGTTTTCATGTCAGTGAGTCCGTTCAGTTGGGCAGCGCGCCGCCGCCGGTGGAGGGGTCGCAACCGCTGATGTAGCGCGAGGTCGTCCAGTTCGCGGCCGTGTCGGACCACTTGCTCGCGTAGCGTTCGTTGAGCACGTCGGCCGAACGTGCCGCCGTGTTGCCGAAGCCCATCGCGACCGGACAGATGGTCTTGTAGCTGTTGTACCAGTGGTCTACGTGATGCATGTTGTCGACCCAGGCCTTGCCCACGCCCTTGGACGCCGTGCCGTCGGCGGCGAGGTCCTCGTACTCGTCGACGTATTGCGAGCCGATGTACATCAGGCCGTGGAAGCCAGCGATCACATGCACGCCGCCCTTGGCCGGACCGAACCACGACAGGCGCTTGTCCCATTGCACGCTCTGGCAGGACGACATGTGGAAAAAGCGTAAACGTCCACCCGAGGCCTTGCCGATCTTCATCTGATCGACGTTGAGCTTGCACTCGCCCTGGTCCTTGGTGTGCATGCTGCCGGCCCAGCCGGTGGCGTCGACCGAGCCATGGGTGCAGATCAGGCCCGCGTCCTGCGCGTCGATCCGATTGTTGTCGTTGCCCCAGGACGCGAGCGACGGGTCGACGTACTTGTTGACGCGGACCAGCGAGAAGTTGTGCCACACCGGCACGAAACCGCGGTCGGCCATTTCGTGGCGCCAGGCCATGCACATGTCGTCCCACCAGTCGCGCTGCGAGCCGGAACAGTCGCCGTCCCATTTCGTGATGGCCGAACTCCAGACCGAATCGGCCAGCGCGGTGCCGGCGGTGCCGAGCGCGGCGAGGGCGAAGCCTGCGCCGAGCAGTGTCTTGCGTATCGCTTTCATTGGATGCTCCATATCGTTGAATGAGCGGCGCGGTCACGGGTCGAAACTAACTGCGACCCGTCGCGTGCCGATCTGCCGTTGCCGTTTTCCGTTCCTTGCGGAACACGCAACGGGTATACGAACGAGGCATGTGTAAAAAAGCGAACGCACGAAAAGCCTGTGAAGCACGGAATTTTCGTCGGATGTCGCGATTTGCGACGCGGTGCGGGCGTCGAGTGTCGACCGCTTCACAGGTCGGCGCGCGATTCAGGATCGTGAAGCGCGATGCGCGTGAGGCAACCTGCCGGATACAGGCGCGTGCGGCTGGTGTGATGTGGTCGGGCGCCGATGCGCGATAGCCGTGGGATCGACGACTATGCGAATCGTGCAGCGCAGACGCGCTCAGTTGCCGAGCGCGAGTTCCTTCTGCAGGAACGCCTTGGCGGCGCGCGTATCGCGCTTGATCGTGGGTTCGGACACGCCGAGCAGTTCGGCGATGTCCTTCACTTCCAGCCCGGCGAAGAAACGCATCTCGACCACGGTGACGAGGCGTGCATCCAGCTTCGCGAGCTTCTCCAGCGCGCGATCCATGCCGACCAGCTGCTCGGCCTGCTCGTCCACGGGCAAGGGCATGCCTTCCAGCGCTTCGAGTTCGACATGTTCCGCGCCCCCGCCGCGGCGTTCCGCCAGACGCGAACGCGCATAGTCGATGACGACCTGGCGCATCGCGCGCGCCGCCGTGGCGAAGAAATGCTTGCGGTTTTCGTACTGGCCTTCGTTGCGGTCGAACAGCTTGAGATAGGCCTCGTTGACCAGCGCCCGCGTGTTCAGCGTATCGCCGCGGCGGTGGCGCGCGAGTTCGGCGCGGGCGATGCGCAGCAGGTCGTCATAGACCAGGTTCAGCGCCTTGTCGCGTTCAGCCGAGCCCTGGTTGGCGGCGGCGATGCGCGCGGTGATCTCGTTCTCGTTCATGCCAGTCTCTCCCGTCCCCCGAATCCGGAATGCCACCGTCGGCGCAGCGCCTCCGGCTGCGCGGTTGCGTCATGCCGTTGTAAGCCAAAGCCGCACCGCGCGCGAGTTTTACCACGGCGGCGGCCCGTAAGCGCGACGACGGCGCGCTGGCGCCTGGGTGCAGTCCTGCCAGGCCGATCTCAACGGCAATCACGAAGGCTTCCCGGTGCCGGGACGCTGGGTCGACGGCCGCTATCAGCGCGATAGCGCGCTTTTCGCGCCGACTGGCGCGGTCTGCGTCAATCATCCAAGCGTTGCCGACAACCTCACGCTCGAAGACCTCGCGGCACGCTGCCCGCGATTGAAAGACGTGCTGGGCCAGCGCTGCGACGAGGCCGCGGCCGAGGCGGGCGGCGCCATCATGTTCAACCGCCCGCGCTGAGCGACGAGGCTGCCGCGGCGGACTATTGTTATACGTCTATACGAATTATCACAGGCCGCCGCCAGGGCGATGCACTCGGCCGGTGGATCGTGGCTGCTCGACTCCGCCGCGGGCAGCACGCCGGCGCAGAATGGCCCTTCCGCGCCGATCGCGGCTACGGCCCGAGCCGCGGCATCGCGTGCGCACCCGGACTGATCCCGCATCCAGCACTTTCCCGTACGTCGGATAAGAAGCGAAGATGCGCGCCCGCCCGCCGACGAGCCCGGAAACCGATGGATGCACAACGCTGGCGTCTCGCGCGTGAACTGTTCGAGGCCGTGGTCGACGCGCCGTCCGAGCAGTGGGAAGCCCAGCTGCGAAAGCGTTGCCCCGCCGATGCCGCGCTGCGTGCCGAGGTGCTCGCCCTGCTGCAGGCCGATGCGGCGGCGAGCGCAACGGCCATGCTGGAGCAGGCGCCCGACATCGTCGCCGGACTGGCGCAGGAACTGACCGGCCGCGGCTCCGTCGGCAGCGGCAACGTTCAGGCCGGCGTCCGGCTCGGTCCCTTCCGGCTCGTGCGCGAGATCGGCCGCGGTGGTATGGGCGCGGTCTGGCTCGCCGAGCGCGCCGACGGGGAGTTCCGCCAGCAGGTCGCGATCAAGCTGATCCGCGGCGGCTGGGACGCGGCCGACACGCAGCAGCGCTTCCGTGCCGAGCGCCAGATTCTCGCCGGTCTGCAGCATCCGAACATCGCTCACCTCGTCGACGGCGGTGTCGGTGCGGACGGACGGCCCTGGCTCGCGCTCGAATACGTCGACGGCACCGACCTGCGCCAGTGGTGCGATACGCGCACGCTGGATCTGCGCCAGCGCCTGGAACTGTTCCTGACTGTCTGCGAAGCCGTGCAGCACGCGCACCAGCGCCTGATCGTGCACCGTGACCTCAAGCCGTCGAACATCCTCGTCAGCCAGGCCGGTACCGTGAAACTGCTGGATTTCGGCATCGCCAAGCTGCTCGACGGCGAATCCGCCGCGGCCAGCGCGACGCGCATCTTCACCCCGGAATACGCCGCGCCCGAACAGGTGCGCGGTGAAGCCGTGACGACGGCCGTCGACATCTACGCGCTGGGGCTGCTGCTGTACGAACTGCTCAGCGGACAGCGTCCGTACCATGTGGAAAATTCCACGCCGGCTGCCTATGAGCGCGCGATCCTCGACCAGGAGCCGACGCGGCCGAGCTTCATCGTCACGCGCGATGCGAGCCAGGCTCAGGCCATCGCCGCGAAGCGGCATTTGACGCCGGAACGCCTGCGACGCGAGCTGCGCGGCGATCTCGACGCGATCGTGCTCAAGGCGCTGCGTAAGGAACCGGCGCTGCGCTATACCAGCGTCGGTGAATTCGTCGCCGACCTGCAACGCTACCTGCGCCACGAACCGGTACACGCGCGGCGCGGCAACTGGCGCTATTCCGCCGCGCGCTTCGTGCAGCGGCACGCGGCGGCGGCCGGGTTCGGCGCCGTTGCGCTGCTCGCGCTGATGGCCGGGCTGGGCGCGGCCCTTTGGCAGGCTCAGGTCGCACGCGGAGAACGCGACGCGGCACGCCAGGCGCTGGGCTTCATGACCACCTTGTTCGACAACGCCGATCCGGCGCGGCAGAAAGGCGACAAGCTCAGCGTGCGCGACCTGCTGGACGCCGGCGTGCAGAACATGCGCGGCGCGCTCGCCGGGCAGGACCTCGCGCGTGCCCGGCTGCTCGTCACCATGGCGTCGGCCTATCTCGGACTCGGCCAGCCTGAACCCGCCGCACCGCTGATCGACGAGGCGCTCGCGATCGCAACCGCGCGCGGCGACCGCGTGCTCGAAGCGTCGGCGCTGATCCAGCAGTGCCGCGGGCTGGATCTCGGCAACGATTCCAGCGGCTGTCCGGCGCTGCTCGACCGCGCCGAAAGCCTGCTCGACGTGCGCGATCCGGAACAGGCGCAACTCATCGCCTATTCGCTAGCCCTGCGCGTCTACGGGTTGGAGCTGGACAACCGCTTCGACGACATCGCTGCGGCCATGCGCCGCGGACTGTCCTTGCTCGGTGATTCGCCCGAACACCGCTTCCTGCGCGTGCAGCTGAGCGGCCACCTTGCGAATGCACTGAGCAGGCAGGACCGTCCGTCCGAGGCCGAAGCCGTGCTGCGTCCGCTGCTGGACAGCCTGCGCGGCGACGCGACCGCCGAACGCGTGCTGCTGGCTGACGTGCTGGGCACGCTCGCCTCGGCGGTCGCCAAGCAGGGGCGCACCGAGGAGGCGGTGGGACTGCGCCGCGAAGCGCTGACCGTGATGGAAGCGCTGTATGGCGCGAACGATCCGACGATCACTTACCACCTCAACGGCCTCGCGGTCGCGCTCAACGCGGCCGGGCGCAGTGACGAGGCGCTGCCGCTGCTGGAACGCACGGTCGCGCTGGACCGCAGCCGTGGCGAGGAGGGGACGCACGAGCTGGCCAGCAGCCTGTGCAACCTCGGTGCCCTGCTGCTCGCCAGTGGAAGCGGACGCGATGCCGATGCGCGCGTGAGTCTCGGCGAAGCGGTCGCGGTCGCGCACCGCTCCGGCATCGTCGGCGAGCTGGGACGCTGCCTGCTGTGGCGCGCGAGCGCGACGTTGATCGCCGGCGATCCGGTGGCGGCCCGGCTGGACACGGCGCGCGCGCGCGAAGTGCTGGCGCCGACGCATCCGCCCACGTCCGACCTCCTGCTGCGCATCCGCAGCGTCGATCTCGCCGCGCAGTGGCGCGCGCGCGGCCCGGCCGCGCCCACGCCGGAATCCTGCGCCGAGGCCGCGGTGATCCAGGCCGCTTTCGCGCAGTCGGCCCAGCGCGACGGTGCCGATGCGAAATTCGCCGCGTTCCTCGGCGCGTTGTGCGCTGCCGGCGAAAACCTCGCCATCGTAGGCGGCGGGAGCGCGCGCGATACGTTGATCGCGGGCCTCGAGCGCCGCGATCGCGACTACCGTGCGCGCATGGCCCAGGCGGTGCTGACCGTGTGGCCGGCACGCGGAAAACATTCGTTACCTAGCAGGCTGTTGGGAAACAGCCGGCTAGAGCGATCCAGGATGGATCGCCCGAGAGTCGATCGCGTAAGCGATTGATTCTCGTAGAACGTGGGCAAGCTCGGCTTGCACCGTTCGATTGAGAAAAGGGCACGTGCCCTTTTCTCAACAACCTGCTCAAACCGCTGCGCGGGTGGCGGCGGCTGCGCTAACGTGGCCGGGCGATCCGCCGCACGGGGAAGTTCTCATGGACGCGCCACGCTGGCATCGCGTACGCGAGCTGTTCGATCAGGCCATCGAATTGCCGGAGGCCGAGTGGGAAACGGCACTGGCGCGGCAGTGTGCCGACGACGACGCGCTACGGGCTGAAGTGCTCGCGCTGCTGCGCGCCGATGCCTCCGCGAGCGGTCGCACCGAAATGCGCGCCCGCGCGCCCGACGTCGTCGCCGGCCTGGCCGAGCAGCTCGACGAAGCCGGCACCGGCGTGTACGCGGGCTTGCGGCTCGGCGCGTTCCGCCTGCTGCGCGAGATCGGCCGCGGCGGCATGGGCGCGGTGTGGCTGGCCGAGCGTGCCGACGGCGAATACCGCCAGGAAGTCGCGATCAAGCTGATCCGCGGCGGCTGGGACGCGGCGGACACGCGCGAGCGTTTTCGCGCTGAGCGGCAGATCCTCGCCGCGCTGCAGCACCCGAATATCGCCCACCTCATCGACGGCGGTGTCACCGCGGACGGACGGCCCTGGCTCGCGCTCGAATACGTCGACGGCGCCGACCTGCGCGCCTGGTGCGACGCGCAGCAGCTCGACCTGCGCCAGCGCCTGGAACTGTTCCTGACCGTCTGCGAGGCGGTGCAGCACGCGCACCAACGCCTGATCGTGCACCGCGACCTCAAGCCGTCCAACCTGCTGGTCAGCCGCGATGGCGTCGTGAAGCTTCTGGACTTCGGCATCGCCAAGCTGCTCGATGCCGATGCCGCCACGGTCAGCGCAACGCGCATCTTCACGCCGGAATACGCCGCGCCCGAACAGGTGCGCGGCGAGGTCGTCACCACCGCGGTCGACATCTACGCGCTGGGGCTGCTGCTGTACGAACTGCTCAGCGGGCAACGGCCGTACAATGTGGACAATTCCACACCGGCCGCGTACGAGCGCGCGATCCTCGACCAGGAGCCGACGCGGCCGAGCCTCATCGTCACGCGTGATGCGAGCCAGGCGCAGGCCATCGCCGCGAAGCGGCACCTGACGCCGGAACGCCTGCGCCGCGAGCTGCGCGGCGATCTCGACGCGATCGTGCTCAAGGCGCTGCGCAAGGAGCCGGTGCTGCGCTACGCGAATGCCTCGGAGTTCGCCGCCGACGTGGAGCGCCACCTGCAGCGTCGACCCGTGCTCGCGCGCCGCGGCGGCTGGCGCTATCGCGCCGCGCGCTTCGTGCGCCGGCATGCGCTCGCGGTCGGCCTCGCGACGCTGCTGGTGTCGGCGCTGTGCGTCGGGTTCGCGCTGGTGCTGTATCAGGCGCAGAGCGTACGGCGTGAAGCGCAGAAATCGCGCCAGGTGCTGGACTTCATGATCGGCGTGTTCACGAGTGCGGACACCGGCAAGACCGGCGGCAAGGCGATCACCGCGGTGGAACTGCTCGATCAGGCGCGCGAACGCATCCGCACCGAAGTCAAGGATTCCGCGCCGCGCAGCGAACTGCTGCTGGCGATGACGCGCGCCTACCGCGGCATCAGCAACGCCGTGGACACGCTGCCGCTGACCGACGAAGCGGTGCAGCTGCGCCGCGGCATGGATGATCCGCTGCTGCTGGCGCGCGCGCTGGGTCTGCGCTCGGCCTCGCAACAGGATGTCGGCAAGCACGACGACGCGCTGAAATCGCTCGACGAAGCCGCCGCGCTGGATCTCGGCGGCGGTGACGAAGCCACGAAGACGCGCATCGAGCTGCAAAGCCGCCGCGCCAATGCGCTGATGAGCCTGGGCCGCGTGGTCGAGGCCGAGCAGGCCTTCGGCGACGCCTACGCGCAGCGCCGGCGCCTGCTCGGCGATGCCGATCCGCAGACCCAGGAGACCGGCATCCGTTGGGTGCGCGCGCTGCTCAACACCGACCAGTTCGCGCGCGGCCGCGAAGCGGTGCAGCCGATCGTCGACGCGTTGCGCGGCGGCGGGCCCGCAGCGCGCGACCGAACTTGCCGGTGCGCTCGATGCGCTCGGCGCCGGCTGGCGCCACGACGATCCCTGGCAGCACTTGCGCTACAGCCGCGAAGCGCTGGAACAGGAACGCATCGCCTACGGCGACACCTCGACCCACACCGCCTTGCGCATGGGCAACCTGGCCGACCAGCTGATCGAGGTCGGCGACTACGCCGAGGCGCTGCAATGGGGCGAGAAAGCGCTCGCGATCCGCCGCGCCGCCGCGGCGGAAAATCCCGGCAGCGTCTATCACACGCTGATCAGCGTCGCGACCGCGCGCTTGCGCAGCGGCGACCCTGCGCTCGCGCTGCCGCTGCTCGACGAGGCGATCGCTTTGCGCGACAAGGGCCAGCCCAAGCCGCCGCTGTCCGTGGCCTGGGCCATCGCCTTGCGCGGTCATGTGCGCTATCGCCTCGGGCAGACCGAGGCCGGTCGCGCCGATTTCGATCGCGCTGCACTCGGTTTCGAGGCCATGCCGGCCGGCACCTGGCGCACCGCGACGCTGACGCTGGAACGCACCGTCGCCGAGCTGCCGGGTATCCCGGGCTACGACTGCACGGCCGTCGCCAAGGCGGCCGACGACATCGCGCGCGACCTTGGCGCCGCGCCGCTGCTCGCGCAGTTCGGCCGCGCCGCCGCGAGCGCCTGCCGCCTGCGTGGCGGTGATGCGGGCGCCGCGCAGACACTGCGCGAATCCGCCGCGGCATTGCGCGCGCGGCTGCCCGCGCAGGACGCGCGGCTGCGGTGGCTGGCACAGTTCGAGAGCTAGATGCCGTGCAGAAAGGAACCGCAGTGATCCCGTGATGGTGCTGCCGCCCGGCTCAGACCGGGCGGGCGTAGCGGTTCCACAGCAGGTCGAACTGGCCGCTGAAGCAGCGCACCAAGTAGGCGTCCTCGCTGACGACGAGGTTTTCGTCGTTGACGTGGCTCGCGCTGCGCGTCCAGTTGAAGCTTCCATTGGCGAGCAGGCGCGCATCGAACAGCGCGAACTTATGGTGCATGTGCGCCGGGCCTGCGTCGAGACGGATCTCAATGCCGGCCAGCGCGAGCCGTTCGACGTCGCTGCCGCTGTCCAAGCGCTTGTCGTTGTCGGTGATGATGCGCACCTGCACGCCGCGACGATGCGCCGCGATCACCGCGTCGGAAAGGCGGTCGTCGGCCAGCGTGAATACGCAGATGTCGAGCTGCCGCCGCGCGCCGGCGCAGAGGTCACGCAGCTTGCGCACGCAGCTGTCGCCGGGCGCGAAGAACGCGCTGTGCGCTGCCTCGGCTGCCGTCGCCGACAGGTCCAGCGTCTTGACGACTTGTTCCAGCCAGCGCAGCACGGCGAGCGCCTGTGCCGGCTGCGTCTGGATCTGCTCGCGCGCGATGGCAAAGGCTGTATTGCGCAGGCGGCGGATCTGTTCGATCTCCGACTGCGCGCCGATCTCGCGCAGTTCGAAGCGCTCTTCGTTGTCGAGGCGGAAATCCGCCGCGGCCGCGCGCAGTGTCTGGTCCAGTTGCTGGAAGTCCATCGAAGCCTCGCGCGCAGTCCGGTCCAGGATTGTGGCAGCCGCTGCGGTTGCGTCAATCGTGTGTGGATGCGCTGGCGTTCGGCTGTGCCGGGGTCGTTGCGGGGCATCGTGTCAGTCGCGCCACGGAACGGCGTAGGTAGCAGGGAGCCCTGGCCGTGCCGCATCGGCGCGACCGGATTCGTGCCGCTACCGCGAGAGAACCGTCATGCCCAACCGCGCTTTCCGTGTCCCAGGCCGCCGCGCCGCGCCATTCCTGCTGTGCTGCGGTGTCGCACTGTCGCTGCCGCTCGGCGCTGCAGACTCGCAAAACGGCAATTTCGACCGCAGCTTCAACCGCGTGCCGAGTTGGAACGGCGCGCCGGGCTGGGCCACGATTCCGTTCGATCATCCCGGACGTACGCGGCGCGACACGGCGCTGAGCGTGAGACTGCTGCTCGACGGAACGATGATCATCGGCGGGCTGGCCGGGCGCGAGGCGTCCGAGGACAACAACGGCCTGCTCGCGGCGGTGCGCCTGAACAGCGACGGCACGCCGAGCAGCTTCTGGGCCAGCCCCGAAGACCAGCGCGGCGGCGGGCTTCCCGGCCGCATCACCTGGCCGTATCTGTATGACTTCTTCACCGCGACGCCGGCCGGCATGAACACCGGCGGCAACGAAGGCATCGGTTTCGCCGGCTCGGGCCGCGTCACGACAGGTACCAATTTCAACAAGGCAAAATATTTCAGCGTGTCGCCATCCGGTACGACGCTCAACGGCGGCCTGGGCACCTGCGAGCTGTATGCCGGCAGCGCGCTGCGCAATTTCTACGCGCTTGGTGCGAGCACGCGCTACTACGATTCGGCGGTGATCGCGGGCTACGTGCGTCGCTATGGCGATCAGGCGTACCTCGAAGCCAGCTGCGAGCTGTCGCGCAACCAGGTCAAGACACAGACCGTGCCGAACACGCTGCCGAGCAGCCCGGCGGGCGTGATCGGCGCCGTCAGCGTGATGCCGCACTACCTGACCGCCGATACCACGGTCTATTCGCGCCGCCTGTTCCGCAACTTCAACAGCGCGGCGGACAACGATGTGGAATTGTGCGAACCGGGCTACAACTACACGGTCACGCCGCCGACGCCCTACTCAAACTGCAGCGTGTTCCAGCCGAACGTCGGCGGCCACCTCGACGATCTGCTGTTCAGTGTGGTGCCGACCTACGGCGGCTTCACGACCGGCCTGATCGAGTCGCAGGCGGAATCCAGTCCGGTCGGCGGTGAAGACCGCCGCGTGCTGACGATCGCGCGGCCGCGCGTCTACGGCGTCAATGCCACGGGCGATGTCTACGAACGCGATTCGCAGCAGCGCAGTTACCAGCTCGGTGATGCGACGAGCCCGGCCTCGTCGCTGTCGTTCCATTCGCCGATCGGCGTCATCGACGGCCGCAACGGCACGACGCTCTGGGTAGTCATGGCCGTGCGGCCGTTTCCGGGCGCCAGCGAGTTCCGCGAAATCGCCGTCGCGCGGTTCAAGTACTACGACCTGTCGCTCGATACGCGCTTCAACAACGGCACGGGCTGGCGCCGCTACAGTCTCGACGGCGCCGAAGTGATGCCCAATGCGGTCGTGCTCGACAACCAGGGCCGCCTCCTCATCGCCGGCACGCGGCGCTACAACCCCGACTCCGACGACTGGGACTTCTTCGTCATGCGCATCAACGACGACGTGCTGTTCCAGGACACTTTCGGCGAACTCTGATGAAGGCATAGATGCCCGTCAGCGTCGCAGCTTCACGCTCCACAAGATGAACAAAGCGGGGATCCGGTTCGAGCGACCGGATCCCCGTTTCCTTTTGGACACGGCGATGTCGATCCGTCACCCTGTCGTTCGACGCCTGTCGACACCCACCCGACAGGCGTCGGAGCCGTGAACAGGAGCAAGGCGCATGCAGCTTGACCCCGTCCCGCAGCGGCCATCCGACGACGCCAAGCCCGGCGCGGCGTCGCTATGGACCGAGCTGCGTAACGCGATCCGCGGCTCTGACGCGGACTACACCCGGATTCCGCTGCGGCGCGCGGTATTCCTGCTCGCCGTGCCCATGGTGCTGGAACTGGTGCTGGAGTCGACGTTCGCCGTCGTCGACATCTATTTCGTCGCCAAGCTCGGGCCATCGGCGGTAGCGACGGTCGGGTTGACCGAAAGTTTTCTGTTCCTGCTGTACTCGGTCGCCATGGGGCTGTCCATGGGCGTCACCGCGATCGTGGCACGGCGCATCGGCGAGGGCCGGCGCGACGAGGCAGCCGTCACCGCGGTACAGGCGATTCTGCTCGCGCTGCTGGTATCCGTGCTGCCGGCGGTCATCGGCGTGGTCTACGCACAGGATCTGCTGCGGCTGATGGGCGCGGACGCCTGGACCCTGGAGCACGGCTATCGCTATACGCAGTGGATGCTCGGCAGCAACGCCGTGATCATGCTGCTGTTCGTGATCAACGCGATCTTCCGCGGCGCCGGCGATGCGGCGATCGCCATGCGCGTACTGTGGCTCGCGAACGGGCTGAACATCCTGCTCTGCCCGCTGCTGATCAACGGCCTCGGACCAATTCCGGCACTGGGCATCGAAGGCGCGGCGATCGCGACCACGATCGGACGCGGCGCCGGCGTGGTCTATCAGTTCTGGATGCTGTTCCGCGGCGGCAAACACCTCCGCGTGCTGGCGGGCCAGCTCGCCTGGCGCGGCGCATTGCTCTGGCACATCCTGCGCACCTCGCTGGGCGGCATCGGCCAGATGATCATCGCGATGACGTCCTGGATTTTCCTCATGCGCATGCTGGCCAGCATCGGCAACGAGGCCGTGGCCGGCGCCACGATCGCGATCCGCGTCCTGATGTTCGTGCTGATGCCGGCCTGGGGCATGTCCAATGCCGCCGCGACCCTGGTCGGTCAGAGCCTGGGCGCCAATGCGGCGGACCGCGCCGAGGCCGCCGTATGGCAGATAGGCTGGTACAACATGGCCTACCTCGTCGCGGTGTCGGTGGTGTTCTTCCTGTTTCCGCAGGCGCTGGTCGGATTCTTCACCGACGATGCGCGGGTCGTCGCGATAGGCGCCGAATGGCTGCGCATACTGTCGTATTCGCTGTTCGTCTATGGCTGGTGGATGGTCGCCGTGCAAGCCTTCAACGGAGCCGGCGACACGATGACCCCGACCAGGATCAACGTCGTCTTCTTCTGGGCCATCCAGATCCCGCTGGCATGGCTCCTCGCGCTGCATCTCGGCTGGCAGCACAGCGGCGTGTTCTGGGCGGCGTTCGTTTCCGAAACCGCGGTAGGCCTGTTCACCTTGTGGCTGTTCAGCCGCGGGGGCTGGAAGACGGCGAAGGTTTGAGGAAACCGGAAACGGGTCAGCTGCGCCGGTTCGCGCTCCAGAAGCAGATCGTGCCGGCAATCAGCGCGAACCACGCGGTCGCCGGTACGCCGAACAGGCGCGCCGCGGCGGTATCCAGCGCATACAGCAGCACCGCGGAAAGGATCAACGTGGCGCCGAGCGCCAGCGGCACGATCTGCGAGCGGCTCGCGCTCGCATCCGCGTGCAGGTTGCGCAGGTCTTCGGAATGCACGCGCATCTCGATGCCGCCGCGGCTGGCTTTCTGCAGATAGTCGTGCAGTAGCTGCGGCATGTCCGGCGCCGCGGTCAGCCATTCGGGGATGCGCCGGCGCAGCGCTTTCCACAATGCCGCCGGGCCGGTGCGGTCGCGCCACAGGCGTTCGAGCACGGGCTTGGCCACGGCCCAGATGTCGATCTTCGGATCGAGCTGGCGGCCGATGCCTTCAATGTTGAGCAGGGTCTTCTGCAGCAGGATCAGCTGCGGCTGCACCGTCAGCTCATAGCGGCGCGCGGTCTGGAACAGCTTGATCAGCACCTCGGCCAGCGAGATTTCGCTCAAGGGCCGCGTGAAATACGGTTCGCAGACGGCGCGCGTCGCGGCTTCGAGTTCGTCCAGCCGTGTCGTCGCCGGCATCCAGCCGGCCTGCACATGCAGTTGCGCAATGCGCCGGTAGTCCTGGTTGAACAGCGCGATGAAGTTTTCGGCGAGCCAATACTGGTCGGCTTCCGGCAGCGAACCCATGATGCCGAAGTCGATCGCGATGAAGCGCGGTTCGGACGGCCGCGTCGGATCGATCCAGATGTTGCCGGCGTGCGCGTCGGCGTGGAAGAAGTTGTCGCGGAAGACCTGGGTGTAGAACAGCTGCACGCCTTTCTGCGCGACCTTGACGCGATCGATGCCGGCGGCGTCGAGTGCGGCGATGTCGTCGGCCGGAATGCCGCGCACGCGTTCGAGCGTCAGCACGGTTTCGCGCGAGTGGCTCCAGTGCACTTCGGGCACGTAGAGATCGGGCGAGTCGCGGAAATTGCGCCGCAGCAGGCAGGCGTTCGCGCCTTCGCGCTGCAGGTCGAGTTCGTTGACGAGGGTCATCTCGATCTCGGCCACGACGTCGCGCGGCCGGATCTTGTCGGCGTTCGGATGGAAGCGTTCGGCCAGGCGCGCGAAATCGCGCAGCAGTGACATGTCGCCGGCGATGCGCTTGCGCACGTCGGGACGCAGCACCTTGACCACGACCTCGCGGCCGTCATGCAGCAGCGCCGCGTGCACCTGCGCGATCGAGGCCGAGGCCAGCGGCGTTTCGTCGAAGGCCGCGTACAGCTGCGCGATCGGCGCACCGAGTGCGCGTTCGACCGCGACGCGGGCTTCGCTGCCCGGAAATGGCGGCACCTGGTCCTGCAGCAGTGTGAGTTCGTCGGCGATGTCGGTCGGCAGCAGGTCGCGCCGCGTCGACAGGATCTGGCCGAACTTCACGAAGATCGGTCCGAGTTCCGCCAGCGCCATGCGCAGGCGCGCGCCGCGGCTGAGTGCCTCGATGTCGGCGTGCGGCCGGCCGAACAGGCCGCGTACCCATTTCAGCGGTCGGAACAGGTGGATGGCCTCGACGAGTTCGTCGAGGCGGTAGCGCAGCAGTACGCGGGCGATGCCGATCAGGCGCGGGACGCTGGTCAGCGGCGTCATGCGCGCTTGCCCGCGGCGGCGGCGAGCCGTGCGATGCGCGCTTCGAGGCGTTCGCCGCGTTCGCGCAGCGCGTCGACATCATCGAGGAATTCATCCATTTCGCCGGGGGCGATGAGGTCGCGGCTTTCCTCGCGCAGATAGTCGGCGCCGTCGCGCACCAGCGCCTCGCCGCGTTCGCGCGCGTAGCGCAGGCCGGCGGTGAAGCCCTGCGCGATCTTCACGCCGAGCACGTCGCCGAATACGCGCGTAAAGGCTTCTTCGAAATCGGGTCGGTAGCCGCTGGCGATCTTTTCGAGCCGCCGCGCGAGTTCCGCGTCGCCGGCGATCTCGACCTTGCCCGGTGCGAGCGCCGCGTCATCGCCGCGCCGCAGCAGCATCGCGACCAGGCTGCCCGGCGTGGCCGCGACGCGCAGCGCGCTGTCGCCGGCGAAGGCCGGGCCGACTTCCAGCGTCTCGCCGCTGACGGCCAGGCGCAGCGCGAGCGGCGTGTTCTTGAATTCGACGCTGAGCGCGCGGCCATCGAGGCGCCTGAGCTGGCTGCGCGTGTCCGGATCCAGCGCGACGGCGCGGTTCAGCGCCGCCTGCAGCAGGCGGCCGAGCAGGGACAACAACGGGTTGGGTGTGCGCGGAGTGTTCATGACCGCGCGATTCTACGTGAGCGCGCCGGCCCCCGCGCTTCAGTCCGGTGCGGCAATAGCGCGCTGTAGCCGCTTTATGTGCGTGGCCAGCGCGGCCCTCAGTTCATCCGGCAGCACGATCGCGAACTCGAACGGCAGGCGTGCGAGCTGGCGCGCGAACCAGTCCAGGCTGTCGGTGCGCGCGCGCAGCAGCACGCCGTCGCCGCGTGCCTCGAACACGCCGATGCAGCCAAGGTGCTCGGTCTGGACGCCGACCAGATCGGTATGCAGCAGCACCTCGACCGCGAACGCGCGGGGCAGGTTCGCGATGGAGAGCTCCAGCTGCGCAGCAGCGTCGAAATTCGCCGGACGGCCGAAGCTCTGGTCCAGCGGTACGACCTCGACGACGCGGTCCAGGCGGAACGACCGCAGGTCGCGGCGCAGGTGGCAGTGGCCCAGCACATACCAGCGGCCGCTGCGCCAGGTCAGGCCGTAGGCGTCGAAATCGCGCCGGCTCGTGGCGCCGTCGGCGGCGCGATAGTCCAGGCGCACGCGGCGCTGGCTCTGCGCCGCGGCGCTCAGCTGCAGCAGGGCTTCGCTGTCGGTGACCGTTGGCGCATGGCTCAGGTCCAGCGTCACCGTCTCGGCCACGGCGCGCACGCGGCGCTGCAGCGCGGCCGGCATCACGCGCTCGATCTTGGCCAGCGCGCTGGCCACCGCCGGCGCCGCATCGGCCAGGCCGAGGCTGCGCGCGGCGAGCAGGCCCAGCGACAGGGCCAGGGCCTCGTCGTCGCCGAACATCAGCGGCGGCAGCTTGAAGCCCGGCACCAGCGAATACGCGCCGTAGCGGCCGCGTTCGGCCGTGATCGGAATGCCGATGTCTTCCAGCACGCGGATGTAGCGCCGCGTCGTGCGCACGTCGACCTGCAGCCGCTGCGCCAGTTCGCTGCCGCTGAGGCGGCCGTGCACCTGCAGCAGTTCCAGCACGGTCAGCACGCGGGAGGCGGGATGGCTCATGCGCCTAAGGATAGTTCGAATGAGGGCGGGAACCGCCCTCATTCGATTCCAGTCTGCGCGGGTCGAACGGCGAGGAAATGGCAATGGCGATCCGAATGATGGCAGGGGCAATCTGGACGGCGGCGGCGACGACCGTCGTGCTGGATCAGGAAGGCGATGCGCGCGACGGCCCGACACCGGATGCCGGATACCGCCCGCTGCGCGCGGGCGCAGCGCGCGAACGTGGCGGCGGCGTGACGCGGCCGACGCAGTCGGCGCGGCCGTGGCCGTCTCACGTGTTGCGCGCCGCCACGCCCGAATCCGAATCCTTGAATGCCGGTACGGAACTCCCATGCAGACGCTGAGCCAGCTGTGGCTGTTCTTCCTCGTCGTATTCGCCGTGGTGCTGCTGCCGGGCATGGACATGGCCTATGTGGCCGGCAGCTCGCTGGCCGGTGGACGTCGCCAAGGCCTGCTCGCCTTGAGCGGCATCGTTGCCGGCGGCGTGTTCCATGTGCTGGCCGCGGCGCTCGGCGTGGGCTTGTTGCTGCAGCTCGTGCCCGGCCTGTTCAATGTGGTGCTGCTGGCCGGTGCGGGCTATCTGGGCTGGATCGCGTGGTCGCTGCTGCGCAGCCGCAGCGCCGCGGCGTTGCAGGCCGACGCGCCAGCGCTATCGCCCGCCGCGGCGGTGCTGCGCGGCGCGCTGACCTCGCTGCTCAATCCCAAGGCCTACCTGTTCATGCTCGCGATCTTTCCGCAGTTCATCGATCCGCAGCGCGGGCCGGTGTGGCTGCAGGCGCTGGTGCTGTGGCTGATCATTGCGGTCACGCAGATGGCGGTTTACGGCCCGCTTGCGCTCGCTGCCGCCGGCGCGAGGCAGTGGCTCGCGCGGCGACCGTCGGCGGGGCTGATGCTCAATCGCGGCGTCGGCGTGGTGCTGCTGCTGACGGCGCTGTGGACCGCCGCGGCCGGCTGGCGTGCGGCTTAGTTGTTTTCCGGATCCGCTGCGGCAGTTGCCGGTGCATCGGCCGCGCGGATCGTCAGATCGCGCAGCAGCAGCCAGATCTCCACGCCGGGCTTGGCCGCGCGCGCGCCTTTCCAGGCCTTGCGCGGACCTTGCAGATGCAGTTCCAGTTCGACCATGCCGTCACGTTGCAGCGCCGCCGGCAGCATCACGCGCGTGTGCGTCAGCCGCGGTTCTCCGCCGACGCGCCAGTCGGCCAGCGTCACGCCGCGCGAGGTCAGCGTGACGTGCGCGCCGGGCGCCGGCACGTAGGCGTCGAGCGTGAAATCCAGGCGCAGTCCGCGCCGCGGTACGACCGGCAGCAGCAGCTGCGCCGGCGAGCGCACGAGCGAGGCACCGTCCGGACCCGGCGGCCACCAGCCTGCGCCGAGATAGCCGTTTTCCGCGTTGCCGGCGTGAAAGACCATGCGCCGCGGCAACGCCGCGATCGGGTGCGCGGCGGCGTGGTCGCGCGCGCGCGTCTCCTCCACGGTATCGAGGAAATTGCGGCTGTCGCGGCGGAACACGACGAAAGCGGCAATGTACAGAAATCCCAAAGCGAACAGTGCGATCAGCAGCAGCCAGCGGCGCCAGGCGGGAGTCGTCGTCATATGCTGATCAGCGCCCCGAGGATCCAGCTCACCATGAGCCAGCCGTTGAGCAGCGCGAAGCAGCCGACCGTCGTCGCCAGCGCCAGCGGCCGGTGTTCGAGTTCGCGTGCGAGCGCGATCCAGACCGGGAACAGCACGATGCAGTAGCGCAGCAGCGAATTGGGGATCTGGCCGCTCCAGAGCAGGCAGAGGATCGCCGCGACCAGGAAGAATTCCTCGTACTGGCGCCGGCGCAGCAGCAGCAGCGACAGTGCGCCGACACTCAGGCTGCTGATGGCCCAGAAACGCGCCAGGGCGTTGCCGTCGAGATGCCGCGCGAGGTTCTTCCACGGCGCGGCCGAGCGCCACTGCCAGCCCTGTTCGACGCTGCTCATCTGCGCGAACGCATCGCCCGTGCTGTGGTAGCACCAGGCCCAGAACAGAAAGAGACCGAGCGGCGCCAGCACTACCGGCACGAACACCTCGGGTCGCTGCCACGGCTGCAGCAGCGCGCGCCAGCCGAACTGGCGCAGGATCAGGACCAGCGCGAACACGAGAAAGAACACGCCGTTCGCGCGCACGCCCGACAGCGCGGCCGCGGCGATGCCGGCCGCCAGATACTGTTCGCGCCGCATGTGATACATGGCCGCGGCCAGCAGCAACAGGAACAGGCTTTCGGTATAGCCGGCCGAGAACACGAAGCCCTGCGGCACGAAGCAGAGCAGCGCGACGGTGATCAGGCTCGCGCCCGTCGACAGGCCGAGCAGGCGCGCATAGCGCTGCACGTAGAACAGCGCCGCCACGAAGCTCAGGTTAGCCAGCCAGACCACCGCGGCGATCGGACTCAGACCCAGCCCGGTCAATGCGCGTGCGAGCAGCGGAAACACCGGGAAGAATGCGTAGCTGGTCATGCCCGGCCCGCCGTCGGTGCTGCTCGTCGTATAGCCCTTGGTGATGAGCCAGAGGTACCAGTCGCAATCCCAGCGGCAGAACATGCTTGCGAGCGGTTCGGCGACACCGTCGCCGACGGTCTGCCGCGCCATCACGCCGATCACGACGAGCATCAGCCGCGACACCAGATACAGCGCGAGGATCGTGAGCGCGGTGCGCCAGAATTTCTCCGGCGGTGCGACGATCGTCACGGCGCTGCGTCCGGCCGCGGCGCGGTCACGATCTCGCGCACGATGTACAGCGGCCGCCGCTTGGCCTCCATGAACATACGGCCGACGTATTCGCCGAGTATGCCCAGGCACAGCAGCTGCACGCCGGCGAACAGCGCGACCAGCACCATGAGGCTGGCCCAGCCGCGCACCACGTCGAAGAACAGCCACGACACGAGCCCGTAGCCCATCGTGCCCAGCGCGATGCCGAAGCACAGCAGCGCCGCCCAGATGCTGATGCGCAGCGGCACGACCGAAAAGCCGGTGATCGCGTCCACGGCCAGGCGCAGCATTTTCCGCAAAGGATACTTGGTGACACCGGCGAAGCGTTCGGCGCGCGCATACGGAAACGCGACCTGGCGGAAGCCGAGCCAGGCGACCAGGCCGCGCACGAAACGGTGCTGTTCGGGCAGGGCGAGCAGCGCTTCCAGCACCGGCCGCGTGACCAGGCGGAAATCGCCGACGTTCTCCGGAATGTCGACATCGGTGAGTTTGTTGAGCAGGCGATAGAACAGGCTTGCGCTGCCGGTCTTGAAGGCGGTTTCGCCCTGGCGTTCGGTGCGTTGGCCGTAGACCACGTCCGCGCCCTGGTCCATCGCGGCCAGCATCGGCGTCAGCAGTTCCGGCGGATCCTGCAGATCCGCGTCGATCATGAGGATCCGCTCGCCGCGGCACAGCTGCAGTCCCGCGCTCAGTGCGAGCTGGTGGCCGAAATTGCGCGACAGCGACACCGCAACGAGATGCGCATCGCCCGCCGCAAACGCCTGCAGCAAAGGCCAGGTCCGGTCATGCGAACCGTCGTCGACGAAGACGATCTCGTAGTCGGTACCGACCGCTGCCGTACACGCGCCCGTGAGCCGGCGCACGGTCTCGGCCAGGACTTCCTCCTCGTTGAAACACGGCACGACGACGCTGACGCGGGGGCGCGGCCGGTCATCGCGGGGTAGGTCGGTCGCGATCATGAAATCCGGGGGACTACTGCGAATGGCTTCGTATTGTGTCGCAGCTCCAACCTTCTGGCGACCATACGCTCCGCCGTGGAGTCGGGCGGCCTCAACCTTTGCGTTGCTGCATGCGCTGCCGTGCGAGCTGTTCGCCCACGCGTGCAAGCCCTTCGTTCGTGCTGACCCGCGGCGCGTAGCCAAGATCGCGCCGCGCAGCGGCGATGTTGAACCAGTGCGCGGTGGACAACTGCTCGACGATGAAACGGGTCAGCGGCGGCTCGGACTTCAGCCGCAGCAGGGTCCACACGCGTTCCATCCAGGTGCCCGCAAAGCGCGCGAAATCGACCGAGATGCGACGCGTCTCCGCGGGCAGGCCGGCGGCCTTGAGCAAGGCGTTGATCATCGCGTCCTGGTTGACCGGCTCGCCCTGGGTGATGAAATACGCCTTGCCGGCGATGGCCGAGCCGATTTCCAGCTTCTCCAGCGCCAATACATGCGCTTCGGCGGCGTTGTCCACGTAGACCGTGTCGATCTTCTTCGGTGTATCGCCGATATGGCGCAGGCGGCCCTTGCCGGCGCGATCGAGAATGCGCGGCAGCAGGTGCGGGTCGCCGGGTCCCCAGATCAGGTGCGGACGCAGTGCGACCGTCGCGAGCAGCGCCGAATTCGCCGCGATCACGCGCTGCTCCGCGCGCGCCTTGGTCTGCGGATACGGTGCGAGGAAATGCGTCGCGTACGGCACCGACTCGTTGACGCCGTTGAGATCCTGGCCGCTGTGCACGACGCTGGGACTGGACGTATGGACCAGACGCGGAATGCGGTGGATCTCGCACGCAGCAAGCACGTTGTCGGTGCCGCGCACGTTGATCTCGTAATACTCGGTCAGCGGACCCCAGGCGCCGGCCTTGGCGGCCGTGTGCACGATGGCGTCGCAGCCTTCGGCCGCCGCGGCGACGAGATCGAGGTTGCGCAGGTCGCCCAGGTGCTGCTCGACGCCGAGCGCCTTGAGTTCGGGATAGTCGCTGCGGTTGAACGCGCGCACCTCATGGTTGCGCGCGATGAGCTGCTTGCAGATCGCCTTGCCAAGAAAGCCGCCGCCGCCGGTTACGAGTATTTTCATGGCATTCCTCGGCGCCTCGAGCATTGAGCCCTCCCCTTCAAGGGGAGGGCTGGGTGGGGATGGTGTCTGCGTGACGCTCTGGGGGCGCCATAAAATCTTGCGTCCAGCAGTGGCTTAATTATTTGTTTGCAGCAACGAGTAACTTCAACCCATCCCCGCCCAGCCCGTCCTGCCCGTTGGGCGTTCAAGACAGCCAGAACCTGCGGTTCTGAGCGGCTGTCTTTCACCCCCTTGAAGAGGAGGGTTGATGTTTTCGGCGAATCGAATCGCTCCGGCACGTTGCGGACTCTTGGCGACCTACGGCACCTCGGCGAGATACGTATACCCCGTCAGCCCCGTCTCCAGCACCGCCTCGAACCGCTGCGCCGTCTCGTCGCCGAGGCCCGCCGCGGCGATCTTGTCGCGATACGCCTGGCGCAGCAGGCCGAGGTCGTAGCCGACGTAGTCGAGCATGACGTCGCAGGAGTCGCCGCGCTTGAACTGCGACAGCTGTGCTGTGCCGTCGGCGCCGACGTGCACGCTGACCGCATCGGTATCGCCGAACAGGTTGTGGATGTCGCCGAGCGTTTCCTGATACGCGCCGACCATGAAGATGCCGAGGCGGTAGGACTCGCCGGGACGCAGTTCATGCAGCGGCAGGCTCACGTCGAGGCCGTCCTCCTCCACGTACTGGTCGATGCGGCCGTCCGAGTCGCAGGTCAGGTCGCCGATCACGCCGCGGCGCGTCGGCTCCTCGTCGAGCCGCGTCAGCGGCACGATCGGGAAGACCTGGTCGATGGCCCAGACGTCGGGAATCGATTCGAACACCGAGAAGTTGACGAAATACTTGTCGACGAGGCGCAGGTCGAGTTCGTCGATGGCCTGTCGGTGTGCGCGTTCCTCGGGCTTGAGGCGAGCTCGCACGACGTTGACGATGGCGTAGAACAGGTCGTCGAGGCGCGCGCGGTCGGCCAGCGACAGCTGGCCCAGTGCGTACAGGGTCTGGCCTTCGGCGACGTGGTGCTGGGCCTCCTGGTACAGCTCCAGCAGCGGACGCTCGTCGAGTTCGGCGTGGATCTCGCGCAGGTGGCGCAGCACGGCCGGTTCGTTCGCGCGTTCCGGCGGGATCGCGCCGACGGGCGCCTGTTCCACTTCGCTGACGTTGACGATGAGCACGGCGTGGTGCGCCGTCATCGCGCGGCCGGCCTCGGTGATCACGCGCGGTGCCTTGAGGCCGTGCTCGGTGCAGGCTTCCGCCAGCGGCTGCACGATCGTGGCGGCGTACTGTTCCAGGCCGTAGTTGATCGAGCAGAACGAGCGCGAACGCGAGCCTTCGTAGTCGACTCCGAGGCCGCCGCCGACGTCCATCGTCGCGATCGGCAGTCCCATCTTGGACAGTTCCACAAAGTACCGAACGGCCTCGCGCATGCCGGCGGCGATGTCGCGCACGTTGGACAGCTGCGAGCCCATGTGGAAGTGCAGCAGCTTGAGCGTGTGGTCGAGCTTGTGCGTGCGCAGCTCTTCGACGAGGTCCAGCACCTGGCGCGGGGTCAGGCCGAACTTGGCCTTGTCGCCGCCGGTGTTCTGCCATTTGCCGGCACCGAGCGTGGCCAGACGCATGCGTACGCCGAGCAGCGGTTCGACGCCGAGCGCGCGCGATTCCTCGATGACGTGACCGAGTTCCGACGGCTTCTCGATGACGATGTAGATCTCCAGCCCGAGGCGGCGGCCGATCAGGGCGAGGCGGATGTACTCGCGATCCTTGTAGCCGTTGCAGATCACGGTGCTGCCGGGTTTGGCCAGCGCGAGCACGGCCATGAGCTCAGGCTTGGAGCCGGCTTCGAGGCCGAAGCCGCGATCGCCCTGCGCGGCGAGTTCGCCGGCGACGCCGCGCTGCTGGTTGGTCTTGATCGGGAACACGGCGGTGTAGCCGCCGGTGTAGTCCCAGTCCGCCATGACGGTGGCAAAGGCCGCCTGCAGGCGGGCGCGGCGGTGATGAAGGATGTCGGAGAAGCGCACCAGCAGCGGCAGGCGCGAGCCCTGCGCCTGCGCTTGCGCGACGACCTCGTCGAGCGCGAGCGACGGTCCGTCCGGACCCTGCGGTTGCGCGGTGATGCGGCCCTGCGCATCGACATCGAAATAGTTCTCGCCCCAGTAGGGCACGGCGTAGCGCTGGCGCGCCTGTTCCACATTCCACGCATTCGTCATTGACGCGGTTCCTCGACTGTCCGAAAGCGACGTCGCAGCGGCGGGCCTGGACGAAAAACTATGGCGATTGCCACCTTGCCGACGGCCGGAAGCCTCGCACGCCGCGGGGCCGTCGGGCCGGGCATTGTACCGGCCAAAGGTCCAGGGTCCATGACGGCGGCGGACGCGACCAAACCCGCCGGGGTCCGGTACAATCGCGCGCCCCGATCCGACCTCTCCCGAGAACCCGCGCCATGTCCGAAACCTCCTGGTTCACCGAGCAGCACGAGCATTCCGGCTCGTCCATCGGTTTTCGCGTGAAACAGAAGCTGCATTCGGAAAAGACGCCGTTCCAGACCATCGAGATCTACGAGACGACCGACTGGGGCAACCTGATGGTCATCGACGGCTGCGTGATGGTGACCAGCCGCGACAATTTCCTCTATCACGAGATGATGTCGCACCCGGCGCTGTTCACCCATGCGCGCGCCAAGCGCGTCGTCATCATCGGCGGCGGGGACTGCGGCACCTTGCGTGAAGTGCTGCGTCACGACGAAGTCGAGAAGGCCGTCCAGGTCGAGATCGACGAGCGCGTCACGCGCCTCGCCGAAAAATATTTCCCGGAACTGTGCGAAGCCAACGGCGACCCGCGCGCCGAGCTGCTGTTCATCGACGGCATCAAGTACATGGCCGAGTGCGAGCCGGAATCGCTGGATCTCGTCATCGTCGATTCCACCGATCCGGTCGGGCCGGCCGAAGGCCTGTTCAACGCGGCGTTCTATACCAGCTGCTACAAGGCGCTGCGCCACGGCGGCATCCTCGTGCAGCAGTCCGAATCGCCGCTGGTGCATCTGGACCTGATCAAGTCCATGCGCGTCGCGATGAAGAGCGCCGGCTTCCAGGCAGCCAAGACCCTGAGCTTTCCGCAGCCGTGCTATCCGACCGGCTGGTGGAGCTGCACCATGGTGCGCAAAGGTGCCGACCTCGCTGGCTTCCGCGAACGCGGTGCGGCGAGCAAGCAGTTCCCGACGCGCTACTACAACGCCGACATGCACCGCGCCGCGCTGGCCCTGCCGGAATACGTGCGCGAAGCACTCGGCGAGTAAGGTCCGGCGGCAGCAAGGCCGCCGCACTTTGGTCGAACCCTGCCGCCGTGCGGCCCGATCGCGGCGCCGGCGGCGCTAAGCTGCGCACCGTCCTTCGTCGCCGACGATTCGCCGCCGCGTCATGTCTGTCTTCGCCGCCTTCGCATTCGTACTGTTGTTGATGGCGCTGGGCCGCATGCTGGCCTGGCGCCGGCTCGTGCCCGACAGCGCGCCGGATGCGCTCAACATCGTCGTGCTCTATGTCTGCATGCCGGCGGCAATACTGCTGCAGGTACCCAAGCTGCAGCTCACCGGCGGCACGGTCGGCGTGGCGCTGGTGCCCTGGGTGCTGCTCGCAGCGAGCACGCTGCTCGTACTCGGCGCGGCGCGTTTGCTGAAACTGCAACGTCCGGATACGGCGGTGCTGCTGCTCGAAGTGCCGCTCGGCAACACCTCGTTCCTCGGCTACGCGCTGATTCCCGTGCTGGCCAGCGCGGAGGCGATGCCGTTCGCCGTGCTGTTCGACCAGTTCGGCAGTTTCCTGATCCTGTCCACGTTCGGCCTGACCGTGATCGCGATCTACTCCGGCGGCGCGCGGCCGACGCCGGCGGTCGTGATCCGGCGCGTCGTGAGTTTTCCGCCGTTCCTCGCGCTCGTGTTCGCGCTGACCCTGATGCCGGCCGAACCGCCACGTGAAATCGTCAATGTGCTGCAGCAGCTGGCCAATGCGATGCTGCCGATGGTCGGCATCGCGCTCGGCATGCAGCTCCGGCTGCGCCTGCCGCGTGCGCAGCTGCTGCCGCTCGGACTGGGCCTCGCCGGCAAGCTGCTGCTGATGCCGGCGCTGGCCTGGGCGCTGTGCCTGCTGTTTGATTTCGAACCGGCCGCGCGCGCCGCCGTCGTGCTCGAAGCGGCGATGCCGCCGATGATCACGGCCGCGGCCCTCGCGGGGATGGCGCGGCTCGCGCCGGAGTTGGGCTCGGCCCTGGTCGGCTACGGTGTCGTGCTGTCGATGCTGAGCCTGCCGTTCTGGCGCTGGTGGCTGGGCTATTGAGCTGGAGGACTACGTTAGACAGGGAGGCCTCATCTCTCTGTCATCGATCGCCAGCGCTCACGTCCAAAATCGGGAAATAAACTCCCAAAAGGCAAGTAATTTGGTCTTGTATTCAGGCGTTTTCACCGACGGCGAATCAGCTTGCGGATGTTCTTCGGGTTGCCCGTGGGTCTCGTAGAAGGCCACTTTTGCTGCTTTGTTGCGCCGCTGCTCGGCCTCGATCCGGGTTCGGCCCCACCGCCCCTGTTCGATGACAAGGTTCTGATCGATCACGTAGTGCGACTGGCAGGGCAAGTTCCAGTTACCCACCGATGGCCAGAGCGACACGGTCTCACCGTCGTAGGTCATCCGCCAATCCGTCGGGGTCAGCGGTGTGACCACTTCTTGCCCGCAACCGCAGCAGCAAGCGTGCACCACGGTGCCGTAGTCGACGGACACATACAGCACCCCGGGTTCCAGCTGCCTCGGCACCGCTTTGACGAACTTAGGCTCGACCGTGTGGTGCCGGATCATCCTTGGCCTCCGTTGATCAACAGGTTTCCGTCCGTGGTATAGGAACACTGCAGCTCGTGCTCGAGGTCGCGGTAGAAGCCAAGCAGCTTTTTCCACTTGATGACGGCCAGGGAGGCGTTGAGCATGTTCAGGTCCGCCACCTGAATGTTCGACGCGTAAACGTCCTCGCCGTCGTCACCGCTGAACGAAACGTGCTGGCGAAACCCATCGCGTGCGGCGGGGGTGCTCATCGTGACGCGCAAGATGCCCCCCAGGGAACCGTCGACCAGCTCCAGGCCCATCCCTACATCGATAAAGGGCACCCCCGCCGCTTCCAGGTGCTCCACCGCCAGCCGCTTGGCTCCTCCCGCGTCCATGCACAGGAACGCAACGGTGACTCCGTCGAGCAGGTCAACTGTGTCGGCGGAGATAGCGACGGCGTGAGGGATGACGTGCCGGTGCATGCGCCCGTAAATCGACGCGAAGTAGTCCACTTTCTTGTGCACCTGACGCAGGGTGTCGAGGGACGGCGCCCCCGGCGCCCGAAAAGCGTTGTGCTGCAGGAAATCGTCGCCGTCGATCAGACGAATCTCCCGCACCGGGGTCTTGGCAATCTGATCCAGCACATACGAGCCAGTGCCCCCCACCCCGATGATCGCGACCCGCTCGCCTTCCAAGCGAGCGGTCAGAGCACCGATCCCGACCCGGTCCGAGGCGGTCTCGACGTAGTGGAAAACGCTGCCTTCCTCTTCTTCAGGCTCTCGGAACACCCGCGCCGTGGCATTGGGATCGACCACCGCGGCGGGGCCCGAAAGGATCTTCGCGTAGTTCGTCATCTTCTCGAAGTAGTCGGAATAGCCTTGCTCCGAGGGCTTGCTTGAGAAGCGGTACCGCGCTACCAAGCAGTGGCCGATGTTGCCCGGCCCATCGCCCGCCCCGATTGCGGCGGCGAGTGTGCCGCCGTCGGTGTTGCACGGGTAGTCGCCGTCGAAATACACCGTGTGCGGCTGGGGCTTGCAGGTCCGATCTCCAGACAGCAGGAGATCCGAGATCAAGGTGCCACGTTTCACCTGACGCTGCGCGTTGAGGTAGGGGACTTCCCGCATGACCAAAAAGCCGCCAAATCGCTGAACGAGGTAGCCCTCGTTGCGCAGCTTCGCCAGGTCCGCATTAAGACTGAACAGTGCGTCCGACATTGAAGATGCTCCCGTTCTTGACGTCGACGAACCCGCCCGCGCCCAGCTCGCCGCTGTGCGGCTTGGAGGCTACGTGCCGGAAGGTGATGGTGTAGACCGTGTTCGGTGCCGGCGGCTCACCCGGATACGCCAGCTCCACGAGCTGCTGGAAGGTCTGCCGGCGTTCGTGCACCTCGATCTCGCGACCATTGACCACGATCATGTAGCTGCGGGGGCGCGGCGGAGCCGAAATGAAGCGCTCGGTCCCGGGAGTGGTCAGGTCGACCAGTTCGTCCTGAGCGATTTCGCGATCCTCGCCGCCGCGCACCTCCAAGTAGATCACCTCACCCGGTCCAGCATTGGCCAGGCTGAGCAGCGCGCGACCGGAGATCGCCGGCGTGCCCCAGCTGACCTGAGCTTCATTGATTGTCAGCTTGAATACCCGGTCGGTCTGGAAGGCGACGAAGCGTTCGGCACCCTGGTTCCTCAGATCGAAGGGCTCGTCGAGGCGCACGTCCTCGAAGTCCCCGGTTTCTAGGATGGCGAACAGGCTGAAACCGTCACGCGGATCCAAACTGCCCGCCCGCAGGATCTGCCGCCCGAGCGGAACGGGGTCGTCCACTTCGACCTGGTGGAAATCCAAACCATCCTTGGCAAGCTTGAAGCGGTAAGCGCGGGCCGGGTGGAGGGCGCGGCCCTCACGGATCGCCGCACCGATGTCGTCGAAATCAGAAATGTTGTTGGTATTCATGATGCTTAGGTCCTCGTCTAAGACCCGAGACGTCTCGGGCCTACCTAGGCATCGTTCTGGCTTGAGCCGGCCGGTACTTTATTTAGCGCCCTACCAACAAACGCCCTGGCGGTAGCTCGCCGCAGACGAAAAAAGCTGGGCATCCGGGACACGAGCGGTCTGATGGCTCTGCCGGAAACAGACCCGCGTGCACCTGCGAGACCATGTCGTTGACCTTGGTGCTCCCGCTTGCGAACTGCTTGTCGGTGACGTCGACGGGGACGACGTTTTCGTCTGACAAGTAGATGAACTCGACCCGAGCCTGGGGGGAAACCTGCCGAGCCGCGGCAAGAAAGGCAATGGCGCCTGGGTTTTTGGTCTCATCTTTTCGGGTTTGGCGCGTTTGCACCCGCCGAAAGATCTGCTCGCCCTCCGGCGAAACGAAAACATCGTCGGGCGTTACCGAGACCTGTGCCCCGTTCACCCACAGCGTCAACGTCACCGGCTCATGAGGCGGCTGCCCCATCCGTATTGAGGTGAAAAATCCCATCATCTTGGTCGCAAGGGCGCGGTAGTCCTTCACGTACCCGTGCTCGGCTAGGCTCGAAGCGGCAAAAGCCTCTTTCAGGGCGGCGCTTACCCAATCAGGATTGGACTCACCGGTCTTGACCGCCAGTTGATAGACGGTCCGGACCGCGTCGTGCATCTGCATGAACGCCGTCTGGGTTCTCTTTCCACCGATCTGAAGCAGATGCGTGTAAAAGAAGCGTCGCGGGCAGGCTTGATACAGGCCAATTCCGTGCCCTTCCAGGCGGAAGTCATCCGGAACGACCACATCTATAGGTGTGTCGGAAAGATCGCCATGAGGCTCTCTCGACGGCTTGGTCGGCACGACGCTCAGCGCGTTACCGAGCCGTTTGATGAAGGGTGAGACGTCACGCTTCGCACCGCCAGCATTCACGGATGCGGCATACAAAAACAGGCGATCGCGAGCTCGTGAGAGAGCCACGTAAAACAGGCATTCCTGCTCTTTGTCGTGCTCTTTCTTGTGGTTTCCCAGCACATCGTCGATTGCACCGGCAACCATGCCCACAGGTGGAGGACACGCCGGCGACCTTGAACTCTTGGGCAGCGTTCCGACGTTCATGCCTGGCAGATGGACGATCGCGAACTCAAGGCCCTTGGCTCCATGCATCGTCATTAGACGCACTGCATCGAGACGCTGTGCCGCCGCAGGCAGCTGCCGGAGGTCGTGATCGTCCCTCAAACGAACCAGCCGGCGAACGCGGTCCAGCAATCGGGTAATAGGTAGCCCTCGTCCGGCAGGCTGGACCCGCAGGAAGTTCATGAGCTGCCAGATGCTGATGCCTTTTGATCGCTCCGCAAGGCTCGGCGCGGTCGCCAATTCAGCGGCGGTGCGCGTGCGATCAAGCAAGAAGGTTGCGACGACCTCCCAGGGCCGCGATTCGGCGGAGAAGCCGGCGAGCGCCTGGTCCAGCTTGGAAATCGCTTCAGCGCCGTCCGGAGACAGGCCCGGCACGCTGGCTCCGAGGGTGTGCCAGTCGCCAGGCTGCGCATCGACCTGACGCAAATGATCGATCACCCGAGCCACATCATCCAGCGTCATCGAGAAAGCGTCGGTGCGCGCGGTCCGAAGCAGACCGGTTACACGGCGGTCCACGAGCAGGGAGAGCACGGCCAGTAGGTCTTTGACCTCCGGCCGCTCGAAGAGGTTGCCCAGGAACAAGACTGGGATGCCGAGTGCCTCCAACTGATGGCCGAGCTTGGAGAGCCGTTCGTTGCCGGTGCAGAGCACCGCTTGATCGCCAAAACGGTAGCCGGCCTGCCGCATTTCGCCGACGGCATCGGCGATGGCGACGACTTCATCCGGACCTGTCTTTACTCGGCGAAGCTCGGAGGCGCGTCCCGCGCTTGCGCGCTCGGGCTCTAGCGAAACGTCACCGTCTGCCACGATCATCTGCTTTGCGAAGGCCGCACAGATGTTTAATACCTCAGGGACCGATCGGTAGTTCTTCCGGAGCCGAAATCGCTTTCCGCCAGGGAAATCTTCTCGGCCGAACCGGTCCAGGTTGAAGGACGATGCACCGCGAAACCGATAGATTGACTGCTTCGCGTCACCCACGACCCACAGGTTGCGTGCGTCGCCGCAGAGCGCGGCCAGCAGCCGCACGCTGCTTCGGTTCACGTCCTGGTATTCGTCAACAAGCACGTGCTCGTACGTCGTGCGGAGCGTGTGGCGGACCGACTCATGCTCCTCCAACATTAGAACAGGAAGGCTCACGAGATCACCAAAATCCAACGCTCCGGCTTGCCGTTTCAAACGTTCGTAGGCTTGGTAAACCTTGGCCACCTCCATCGCCTTCTCGGCGGCCTCATGCTCCTCTGCGGTGGAAGCCACGTTGCCCATGCGGTTCGCCAGGACCGTGTAGGCGAGCGCATCGACTACCTCATCCTTCGCTCTGGAGATCGCCGTAAGGATGTTGGAGATGATATCGGTGGGATCGTAGATGTCGCGGTAGTGCGACAGATCGAGCCGAGGGAACTCGTTCTCCAGCAGTTCGGTGGCCTCGACTCGGTCGAGCAACCAAGGATCAGCGGGCACCTTCAGTTGGTCGTGGAAGCGGCGAATCAAGTCCAGCCCGAACGAGTGAAACGTCCCGGTCCAGATCGCCGTGGCGGCTTCGGGGCTCGACCGCGCGATGCGCTCGGCAATCTCACCAGCGGCTTTGTTGGAAAAGGTCAGGACTAGAATCTTCCGCGGATCCACCCCTTGCTCAAGCAGATGCTCGATGCGTCCCACCAGTGTGCGCGTCTTGCCCGTGCCAGGACCGGCTTCTAGCAGATAGGGGCAGCCGGCGTGCTGGGCGGCCTCGGCCTGCTCCTCGTTAAGCGGACGTTCCACTGACTCTTCTGCAGCGATGTCAACTATGGGCAACAGCAGGGCGTCGAGCAATTGCTGCGCCACCACCTCGAACGGCGCGCCCAGGCGTTGCGCGATCGCCCCGGCACTCATCCGATCTTCGACGTGCAGGCGCCTCACCCAGTGCCTGGGCAAGAGCAGTTCGCGAGCAAAGAGGTCCATCTGAACCTCCCGCCTCTCTCGCCGGCTGTAGTCGACGACGCGCGCCATGCCAGTGGGCGACGCCTCAGCTGATCGCGCCGGGTCAATCTCAAGAAGCTCAGCGACGTTGCCCTCCGAGTCGCCGAGGCACCGGTGCCCTAGTTCGTGAGCGATCAGGAACGCGCGGTCGAACTCGCTGCCGTCGCGGGCGTAAAGGATAAGGCTGGCGTCAGGAACGAAGACTGCCCGCGCGCCATTTAGACTGGCTGCGTTGCTTGCCGTCGGCTCTGTCGCTATGTTGAGGCGCTGCGCTTCCGCCAGGGCAAACGCAAGAGGATTCCAGGGATCGCTCCCTGCCTGCACCGCGGCATCGTGGCGATCGGCCGCTACCTGGCGCCCTAGCTCGATACGATCCATCTCATGGCTCGTCCACTAGCAATCGTTCGATTTCTCCGTCGGCCAAGCCGGCGTCACGGAGCAACCGCTCGAAGGTCACCTTCTCGGTGTTGCTGGGCTTGTCGTCGGACTTGAAACTACGAGCAAGCGACCGCTTGGGAAGCGACAAGTAGCTCGTCAGATCCTGCAAACTCGCCCCGACAAAGTCCGCGATGACGATCAACTTCCGCCTGGGCACCGAGTTGACGATCACCCCGCACTCTCTGAACGCCAAGACGACTTGGTGAGGAACGGTGAGCAGCCTAGCGAGCTCACCGAGCTTTCCCGCATTCATTTGGGCGAGCGCGGGGACGGCTTGCGCCGCAACGGTCTGGAAGCGTGCCAATGCGGAATCGACGCGCGCCCGATCATGCGCGTCTAAAGGACGGTCCGCTTCCTGCTGAGATTGGAAGATTTCCTGGGAGTAATCGATGAGGGCAGTCGCGAAGTCAGGGTAATCACGCAGATACCGCTGGAGGGTGTTCCTGTCGAGCGACGGCTCCATCGCGAAGGCTTCCAGCACGTCGTCGAGTGTTGGCATTGAAGGAACCATCACGTATCTCCTCGCTCAAGGAAACGCCGCAAACGAGCCAACGCTCGGTTGCGTCTGTTGCGAATGCCCTTCTCGGACATACCAAGCACCGTGACCATGGTGACGGCATTCGGCTCTTTCGATTCAATAGGAATATCTTGGCGGAGCATTTCGATGATCCTTTTATCCAGTGGGTGCAGACTGTCAATAGCTCCTACCAGGCGAGACCGGTAAAGAGAATCGCTCAAGACCTCCGGATCGAAGGGATCGTAAGCACCCACAGCGTCCACTTCTGCGGCGATTTCTCCTTCATCCTCCTCGCTAAACAAGCTTGCATGACGATCCTCCGCCGCCCACGTTTTTTCGCGCGCAGTGAGACGGAGTTTTGCTAGCCCCTCGCGGAAGTAAGCCTCGAAAAAATCCAACCTCTCGTTGTAGGCGTGGCGCTCCGCGAACACCATGTCAACGAACTTGTCGAAGACTTCTTCGTTGATCTGAAGTTCGGCTTGGCGGATTGGACCCTCTCGATGGAACCCTGGCAAACTTCGCCTGACTCGCTCCATCAGCTCCTTGAGCAAGGGTTCGCAAAGCGCCAGATCGTTGGCCGCCCAAGCCCGGCGGACGAAGTGGAGCACGCACTCGTTGTGCACGTAGCCTTCGTGCCCTCTGGGACGTCGGCAACGGTCGGTCAACTCGGTGGGTGCGATGCTATCGAGATCGTTGAGCATGCTCTCAACGTAGTCCATCCGCACATAGAGCTTTCCTGATTTCTTACCTCGTTTTCTCAACGGTGCGATCAAGTTCCCCTCCTCTGTTCTGCTTTAACCAGTGTTTCAGACTCTTTAGGTTCAATCGAAAGCGATCCAGTAGATTTTTGTGGGCTTTACCCAGTCGATGTACTTTATCCGTCGTAAACAAACGCTATCCCAGCCCACCTGAAATCGGTGCAGTCATCGACCTACGTTGTTCTTCTTAACTCTGAAGCCTCGCGAACGAAATCTAGTCCGTCCCGTCTCGCTCGTGTAGTTCCAGTCACCCGTCTCGCTGTTGGTTTCCGCGATGAGAAAGCGGTTCGAGAGCTCCGTCACGCCGATCTTGGCGTCTTCTCGCGAGACGGATGCGTGTGCGAGCGATTCTCGGCATAGTCTGGTCGGTAAGCGATGCTTAGGCAGCACTATGTCGAGTACGGCCCCAACCACTGCAGCGAGACCGGTCTGAATTGCGATCACTCCTTTGGCAGCCTTCTCGAGTCGATCAACGACCTAGGTAGAGCCGGCATTGCTTGGTCCGTGCACGGCATAGCTCTCGATTTGGTTCGTTCATCGACATCCTGTGTTGTTGGAGTGGCGCCCCTCTCACTTATTGACCTATTCGGCCATGTTCGAATAACGGGTCGATTGATCAGGCGGTGGAAGCCCCGGGTGACACTTGTTTTGCGCGGCGCGGTACTGCTGGGTCAGCGCTGCGGCACAGGCGGCCGGATCGTGGTGGCGGCGGAGGTAGGCGCTGCCGTGGTCGACAAGCTGCGCGCGCAACGCCGGATCCGCGTGCAGCCGTCGCACTGCCTGCGCGAAGTCTTCGGCGCTGTCGGCAATCAAAAGTTCGCGGCCGGATTCGACGGCGAGCCCCGCCGCGGCCACGCGCGTGGCGACGACCGGCAGCCCGCGCGCCCAGGCTTCGAGGACGCGCATGCGGATGCCTGAGCCGGTCAGCAGCGGCACTGCGGCGATCGCGCCGTCCGGAAACGCGGCCGCGGAGTCCGCCGGTGCGGCATGCGCGACGACGTCGCGCTGCGGTGGAATGCCTCCGCCGAAGACATGCAGGCGCAAGTCAGCATTGCCGCGCAGGCGTGGTGCGACGTCGGCGAGGAACCAGTCCAGCCCCTGCCGGTTCGGCCACCAGCCCGCGCTGCCGGCGAGGACCAGCGCCGGTTCGCCGGCAACGCGCGGCCCAGCCGGGAGTTCCGACGGAAACGGCGGAGCGACGGCGACGATGTTCGCCGCGGCCTGCGGCGCGATCGCACGCAGCGCCGCGGCATCGTCCCCGGTCAGCGTGACGGTGGCGGCGACGCGCCGCAGCAGTCGCGCCTCGGCCGCGCGCAGGCGGCGCGCCTCGACCGCGAGCAGCGGCAGCAGCGGGCGCGCCTGCGCGAGCTGCCGCCATAGCGAAGATTCCACATTTTGCATACGCAGTACCACGCGTGCACCCGCGTCGAAAGCGGCGTCGCAGTTTGCGAGCGCCTGCAACTGCTCGGCGTGCACGATATCCGGGCGCCAGTCGGCGATGCGCGCCGCCACCGCCGCGGCGATCGCCGCATGGCGGTGCCGCGCGAGGCTCAGCGCCGAACCCTCGCGCGCGGCGCGCCACGCCGCCGTGGCCCAGCCGTGCGGACGCTGCGGGATCAGCTGCGGCGTACAGACCGTGCGCAGCTGATCGAGGGCCGCCGGGTCCACGTCGTCCGCGTCGACCGGCGCGATCAGGTGCAGCGCGTGGCCCGCCGCGGCCAGGGCCTGCAGTGTCAGCCACAGCACGAGGCGGCCGCCGTCATGCGGCGGCCAGGGCGGTTTGGTCGCGACTACCAGGATTTTCATGCGCGCCGAGTGTCCTGTCTCGTCATTGCGTTAAAGAAATTCCGGATGGATTTTGCCGCGAGACTAGGCGCGGCGAGGAGACGTACCGCTTTAGCGCGACTAGTCGCAACGACGTATCGCGGCGGTGTTCAACAGCGAAGCTGGTCAAGACGCCGGAATTATTTAATGGCAATGGCGAGACAGGACACCAGTGTAGGGCTTCGTCGCGCGCGGCTGGCGTCGACAAGCAGTGAGTCGCGACCGCAGAATGCCCGCCTCATGCGCGTCCTGTTCATCACCCAGCGGCTGCCGGCGCACGCCGCGCGCGGCGACCAGCGCCGCGCGTTCGCGCACATCCGTGCGCTGTCGGCGCGCCATGCGATCACGTCGCTAAGTTTCGATGCCGCCGATGCGGCCGGCCGCGCAGCGCTGGAGCCGTATTGCGAGCAAGTCATCGTCATGCCGCGTTCGCGCCTGCGCAGCGGCATGCGCGCGCTCGCGGCACTGGCCGGGTCGCGGCCGCTGCAGGTCGCGATGAACGACGGTATCGCCGCGGGCCTGGACCTCGCCGCGCTGCGCGATTCGGGTTTCGACCTGGCCCACGTGCAGCTCGTGCGTCTCGCCGGACTGCTGCAAGCGCTCGCACCGCTGCCCTGCGTCGTCGACTTCGTCGATGCGCTGTCGCTGAACATGGCGCGGCGCGCGCAGCGGGATCGCGCGCCGCTGCGCTGGATCGCGGCGCTGGAAGCGCGCCGCCTCGCCGAGTGCGAGCGTGAACTGTGCACGCGCCACGCGACGGTGGTGTGTTCCGCCGCCGACCGCGCGGCGATCCGCGAGGACGCGTTCGCGCCGCGGCTCGTGCGCAACGGCGTCGACCTCGACGAATTCGCGTTCACGACCGGACAGGCGCGCGCGCCGGAAATCGTGTTCGCCGGCAATCTTGGCTATTTTCCCAATGTGGACGCCGCGTGCTGGTTCGCCGCGGAAGTGCTGCCGCTGCTGCTGCGCGAGATGCCGCAGCTGCGCCTGCGCCTGGTCGGCGCGCGGCCGGCGGCGGCGCTGCGGCGTCTGGCGCGGTCGCAGCCGAACGTCGATCTCGTCGGCGAGGTGCCGCGCATGCAGCCGCATCTGGCTCGCGCCGCGGCCGCCGTCGTGCCGCTGCGCGCGGGCTCGGGCCAGCAGTTCAAGCTGCTCGAGGCGATGGCCGTCGGCACGCCGGTGATCAGTTCGCGCCTGTCGGCGCAGAGCATTCAGGCGATCGACGGCCGGCACCTGCTGGTTGCCGACGACGCGGCGGCGATGAGCGCGGCGCTGCTGCGCCTGCTGTCGTCGCCAGCGCTGGCGCAGCAGCTCGCGCGGGAAGCGCGGCGCCATGTCGAGACGGAATTTTCCTGGTCGCGTTCGGCGCAGGAGCTGGAATCGGTGTGGCAGGCGGTCGCGGCCCGGTGATCCGCGCGGGCGGCGATTGGCATAGGGCCTCGCGGTGGCTGCCCCGAAGGAACCGGTTCACCCGAATACAAAAAGCTACTTTTCCGCATTGGTCGCACCCAACGGCGGCGGCGCGTTGAGCTGGCCCGCGCGCAGTTGCGCGTCGAGATGCTCGACCTGGCGCTGGAAGTCGTCGCGCATGGGCTTGGGCAGGGTCGCTATCGCCTGCGGGCTGGCCCAGGCGGTGCGCAGATAGGCCGCGTTCGCGCCGGCTTCGTCGCCGAGCGTAGTGCGGGCACGGCCGAGATTGATCGTGAATTCGGGGCGTTCTCCGGCGGCGATCGCGGCGTCGAGCAGGGTCACGGCACGCGCGCCGCGGCCGGTCATGATCAGCGCGATCGACTGCGTAAGTACGGCGCGTGGATCGCCGGGCAGCGCGGCGGCGGCCTGGGCGGCCAGCGTTTCGGCCAGGGCGACCTGGCGCAGCGCGGCACCATCGGTGTCAGCCATGCCCGAGCGCGCGGTCGACTGGCTCATGCGCAGCGCCCGCTCAATGCGGAAGTTCGCGTCGTTCAACCACCACTCGGCCTGGTAGCGCGGAAATTCGGGCCAAAGCGCCAGCGAAAGCGCCTCGACGACGAAGAGGCGCCAGAGAACTTTCATGCGGCGTCCGCCGGGGTTGTCGCGAGCAGTCGCCACGCGCGGCCGCAGGCTAGCAGCAGCACGATCGTGGTGAACGGGATCTGCAGCGGAAACCAGGCCAGCGCAGCGACCGCACCCGCCACGATGACCGCGAGCATGATCTGTGCGTCCAGCCTGGTACGTGCCGCCGTGACGTCGCGCGCGAGGCGCAGCAGACCGTTCAACAGCCAGCCGAGCGCGGCCAGTATCGCGAAGAGCGTCGGCAGGCCTGCCTCGGCCGCCACCTGCAGGTATTCCTGGTGCGCCTGCACGAATGTGGTGGCCGGCGGCGGCGGCGGCAGGCGCTGACGCAACGCGATTTCGGCGGCGAAGCGCTGAACCTGCGACTGGTTCGCGTAGCTGCCCGGTCCGTAGCCGGTCCAGGGTTTCGTCGCGATCATTTCCACGGCCGCGGCCCAGGCGCCGAGCCGGTAGGTGGTCAGTTGCTGCCAGGTTTCGACATTGACCGGCACGCGCGCCCAGGTCTGCGCGCGCAGCGACGGTACGGCGGCGCAGACGCTGAGCAGCAGCGCGAGCGCCGCACCGGCAGGAGGCAACCAGCGCAGCGTGCGCCAGCGCAGGCTGGCCAGCACCGCCGCCGCGGCTACCACCGCGACCAGACTCGTCCGCTGCCGGTTCGCCAGTATGACCACGAGTCCGAGCGCGAGCAGCGCCCAGCCGGCCCAGCGGCGGCGTGCGGTCGACGCCGACAGCCCCAGCGCGAGACCCGCCGCGGCCATCAGCGCGCAGCTCAGCGCGACATAGGCCTCGTTGCCGAGCAGCGCGCCGGTCGGGTAGCGGCCGCCGGGCTGGCTGGTCGCGAACGGCAGATTCAGCCCCGCCCATTGCAGCAGGGAAAGTACCGCGTTGACCGCGGCGGCCAGTAGCGCGGCGGTCAGTACGCGCCGGCCGCCGGCGCCGTCGAGCGCGCGCGACGCGCCGAGCGGCAGGAACAGCGCGAATAACAGCTGCAGGCGCAGGGTCGACGCGCTCGCGGCCGGCTGTTGCGCCATGAGCGTCGCGAGCAGCAGTCCGGCCATCGCGGCCAGCGCCGCGAGCAAGACCAGCCAGGCCAGCCGCTGGGCGGGTGCCAGCGTGTCGCGGCGGCGGAACAGATCCTGCGGGACGCCGGTATCGGCATGCCACAGCAGCGCCGAGCCGGCTACGGCCGCGGCGATCATTGCGAGCAGGCGTTTGGGTGCGTCGAATCCGGCCTGGGCGAACGGATCCACGAGCCACGCCGTGCCGAGCAGCGCCACGATCAGGCTCACGACAATGACGTGTTCGCGACCGCGCGGCTGCGCCGTGGCGCGGTCATCCACCGTACGGACCGGCGCGACCACCCTGGCCATCAGCGCGGTTCCGCACTCGCGTTGCGCAGGCGCCATGCGCGGAAACCGCCATTGCCGCTGCAGGGCGTCGTATCGCCGATGCTGTCTTCGCCCGCGTAGGCGACGACCAGTTCGAGGTTGCCGTCGGCGTCGATGTCGGCGAGTTGCGCGTCGAACGCCTTGCAGCCACGCATGGCCTCGAGCGGCGCCAGGCTCAGGTCGCGGCTGAAGCCGCGGCGTGCGCCGGCGAAGGTCAGGATCTCGCCGTCTTCACGCACGGCGACGAGATCGTCGCGGCCGTCACGGTTGATGTCGCCGACGGCCAGGGCGACGATGCTGTCGCGCGACACTGCGCTCCACAGCGCGAGCGGGACTTCCTTGCCGCTGCCGGCCGCCTGCACGACTTGCAGCAAAATACAGAATTGTGTGTCTTCCACCGCGCGCGCGGCGTCGATGGCCTCGTCGCTGCCGTCGCCGTCGAAATCATGCAACGCGACCGCGGTCACGGCCGCGTCCAGCGGCACCGAGCGCAGTTCGTGCGCGTGGTAAAGATTGCCGTCGCCCTTCTGCAGCAGCAGGCGGTTGCCGGCGACGTTGGTGCCGATCAGCGCATCGGGGTTGCCGTCGCTGTCGATGTCGCCCACGGCGATCGCGTCGCCGAAACTGTTGAGTGCCTGCTCGGGCTTGGCGAGATCCCACAGGCCGTCGCGGTTGAACCACAGGCCGAGCGCGGTCGTGATGCCGCCGCCGCCGAGGCGCGAGGGACCTTCGTTGAGCGCGAGCAGATCGGGCTTGCCGTCGCGATTCCAGTCGGTCACGGCCAGCGCGCGCGAGGTGAAGACGGGTTCGAGCACCGATTCGGCGGGTGGGCGCAGCACCAGGCCGCGGTTCCACGGCGCGTAGTGGCCGCCGCCTTCGTTGATCAGCACGGTCAGTCCGCGCAGGTGCGCGCCGAGGGCGATGTCGAGGCGGCCATCGCCGTTGAAGTCGGCGGCCTTGACGTCGCCGTAGTCATACGGCAGCGGCGGGAAATGCGCCTCTTTCCACTCCTGGAAGCGGCCCTGTCCGTCGCCGAGGAAGATACTGGGCTGCGCGCGTCCCTTGCGCGCCGGGCCGGCCAGCAGGTCCAGCCGGCCATCGCCGTTCATGTCGGCCAGGCTGAAGCCGTCGCGCCACTGGCCGCTGGCCGGCAGGCCGGTGTCGATGGTGCTCGCGGCGAAACGCCGTGTGGACTTCAGCTTCGCCGGCTTGCACACGGACTGGGCATCGCGTGCGCGCGCCGCCGCTTCGGGCGACAGCGCGGGCCGCCGCGGCTGCGAGCTGCATGCCGCCGCCAGCAGGCAGGTGACGAGGATGGCGACGCAGCAGCTCGCGCGTAGCGCACCGGCCGTTTCGCGCCGGGGTTCCCGTGTAGGACCGTGTCGGCCCGGATTGCCTGCCTGATTCACGCCGTCGTCCACCGCCAAAGCCTCGATGGTAACCGTAGCTCCGCATCCGTTGCGTGCGGCGCCGTTCCAAAAAAAACCCCGGCAGCGCCGGGGTTTTTTCGTGAGACCACGCAGCGGTCAGACGCGTCGCAAGGCGTACCCGGCGCAGCTGCCCAGCACCAGCAGCAGCAGGAGCAGGCTCCAGGTCGACAAGGCCGGCACCGGCACGATCGGCACCGCGCCGCTGATGACCAGCGGATACGCGCGGCTGCCGGTGAATCCGTTCGCGTCGGTCGCCGTGACCGTGAAGTTGTACAGGCCGCTCGCCGACGGCGTACCGCTGATCGCGCCGCCCGCGTTCAGCGTCAGGCCCGGCGGCAATGCACCCGCGGTGATCGCGAAGGTATACGGCGACAGGCCGCCCGAGGCACTGAGGTTGGCCGCGTAGATCTGGCCGACCGTACCGTTGGGCAGTGTGGGCGGATTGACGACGATGGTGACGCCCACGCCGGTCGGCGAGAACTCGACGTCGTCCCAGGCGCTGGTGCAGCTTGCATCGGCCGGGAAGTCGATGAAGCCGTCGCCGTCGTTGTCGATGCCGTCGCTGCAGGCGCGCGTCGGCGCGTTCGACAGTTCGTTGAGGTCGTTCGGACTGGCGCAGCCCGGGTCGGCCGCATCGGAAAGACCGTCGAAGTCGTTGTCCAGGGTGTCAGAGCAGTCCGGCCCCTCGAAATTGTCGCCGGCCGTGGTGCAGGTCGGCGCGGCCGGGAAGTCGGTCAGACCGTCACCGTCGTTGTCGATGCCGTCGCTGCACTGCGCCGGATTGACCTCGCTGGTATCGGGGAATCCGCTGCAGCCCGTATCCGCCGGGAAGTCGATCAGGCTGTCGCCGTCGTTGTCGTTGCCGTCGCTGCACTGGGTGTTTTCACTATTCGAC